>JAFLCE010000112.1 GCA_017303655.1 Anaerolineae bacterium
TGTGACTCCGCTGACCCTCGCTATTGAAACTCTTGGCGGTGTTGCTACGGCTCAGATCGAACGTAATACAACTATTCCTACTCGTCGTTCACAAGTGTTCTCCACTGCGGCAGATAGCCAGACCCAAGTAGAAATCCATGTCTTGCAGGGCGAGCGCCCAATGGCAAACGATAATAAATCGCTGGGCAAGTTCATCCTTGATGGCATTCCTCCTTCTCCGCGCGGTGTTCCGCAGATCGAAGTGACCTTCGATGTAGATGCGAACGGCATTCTCAAAGTCAGCGCGCAGGATAAGGCGACTGGAAAGGCACAGCACATTACCATTACGGCTTCCTCTGGTTTGAATGAAGCCGAAATCGAAAAGATGCGCAAGGATGCTGAGGCACATGCCGAAGAAGATCGCAAGCGCAAGGATTTGATCGAAGCGCGTAACAATGCTGATAACACCGTCTATGCAGGTGAGAAGGCACTGCGCGATTTGGGCGATAAGGTCCCGGCGGAGATCAAGGCTGAGGTCGAGGCGAAAAGCGCCGAGGTTAAGGAAGCGGCGAAAGGCGAAGATGTAGAGAAGATCAAAGCCACAGTCGAAGCTTTGGGTCAGACCATCCAAAAGATTGGCGCCAGTGTGTATGAGCAGGGGCAACCGTCGGCGGGGGGCGAAGCGGGTCCTTCATCCGAGGCGGGACCTGATGTGGTGGATGGGGAAGTTAAGGAGTAGTTCATAAGTTGGAAGGTTTGAATGTTTAAACGTTCGAACCTTCTATCTTGTAAACGTGGAAACGCATGTCAAACCGAGACTATTACGAAATTTTAGGCGTGGGCAAGAGCGCGAGCGATGACGAGATCAAAGCCGCGTTCCGCGGCCTCGCGCGTAAATATCACCCGGATGTAAATAAAGAACCAGATGCCGAAGAAAAGTTCAAGGAACTTAACGAGGCGTATGGCGTGCTTTCTGATTCTGATAAGCGTGCGCGTTACGACCGTTTTGGCAAGGCGGGCGTCGGCGGCGCGGGCGGCGGGCAGGGATATCAGGACTTCTCTGGCTTCGGCGATATTTTTGAAGATTTATTTAACGGGTTTGGATTCTCAACTGGTGGACGTTCGCGCCGCTCTCCGCGCCGTGGGCGGGATCTACAAATGCAAGTTTCGCTTACCTTTGAGGAGGCGGTCTTCGGTGTTGAGAAAGATATCGAGTTCTCACGGGATGAGACTTGTTCGCGTTGTAGCGGCAAGGGAGCCGAGCCGGGCACAACTCCATTAAGATGCACGACTTGTAACGGGCAGGGCGAAGTACGTCAGGTGCGTCAGACCTTTTTAGGTCAGATGGTGCAGACGGCTCCATGCCCAACGTGTAATGGACGTGGTGAGACGATTGCTTCGCCTTGTACTACTTGCCGCGGTGCTGGCTTGGAACGCAAGAAGGTTAAGAAGAAGGTGCAAATCCCCGCCGGTGTGGACGTTGGCACGCAGATCCGTTTGAATGGGGAAGGGGCACCCGGCGAGAATGGTGGTCCGCAGGGCAGCTTGTTCCTCGTGTTGGATGTGAAGCCGCATAAGTTCTTCAAGCGCCGCGACCAGGATGTAATTCTCAATCTTGATATCAATATTGCACAGGCGGTCTTGGGCGCGGAAGTGACCATCCCAACCCTGGATGGCGACGATAAGTTAAAGATCCCTGCTGGTACGCAGCCGGGGAAAGTCTTCCATGTTCGTGGTAAAGGTGTTCCACACGTCCGCAGTAAGAATCAACGCGGCGATGAGATCGTGATCGTGAATGTTGCGATTCCCACTAAGTTGACGAAAGAACAGAAGGAACTCTTTGAGAAGTTGGCGGAGAGTTTGGGGACGACGGTCAAACCGCAGGAGAAGGGCTTCCTGGATTGGTTGAATGAGACGTTGGGCGGGTAGGGGAATGCAGAAGGCAGAATAATGAATGCAGAATCGAGCGGATGGAATGTCCGCTCGATTTTTTGTTATTGGAACGCTGATTTATTTTCTGTACACCATTGGGAATATGTCTTTCCCTTAACCCCACCAATGTGTTCAACGGCATAAGTAATATATTCATACTCACTATGCCTGAGCGCCCTCAGGGTATGCATTAATCCATTTATGACATAAAGGGGTAATCCGAATTGGATCAAGCTCATACCTGCCGCCAAAATGGGAACATCTACATACTTGATGGATTTATTCAGGTTTTTTGAAAGAGTATTGACCATCTCTTCAATACTTAGTGCCTCTGGACCGGTAATATCGTAGATTTTTCCTTCATGTCCCGGTTCAGTCAAGGCTTTACATGCGACGGCTGCAATATCTTGAGAGGCTACAGCAGGAACCTTTGCTTTACCGCCAGGGAAATAGACAGCATTTTGTTGTTTAATGGTTTCTTTCCACCAGTCTATCGTATTGACCATCATCATAGTCGGACGCAGAAATGTCCATTGGAACTTCATGGATTTTATTAATTCTTCCTGTTGTCGATGCCATTTACCTGGACCTAGGGAGCGCCCGGCTTCAATCGTTGACTGCTTCACAACATGTTTAACTCCATTTTGTTTGGCAGCTTGAAGTAGATTGCTCACCTGTTTAGTATCCGGTGTGACAATATATATTTTCGTGATATCCTGCATTGCAGGGAGGAGGGTTTCCGGTTTATCCAAATCCCCAACTGCAACACTAACCTTTTCACCAAAAACCTCTGCTTTTTTTCTATCACGGACCAGCACCCTCACATTTGCACCTGTTTTTAACAGATTTGGAACCAAGTATTTTCCTACATTTCCTGTCGAGCCTGTTATAAGAATCATTTTTTCTCCTTTGTGATGATATAATTGACTGTAAAGTATCTCATTCTTAATTATCTTACATGTAAGATAATTAACTGTAAGGGAAAATAGAGAAAATGTCAAGACCTACAAAGAATCGAGTTCAGATTGTACGAGACCTAGATGGAGCCTTACGAAATTTCAATACCTCCGCTGTTTTATCTGCGACCTCTATTGCTCAAAGGATTGGGATGGGGGTAAATGAGCTTCGCAGTGCTGAACTCTTGGTTCGAATGGGACCCATGAGCGCAGGGAAACTTGCAGAGCTGACCGGATTAACTACAGGGGCGATCACTGGAATTGTTGACCGCTTGGAAAAAGCTGGGTGGGCAAAACGTGTACCCGATCCAAATGACAGACGCCGCATTTTTATTCATCCAGGTCCACAAGATACCAAGACTGTTGAAGGTCTATATGATGACTATATGTCAGCATTAATGAAGTTTCTAAATAAATATTCTGATTCGGAACTTTTTTTAATTTCAGAATTCATTGATGAGATTACAAAATTAAATCATGAACAAGCCAATAGAGTACTTGAAGAAAAATAATTGAAAGGGAGTGGTCAACAAACCACTCCCTTTCAATTACATTTATAATGCTTTCACTATGCTGAAAGTTCTTATGCGCCTCTGGCGCTTGCTGCCTATGTGGGTGCATGTTGTTGTCACACGACTGATCCAACCGAAATTCAATGCAGGTGTGTCATCACTAATCTTCGATGAACAAGGCAGGGTTTTGCTTTTCAAACATACCTACCGAAAATATGAGTGGGGGATTCCCGGTGGGGCGCTGGAATATAAGGAGCAACCTATTGAAGCAGTTGCCCGTGAATTTCAAGAAGAAGCGGGGATGCAAATTGAAGTGATCCGGCTGTTAAGAGTGGCGAGCGCGAGAGAATTTCCGCATCTTGGAATCACATATCTGTGTAAAATAACGGGCGGTGAGTTCAAACCCTCGCATGAAATCTCGGAGATGAAGTATTTCGATGTAAATGAGCTGCCGGTGATGTTGTTTGCGGAGAAGGATTTAATCCATTGGGCAGTGGAAGAAATTAAATGACAAATATTCTTTTAGTCGGCGCGGGCGGATTTATTGGCTCAGTGCTACGCTACCTTCTCAGCGGATGGGTACAACAATCAACGAATCGGATGGACTTTCCGTTTGGTATATTGGCAGTCAATGTGATTGGCTGTTTTGTCATTGGTCTATTGGCTCAGTTTGGTGACAAATACGGCACCTTCTCGAATGAGTCGCGCGCATTTTTAGTCATTGGCGTATTGGGCGGGTTTACCACCTTTTCGTCCTTTGGTAATGACACGGTCAATCTCTTTCGACAGGATTTTGTGATGAACGCCGTGGCGAATGTTGGCGCGAATGTGATCCTTGGACTACTCGCGGTTTGGCTTGGTCGAGCCGTTGGACACTTAATTTGGAGATAAGCGTGGAAGGAAGAAAGTACCCAGTTCATATCATGGCAGCAGGTGGTTTTGTCGTCAATAGCGAAAACCAAGTTTTATTATTGAAAAGCCCGCGATATGGAGATTGGGAATTTCCCGGCGGACAGATCGAAGAAGGGGAGACGCTTCCGCAAGGATTGGAACGGGAAGTGTATGAAGAGACCGGTGTTGTGGTGAAAACAAAATCCTTGATCGGCATTTATTCAAATATCGGCAAACCACCAATTGTCAATATGGATTTTTTATGTGAATATATATCTGGTGACCCAAAGACAAGCGATGAAAGTGTTGAAGTGAAATGGGTCAACCGAGAAGAAGCATTGAACTTGGTCGAGCGTAAAGCAATTCGCATAAGGTTGAAGAACATGCTTGAATTTTCTGGCGAGGTGAATTATCTTGCCTATATTGTGAACCCAAATATCAAAGACCTGAGTTATCAAGAATTCGAGAATAGGAAGATATAAACATGAACTGGCTTGAAGTTTCTTTGACTGTGGACGGCGAACTCGCCGAATCTGTTGCGGATGTGCTGGCGCGTTTTGCGCCGAACGGCGTGATGACCGAGCAAGGCGTCCGTTTTGTGAATGATGAAGATGAAGGCACGGCGACGGGTCCCATCACTGTCCGTGCCTATTTGGAAGTGAATGACCAACTCGAAGATACGCGACAGAAGATAGAAGAGTCGCTCTATTATTTGGGGATGATCACACCGGTACCGTCTCCCACCTACAAGCAGATCGCGGATCAAAACTGGATGGAAGCCTGGAAGCAGCACTACAAGCCGATCCTCATAGGTGAGGGACTCTTGATACTCCCCGCCTGGCTTGAGTCGCCAGACCCGAAACGAATTCCCATCAAGATCGACCCCGGCATGGCGTTCGGCACGGGGACACATCCAACTACACAACTTTGCCTCGAACTTATGGAAATATCTGCAAATCATTCACCATATTCCACTGTTATTGATGTCGGCTGTGGCTCAGGGATTCTCTCCATTGCCGCGCTCAAGCTTGGCGCAAAGACCGTCCTCGGCGTGGACATTGACATTGAGTCCGTCAAGAACTCACGTGAGAACGCGGATGTCAACGAAGTGGGGGAGGAACTACTGCTCGGGCAGGGTTCCGTGACCGAGGTGCTGTCCGGACAATTCGCGTTCAAGTCCGCGCCGCTAGTGGTGGCGAATATCCTCGCGCCGGTACTCATCCGTCTCTTTGATGCAGGGCTGGCAGACTTGATCGAGCCTAATGGAGAGATCATCTTAAGTGGGATTCTCGCACATCAGGCAGAAAGTGTCATAGAGGCTGGTCAAGCCAAAGGGTTGAAGCGAGGCGAAGTCCGTCAAATCAAGGACTGGGTTGCGATCTCCATGAAAAAAATAGCGGCACAGTGAAAATCTGTGCTATGATTCGAACACGATGGATCGCCGTAAACTCATCCAATACCTGCTGTTGAATGTCTTCGTCTCGGCGAGCGTGACGGGGGGAATTTTGTTCTGGTATGACCGTAATTCTCGCGCCGTTACCCAGCCTGCTGTGGCGCAAGTAGCCCCCGTGAGCGGTGACTCATCCGCTCCTGCCGCAAGCGCAGATCTGCAAACCGATATCCCCGTGAAGATCAGTAGTGTAATTGGCTCTGGCGTGCTGACCTCCGAGGTCGTTATCATTAAGTTTGAAGGCGAAGGCGAGCTGGATATAACCTCCTGGCAGCTCAAAGATGGTAGTGGCAACACCTATACCTTCCCCAATGTCACTTTGTATCCGAGCGGAGCCGTGCAAGTTCACACAATCGTCGGTACAGATACCGTCATTGACCTGTACTGGGGCATAGGCGAAGCTGTTTGGAGTTCTGGGGAAGAAGCACGTTTATTTGATTCGCAAGGCAATTTGAGAGCTGTTTATCGTGTTCCGTAATTTACTGGTGGCAGGAGCATAAAAATGGAACAACTTCAGCCCGGGCAAATGCTCGGCGCATACCGCATTATTGAGCAAGTGGGTGAAGGGGGCATGGCAACTGTCTACAAAGCGCATCAAACCTCCATGGATCGATATGTGGCGATCAAGGTTCTCCCCTTGGAATTGGCAAAAAATGATGAATTCGTAAAACGGTTCCAACAGGAAGCCCGCATCATTGCCAGGCTAGAGCACCCACATATTCTCCCGGTCTTTGACTATGGTGAGGAAAATGGGGTCGTATATTTTGCCATGCGGTATCTGGATACGGGGACATTGAAAGACAAATTGATCTCAGAAACACTATCACTGGATGAAGTAGATCGTATTTTTATTCAACTTACCGATGCGCTCGGGTATGCACATGCCCAAGGCGTCGTTCATCGTGACCTCAAGCCTGCCAATGTTCTCGTAGATGCAAACGGGAATCTATTTCTCACAGATTTTGGGATCGCCAAGATCCTTGAAAGTGCATCTCCAAGCCTCACACAGACCTCTGCTGTCATGGGCACACCCACATACATCAGCCCTGAACAAGCATCTGCACTGCCAATAGACCAACGGACAGATATTTACTCATTGGGAGTCATGTTGTACGAAATGGTTACCGGGCAGGTTCCCTTTGTTGCCGATACCCCGTTGGGCGTAATCATCAAACATCTTAGCGAACCCCTGCCAATGCCTTCGCTCGTCAACCCTGAGATTTCTCCAGCCGTAGAGCAGGTTTTGCTAAAAGCATTGGCAAAAGAAACAACAGATCGTTTTTCAAACACAACTGAATTTGCCTCTGCTTGGAAGCGAGCACTAAAAGGCGAAGACGTATCTCCTGCGCCATCTCAAACAGGATTCCAACCCGCGGTTCAGACTCAAGGAAAGCCTGCCTCATCTAACCAAGCAGTTTCCAAGTCTGGAAGGTCCATGATCCTCTATGGGATCGGATGCGTCGTTTTGATGTGTCTTGCGATTTCGGCAATGGGAGGTCTGGGAGTTGCCTCACAATTTTTCAACCGCTCATCATCCCCAACCGCGGATGTGTCTTCTCCAAACCAGATACCAATTGTTCCCGGAGAACTGATTTTAGAGGAAGATTTTTCGGCGGCAACCTCAACCTGGGGCGTTGTTGACGATGAGAACAGCTCCGTGTATTTGGACAATGAAGCCCTACGGATGGTCATTTCGAAACGTAACTGGTTCGTATGGAGCTCGCCGAATTCCATTGCCTACCGGGATGTGTATCTTGAAACCACGGTTATTAACAATGATACAGATCAATACACAGTATTTGGGCTGTTTTGCAACCAACAGACGGATGGGCAATCTTTCTATTACTTCGGGATCACACCTGCCGGACAATACGCCATTGCCCGGGTAGATTCTGGTAAACTGGAAAACTTCATCACAAACAATGGGCAATGGGGATATTCAAGTTTGATTGACCTGAATGCTCCTTCCTATCATGTTGAAGCAGTCTGCGGAGATGGTATATTGACCCTATATGTCGATGGTCAACAGATCGACACGGTCACCGATACAACCTATACTTCGGGTAGGGTAGGGGTGTTTATCTGGAGCGCAGAACAAGCCACCAAAACCGACATTTCCTTCGACGATTTCCTTCTTGCCAACTTTCCATGACCCGCTGATAGCAGATTATTTTGTGCTATGATTCAAACATTCTAATCACTATCTAAAACCTGAAACCTAAACATGACCCAAGCCCTCTACCGCAAGTACCGTCCCAAACAATGGGACACCGTCATCGGACAAGACCACGTCATCCAGACGTTGACCAACTCCATCAAGGCAGACCGAGTCGGTCACGCCTACCTTTTCGCTGGTCCGCGCGGAACGGGCAAGACCACCGTCGCACGTTTGCTGGCGAAGGCGGTCAACTGTCTCAACGAAGACCCCACAAAACGTCCATGCAACGAATGTGACCACTGCAAAGCCGTCAACGAAAACCGCTTTATGGACATGATCGAGATCGACGCCGCCTCCAATAACGGCGTGGACGATGTCCGTGACTTGCGCGAAAAGATCAACTTCTCGCCTTCGCAGGGCAAATACAAAGTCTATGTCATCGACGAAGTTCACATGCTCTCGGGCGGCGCGTTCAATGCTCTGCTCAAAACACTTGAAGAACCGCCTCCGCATGCTATCTTTGTTTTAGCCACCACCGAAATTCACAAAATCCCGGCTACGGTTTTATCTCGTTGCCAACGTCATGAATTCCGCCGCGTACCCATCGATGAGATCGTCAAAAATCTCAAAGAGATCGCCGCAACCGAAAACATCCAAGCCGACGAAGAAGCGCTCACGCTCATTGCCCGTCAGTCAGCAGGGGGCATACGTGACGCGCAATCTCTCCTCGACCAACTTTCTTCCACGGGTACGAAGATCACGCTTGCCCTCGCGCAGCAAGTCCTTGGCACCGCCACCAGCCAAACCGTTCTCGATGTCATCAACTCGGTCCTCGACCATCAGCCCGCGCGCGGTCTCGAAACTATTCATAAAGCCCTCGACTCAGGCGCTGATCTGCGCTCGCTCGCGCGTCAACTCGTTGAATACACCCGCGGTCTCATGCTCATTCAAATGGGCAACGCCGAGCAAGTCGAAGCTACGCGTGAAGTCAAAACTCAAATGGAAGCGCACGGCAAAGCATTCACGTCGACCGATGTGCTACGCATGATGAAAATCTTCAACAATGCTGCTGTGGATTTACGCGGCGGCTGGCAGCCCTCTTTGAGCTTGGAACTCGCCCTCGCGGAAGTGATCGACGCTCCAGCGGAATCTCACCAAGTCGCCGCGACGCCTCAACCCAAGCCGAAGCCTGTATCCGCTCCCGTAGCAGAATCCAAGCCTGAGGTTAAGAGCGAGCCGCAGCCCGTTGTTGAAACTCCCGCAATTAATTCAAACGACATCGTCAAAGCATGGAAGCCGCTCATCGCCACCCTTCCAAAAACCAATGCGACCCTTTCCGGTTTGATGAACTCCGTCCGGAATATCGACGTGCAAGGCAAGACCCTCATCCTCGGCATGGCAAGTGACGTGCTCGTCGAGAAACTCAACAAACCTGACCAGATCGAAACCATCCAGCGCCTCATAAAAGACCACTTCCATGTGGATTTGTCCGTGCGCTGTGTGGTCAACAATGCCAAAGGCAAACTCCCCACGCATGTTTCCCAAGACGGCATGGTCGCCGCTGCGATCCAACATGGTGGCGAGATTGTGGATATGGATGAGTGAAGCGCGGTAATTGGAGATTGAGGTTGATTATGGCGACATCGAATAATAGTGGAAAAAAGAAAAATGTAAAAATTGAATTTACGATCAGCCCTGTGCTTCAGCAAGTGGAGAAGAAAATCAGTGAAGCGCAGAATTTCCAGTTAGAAGTTATTGCCAGGACGAACTTCAATTCATTTAACGGCAAGGCTATTGCTGAATGGCTGAGAGAAAACCATAAAATGTGGCGGTCAGTTTTATTGCCTTTGGATTTTATTTCCCTCCGTGATATGGCAAATGGAAACTGGCACGCAGATACTCTTTATATTTATCCCGAAGATGGCTATCACTTCAAACTGGAAGAAATTATGAAAGAACAATTCCATGCTGATGAAACACAATGGATTGGCGGGGAAGAAGCAATGGATTTGCTTGGTACGAATGAAATAGAAGACACTTCGCATGTTATTCTTTCTGCTTGGTGGGATTGACCACCAACTACTTAACTATGTAACTACTCAACTAGGAGACTAATTTATGGCTAAAGGATTTAACAAAGGACCCGCCATGGGCGGGGGACAGGGCGGAATGATGCAGCAAATTCAAAAGCTGCAAAAGCAAATGGAAGAAGCGCAGGCGAAACTCGCCGAAGAGACCGTGTCCGCAACGGCGGGCGGCGGCGCGATCAAGGTCACCATGACCGGCGACCAGAAATGCAAATCCGTTGAGATTTCGCCCGAATTCCTCAAGGATGCAGACCCCGAAATGCTACAAGACATGGTCTTGTCTGCTGTCAATATGGCATTGGACGAATCCCGCGCCTTGCAAGAAAAGTTGATGGGTCCGCTCGCGGGCGGGATGCCCTTCTAGGAAGTAGGCAAGGAAACAAGTAGACAAGTATCAAGAAAATCAGCATCTTTCTTTACTTGTGTACCTGTCTACTTGTATACTTATCACCATGCTCTTACCCGAATCCATTCAATCCCTCGTCACCGCCCTCGAACGCCTCCCCGGCATCGGACCGAAATCCGCATCTCGTTTGGCATTCTTCCTCTTGCGCGCTTCCGATGAAGTTGCACAAGATCTGTCCACAGCACTGGCGAATCTCAAAGCCAATACCGCCTTTTGCTCGGAGTGTTTCAACATCACCGACGCGGGGCGTGAACGCTGTGAGATTTGCGAATCTCAAAAGCGCGATGCATCTCTGATCTGCGTCGTCGAAGAAGCCTTAGATGTCCTAGCCCTCGAGCGCACCGGCGGTTTTCAAGGCAAATATCACGTCTTGCAGGGAGTTTTATCTCCCATCGAAGGCATTGGTCCCGACGATTTGAAGATCAAACAACTCGCCGAGCGGGTAGCACGTGGGGGAGTGGGGGAGGTCATCGTCGCTACCAATCCCAGCATGGAAGGTGACGCAACAGCGCTTTATCTTCGCCAAGTCCTTGAGCCAATAGGCGTCAAAGTTACCCGCCTCGCGCGCGGTCTCCCCGTTGGCGGCGACTTGGAATATGCCGATCAAAATACCTTGCTGCGAGCCTTGTCTGGCAGACACGAAATGAACTAATGTGGGCGACCGTGAAGGTCGCCCCTACGTTTTAAAAATGAATATCACCATTCTCACCTTCGGCTCTCGCGGCGACGTTCAACCGTTTTTACCTTTATCCCTCGGCTTAATGGCTCGCGGGCATAAAGTCATTCTCGCCGCGCCAGCGCGTTTCAAGAACCTAGTTGAAGAGTATGGAATCACATTCTTTCCACTCGCGGGTGACCCCGAAGAACTCAGTCGTCGCCTTAATGATGCGGGCTATAACTTCTTCAAACTCGTAAATGAAATGATGTCTCATGCAATTGATATTGGCGCAGATATCATGCGTCAAACCGACGAAGCCTGCCGCGATGCAGACCTTATCATCCACACCTTCGCGCATGCGGTTGGCGCGCACACCCTCGCCCGCGAAAAGAATATCCCCGATATTCACATCCAAACCTTTCCCATGTTCACGCCTACCGGCGATTACCCCAACATCTCTTTGCCAGATTTGCGAAGTCGCTTTTTGAATAGACTGACACACACAGCCTCTATAAAAATCACCGAACTAACTTCATCTTTAGGATTTGAACAAGTCCGCCGCCGAGCGGGATTACCCAAGCGAAAGCTTTATTCTCCTTTCAAAGATTTCACGCCTCACCTCCGGACGCCGATCCTGTGTGCCTGGTCTCCAAGCCTGATCCCACCCTCAAGCGACTGGGATTCGCGCGTGCATGTCACTGGTTATTATTTCTTTCCATATAACAATTCCTACATACCACCGAATGAATTGAAAGATTTTTTAGAGGCAGGTAGACCACCTGTTTGTATTTCATTCGGAAGCATGGTTAATAAGAATGCCGAAAAGATTGATATGGTCATTCGCGAATCATTGAAGCGAACAAACAATCGCGGCATTATCTTATCGGGGTGGGGGAGTGCGAAACGAGAAACGGCAAAAGATTTGCTGTATCTTGAGTCCGCGCCACATGATTGGTTGTTGCCAAAATGCACGATGCTTATTCATCATGGCGGTGCAGGGACAACATCCGCTGGCTTGCGTGCAGGCATTCCGCAAGTGATTGTGCCATTCATGGCAGATCAACCATTCTGGGGAAGTAGAGTCCATGCCATCAGTGTGGCACCAAAAGCCATTAATGTGAATCAACTGTCAGTGGAGAAGATGGTCCACGCCATTGCTGAGGCTGAGTCAAATGTTATTCTTGAGCGTGCGCAGGTAATAGGTCAAGAGATACGAGGCGAAGATGGTGTGATGAATGCGGTCAAGTTGATTGAGGTGTATGCAAATAAAGTTCAATGAATCCATATAAAAATTGGTCCGATTTTTTAAGGTTAAAACCCATTGGATTCATTGACAAATAATTACAGTTGCATATAATTCTCCTTCGCCAGTAATAAAAAACGATTTCGTCTTCACGGCAAATCACTGACAACTGAAAAACCTTTAGGTCAAGGCGACGTAGATTTTGCAAGTTGATGTGAAAATATCAAAATTGCTCAACGAAAATCCTTGACAAGAAAAAAGGTCGCGAGTAGAATTCTCCCTCGCCAGTAACAACAAAAGATTTCGTCTCCCAGACAGATCATTGACAACTGAGTAACCGTCTTACATCAGAGACACAAAGCAACTAGGTTTTGCAGCCTGATGAGCCGATGCGAAAGAAAAAGCATCGGTATTTTAGTCTGTAAAAAAACCTTGACGGCGGTTATGAGAGCAAGTAGAATATCGCTCGCTCAAATGGCAAGCACCTTAACAACTGAATAGTGATAGGAAACAAAATAATGACGAACCAGTCAATTCCGTAACTTTTACACTCGCAAGAGTGAAATTTTTTTGCGGAGAGTTTGATCCTGGCTCAGGATGAACGCTGGCGGCGTGCCTAATACATG
>JAFLCE010000113.1 GCA_017303655.1 Anaerolineae bacterium
CGCCTTGCGGATGAAAGCACATCTTCGCCTTGCTCTATATGCCCACCCAGCCCATTATATTTACCCGCCCATAAACGCTTTGTAGCAGCGCCTTTTAATAATAAATACTCATCCCCGCGCCGGACGAAGATCGCCGTGCGGGGAATGAGCATATATCTAGTCTTTGTTACGCCTTGATCAGAAACTGGCATTTAATCAGAAAGGTCGCTGACATCTTCCGCGGCAACCGCATCTTTGACATAATCCGCAAGCACGGGTGCAACCTTTACAGGCTTGATGTATTTATTCGTGAACTGCTTGGTGTCTTTCATGCCCAGCAGGTTGAATAACTTGTCAAATTGCGCTTCCCAGGCTGCCCCAAGCTTATTCAATGACTCAGCCGGTAAAGCGTATGACTTTGCCTTGAAGGGTCCAATCGCGTTCTTGCGAACCTTGTAATAGAACTGTTCGTCGGTCATGCCGGGTTTGCGGTCCGCAGCCGAGTTGACGTCTAACCAGGCATAGATTTCCTGCTTGAAATCGGCAGGGATGTTATCAAAGAACATGGTTGCAAAGTTGGTAGCAAGATGCACTTCAATGGCTTCGTTCTGAACGAACTTGTTGAAGTTCTCTTCCGGCACGGTGGAAGCACCATGCTGAACCGTACCGCCCATGCCGTATTCCTTGCGGGCAACGCGGCTGAGGTCACGCAAAACATCAAAGGCAATGTGTACTTCAGCAATCGAACCATCGGGGAGGACTGTGCCGCCATGTGAGGTGCCGGTGAGCACGCTGATCTTGCTCAAGCCTGGCTTGCCCGGAGCAAGTTTCTTCATATTCACGTTGTAGGCATCCATATAAGCGCGGAGTTCGGGTTCGGTTGAATTTTCTGTACCCACTTCGCCGATCTCGCCACCAATGGAAATGGTCACGCCTTCCGGCTCATTCGAGCGGATGAAAGCAGAGAGTTCAGCCGACAACTGACTATTCAATGCCTGCTGTTCTTCAACGGTCGGCAGGTGAATATCTACCAGGGTGGAAGTATCCACGTCAATGTTATAGAAACCAGCAGCCATGGCTTCAATGGAAAGATCGCGTACGGCTTTCAGTTCAACTTCGGCGTCGGCTTTATATTTTTTGGCGGAAACCTGAAAGTGGTCGCCCTGAATGAACACGGGACCTTCAAATCCTTCCGCGACGGCAGCACCGAGAATATTAGTAGCATATTCCGAAGGGCGCTGGTCGGTGTAGCTCATTTCAGAACGAGCGAGCTCAAAGATGAAGGCACCAGCGTTGATCTTATTCGCGGCACGGAACATAGCTCGAGCGGCATGGTGTGAAAGTGCGCGCAGGTTGAAGGCAGGCGTGGTGAAGGTCATAGGCGCATCACCGCGTCCGCGAGCCATGTAAAGGTCGTGAATGGAAGCGGCGTACACACCCAGCTCGAGTGCCGCAGCCCGTACCAGAAAACGGGACCAGCCCGCGGAGGCGTCTGAGGCGAGCGCTGAACGTTCGACCAATTTGCTGACATTCTTTCTGAACTTGGCAGCATCCAAAACCTGGACTTTATTTCCATCAAAGGAAATACTGTTCTCGACGAGAGCGAGTAATTGTGTTACGGGGTCTGACATTGGAATCTCCTGAAAGAAAATGATGACTAAATGACAACTTGATTATAACTGGAATTAGAAGATATAATTGTTTAACGTTAGAAACAAATCGGACAAATGCACGTATATCTAGGCAGGAGGCTCCCATGAGCGATTTTTTTGAAAAAGTAAAAGGTCAGATCGATCCGTTTAAGAAGTTGGTTTCGTTCATCCCCGGTTTCAGCGGGTACATCGAACGCCAGAACCGCCGCGATGCAGATAAACTCCTGCGTGAAACCGTTGCGCGCCGCTTTGAAGAACAGTGGTCGCGTGCGTCGAACTTGCAGGCAGAGATGGTTTCGAACGGACTGTTCACGTCGGTTGATGATATGGAAAAAGCCGCGTTAGCATTGCGGACTTTTATCGATAAGATCAGCACAGCCGCACGCGGATATTCCGGGCTGTTCGATGCCGTCAAGATCAACGAGAAAGAGCTTGAAGCCATTTATCAGTTCGATGCTGCATTTTTCGACTTGGGCGACCAGGTGAAAAGTGCGCTGGACAATGTAGAGGCAAGCATGGGCGATGAAACCGCACTGCCCGCTGCGATTCGGAACATCACCACCCTTGCCCGCCTCGCTGTTGAAACCTTCGAGCGCCGCTCGGAAGTTGTAACAGGCAGTCGGTAATTTATATGTAAGGGCGCAGCGTTGCTGCGCCCTTACAATTAATTTTATGTGGCACGAATACATCAACGCACTCTCAATTGAAGAAGTCACCCGCATCCTTGCTGAAAAACAGGAACGTGCCCGCATTGTAGCTGGGGGCACAGACCTCATCCTTGAACTCGAGCGCGGCGTTCGCAAAGGCGTGGACACGCTGATCGATGTTTCGCGCATCCCCAAATTAAATCAAATCACAATCGATGAAGATGATGTCATTCATCTCGGCGCGCTGGTCACCCACAATGACTGCGCCGCCTCAAAACTTATTCGGGCACGAGCCTATCCATTGGCACGTGCCGCCTGGGAAGTGGGCGCACCGCAGATCCGCAATCGCGGCACAATCGCAGGCAACCTCATCACTGCTTCACCTGCCAACGACACCATCACACCGCTGATGGCACTTGGCGCAAAAGTAACCTTGGTTTCTGCAAAAAAGACTCGCGTCGTTCCGCTAAAAAAATTCTATACCGGCGTTCGCAAGACCGTGATGCAAGCTGATGAAATGTTGGTGGAAATTTCCTTCCCAGCGTTGACCAAGACCCAGCGCGGGACTTTTATCAAACTAGCATTGAGGCGGGCACAAGCCATCTCTCTTGTCAATGCCGCGATCATTCTGGATCTCAAGTCTGATACCGTTAAATCGGCTTCGATCACACTCGGGGCAGTGACTCCGATCATCACCCATGCCACCAAAGCTGAAAAATTCCTGGCAGGCAAAAAACTAAACGATAAAAATATAGCTGCTGCCGCCGAGTTGGCGGTGAAATCCGCAAAACCTATCGACGACTTGCGCAGTTCGGCAAGTTATCGCCGTGAAATGGTGCGAGTCATCACCCTTCGCGGACTAACTGCCATCCGCGATGGCAAAGAACAAAGCGGCATGCCGAAGAAGCCAATTCTCTTAGTCAGTGGACACAACACAACACACGGACAATCCATTGCAGGCTCCTTCCCAACCTCCGCCATTGAAACCACCATCAACGGAAAGAAATACACATTTACCAGCGGTCACGACAAAACCTTGTTGCGGCTTCTGCGTGAAGAAGGCATGCTGACCGGCACCAAAGAAGGCTGTGCCGAAGGCGAATGCGGTGCTTGTACTGTCTTTTTAGATGGGCAAGCGGTGATGTCTTGCCTTGTGCCTGCACCTCGAGCGCATGGTGCAAAGATCATCACGGTTGAAGGGTTGGCAGATAACAATACTTTGAACCCCGTTCAGCAGAAGTTCATTGAGCATGGCGCAGTGCAATGCGGATACTGCATTCCTGGATTCATCATGTCTGGTGCGAAACTGCTCGAAGAAAAACCAAACCCAACTCAACACGAGATCGAACAAGCCATTACTGGTAATCTCTGCCGCTGCACGGGCTATTACAAGATCGTCAAAGCCATCGAAGCCGCCAGCAGGGATTCAGATTAAGAGGTACTCATGAGCAAACACAGAAGTAATTCCATCAAAGTCGTTAAAGAAAGAAGCGGACAACCCCACTTCCTCTGGCGAGGGATCGGTTGTGTGATGATGTTGGTCATCCCGGTCATGTCTGCCGCCATCGCCTATGAGGTCATCAATTACGGGTTGAATAATAACTGGCCCATTCCGTTTCAACTTTTGGGCACTCCGCGTTACCCCGATCTTTTCTATCGGTCCAGCGGCATGATGATCATTCTTAGTCCGATAACTGCTATTCGTCATTTCTACGCATACGCAGTCACTGCTATGATCTTCATGATCCTCATCGGCGGAGTCATGTCGCTCATTTATGCCTATGTCTACCGCATGGTCGGACCTGCACAATATGGTCCGTTGGATGCGCCTCCTCCGAATATAAAGATCAAACGCTACAAACGATAACTCCATGCCAGATAAATCGGTTGGTACTTCTAAACAACGTGTAGATGCACGCGGCAAGGTCACCGGCGAAACTCAATATTCAGGTGACCTGCACCAGACCGGCATGCTGCACCTGAAAACGCTCATGGCAGAACGTGCACATGCGCGTGTAATTGAGATTCGCATTGAAAATGCCCTTGCAGCCGCGGGGGTTGTGGCGGTGTACACAGCAAAAGATGTGCCGGTCAATGAGTATGGCTTGCAAATTCCCGATCAGCCTGTGCTATGCGGACCCGGTGCCAGCAAACCTTACACAGACATTGTCCGCTTTGTAGGCGATCAAGTCGCGGTCGTTGTGGCGGAAACGGAAGCACAAGCGGCACACGCGCTCAAACTCATAGAGGTGGATTATGAAGACCTCCCGCCTCTACTCGACCCGGTGGCTGCGATGCGCCTCGATGCGCCGTTGCTCCACCCAGACCGGGGTGACTCGAACATCTGCGTCCATTACAAGATCCGCAAAGGCGATGTGGATAATGCCTTCGCGAATGCGGATGTGATCGTTGAAGGCGAGTATCAGACTCCGGTGCAGGAACATGCCTATCTCCAGCCGGAGGCGGGTTTATCCTATATCGACGAGAACGGCTTGATCGTAGTCGAATCTGCCGGGCAGTGGACTCACGCCGACCGGCATTCCATCGCCCATGCATTGGGGTTGGAAGATGAACAGGTGCGGGTGATCTACCCTGCCATCGGCGGCGCATTCGGCGGACGTGAAGACCTTTCTGTGCAAATTGTGCTCGCCATGGCAACCATGAAATTAAAACGCCCTGTGAAGACGATCTGGTCGCGCCGCGAGTCGATCATTGGGCATGGCAAGCGGCATGCCGTCCGTTTACGTGCGAAGTGGGGTGCCACCAAAGACGGAAAACTGATCGCGATCGAAAATGAAATTATCGGCGATGGTGGCGCTTATATGTACACCACCAACAAAGTTTTAGGAAATGCAACCATTACATCGTCGGGACCCTATTTTGTTCCACACATCAAAACCGATGTCTATGGCGTTTACACCAACAATGTGCCCGGCGCTGCCTTTCGCGGATTTGGCGCGCCGCAAGCTTTGTTCATGGCAGAAAGCCAGATGAACAAACTTGCTGAAAAACTCGGCATGGACCCGGTGGAGATCCGCTTGAAGAACGCGCTCAAACAAGGCGACACGATGGGCGTCGGCACACCAGCGCCGAACCCGGTCAGTATTACAGAGTGTATTGAAGCGGCGCGTGATTCATATAAGTGGAAGAAAAAGAAGATTGCAAGCAAGCCTGCAAAAACAAATGGCATTGCTCGCGGACGCGGTTTCGCCTGCGGATTTAAGAACGTCGGTTTTTCATTTGGGTATGCCGAAAATTGCTGGTCAAAGATCGAACTGCATGGCAAGAGCGAGATCGAACGAGTCGTTTTGCATCATGCCGGTGCCGAAGTTGGGCAGGGACTTCATACAGTTATCTCGCAGATGGCGGCAGAAGCATTGGGCGTGTCTTTTGAAAAGATCGAACTACGCACCTCTGATTCGGCAACACAAGGCAACCCCGGTTCTGCCTCCGCCTCACGTTTGACCTTTATGGCTGGTAATTCCATTCGCGGTGCAGCCGAAGGCGCACTGCAAAAATGGAAAGCCGAAGAACGCCCGGCAATTGCTGAATTCAAATATCTCGCCCCGCCCACCACTCCCATGAATCATGACACGGGCTACTCCATGCCGAATTTTCAATATGCCTATGTGGCGCAAGTTATTGACGTGGAAGTGGATACGGACACCGGGCATGTACGTGTGAAGCGCGTCGTCTCAGCCGATGATGTCGGCAAAGCCATCAATCCAGACTTGGTGATTGGTCAGATCGAAGGCGCGGTAGTTCAGGCGCATGGGTATGCAGTACTGGAAGAATATAAAACCCGACCTGATGGTCGCGTGCTCACGGACCAATTCAGCACCTATCTCATCCCCACCATCTGGGACATCCCAGAAAAAGTGGAATCGGTTTTGGTGGAAGTACCCGACCCGAACGGTCCATGGGGAGCGCGTGGAATGGGCGAATTGCCATACCTGCCTGTAGCGGCTGCTATTGCCGCCGCCATCCACGATGCGACTGGCGTGTGGATCAGTGAGTTTCCCTTCACGCCTGAGCGAGTGCTTCGGGCCCTCGGCAAAATAAAATAACAGCGAGGCGCAGACAGTCTGCGCCTCTTTTACTATGCCATTTCCATTTTTTGATGAGACTAAGGAATTGAACGCTGAAACCCGCAAAGAATTGCCGGGTTCGTTCATTGCATTGCCCGATGGAGTTACGTACTATGAATTAGGTGGAGATCCACATGGGCAGCCTGTTGTGCTTGTGCATGGCTTCTCAGTGCCCAGTTTCATCTACGACCCCACCTTTGAATATCTCTGTCAGCAAGGCTTTCATGTTTTGCGTTATGACCTGCTCGGGCGTGGATTTTCAGACAAGCCCAACCTGAGCTATGACCGTCAACTTTTTGTGAAGCAGCTCAAAGACCTGCTGGATGCGTTGAACTTCAAAAACATCCACTTGTGCGGGCTTTCGATGGGCGGTGCCGTCACAACTGCGTTCATAGATGTATACCCTGAGTATGTTTCAAAACACATTCTGATCGACCCATTGGGGGCACGGGCAGTGGATCTCTCCACTTTGCTCAAAGTCGTGCGGACTCCTATTTTGGGCGAACTCCTGCTCGGTCTAGTCGGAAGCGAGAGCATGGTTAAAGGCATCGCAGCAGACCTGTTCACACCCGAACTGGTGGCGGAATTCCAAGCGAAATACAAAATCCAAATGGAATACATCGGCTTCAAACGTGCCATCCTTTCCACCATGCGAAATGGAATGCTGGACTCGTTCATTGATACCTACGTGCGTGTGGGGCAATTACAAAAACCCACTCTGCTTTTCTGGGGCAGGCAAGATGCAACCGTGCCTTTTGAACACAGTACAGATATTTTACGCGGCATCCCGCACGCCGAATTCCACGTCATTGAAAATTGCGGGCACATCCCTCACTACGAGAAGCCAAGCGAAGTTCAGCCAATTCTGTTAGAATTTTTGAAGCGCTAATCGCTGCCATGAATCAGGGGTTCAACCTATTTTTGATTCACTGATTCAAATGAGGATACAAAAATGAAAAAACAAGATATTCAAGTTCTGTATAACTATAACCAATGGGCAAACAAGCGGATTTTCGATGCCGCCTCCGGGCTGACCGATGACCTGTTCACTGCACCCGGGCAGTTCCCACACGGAGGCTTGCGCGGCACCCTTGTGCATGCTCTGTTCGCCGAGTGGATCTGGCACACGCGGTGGATGGGCGAATCACCCAAGGCTCGCCTAAAGCCAGAAGACTTCCCCACCTTCGAGTCGCTGCATCAACGCTGGTTGGCAGAAGAAGCCGAACTAATGAAATTCGTAGAGCAGGTTACCGAAGAACAATTGAATAGCCCATTCCAATACTCCTCCACAGAAGGGGTACAGTATGAAAACATTCTTTGGCAGGCAATGGCGCACGTGGTCAACCACGGCACCCAACATCGTGCCGAAGCGGCAGCCATGCTAACCGACCTCGGTCGTTCTCCCGGTGACTTGGATATGATTCTGTTCTTGAGAAAAAAGATATGACCTTCAATCGACTAAAAAATTCCCTCTACCGCAATCGACACAACCTTGCTGTGTTCTTTCTGCTTAACTTCGGCTGTCTCGTTTGCATCGGGCTGGTGGGAGCACGAGTGATCTACACCGACTCCACTCGCCATTCAAGCTTGATCTGGAATCTCTTCCTCGCGTGGATTCCTTTTATCCTCTCGTATGTTGCCTACATCATTTCAGACAAGCGGGTTTGGGTATATGTTGCCGTGCCTTTTGTGGCAATTCTCTGGCTCTTGTTCTTCCCCAATGCGCCTTACATGTTGACCGATCTGCAAGACCTCGCACGCGGAGCTGGGCGCGAAGCCCCGCTCTGGTATGACGTGATTATCGTCGTCTGGTGTTCATGGACAGGTATGCTGCTGGGTGTGATCTCACTCTATTTAATGCAAGACATCATCGCTCGCACCTTCAATCGCTGGGTAGGCTGGATCTTTGTATTCATCATCTCAGGGCTAAGCAGTTTTGGCATTTACCTCGGTCGCTTCGTGCGCCTGAACTCCTGGGACATTCTTCAGAACCCCACCGAAACCGCCATGGAGATCCTTGGCATCGTGATTGACCCCAGCAGGCGTCTGGCAGCTTTTACGGCAGCATACACCTTTTTCTTTTTGTTCATCTTCTTGCTGCTGTACTCGTTTAGCCATATGCTGCAAGAGCAAAACCTGCGTGCCCAAAGCTCACCGGAACAACTGGCAAGCACACAGCCGACCCAAGTCAACCAGGTCTAATTCCTGCGAGGTTTTGACAGGCTTTGAAACTCGAAGCCCATACAATCTCTAAAAACACAGGAGACTGGTATGCTCAAACAAATGTACTTAAAACTGGAACCATTCAAATTTCGTCTGACGGTCTTCGGCTTGCTGAGCGGAGCGAGTTTGATCTCGCTGGCACTCTTCCGCCTTCGCACCATGATGAGCGGCTCAGATGATTATGCCTTTTTGGTGTGGAATCTCTTTCTAGCATGGATACCCCTATTGATGGCATACATGGCATCCACCTTTGCTGGGAAGAAGCGCAGGTTCATATTATTGGCAGTAGTTCCGGCGGCTATTCTTTGGCTGTTATTCTTCCCCAATGCGCCCTACATCCTCACAGACTTGATCCACTTAAGACATCCGCGTGAGAATATCCCAGTCTGGTACGACAACCTGCTCATCAACTGGTTTGCATGGACGGGCGTGGTGCTTGGAGTATTATCGTTGTATCTCATGCACAATTTGGTGCGTAAGGCACTTGGGCGAATTTCGGGTTGGGTGTTCGTGTTATCCGTCAGCGCGTTATGCGGCGTGGGTATTTACATCGGGCGGTTTCTACGCTGGAATTCATGGGACTTGATCTTCCACCCGGTGGAGCGTCTGAATGAATTCATCACCTATGCCTTAAACCCTAGTTTACAATCGGTGATATTCATCAGCGTGTTTTCTTCGTTGTTCATCTTTATTTACATCAGCACCTATACGTTCGGTCTGCTGTTTCAAGAGCAGGCGCAAAAAATCTCATAGGAAGTCTTATGAAACCTTTGATCTTCATTCGTGGCGGCGGTGACTTGGCATCTGGCGTGGCACTGCGTTTACATCGGGTAGGTTTTCCAGTTGCCATTTTGGAACTCGATAAACCCTTGGCAGTGCGCCGCAGCGTCTCTTTTTGCGAAGCCGTGTATGCAGGCGAGCAAACCGTTGAAGGCGTAACCGCAAGGCTAATTTCGGCAGACCAGTTTCAGGTCACGTTAGAGGCGCGGGAAATTCCGGTCTTAGTCGACCCGCAAGCCAGAGTCCTCAACAATCAATTTCTGACGAGTCCCGCCTCCACCTTTGTGATCGATGCACGTTTGATGAAATCGGAGCCGGAGCCATTGCCGATCAACGTCCCGCTTCATATCGGGCTCGGACCTGGGTTTACAGCCGGGAGCAATTGCCACGCTGTGATCGAAACCCAACGCGGACACGCCCTGGGCAGGTTGTATTGGGATGGGCAAACCGCGCCAGACACCCGCATGCCCGATGGCGATGTGCGCCGTGTGCTGCGTGCGCCCGCCGCTGGGAATATCGAGCCGCGCAAGGACATTGGGGATACCTGCAAAGAAGGTGAGATCATCGCCAGTGTTGGTGGAAAATCGATCACCAGCCCGTTCGACGGAATCTTGCGCGGACTGATTCACCCGCGTGTGGAAGTGACCGAAGGCATGAAGATCGGCGACGTGGACTCGCGCAATGATAGAAGCCTGACCCGTTTTGTTTCCGATAAGGCGTTGGCAGTGGCAGGTGGCGTATTGGAAGCGGTATATGTCAAATTGCGAGAGATGGAAGAATAATGAATGGGCTTAGGTATACAGCATTATTCCTGTGAAGCAAAATAATGAAAAACAATCTTCTCCTAACAAAATCTCAGATCCAAAAATATCTTACTGCTTTTCATTACAGAAATTTATTAGATATTTTCGAAAGCCTGCTTATTGTTTTTCAGACCAAAAGCAATTTTCTGATTAATTTTCTATTGATTTTAGTTCTCCTCTTTACTCCATTTAGAAGTCCAATCTGGGTTGCGAGCATACTAGCTATGGTTTGTTTTTTGTATTTCGGGCTTATAAGTAGAATAAATTATAAAATCGGAAACAAAAAGCTCGGTCTATTGAGCTTGTTTTTAGGGGTAGTGATGCTATTTTTGCATGTATTATCAATCTCAGGTTATTCATTAATGGGTATCATACACACATTGACGAATCGATAAATGCAATACGAGTCGCAAACCGTTGGGCAGAATCTTGTGTAATTCATTCAGGGAAAGGATTTTGATAATGAGACATTGTTCAAAAATTATTTTTTATCTAGGTTTACCTCTACTATTGCTTTCTTGCGGTCGATCAGTTGCACATACTACAACAACGCTATCGCCAATACAAACATCCACATCTACCTCTAAATTAATTCCTATAAGTGAAGTTACTCCAACAATAACCACCCTTCCATCTCCTAGCGTACTTCCAACCATTAATCCTACAGAAATACCCAACTTGCTACAATCCGCATATTCAATTGAGACATTAGATATTGTGAACGGTCATAATTTGCGGCGTGTTTCTGGTTGGGATTATGGATACAATAGCTCTAGTAAGAACGCTGCTAATGCAGAACCATATTACACACACCGTTATCAATGGATGGATTCGCGCCATTTATTATTATTCCCAATAACAGGCGTAATACGTTATCCAAATTGGACAACGGAACAAAAACAAGCAGTTGTTTTTAATCTTGATACTGGAATTGCTTGGTTGCCCCGTGAGCAATTAAAAGAGGGGATTAGAGTTCTTGACATTCCATTGCCTCGTTGGTCGCCAGAGGCAGAAGTTCTCATTTCTTCTGAAATTTCTGGTGTTTTTACTCTTACCGCCGATGGAGACTTTGTTGCAGCCTATAATGGAAAATTGCATGGCATTTCCCCTAGTGGTAATAAAATCCTAGTTGATGATACTTGGATTGATCTGAAAAATAAGAAAATGGTTGACTTTGCTTGGCACTTCAAGTTCGACGAACAAACATGGCTCCCAATTTGGTCATCAGACGAGAATCGCGTTTTTATGTGTTGTCACTTCTATGGAAATGCGGAAACTGGCGAGAGTTATTATCTTCCCAATGAAGATACAATTTTTGAAGGAAAACAACCTACAGGTTTTGATAAGACCATACTCCATTCGCATGGCGTGTGGCTAAATAACAATTATGTACTGGCTGAAGCAGATGGATTCTATACAGGCATGTCAGGGTTTGAGGATGTAATCCTCATTTTTGATGTTTCATCAAAAACATATCGCTCTTTAATAAAAGTGGCAAACCTGCCATATGACCTAACCGATATTACTACAAGGTATGCGACGAAAGACATCTCGCCAAATGGGGATTACATGTGGATACATAAGGTATATTATCCAACTGGCTTTTTGATCGACCTCAAGACCCTTCGTACTTGGGAATACACTGGGGAGCATATGTATTGGTCAAGAAATGGCGAATATGCAATTATTGGCTCAAATTTGCTTGCGCTTTCCAGTAAAGAATTAAAGGCAATGCCTTCAGACATGCAATGTAATAATTGGCATCCAACAAAAGGTGTTTGCTTGTCGTTGGTCACAAATGAACAAGGATCCTCAATACTAATTTTTTTGAACGTGCAAGATATGTCCGTTCAAAAAGCAGATTTAACAGCGTCTCGTTTCAATCAAGCAATCTGGAGTCCTAATGGCGATTATATTATTTTGGCAACAGAAGATAAGGCTCTGTGGAAAGTTGATTACCCAAGTCTTGAAAACATGGAGCAATTAACACGCCCAATCGCAGACATGTATGTTGAAAGTATAATTTGGTCGCATGACTATGAGTATTTATCCTTTGTTGGCAGTGCAAATATTTATATAGTTGACATAAACAAAAGTCAGTAAAGTTTCAACAATATGGCAATGTCTTCTTTTTCAGTTAATAAGTCTTGCGTTCATCGGTTCTGCCCAACAAAGCGGACAGCGAAGATACTACCTGAGTTTTATGATTGGACGGCTTCGCCAAGTCCGCGTGACAGGGCGGGTATCCCACAGAAGCATGCGGGACGAGCCGCAAACCGTTAGGCGCTAAGTAAAATTTATCCATGAAAAATATTCGCTATTCTTTACTCATTTTTCTCTTGTGGGGTTGCAGTTCAATTAAAACACCTTTACCCACAAATAATGCATCAATCTCCACGCCCGAAAACATTCAACCAGTAGTTATTAGCACCGCAACCCAGCCTATCGCACAAAGAAATTCATTCATTTTAGATAGATTCATAGACATGGATATTGCAGAAAGTGAAAGCGTTTGGGCTGTTAGCGATGATGGTACAGTAGTACATAGTGATATTTTTTATCGAGAAGGACGGCGCAAGAGCAT
>JAFLCE010000114.1 GCA_017303655.1 Anaerolineae bacterium
CTGGATTTGTTTTGTCTATAGGCAAGAGGAGAAACGTATAAGCGCCAACGAGTTTCGAGTAAATGAGGGCATCCGCGTTGCGGAAGTGCGCCTGATCGGTCCAGATGGAGGCAACGTAGGTGTTGTTGCCATCAAGGAAGCCTTGAAGATTGCACGCGACGCAGAGATGGACCTGGTGGAAGTTTCGCCAGGCGCGAATCCGCCCGTCTGCCGTGTGATGGATTTTGGTAAGTTCATCTACGAAAAGGCGAAGAAGGAACGCGAAGCGAAGAAATCCCAGACCAAGATCGAGGTCAAAGAAATCCGCTTGCGCCCGAAGACGAACGAAGCCCACCGTGGCTTCAAGGTCGATGACGCCCGTCGCTGGTTGGGGCAGGGACACAAGGTTCGTGTCACGGTCAAGTTCCGTGGTCGCGAAATGGACTACCCCGAGATCGCTCTGGAAGACCTGCGAGAGATCGCTGCCGATTTGGCTGATATTGCAGTGATCGAAGTTCCGCCGCAAATGGAAGGACGCACCATGCTCGTGGTGATGGCTCCGAACAAGGCTGCGGCACCGAAGAAGAAAGAGAAACCCGACCAGGCTGAAGCGAAGACCGAAGCGGAAGCCTGAGCGTAGAGCAAGACCCAAAGATGTGATCGTCCGCGGGCAGAAATGTCCGCGGTTTAATTTGCCCGAAAGGAGAACTAAGCGATGCCACGCAAAGCAAAACCTGGCAAGAAATTTAAACTCAAGACCCACAAAGCGACATCCAAGCGATTTCGCATGACCGGTTCCGGGATTGTGGTGCGCACCAAAGGTGGTAAAAGCCACTTGCGCCGCCGCACTTCAGACCGCACCAAGGGGCTCCTGAGCGAAATGATCGTTGTGCAGGGCCGCAAGTTCGTGAAGCGCATCAAGCGCCTCGCGCCCAACATGGACTAATCGTCCGGCCGTCGTAATTTTTTGATGTGCGGCTTTCGGGTGTGCGCAACTGGTGACAACCTCACCGACGCCCGCGAGTTTGCAGGAGGTATAAAGAATGCGCGTTAAAGGTGGCCCGCAAGGGCACTTACGTCACAAGAAAGTTTTGAAGATCACGAAAGGACAGCGCGGCTCGAAGAGCACCCTGTTCAAGCGAGCCAACGAGGCAATGCTCAAGAGCCTCTGGTACGCCACTCGTGACCGCCGCGTGCGCAAACGCGATCTGCGCAAGTTGTGGATCGCCCGTATCAACGCCGCGGCCCGCTTGAATGGCACCACCTACAGTCGTTTAGTGGCCGCCATGAAGAAAGCGAATATCGAGATCAACCGCAAAATGCTCGCCGATATCGCAGTACGAAATCCGCAAGCCTTCGCCGCAGTCGTGGCGCAAACCAAGTAATTTCCCGTAGGGGCGCAGCATTGCTGCGCCCCTACAATATTTAACGGGGGTAAAATTGATTTATGAATTCCGTTCTGGTCGAAAAAATATTTCCATCGGGTCAATCCCTGCAGATCGTGCAAGGCGATATCACCACCGAAGAAGTGGATGCCATCGTCAACGCTGCGAACGAACAGCTCGCGCACGGCGGCGGTGTGGCATGGGCGATCTCAAAAAAAGGTGGAGCGGCGATTCAAGAGGAAAGCGACGAGTGGATTCGCAAACACGGACCTGTCTCACACGCGCATCCTGCTTGGACCTCGGGCGGGCTTCTGCCTGCGAAATACGTGATCCACGCTGTGGGTCCGGTGTGGGGCGAAACATCCGACGATGACAAAAATTTATCGGACGCTGTAACTGGCTCTCTGCAAGTGGCAGACGAATTGAAATGTACATCCATATCCTTGCCTGCGATCTCTACCGGAATTTTTGGATTTCCAAAGGATAGAGCGGCGGGAATCATTTTTAAAGTAATTGCAACATATTTTGAAAAGAATGTAAATTCCGGCTTGAAACAAGTTCGGCTTGTGTTATATGATAAAGCAACCATCGACGAATTTCTCACCATTTGGAAAACAACCTTTCAATAATTCATCATTCCGCATTCATCCTTTCACATGA
The DNA here is from genome assembly GCA_017303655.1 of Anaerolineae bacterium. GTDB lineage: Bacteria > Chloroflexota > Anaerolineae > Anaerolineales > Villigracilaceae > Villigracilis. The sequence continues at coordinate 2,025 of JAFLCE010000114.1, forward strand.
TCACATCTAATCAGAATTCAAAAATAAAATTAATCCGCGCCCTGCTTGGACGTTCGAAGGAACGCCGCGAGGCGGGAGCCTTTGTCGCAGAAGGGGTGCGGCTTGTTGAAGAAGCGGTGAAGGCAAATTGGAAATGTCGATTTGCTTTATATGATGAGACGTTAAACGAAAGAGGAAAGTCTCAGGTCGAAAGTCTCAAGTCGCGGGGTGTGGACGTGGAAGAAGTCTCCGCGAGTGTGATGAAATTCATCAGCGAGACAGAAGCGCCGCAAGGCATTTTGGCTGTGCTTGAATTAACTCAACTACCAATTACCAATCACCCAAATTTCATCCTCATCCCAGATCAGATCCGTGACCCCGGCAATCTTGGCACGCTGCTTCGTTCTGCGGCGGCTTCAGGTGTGGATGCGGTTCTCATTCCACCCGAAACGACGGATGCTTTCGCACCAAAAGTTTTACGCTCAGGCATGGGAGCGCATTTCAGGTTGCCAATTCATTCGATGAGTTGGGAAGAGATAGAGAAGGTTGTAAAGTTGGGAGGTTTAAAAGTTTACGTTGCAGATATGGATGGACAATCTTGCTGGGAAACGGACTTGCGCCAGCCGGTGACTGTGATCGTTGGCAATGAAGCGGAAGGCGTCAGCGAATCCGCGCGGAAGTTGGCAAACGGCAAAATTAGTATTCCGATGTCGGGAGAAACTGAGTCCCTGAATGCAGGCGTCGCTGGGTCGGTGTTGATGTTTGAAGTGATGAGACAAAGAACGAATAAAGAGTAACGAGAGAGAAGAGATGAAGATACGATCCATAACTTATTTTTGCAATCCCCAATATCCTCTTGAAGAAAAGATCCTGCGTGAAGCGGGAGATTTTTTATCTAAAGCGAAAGCAGCATATGAGACTGCCGGGTATGAAGTGCAGACCGTGCGCGTGGCGACGGTTCCCTTCCCAAACATGCTGGGCGAAAAGCATATTGATGAACTGCCCAACTATGCTGCGCAATTCACACACGTGATGAAACAGAATGGCGTAGTGTATGCGGCGTTGGGACCCGCTCTGCCGGAATTACCGCACAGTTATCAGGTCGTACCTGATGCGATTGCAGCAAGTGACGGCGTCTTCTTCAGTGGAGTGATGGCAGATGCACAGACAATCCACATGGCTCAGGTCAAAGCCTGTGCGGAGATCATTGTCAAGTCTGCGCCGCTTGACCCGAACGGATTTGCAAATCTCAACTTCACTGCCTTGGCGAATGTCGGTCCGAATGCGCCGTTCTTTCCTGGCGCGTATCACAACACGGATGTGCCCGCCTTTGGCATTGCCGTCGAATGTGCGGATATGGCAGTAGATGCGTTTGAGGGACGACAGACGATTGACGACGGACGACAGTGGCTTGTTGATGAGATGACAAAACATGGGCAAGCTATCACGAAAATCGCAAAAGATTTGCATGTCGATTTCAAGGGCATTGACTTTTCCCTCGCGCCCTTCCCCGATGACTCTCATTCGCTTGGTAAAGCTGTAGAAAACATGGGCGTGCCAAAGATCGGCTTGCACGGTTCGCTTGCCGCGGCTGCCATCCTCACCGATGCCATTGAGCGCGCGGACTTTCCGCACATCGGCTTTAACGGATTTATGCAGCCCATTCTCGAAGATTCTATTTTGGCAAAGCGAGCCGCTGAAGGTGTATTGACCGTGAAGGATGCATTACTTTATTCGGCAGTTTGCGGAACAGGACTAGATACCGTTCCGCTCGCCGGGGATGTAACCACTGAAGAACTCACGCCATTGTTATTGGATATTTGCGCCCTGGCGCTGCGATTGAACAAACCGCTCACAGCCCGATTGATGCCCATCCCTGGGAAGAAGGCTGGCGATGCTACAACCTTTGATTTTGCATTCTTCGCCAACGGACGGGTCATGGCGCTGGATTCCAGTCCGCTGCATGGGGCGTTGAACGATAACTCAAGTTTCACCCTTAACGCAAAACTTCCCAGGCAATAGCCTGGGAAGTTTTTTTATTACTCGTCTCTCCAATATTCGCCACCGCCGCCTTCGCGCTGCATTAACTTGGCACCGACTAATTCGCGGCGCAACGAGGCTGTATCTTCATGATAGGCACTCAAAATCTCGTTGACCTGCTTCTCGCTATAGCGCTTGCCAACTTTGAATGCCTTGACGATGTGTCGCAAAACCGCTTCCAGCTTTTTTTTTTGAGCGGGAATGGTCTTCAAGCTGCCGTCCTTGCGGACGTAATCTTTCACAACCTTATTGTCGTACGCATCCACATCCACATCTGCGACGGAGGCGGTCATTTTCTCTTGCGAGAACAGACTGCGCGATTTCTCCTCCAGCGCCTTTTGGTCGAGTTGGTACACGTTGTAATAACTCTCTGCCTTTGCACTAACCAAACCAACCTTCGAAAGTTTCGAGAGATGATGCGACACCGTAGACGCCTTCAACCCTAACAGCGCGGCAAGTTCTTCCACGCTGTAGGGTTGATGTGCCAGCAATCCAATAATCTTGAGGCGGTTCGCATCCGAGAGGACTTTGAAAAAGGCAACCAGTTCTTCGCTCATGCCTTCACCCGCCAGTATTTCGAGCCGTCGCTTTCGCGTACCATCATACCGGCATCCACCAAGTCACGCCGCAGACCGGCGCTATCTTCGTTGAAGCGTTTGATAATGGTATTGACTTCCTTCTCGCTATAGATCGTATCAAACTCGAAGAACTGCACCAGGTAATTCAAGATCACCTGTAATTTCGGCGGCGCGGGGATCTGCTTGATACTGCCATCGGGATTGAGATAAGCCTTGAGTACCTTCTTGGATTTTTCATCCAACGCCTCATCCGGCACGAAAGTGGGTCGGGTTTCTGATAATTTTTCCTTCGCCAGAACCGCCAGATGATCGTCGTTCAGAGAGAAGACACCCTCCACTTGGCTGATCGCGCCAACAAATTCAAGGAATCCGAGATGAGTTAGCGAGTCTTTGGGGGAGAGATTCAGGCGCGTGGCAACTTCCTCACGTGTGGCGTTTCCCTGCGAGAGCAGACCGATGATCTGCAAACGGACCGGGTCGGACATGGCTTTGACAAAATCGAGCATTTCATTCATGGTTTACTTCCGTAAATCTAATTTGATGAGTATCGAATTAGATTTTAGAGGCGAATCGACTGATTGTCAAGAGTCAGCTTGAGAGGCTGGGTAGTTTCCGGCGCGATGAGAAGCGAAGCGGTCACATCGCAATGGGGTTATATAGGGTATATCCGCAAGGGTATAATCATTCTTATCAACTTAGAACAGAGGAGGTGCAAGTGGATCTCACAAAGCATGCTTTTTTCGAGGGCAAGATTGTCCCTCTTGGCGAGGCAAAGATCAATATTGCCACGCATGGTTTTTTATATGGAACAGCAGTTTTTAGCGGGATGCGCGCGTATTGGAACGCAGAGAAAAAGTCGCTTTATCTTTTTCGTCCATACGATCATTTTCGGCGTTTGCTTGAATCCGGGCGGATGATGGCAATGGAGATCCCCTATGACGAAGAGGGATTGATCCAACTTTGCATCGACCTGCTTAAAGCGGATAACTATCAGCAAGATGTGTATCTGCGTCCGACCATCTACAAGGCGGATATGGGCATTGGCGTACGTTTACATAACTTGCGTGATGAGCTTTCGATCTTTACATCACCTTATGAGGCATATGTCCAGAACGATACCAACGCGCATGTGACCATCTCGTCGTGGCGGCGTGTGGATGATAATTCCATTCCAGCGCGCAGTAAGGTGGCGGGCGCGTATGTCAACTCGGCATTGGCAAAAACGGATGCCAACCGCGCCGGGTTCGATGAAGCCCTGGTACTGAATTCGGACGGTCATATTTCAGAAGGTTCGGCGATGAATGTCTTTATGGTGCGCAATGGCGTACTGGTGACTCCGCCTATTACAGATAATATTTTGGAGGGCATTACCCGCCGTTCGATCATGGAAGTTGCCAAAAACGAATTCGGTTTGACTGTAGAAGAACGCTCGATTGACCGCACCGAGGCGTTTATCGCAGACGAGATGTTCTTCACCGGCAGTGCGGCACAAGTGGTGGCGATCACAAAAATTGACCATCGTCCGATCGGCAGCGGCTCGATGGGACCGATTACTACGAAGTTGAGAGCCTTTTACGAAGATGTGGTGCGGGCGAAGAATTCGAAATATGCCAGTTGGAATGTGGAAGTGAAATAAATAAAAAATCCGCCGGACGCCCGGCGGATTTTTTTGTTGACTAGGGGTTCTTCTTGAACTTCACCAGCACCAGATTTTTACTACAATCTCCATAGGTGTTGATTGTAATATTCCCTGAAAGCGGCAACCCGGCTTGGTCTAAGATCTGAATGGTGAGCAGACCGTCCGAAGGCACAGGCACGGTGCCGAGGAAAAACTCAAAGCCTGATTTGCCATAGGCGGGTGCAATGCCGCTGACGGTTAATTCGTTCTTGCTCTTGCCGTTATAAAAACCGGTCAGGCGCACGGCAATACCGAGCATATCTGCATTGCTTGCATCGAGGATCGTGCCAGCTACACCCTGCCAGTTACAGGCGGCTTCGGGGTGAATGATGGTGCTGTCAATGTACGACACCGTAGCAGTGAAAGGCGCTTTGGGTGTTTGTGTAGGAGTGGGAGTATCCGAAGGAGTGATCAACGAAACTAACGTGGCAGAAGGTTCAAGTGTAAACGTTGGCACCAAGGTAAGGGTCGCTGTTTCGGTTGGACCAGGCGGAGTGAATGTCCATGTGGCGGGCGGCTGTAACTGAGTGATGGTGGGGGTGGGTGGTTGATTTCGAGAAGGCGCCAGCAGGTTATAAGCGGCATTGGGCGTCATAAAGATGGCGACGAAATAGGCGCCAATGCACAAGGTCATCACTACAGTGAGGATGCTTAACATATCCCAAATATCGAGCCGCGAGGGGGCGGCTCCGCCAGGGGAATAATCTTCGTAATCGTATTTGCTCATGAGGTCACTCCAAAATCATTCGTAGGCTATGGCGCTAAAACAATGTCGCCGGTTTCACGTTGATCTGCCAGCCATTGCTTCAACGCATTTTCCTGCATGGCAAGCAGGGCATCGGGAGAAAGGGCATGTTCGCCGCGTTCGATGGCTTTGAAAATATGAAAGCCTGCTTCGGTGGCGATGATGCCGCTCACTTCACCGGCTTGCAAAGCAAAGACCGCTTCATCCGCGCTGGCATCGAGCAGGTAGCCTTGCGGCACCCAACCCAATTCACCACCAGTGACGGGGTCAAAGCGTACTGCCAGTTCGTCAAACTCTGTTCCGGCGCTCAACTCTTGCAATGCCGCCTGCGCGTCGGCTTCATTATAGGTCAAAATCTGGCGCAGATGGATTTGTTCAACAGAGGTTGGCATACCCGCAATGATTTTGTCACGCATCCAGGCAGCTTCGATGGAACGCTTCAAAGCGACTCGGAAGGAAGCATCATCATACCCATGCGTGGATTGCCACTGCGTGAGCGCATCGGCGCTCCCAAGCTGACTCGCCAACGCATCAATGCGTGACTGGAGGTTTGCTTCAGTCACTGCGAAGTTTTCCTCCCTTGCGGCTTGACTCAACAACACCTGTGCAACCATGTCTTCGAGGACGGTCTTATTCGCATCTTCGTCGGTGACGGTCAATCCCAGTGCGGTTTGGGCGGCTTTGAAACGTGCCAATTCCGCTTCGAATTCGGCAATGGTGATGTACTCTCCATTGATAACAGCCGCAGAGGGCGGAGGGGTAGGTGTGGGAGGCTCAGGCGTGGCACTAGGCACAGAAGGGGTGGGCGTGTTCGGGGTCCCGAAGGAACCGCAGGCAGATATCCCCACAGCGAGGAACAGAGTCAAAACGATCCGTTTGAAATACATTCTTGAAATTATATATTAAAAAAGTAGGGACGCAGCATTGCTGCGTCCCTACAATTATGTAGGCGGATTTTAGTAATCCATGCCGCCCATGCCGCCAGGAGGCATGGCAGGAGCGTTTTCCTTCGCAGGCATGTCGGTGATGAGCACGTCTGTGGTGAGGATCATCGCAGCGATGGAAGCGGCGTTTTCGAGCGCGCCACGCACAACCTTGACCGGGTCAATAACGCCAGCCTTGATCATGTCGGTGTATTCGTCGGTGAGGACGTTGTAACCGATGTTCGGGTTCTTCTTCTCGATCGCGGTGCGGCGGACGGTGTCGATGATGACGGAGCCATCCTGACCAGCGTTCGCGGCAAGTTTGCGGATCGGGGCTTCGAGCGCCTTCTTGACGATGTTGATGCCGACCTTAACTTCTTCGGCTTCTTCAGCCTGCGCCTTGGCGAGCTTGTCGAGCTTGATCGAAGCGTTGATGAGGGAGATCTCACCGCCGGGGACGATACCTTCTTCAACGGCTGCGCGGGCAGCGGAGAGGGCGTCTTCAACGCGGTGCTTCTTTTCCTTCATTTCGGTTTCGGTCGCAGCACCCACGCGGATGATGGCAACGCCGCCGCTCAACTTGGCGAGACGTTCCTGGAGCTTCTCGCGATCATAGTCGCTGGTGCTCTTGTCGATCTCGATGCGGATTTCCTTGATGCGGGCTTCGATGTTGGTTTTCTTGCCCTTGCCGCCAATGACGGTGGTGTTTTCCTTGTCGGAGACGATCTTCTCAGCGCGACCGAGTTCCTGAACGGTAACGGATTCGAGCTTGCGTCCGAGTTCTTCGGAGATGACTTCGCCGCCGGTGAGGACAGCGATATCCTGAAGCATAGCCTTGCGGCGATCGCCGAAGCCAGGGGCTTTGATGGCGAGCACATTGAGCATGCCGCGGATCTTGTTGAGGATCAGGGTGGCGAGAGCTTCACCATCGACATCTTCAGCGACGATGACGAGTTCGCGTTTGCCAAGCTGAACGAGTTTCTCGAGCAAAGGCACGATGTCCTGAGCAGCGGAGATCTTCTTGTCGTAGATCAAGACATAGGCGTCGCTGATCTGAGCTTCCATGTTTTCAGCGCTGGTGATGAAGTAGGGGGAGAGGTAACCGCGGTCGAACTGCATACCTTCGACGAATTCGGTTTCGAACTGCATGGTCTTGGATTCTTCAACGGTGATGACGCCGTCTTTGCCGACTTTGTCCATCACGTCTGCGATCAATTGACCCACTTCTTCGTCAGCCGCAGAGTTGGTGGCGACAGAAGCGATTTCTTCCTTGGTGTCGATCTTGACGGAGTTCTTCTTGAGCTCAGCCACAATGGTTTCGGTGGCGAGTTCAATGCCCTTCTTGAGGAGCATCGGGTTGTAACCAGCCTCGAGCGCCTTCAAACCTTCGTTCACAATGGCGTGAGCGAGGACGGTGGAGGTGGTGGTGCCGTCACCGGCGATGTCATTAGTCTTCTGAGCGGCTTCCTTGAGGAGCTGAGCGCCCATGTTCTCGAACGGATCTTCGAGTTCGATTTCCTTGGCGACAGAAACACCGTCGTGGGTGATGCTGGGGGAGCCGAACTTGCGATCGATGGCTACGTTGCGTCCCTTGGGTCCAAGGGTAGCGGATACCGCATTTGCGACGACATTCATGCCGTTCTTAAGCTTGCGGCGGGCTTCTTCGGAAAATACCAGTTGTTTAGCTGCCATAGTTCACTTCCTTTTTTATATTTATGGGATTAGCCGACGATGCCGAGAATATCGCTCTCGCGCAGGATGAGCAGTTTCTTGCCATCCATCTTCACTTCGGTGCCAGAGTACTTGGCGAACAGAATGAGGTCGCCAACTTTCACGTCCATTGCAACGCGTTCGCCTTTTTCATTGCGATCGCCAGGACCCGCCGACAAGACCTTGCCTTGCTGGGGTTTTTCCTTTGCGGTTTCGGGGAGGATGATACCGCTCGCGGTAATTTCCTCCTGTTCAACGGGCTCGATCAGCACGCGGCTGCCGAGGGGTTTGAACGAGATATTGCTTTTTGCCATTTGATGCCTCCTGTAAGGGGTTTTGATTTTTGAATAATCACAGAATTAGCACTCAACCGTCCTGAGTGCTAATTCCTATCTTACACACTAAAAATAGCACCGTCAAGGGGCAATGTAAAATTTCTTACAAACTTCTGACGCTCTCGGAACTCGGGGGTGGGGTAGGAGGGTTTGAGGCGTTCAAGAGTTTGGGGAAGAAGTTGGGTGTGATTTAGTTAGAGTTGGCAAGTTAGTAAATTGGTAAATTTGTGAAGACCGCGAAGTGATTTGCGGTCTTTTAGGTAGCTTATAATTAGTTCATACTAGGCAGTTATAAAAATAATCAGCAGAAGGTCGGTACAAATTCCTGTATTTTGAAAGGATATAAAATGGCACTAATAAACTGTCCAGAATGTGACCAGCAAGTAAGTGAGAAAGCCAAAGCATGCCCTAATTGTGGTTTCCCAATAGAAGAAATGAGTAAATCCGAAGAGACAGCTCTCTTTCCAGAGCTTCCCGCTGATTTAACAATCGGAGTTCCAATTAAATGGATTGATGGAACCTTATTTTTTGGTGTTTATAACAAAGAAGAAAATAATTTAGAAAAAATTCCCCCTGGAACTGTTCGAGTGCAACTCCATATTGATGGAATTAGCATTGGTAATGTGCAACCCACACCATACAATATTCATATCTCTCAAATCATTAATTTGAAACAAATTTCTCGCACTGAATTAGGCGCGCTTAATAAAAATCTTATTGGTAGGGCCGTAGTCGGCGCGTTGATATATGGTCCTGTAGGCGCAGCTATAGGAGTGTTGACTGCAAATGAAGAACATAACCTGTATTATTTAATTATTAACTATTGGGATGTCGATTCTAAAAATGCGCAATCTTTAATAATTAATGCAGATAGAAGAGTAATAGATCTTTTCATAAAGAACTATGAAGATGAGGTTTTTAGCAGTACCAAGAAAAAATGCCCGTATTGTGCTCAAATAACGACGAAAGACGCAATGGTATGCGAACATTGTGGGAAAGAACTACCGGTATATGCCCCCTCATTTGGAGAAATACAAATCAACAAGACAGAATTTTCAAAGCTAACTTATCGGCAGAAATTTTCTGTAACCGAGTATCAGTATTTATTGTCGCCAAATGATGCTGAAATTGTTGGAAAAATGCTTGGAAATTTCCAAAGCAAAGACATACCAAAATTCTGTGAGAAGAAAGGGCGGAAAGTTTCTAGTTTTGAACAATAGGCTACCTAACTCCCTCTCTGCCTCCCTCATCATCAAACTCGCAATTCATATCCCGTCATCGGCTTGGATGCAGCGTATAATTTAAGCGGAGAAACGTTATGATACTCATTATCCTTGCCCTGACAATAATCGTTGGTCTTATCATTGCCGTAGCCATCTACGACCATAACCGCAAGTGAGCGCCACTCATTATTCGTTACTCGTCCCTCGTTTCTCTTTCCTATTCTTCCTCCCCTTCATCATCAAACTCTCGATCCAGGCTGCCATCGGTTCGGGCGGCGGATAATTTTCGACTGTAAATTCGTCCAAGCCTTTTGCACGCAGCACACGATTTGCAGCTTCGAGTCCGGTGACACAGGCGCGTTCTAAAAAGAAGGCGGGCGTTTCGTGGCGTACCCAGTCGCCTGCGCAAAAAAGATTCTCCCACGGTGTTTCAATTCCCAAATGCGTTCCTCGTTTGCCCAGCGACGGCAGCGTATGCGTACCCGCATTGCGCTGCAAATACGGCGCGATGAGATGTCCCTTCAACTCGGGGAAGGCGCGGTTCACATCCGTGATCACATTCGCCAGCAAAACCGCATCGGGTTGAGCCAGCACATTGGGCGGTCCGTACACATGCGCTTCAATACACGCGCCGCCGGTTTCAGTGTGCCACGTTTTGTACGAGTCATAAATGCGTTCGAGCCAGAAAAAATTGTGCATCACAAAGTCACCGCTGAACATGCCCGCTTCGGGTCCGCGGCGCGGCGACTTGCTGAACCACAAACGGATGACTGCATGACCAAGCCCATGCGGGAAGAACAAATCGTCAGCGGGGAAACTGCTTTTGATGATCGATTCAGCTCCGGGTGAGTCTGAAGCGAGGATGACAAAGGGAGCCGTATCCACACCGCTGACTCCATCCTGCTCCCAATGCACGGCCCACGCCTCATCCTTTTCTACACGCTTCACTCGTGACTTGAATCGAATTTCACCGCCCAAGCTTTGAATCTTCGCCGATAGTTTTTCGCAGACCTCGCCACCGCCGTTCGGAAGATATTCGAACGCCCAGGCGTCGCGGCGCATGAGGGTGTAAAAACGCAGGAAGGCGAGGAAGCCCGCCAGCGGAACTTGATCGGGGTCGGTGGCGAGCCCGTTGCGGGTGAGACCGAAAAAGAGCGAACGGAAGGCGGGTCCCCATTTCTTGAGCGCGCCGCCAAAAGTGAAACCCTCCATCGGCTGATTCTCAACAAAGGGATCGATGCCCAGCGCCATCACCAGCACCGACCAGACATTGAAAATGGAGAGCATGTCACGCAGGGTGAGCATGCCCCAAAAACGCGGCGAGAGAAAAAGTTGAATGTAATGAAAGGGCGCAGGGACGAAGCTGTTGCGAATGGCGCTGCCAATGTTCGCGCGTCGGATGTGATCGCCTACACGGTAGATCCATTGCTCGTCGGTGGCGGGCGTGAACTGGTTGACGATGTCATGCCGCCGCAACATGGATTTGAGATTGCGAT
>JAFLCE010000115.1 GCA_017303655.1 Anaerolineae bacterium
CCGGACCGTAAAAACTGTTGGTGCTATAATCAAAGTAGATAAGGAGTAAACCATGAGCGAAGAAAAACGAAAATCCATGAGAGATCAAATTCCGCCTGAGGCGTTGGAGCACATGAAAGCTGCGCGTGATGAAATGCGCAAGAGCATGGAGACCATCCTGCCGCCCGGTTTTCTGGAACACCGCCGCGCCGCCCGCAAGGAAGCGCTGCTTGCCTTCCGCAGTTTAATCGATGCGGCCATCAAGAAGACGGAAGAAAAATCTGCATAAAGCAAAACTCCCGGTTGAATGACCGGGAGTTTTTTATTTACTGAAACGGACGTCTTCCGCGTGCAAGGAAGAGAGTGTAAAAAAGCGCAACCCCTGCCCCGCCAAACAACCCCTGCCCAAGCAAGGCATGACCATCATACAAAATTGCGCCTGCGATCAACAAACCTAAAAATACGACCCCACCGGTTAGGCGGTTGAGTGACCTTTCCAGATAACTGATCTGCAAATTGACCAGCGGCGCTTCCACATTCAACTGTCCGCGTTCGATGCGACTCAGGACGCGTTCCGCTCTGCCGGGGATGGCGATGAGAGTCTTGAAGAAATCTCCGGCTTCGTTCAGGAAGGTATCAAAGACCGAGCCGCCTTCACCTTCGGTTAATTTCTTCGCATACGGCGCAAGTTGCAGCCACAGATTGAAATCGGAATTCAAGCCAGTACACATCCCTGAAAGAATGCCGATTGTCCTGCCCAAGATCAATAAATTTTCGGGGACCTGAAACGGCATGGATGCCATCAACTCGCGAAACTGTAGACCAAACTTCATCATGTCGCGATGTTGGATATTACGCAGTTCGTTCATGCTCATACCCCAGAAGCGTTCAAAAACCTGGGCGCTGGCTTCTTCCAACAATTTTGTATTTGCACTTGGTAGCAAGACTCCTAGTGTCTTGTAGGCTTGAATCAAACGCGCAGAATCTTGCAGCCCCACCGCGATGACCACTTCACGCAGACCTTCTACCAGTTTTTCGGGCATACGACCGACCATGCCAAAGTCAATGAAGGTCAGGCGGAACTTCGTCGAGCCATCTTCATCTTTCTCGTTCAACGGCAGGATGAACAAATTGCCAGGGTGCGGATCAGCATGAAAAAAACCATCTTCAAATATCTGCTTTAAGTAGGTTGCTAATAAACGATCCGCCACTTTGGCGCGACTGATACCCGCCTCTGTAATAGCGCCATAATCGGTGATCTTGATGGCAGTGACATCTTCCAGCGTTAGCGCGCGACGCGTGGTGCGGTTCCAAACGACACGCGGGACGTGAACGCCTCCATCGTCTTTGAAGTTGGTTGCAAAGGTCTCGGCATTTTTCCCCTCTGAGAGATAATCCAACTCCGCGTTTAAGACGGCGGCAAATTCCTCCACAATGGCAGGGACGTCCGCCCGGTCGCTGACGGGTTTGTAGCGTTTGAGCCAGCCACCCACCACGCGGATTGCAGACATGTCCACTTCGACGACTTGTTCGATATTGGGGCGTAGGACCTTCACAACGACGTTTTCAAAGCCAACACTCTCAGCCTCGTTTGGAAACAAGCGCGCGCGATGGACTTGTCCCAGTGAGGCGGCGGCGACGGGTTCTTTGTTAAAAGTGAGAAAAACTTTCTCGATGGCAGAACCAAGCTCGAGTTCGGTCTGGAGGCGAATGGATTCATAATCCACGGGCGGAACTTCATCCTGCAATCCTGAAAGTTCATCCGTGATTTCGGGCGGAAGCACATCCAAACGTGCCGAAAGGAACTGCCCCACTTTGATCATCACGCCGCCGAGGCGGATCGCCAAGGCACGGAAGCGCACTGCAATATTTCGCAGCCGCTGCGGACGGGTATTTTTTGCCCAAGCGCCAAGCCCAATGCGCCGCAGAAGAATATCCCAGAAAATAATGCTCGCTGTGACGCGGGCAAAGAACAAAATGATGCGCCAATAACGCACCCGTAAAATGGTTTTCACGAAGCCTCCATAGCGATGTAATTGTAGTCCGTTTAGTGGGTTTGTCAGGATGACGAAAATCGTGAATTGCCTTGACAACTCATCCCACTCTCATGTAAACTGCAAGAGTAATTAAATCTCAAAAGAAAGGAACGCACTTCAAATGTCTTTGCATCTTCTGCGTAAAAAAGCCAACCGAATAATGTACCTACTTGAAGTGCGCCCATTGACCGTTTAACTACGGCTTCAATTCCTGTGTTTTTTCAAACACGGCGCACCCTGCGCCGTGTTTTTTTGTCCGTTTTCATCCGTGAATCCGTTAGAAAGTCCGCTTACAACATGAACCTATCATTCAAATCCTACTGGAACCTGCTCGCCGACCACATCCGCCCTCAACGCGGACGGTTCACATTGCTTGCCGTGATGCTCTTCAGCAGCATCGGTTTACGCATCTTCGCACCGCAAGTCATGCGTCGCTTTATCGACTCGGCGTTGGCAGGTGAAGCCCTCTCCACGCTCACATGGACGGCGGTTGCTTTTATCGGCATTGCCCTGCTTCAGCAAGGCGTTCACATCCTGGTGACCTACCTCGGTGAAAATGTCGCATGGACAGCCACGAACGCCTTGCGCGCCGAACTTGCAGAACATGCGCTTAAACTCGGTATGAAGTTTCACAATGACCACAATCCCGGCGAGTTGATCGAACGTATCGACGGCGATGTGACCGAACTGGCGACCTTCTTTTCGCAATTCGCGCTCAACCTCGTGGCGAACGGACTTTTACTCATCGGCATTCTAGTCACCCTCTCGCTCGAAGACTGGCGCGTGGGCTTGGCATTCGCTGTATATTCCGCAATCACCATCGGTGTGCTTGGCAGGCTCAAAGACATTGCGGTGCCGCATCAAAAAGCAAGGCGTGAAGCCGAAGGTCAGATGTATGGCTTCATTGAAGAGCAATTGGCAGGCACCGAAGACATCCGCTCAAGCGGTGCGGTGGGATTCTCCATCCGTGAGTTATTCCGCCATCAAGCCGAGATCCTCAAGCACAATCGTCGCGCGCACTTCAAACGCTGGATCATTGAAAACGCGATGGGTCTTTCACTCACAATCGGCACCCTGCTCGCCATCACCAGCGGATACTGGCTCTTCACTGCGGGCGTCGTCACCATCGGCACGGTTTATCTTTTCGTCCACTATCTCAACCTACTCGAAGAACCCTTTTGGGCAATGACGCATGAGATCGAAAGTTTCCAAACGATTGGCGCCTGCGTCGAACGCCTGACCGAGTTCAAACAATTCCAACCTGAATCCAAGAATGAGACAGGCAAGTTAATCGACTCATATCCGCTCGCATTGGAATTCAAGGATGTGACTTTCTCGTACAACGGCGAAGACTCCGTCATCAAGCGCCTCTCACTCGACCTCAAGCCTGCTTCTGTTTTGGGGTTGCTTGGTCGTACTGGAAGCGGAAAGACCACCCTCGGACGGTTGATCTTCAACCTGTACGATGTGAACGAAGGCAGTATCAAGGTCAACGGTGAGGACATTCGCAATATCCAGTTGGAATCGCTGCGACAGAACATCGCCATTGTGACTCAAGATGTGCAACTCTTCCGAGCATCTATCCGCGAGAACCTGACTTTCTTCGACCGTTCGATACTCGACGAGAAGATCATTGCTACTCTCGAAGACCTCGAACTCGGCGACTGGTTCCGAACCCTGCCCAACGGTCTGGACACTGAACTGGAAACAGGATCAAGGTCCCTGTCCGCAGGTGAGGCGCAATTACTGGCGTTCACGCGAGTCTTCTTGCGAAATCCCGGTCTGGTGATCCTCGACGAAGCTTCATCCCGCCTTGACCCTGCCACCGAGCAGAAACTTGAGCACGCGATAGACAAACTGTTGAAGGGACGCACCGCCATCATCATCGCCCATCGACTAGACACGGTACACCGCGCCGATGATGTACTCATTCTTGATAACGGTTCCGTGCTCGAATACGGTAATCGCAAAGAACTGGCGGCGAACCCGAATGCAAGGTTTTATCAATTGCTGCAAACGGGTTTGGAAGAAGTATTGGCGTAAAAATAATTAAACACGAAGGACACAAAGGTCACTAAGGAAAACCTTTGTCAAACCTTCCCCTTTGTGTACTTCGTGCCCTTTGTGTTTGAAAAAGGTATTAACTATGACCGAAACAACCCTCAACCCAAAAGACCTCAACCTCCCCGCCCTGCCCGCGTGGAAAGTTGTGCTTGAACTTATCCGCTTTCGCCCCTGGCTATGGTTCGTGGACCTTGCCGCCGTTGCACTCATCCGCTTCTGCTGGCAGGTTGCGCCTGCACTCATCATCAAAGCCTTCTTCGACTTCCTCACCGGTGATGCACAACTAACCTTTGGCATTTGGGCAATCGTCGCATTTTTCGCAGCCACCTGGATCGGACGTGTGTTCGCCAGTTATGGCTTCTACTACGCCGATGTACCCATCTTCGCAGACATGGGCACGCTGCTTCGCAAGAACCTGCTTACACACATTCTCAATCGTCCTGGTGCATCGCAGCTGCCCGACTCGGCAGGCGAAGCCGTGAGTCGCTTCAAAAATGATGTAATCGAATTACCACTCTTCGTCATTCTTATAAATGATGTGATGGTAGGTCTTGCCATCGTCGCCATCTCCATTGTGTTGATGACACAGATCAACTCATCGGTCACGATCATGGCGCTCATCCCACTCGTTATTGTCGGTATCGTTGCAAACATCGCCACGAGGCGTATCGAACATTATCGAAGTGCGTCGCGTCAAGCCACCGGCAAAGTGACCGGCTTCATCGGTGAATTTTTTGGTGCAGTCCAAGCCGTCAAGATCGCCACTGCTGAAAAAGGCATAATCGATTACTTTCACAAGATCAATGATGAGCGCCGCAAGTTAACTGTCCGCGAAAAACTGTTCGACGAAGTGTTAGGCTCGCTCTATCGCAACACGTCCACGCTTGGCACCGGCGTCATTCTCGTGCTCGTCGGTCAATCCATGCGCACGGGCAACTTCACCCTCGGCGACTTCTCGCTCTTCGTCTACCTCCTGCAAAGCATGGGCGATCTCACCACCTTCGGCGGTATGCTCTGGGCGCGTTACAAACAAATGGATGTCTCCGTCAAACGCATGTACCGCCTGATGGAAAATGCTCCACTGGATGCGCTCGTCGAACACGCAAAAATAGATTTGGATGGCGACCTGCCCGATGTGACTTATGCGACAAAAACCGCCTCAGACCGACTGAATGAACTGGTCGCTGACCATTTGACCTTTCACTACCCTAATTCGGTCAACGGCATCGAAGACATTTCACTCAAAGTCAAACGCGGCTCGTTGACAGTTATCACTGGTCGCATCGGCTCTGGCAAAACGACATTACTCCGCACACTGCTCGGACTACTCCCCGCCGACTCAGGCGAAGTCCGTTGGAACGGGCAAGTTATCACCGACGCTGGCAACTTCTTAGTTCCACCAAGATGCGCCTACACCGCGCAAGTTCCGCGCCTGTTCAGCAATTCGCTGCGAAATAACATTTTGCTCGGCATGAACAAAACTGATGATGAAATTTACAAAGCTACCAAACTCGCTGTCATGGACAGAGATTTGGAAATCCTCGACGACAACCTTGAAACGATGGTCGGCTCACGCGGAGTAAAACTCTCCGGCGGGCAAGCTCAACGCACTGCTGCCGCCCGCATGTTCATCCGTGAACCTGAACTGGTCGTCTTCGATGACCTATCCAGTGCGCTGGACGTGGAAACCGAAAAACAGCTTTGGGAACGAATCTTTGAATCAGGCAACGAACTCACCTGTCTCGTCATCTCCCATCGCCGTCCGCTTTTGAGGCGCGCTGACCATATCATCGTCCTCAAAGACGGCAAAGTTGAATCCGAAGGCACGCTCGATGAACTCTTGGAAAAGAGTCAGGAAATGCGTGAGCTTTGGAAATTGGAAGAATCTGCATAATCGTAAGGGCGACCCGTCAGGGTTGATAAAATACTCGACCATATTGGCGGGTCGCCCCTAATTTGGAAAAGGAAAAACATCATGACCCAACCCACCTCCACCGACCTCATCCGCGCCGCACGCGAAGCCTTCAACCACGCCATCGCTGAGAAGGACGCCAAGCGTATCCGCCCGTTACTGGCTGCGAGTTATCATCTGGTTACCGGTCGCAGCGACCAGTTCCACGGAGCCGACGAGGAAGAAATACGTTGGGCAGAGCTTTTCCAAAACGACCCGACCTCCGTCTATCGTCGAACGCCGCGGGAGATCACCCCCAATGATTCTTGGGGCATCGCCGAAGAACTTGGTAATTGGCAAGGCGAGTATTCGATCAACACAAAACTCGCCCACGCATCTGGTGTCTACGCCGCCAAATGGCAGCGGACACAAAATGGTAACTGGGTTTTGCAGGCAGAAATTTTTACTACAATTAATTTTGATGAAGCTTGCATCCCGCCTGACCCAATCGATTCGTAGGGCGGGCTAAGTGCCCAGCATGGGTATGTAGCCCGCCAATAAAGTTCGTCAGGCTTCAAGCCTGACCTACAGAAAGACAATCTCATGGACATCATCACAGGAAAAATCCTGAAACTCAACAACTGGGAAGACGGAAAAAGTATCGGTCTTGCCAAAGAAGCCGGAAATAAAATGATCGCCTCCGGCATGGAACGTGACACGGCTCTTTCCACGCTCGAAGCGGTTCGCCAAAACCCGGGCAATTTCCTTGCCGACACCTTGCTCGCCGACCTCGCCCGCGAGATCCTGCGCAAAAATAAGAAAGACGAGCCATCCGAAGACACACTTCTCGAGTCACCTTTACCCTTCCCCATCTGGGGCACGGACAATATCGACCCGGAAGCGATCAAGCAAATGGAGAACGCCATGCGCCTGCCCGTGACGGTCACTGGCGCGCTTATGCCCGATGCACACGTCGGTTATGGTCTGCCCATCGGCGGCGTGCTGGCGACTGAGAACGTCGTCATCCCCTACGCCGTCGGTGTGGACATTGCCTGCCGTATGCGACTCTCGCTGTATGAAGTCTCGCCCATCCTCATTGGACAGAAAAAGGGCATGTTCGAAAATGCGCTCATGGACGAAACTGCTTTTGGTATGGGTGCTTCCTGGAAAGGCAGTAAACGTGCCCAGCACGAAGTCTTAGACGATGACGCCTGGATGGCTACACGCCAGCTCAAGACTCTCAAAGACACCGCCATGAATCAACTCGGCACCAGCGGTACGGGTAATCACTTCGTGGAATGGGGTTCGTTCCGCTTACAGGAGCCGATGTTCGGACTACAGCCCGGCGAATATCTTGCCTTGCTCTCGCATAGCGGTTCCCGTGGAGTCGGAGCCAAGATCGCAGACCGCTTCAGCAAACTGGCAATGGAAAAACACCCCGACCTTGATAAGAGCGTCCGCCACCTCGCATGGCTCGCGCTGGATTCAGAAGATGGTCAGGAATACTGGCTCTCAATGGAATTAGCGGGACGGTTTGCTTCGGCGAATCACAATATCATCCACAAGCGCGTGGCGGCATCCGTTGGACTGAAAGAAGTAGCGGTGGTTGAAAATCACCACAACTTCGCCTGGCACGAGAAACTCCCCGATGGGCGCGAAGTCATCGTCCACCGCAAAGGAGCCACGCCCGCGGGTGCTGGTGTTCTCGGCGTAATCCCCGGCTCGATGGGAGATGCAGGCTATGTTGTTAGAGGAAGAGGCGTGAGCGAGTCACTTGAATCCGCTTCGCATGGAGCCGGTCGCAAGATGAGCCGCAGAGTTGCCATCAACTCCATCAGCAAGCGCGAGCGGGATGATTACCTCAAAGAACGCGGAGTCACTCTGCTCGGCGGCGGTATCGACGAATCACCGCAGGCATATAAACAGATCGAAGACGTTATCACAGCCCAGCACGACCTGGTGGATGTGATCGGCAAGTTCACCCCGCGCATCGTCCGCATGGCAGATGAGCCGGGCGATATTTAAAGGAAACAGGCACACGAAAACGTGTGCCTGTTTTTTCTTGCACACAAACCATATAAATGGGAAAATATCTTATATCTACTTAACTGAAAGCGAGTCAATATGCCTTGCAATTGTTGCGAAATGGAAAACAATACTTTTGGCGAAGATGAAGCCAAAGCAAACCTCAAAGATTATCGCCGCCGTGGACCGGCAAAGCAGACGAAATTGATCCTTGAAGCCGTGCGATCTC
The DNA here is from genome assembly GCA_017303655.1 of Anaerolineae bacterium. Classification (GTDB taxonomy): domain Bacteria; phylum Chloroflexota; class Anaerolineae; order Anaerolineales; family Villigracilaceae; genus Villigracilis. The sequence goes on from JAFLCE010000115.1 coordinate 8,225, forward strand.
TAGGATTAAAGCAGGCATCTCTGCTGGATATTGGCGGCGGAATCGGGACGATCCATCACGAGTTGTTGAAGGATGTGGCGAGTGAAGCGACACATGTAGATGCATCGTCCGCTTATTTGAAGATTGCCACTGAAGAAGCCAAACGTTTGAGGCATAGTGAGCAGGTTAAATTTATCCATGCCGATTTCACCGACGTTGCGGCTGACCTTCCACAGGCAGATGTGGTCACACTAGACCGAGTGGTTTGCTGTTACCCTAACATGCATGAGTTATTGAAAGCAGCATCATCGAAGAGCCGCAAAGCAATTTCGATGACCTACCCACGTGAGGTCTGGTACATAAAAGCTGTAATTGCCTCAATGAACTTTTTTCAGCGCTTGAGAAAGGATCCCTTCCGGGTCTTTGTCCATCCAATTCAGGAAATGGAAGCGCTGTTGAACAGTGAAGGCTTGCAACGCATCGCCACACGCAGGCTGTTCGTTTGGGAAATGGCTTTATATCGAAGAGCAACATAAAGGGCTTCGCCAGTATTCCTTGCAAAACCGCTTCAGCCTAGATGAAATTGGCTGTCTTTTCGTTATAATGAGCTTATGCACATCCAGCCCAAAGACCCCATTCTTCAAGAAACCTTGCTGAATTATTCTCAAGAATCAGAACCCGTTAAACGGAAGCAACTGGAAGAATCCATTTGGCAGCGCTATGGCAGTGAGAACACCGCCTTCGTTTTGGATATGTCTGGGTTTTCGTTGTTGACCCGCAAGTATGGCATTGTGCATTATCTTTCCATGATCCGCCGTATGCAATTAACTGTTGAGCCGATCATCACCAATTATGGTGGGCGCATCATCAAATTCGAAGCGGATAATTGCTTTGCCGTCTTCCCGGAGCCAAGTTCTGCCGCGCGTACTGCCATTACCATTCAACATGCCATGGCAGCTGCAAACCTATTGACCACCGAAGACATGGATATTCATGTCTCCATCGGCATTGATTATGGAAAAATATTGATTCTTAATGAAGATGATATGTTTGGCGACCCGGTCAACCGCGCTTGTAAAATGGGCGAAGACCTCGGCAAGGCAGATGAAATTCTCATCACCAAAGAAGCCATGGATATGATCCCTGAAGAGGCACAAATTCACGGGAAGCTCATCGAGGTCAGTATTGGCGGGTTGAACATGCCTGCGTATCAAATCATTTATCGAACGGATGTTGAAGAAGAACAGCAATAACAAAAAAGACGGAGCAATTGCTCCGTCTTTTTTGTTTACATTTTTTCAAGAATGTCAATTGCGTTTTGAATCCGCCGTAGACAAACATCGCGCCCTATGATCTCCATGCTTTCGAACAGCGGAGGGCTAACTTTTTGTCCTGTCGTAGCGACGCGTAGGATGCCGAAGACCTGATTGGCGTTTAGTCCGCTTTCTTCGACGTATGCCCGCAAAGGCGGCTCGCATCTCTCGTGACTGATATCTGGTTGCGCTGCCAGAATTTGATACGCCCTGCGAGCGATCTCTGCCGATTGCTTGGCATCCAGTCCTTTGGCGATGAGCTCTTCAGGCAATGGCGTCACTTCATCTTTGAAGAAGAATGCCCCGAAAGAAATGCAATCATCAAGGGTGGTAAGACGCTCGCGAATGAGCGGAATAATTTTCAGTAGAACATCATCTTGGACGGCGAGTCCCTCACGGGTGAAGTAAGGCTTGAGGCGGGTTGCCAGGTCTTCGGTCGTCAGGAGGCGGATGTGGGTCGCGTTGAAGTGATCCAACTTTTGGAAATTGATCGCGGCGGGAGAAGGAGTCAACGAGTCGATAGTGAAACGATCCAGCATTTGGTTGACGGTCATCACATCATCTTCAGCGACGCCCCAGCCCATGAGGGCAGACCAATTCAAAACGCCTTCAGGGGTGAAACCAAGTTCCTGCATATCTTTGATAAAAATCGAGTAGCCGTCTTTCATGGCTTGAGCCGCTTCACGCTTGGACATTTTTCCCTTGCCGCTTGGCTTGAGAAAAACGGAGAGATGCACCCAGGTGGGTTCATCCCAACCGAAGGCGCGCACGATGTTGACGTGTAGCGGAAAAGTACCCAACCATTCAGATCCGCGCATGACGTGTGTGATCTGCATCTCGTGGTCATCCACAATGGCAGCGAGATGATAGGTTGGCAAGCCATCGGTCTTGAGGATGACTTGATCGTTGAGTTGCTTGTTATCGGTGGTGATGTCGCCGCGCAAATGATCGTGCGCCACTGTTACGCCATCTTGCGGCATCTTGAATCTGATAGTGTAGGCTTCACCATTGGCAATTCGTTTCGCGGCTTCGTCAGGAGCAAGAACGCGGCAGGTTCCATCGTAATGCGGGTTTTCCTTGCGCTTCATTTGTTCTTGACGAACTTTATCAAGATGGTCAGGCGTGCAAAAACAGGGATAAGCATGTCCCTTATCCACAAGAACTTTTGCATGGGCTTGATAAATTTCGCGGCGTTCAGTCTGGCGATAAGGTCCGTGTGGTCCGCCAATGTCTGGACCTTCGTCGTATTGCAATCCAAGCCAGCGCAGACCGTCCATAATCTCCTGTTCTGCGCCGGGGACTGTACGCTTGAGATCGGTATCTTCGATGCGCAAAATGAACTGCCCGCCAGTCTTTTTGGCAAGCAAATAATCATACAAAGCGACGCGCGCCGTACCGAGGTGCATGTGTCCGGTTGGTGATGGGGCAATACGAGTGCGAGCAGGTTTGACTGACAAAAAAATCTCCTTAATCTAAAAATCCATTTCGCGTTGGCGCATAACGACCGACTCGACAAAACCAATACCGATCATTAATGCCGTTAAACCGCTACCGCCATAACTAATAAATGGGAGTGGCAACCCGGAAACTGGCAATAGATTTAAATTCATGCCAATATTGACCGCCCCTTGAAAAAATATCAAGGTCGCCACACCAATCGCAAGCATTGAACCTGCCACATCCTTGGCTTTCTGCGCGGCACGGATGCAGCGCCAGACCACGACCCCAAGTGTTAAGATGATCAGGACACCGCCTGTCATTCCGAATTCTTCGGAAGTGGCAGCAAAGATAAAGTCGGTATGACGGACTTTCAGAAAACGTAACTGGGTCTGTGTGCCATGTCCATAGCCTTCGCCGAAAACCCCACCCGACCCCACAGCGATCAATGCCTGCTGAACATTATAGCGATTCCCGAAAGTATCGTCTGGGTTGGGCACAACGAAGTTCACAATGCGTTCCTGTTGGTACGCCTGCAAACCAGGAATTTTCACACCTAATACAGAGAGTGCGATAACACTACCTAAAGCCAACACTCCCAGCAGGGCTGCCGACACAACGTGCCGGACTTGAATGCCATTTACCCAGAGCATGATCGCCAAGATCACAGAAAGCACCATCACATTGCTCAAATTGGGCTGTAACAGGATCAAGCCAATAATCCACATGGCGCGAAAAATTGCACCAAACACCCAGCGCAAGTCACGCGGTTGGTTGCGAGTCACATCGAAGTAACGTGCCAACACAATCAATGCAACGATCTTGGCAAACTCAGTTGGTTGCAGGAAAAGCACACCGACTTGAAACCAACGTTGGGCACCAAATGCCGTCTGACCAAAACCTGTCAATGTGATCAGGAATCCCAAAATCACAAAGTGAATCGGACGATACAAAGCCAGCCAGTAGCGATAATCAATGGAAGCAAGAATAAAGATCAACACAACGCCAAGAATGGCGAAATACACCTGACGCGCAATTAAAGGCTGTAAGATCTCATTCCCGGCGATGGCAGAACGGATCATAACCGTGCCAAAAGCCGACGCCAAAATTACAGCGCCGAGCAAAAGAAAATCGAAATTTCTCCAGGAGAGTCCACGTTCCATAATAAAAAACATGGATGCAACCCGCGTCGCCGCGAGTTGATCCATGCCTCTAATTTAATGAATCAACCCGCGCGCTGCCGTGATGTGCTTTTTAACGGAATATCCGCCACCAGGCGTTGTGAACGTCCGTCTTTTTCCAGTTCAATTCGAACGGCATCAGGATCAATCTCGATATATTGCGAGATCGCTTTCAAAAGATCATCTTTCAATGACTCTAATTGCGCGGGCGTAAGGTCTGTACGGTCATGTACCAGCACCAACTGCAGGCGTTCTTTTGCGCTGGATGCGCTGCGTTTGCGTGAGAAGAAGTTCATGCTACTTCCTCCCTGCAAGGCGTTGAATGGTATTCCACAATCCACTTTGAGCTGTAAGGTCCATAAAGGGAACATCCACACCTTGTAAGCGTTTGGCGATATTACGGAACGCCTGCCCAGCACGGCTTTTCCCATCCGTAACGACGGGTGCGCCGCGGTTCGAACCGATGATGACATTTTCGTCTTCGGGCACGATCCCGATCAAGCGGATGCCCAGCAAGTCCAACACATCTTCTGCTGAAAGCATGTCGTTGTTCTTAACTAGATTAGGATTCAAGCGATTAATAATGAGTGAGGGACT
>JAFLCE010000116.1 GCA_017303655.1 Anaerolineae bacterium
AGGCAGAGAGCGGCGCGATTGCCATCAAGAAAAGCAGACCTGCAAAGAGCGGACCGGTCGCGCGTTCATAGTAGGGAGGTCCGACCGTGATCTTTGTTCCAGTGAAAAGTTCAGAAGCCAGCGGAGAAATCACACCCCAGAAGCATACGACAAGAATGCCCATAAAGAGCAGATTATTTAGAAGGAAGAGTGCCTCACGCGAGAGCATGGAGCTCATTTCCGTTTCGCTGCGAAGTTCGGGCCAACGCTTGATGAGCAAAGCCACCGATGCGATCAGAGTCAGGGAAACGAAAGCCATGAACATGGGTCCGATCGGGCTGTTCGCAAAAGCATGTACCGAAGAGAGCACACCGGAGCGAGTCAGGAAGGTGCCGAACACGACCAGGGCATAGGTCAAGATGATAAGGATCATGTTCCAGTGCTTGAGCAAACCGCGCTTTTCCTGGATCATGACAGAGTGCAGGAAGGCAGTTCCCGTCAGCCACGGCATGAATGCCGCGATCTCAACCGGGTCCCAACCCCAATAACCACCCCAACCTAAAACATCATATGCCCAACGTCCACCGAGCACGAGACCCAACGAAAGGAAGAGCCACGCCCAAAGAGTCCAGCGGCGGGTAATGCGGATCCAACGGTCATCGGTGCGGCCGGTAATGAGAGCCGCCATCGCGAAGGCGTAAGGAATCACGAAAGAGACGAAGCCAAGATAAAGCATGGGCGGATGAATGACCATGCCCGGGTGGCGCAGGAGCGGGTTCAATCCCTGTCCATCTTGTGGAGCGAAGACGGTTGCACCCGCAGCAGGCGCGAACATGCTGGGGATGATCTCGCCGCCAACATTCCAAAAGCGGGTGAAGGGATTCTCGTAAAAGACCACCATGCCAAGGAAGAATGCCAGTGTGATCGATGAAACCACGATCACCCACGGCAGAAATTCAAGATCGCGGTCCCATTTGCGGATGGTGACCGCTGAGGTAAAGACAGCTAGCAACCAAGCCCAAAACAAAAGCGAACCGGCTTGCCCGCCCCACCAGGCGGTCACTCTAAGGTAGGTCGGCATGCTGCTGCTGGTCACTTCATAGACGAATGAAACCTCGAAATGATTGTTGACCAACAAATAGATCAACACCGCAGATGCAAGCGAAACAAGCGGGAAGGTGAGTAATTGGGCGCGTCGCGCGCTTTCCACCAATGAGGAGGATTTACTCTGAACGCCATAAACAGCAGCAATGCCGCTGTAGAGCGTTACAAAAAAACTGACCAATAAAACGCCGTATCCAAATTCTGGGAGCATATTTTCTTTCCTACTATTCTCCCCGCTCCTTTTGGGAGTGGGGGTGAGGGTGTGAAGTGAGAAACAAAACCTGATGGATATAACACCCATCAGGCTGATTGGTTAGTTCGCCGCCTGCTCAGGAACGGCTTCTTCATATTTAGTCGGACATTTGAGCAGAAGTTCCTCAGCGTGGAAGACGCCGTCATCGCCCAGTTTGCCGGTCATGATCGCCTGCGCCTCGTTGCGGAGCAGGTCTGGCATGACGCCTTCATATACAACTGTCATCCGCGAACGGGTCGGGTCATTGACTGCCTGGTTCAACACCACAGCCAGACCGCCCAACGCTTCGATCTCGGCATTATCGCCAGGGACATGCGCCACATCAAAGGTCAATGTTAGAGTCGCGGCGTCATATTGAATGGTATCACCCAAAACCGCGCCGGAGAGGCGGACGCTTTGGTTGATCGCCGAAGAACCTTTCGCATTCAACTCATCCACCGTCATGAAATATTCAGCGCTGGCTCGGGTTGAGGAAACGATCAGGTAAACGACAGCTGCCAAAATGAGCGCGCCGCCGATGAAAAATTTGTTTCGTTGCATGGATGCCTCCAATAGATGAGTAGTACAAAATCAAACAATCTATGTCCATTTTACATGGTGACATTAAATAGGGCTGAGTTTATGAGCGTAAGATGTCACTAAAGTTGCGTGACTTTGTCCTATTCGTTTTCGTGACCATGGAGTTCAGTGGTATAGTTGCGAAAACGAACGGAGGAAAAGGATGTTCAAGAAACTCGTCCTGTTTTTGATTCTGACGGGCGCCCTGCTTGCCCCACAACAGGCTCAAGCCGCGCCTCATGCCAACGTGGAAGCTGATTCAGCCACCCTGGATTTTCCCAACACTGTCACCTTCTCTGCCACCCTCACATCCAGCACGGATATTGTCTCCGTTACGCTCGAATACGGAAACGAACAACTCACCTGCGGCGAAGTTGTCGCCAAAGCCTTCCCAGATTTTTCTCCAGGTACCGAAGTAGACGTTGCCTGGCTGTGGGATATGCGCCAAAGCGGCTCGCTTCCGCCCGGAACCACCATCTGGTGGCGCTGGCGTTACACCGACTCCACTGGCAAGGAATTCCTCAGCGAGAAGCAAACCATCACATGGCTAGACTCGCAGCATGATTGGAAAACCCTCGCCGACAAGGATGTCCGTATCCATTACTATGGCAAGAGCGAATCCTTTGCCCAAACCATGCTGGATGCCGGGCTGGAGGGATTACGCCGTAATAAAGACCAAGCTGGTATGACCCCTGATATTCCTGTTGAAATATACGTGTATCCCAGCTACGATGAAATGCGAGATGCCATCCTCTACGAACCGCAATGGACAGGCGGTTTGGCATACTCTGACTCAAGCATCATTATCATGGGAACTTCTGGTGATGATGAATTTGACAAAGCCACGGTCATCCATGAAGTGACCCATATTCTGGTTGGACGCAATGCCTTTACCTGTATCGGTTTCATTCCCACCTGGTTGAATGAAGGGCTTGCTGTTTACAACGAAGGACCACTCGATCAGAGTATGCAAGCCCAGTTCGATATCGCATTACGGGATGATGAATTTTTCCCGGTTCGTTCACTCGGCGGAAATTTCTCTGAGATTCCCGAAAAAGCCTTGCTCTCGTATGCACAGTCTTATAGCGTCGTCAATTTTATGCTTGAGACCTACGGTCAAGAGAAGATGAGCCAATTGCTTACTGCGCTCAGTAACGCTGAACCCGTTGACGATGCTCTGGTATCCATCTATGGCTTAGACACCGATGGGCTCGATGCCGCCTGGCGAGATTCATTAGGTCTGGCTCCGCTGACAGTAGCACAAGCGACTGCTCAACCCACACCAACCTATGTGCCGACCTATATTCCTATTGCGGGCATTCCTTTAGCCGTCACACCTACGCCTTTTGCTGTGCCGACTTCATCCAGCGGAGAGCCTAATGACCCAGCAGTTGGTCCAACGGGCGGAGTCGCAAACATGCAGGTTCTTCTTGCAATTGTGATAGCTTGTGTCTGTCTTGTCTTAGTACTCATTATCGGTGTCGTCATCCTGGGTGTTGTCCTTCGCAAGGGCAATGCCAAAGGAGGAAAAAATGTTAAATAGAAAACTATTCCTGGGCTTTATGGCGTTGACCTTGATTGCATCCATCTCGCTGACATCAAGCGTAGAGGATGTACTTGCCTTGCAAATTGGCGTTCCGCTCGACCAGGCATTGGTCTACAACGGCGGCGAATCTGCCAATCCCCGCGATTATGACCCCGCCACCACTTATAGTGCCGGAGATAAACTAGTCTTCAGCGGACTTGTCTCTCTCGACCCACGCCTCAATATCACCCCCGACCTTGCCGAAACATGGGAAGTCAGCGGTGACGGCACGATCTATACTTTCAAGATTCGTGAGAATGCCAAATTCCATAACGGGCGCGACGTAACGGCTCAAGACGTGGTCTTTTCTTGGGAGCGCGCTGCCAGCCCTGAGTTGGCGTCTGATACCGTTCTCACCTACCTCGTAGATATCGTCGGTGTGCGCGAGAAAGCGCTCGGTCAGGCAGACACTATCAGCGGGTTAAAGGTCATAGACGAGAAAACACTTCAAGTCACGATCGACGCGCCGAAGCCTTACTTCCTCATGAAGCTGACCTTCCCCACATCCTATATCGTGGACAAGGACAATGTCGCTCAAGGAGAGGAGTGGGTACGCCAGCCGAATGGAACCGGTCCGTATAAACTGACTGAGTGGAAGTCGTATGAATATATTATCTACGAAGCCAATCAAGATTTTTATCTGGGTGCGCCATCTATTCCGTACGTGGTTTATAAAATCTATGCAGGTGATGACGTGCGCCTCTTTGAAACTGGCGACATCGATATTGCCGGTGTCGGCTTGTATGATGTAGATCGTATGCTTAACCCAACAGAACCTTTGAATGCCAATCTCGTCACCGGTGTGAACTTATGTACAAGTTACGTGGTCTTTGATACCACCAAGCCGCCCTTTGATGATGTCAACGTCCGCAAGGCATTCAGCATGGCATTTGACCGTCAACGTTATGTAGACGTGTTGTATCGCGGCGTTGCCCTGCCTGCCGTAGGCTTATACCCGCCAGGTTTGCCTGGTTTTAGTTATGAGTTGCAAGGCTTGCCCTACGACCCGGCACAAGCGCGCGAGTTGCTCGAACAATCCAAATATGGCGGAGCTGAAGGATTGCCTGAAATCGTGTACACCAATTCAGGTGTTGGCAGTTATGTCGGCGGTACTGTGGCTGCATTGGCTGAGATGTGGGAACAATATCTGGGTGTGAAGATCAAAGTGGAAAATATCGATTTCAATTTCTACTATCAACAACTCTTCTCCGGCAATCATGGTCAGATCTTTGATGGCGGTTGGTGTGCTGATTACCCCGACCCTGAAAACTTTGCCGATGTGCTTTTTCATAGCGATGTGCCGCAAAACTTCGGCGGTTATTCCAACTCCGAATTGGATACCCTGCTCGAAGCCGCCCGCATCGAACCAGATGTGACCAAGCGTATTGCCATGTATCAAGAAGCCGAACGCATCATCGTAGAAGACGCCCCCGTGCTTTTCACCACACATTCGCTTTCATATCAACTCATCCAACCCTATGTGAAGGGATTTGCGTACACCCCGATCTCGATTTCGTCAGAACGTTATATGTGGTTGGAAGGGAAATAACTTTTCTTCTTTCCTCTTTCTTCGGAATTGACAAAAGAAGAAAGAGGAAAGAATTTTATCTCGCTTGTACTGCGAATTCCACCGCCTCGATCTCCCCGCCGACGCTGGATACGCTAAAGTCGAAGTTGAGTGAACTCCCCGGCTGGAGCGCTCCGCCTTCCCAGCGCCGCACACCAACCACGGTTCCATCTGCATCATACGCCACCGCCGCGACCCAAACCTGGGTTGCGGCGGTTGATTCAGCGGGCAAGATGATCTGTCCACTCACTTGGGCAGAACGTCCACTCCAATCGATCTTGGCAATTGTATTGGTCAACGTCGCAGATAGATAACGAGAGGGGTTGCTTTGCATGGCGCTCAGTAACTGGATTTGCGGCATCACTCCCGCTGGTGTATTGGGAAAGTATACATATACCGGCAAAGCAGAGTTTGGAGCGATGACATCCAAGGGCAGGAATGCGGTCTGACTTGTGATCGCGTTATTGTTTTCATCAAATAAAGTGATCTGTGCTGAGACATTTTCGATCAACACGCCCGTATTATTATGAATGAGAGCAAAGCACCAGTTGCCAGAGTCTGCGGTGGGGTGGCAGGCGGCTTGGGTGATGGGCACAGGCAGAGGTGTAGGAGTTGAAGCGGCGGCGAGTGCAGCAGAGGGGTCTGGGATGATGAGAGTCGCACCAATGGCGAGCGCGTTCGGATTCACATCCGGGTTCGCCGCTATTAAATCTGCTTGAGGGATTTTAAACTTCTCTGCAATTTCGCTGATCGTGTCGCCTGACTCGACGATATAAATCTGCGGGGTGTTGGTGGGCAGCGGCGTTTCGATGATGACCAACACATTGGGCGTGGATGTGGCGGCGGGTATGGTGGTAAGGTAGGGCTCAAGTGCCGCGTCTGTGGTTTTGTTGGGGACGGCAGGGTTTGCACATGCGTAGAGGAATATGCTCAGAAGCAGGATTTTTCGCATGAGATGATTATAATGAATAAAATTTGTGCTCTGGCGAGGGCTTAGCCCTGCCAGAGCACAACAAATCTTTTGGAGGCACAATGCAATATCGTCATCTTGGAAGAACGGGTATTCAAGTCAGTGAGTTGTCCATCGGGTCTTGGGTGACCTTCAAGAATCAAGTGGATGTAAATGCGGCGGTCGAGATCATGGCGGCGGCGTATGACCACGGAGTCAACTTTTTCGACAATGCTGAAGTGTACGCAGGTGGCAAGTCGGAAGAAGTGATGGGAGCCGCGCTCAAGAAATTGAACTGGCGGCGCGGCAGTTATTTGGTTTCAACCAAATTTTATTGGGGCTTACACGAGGGCATTAATGAAAAGAATACGCTCAATCGTAAACGCTTGATCGAAGGTATCAATGATGCGCTGAAACGTCTTGACATGGATTATGTTGACTTAATCTACTGTCACCGCCCCGATAAGACCACGCCCATCGAAGAAACCGTTTGGGCGATGCACAACATCATCGAATGGGGCAAAGCACTCTACTGGGGTACATCTGAATGGGCGGCTTCAGAAATTATCGAAGCGATTCAAATTGCGGAACGCCATCACTTGCACAAGCCGGTGGTCGAACAGCCTCAATACAATCTCTTCGAACGCGGACGCCTCGAAGGCGATTATGTGCGCTTCTATAAAGAATATGGCTATGGCACCACCATTTGGAGTCCGCTGGCTTCGGGCTTGCTTTCGGGTAAATACAATAAAGGCATTCCACAGGATAGTCGTGGCGCTCTCAAAGGTTATGAATGGCTGCATGGGAACCTGACCAATCAGGAAAAACTCGCCAAGGTTGCCGCGCTGGAGCCGATTGCCAAAGAACTCGGCGGCACAGTGGCGCAACTCGCAATTGCATGGTGCTTGAAGAATCCCTTCGTGAGCACAGTCATTACCGGTGCGAGTCGCGTGGAGCAGGTTCACGAGAATATGAAGTCTGCTGAAGTTGCGGCGAAGATCACGCCTGAGATCATGGAAAAGATTGATGTGATCTTTGGGGTGAAGAAGAAAGACGAAGACGACGATTAACAGACGATAGACCGCCGACCATAGAAAGTAAATAAAAACTCCGAGGCATGCCTCGGAGTTTTTATTTTAGATTTTCGAGAAATAATTTTCTTCCACGCTTTGCCAGGTTTCCTCGCGTAGCTTCATGTATTTTGAAAGCAACGGATGAACTTTGGAAATATCCTCATAAATTTTTTGCGCCACACGCCGAATGGAAAAATGTGCATTGGCGGCTGTGCGCAACTGACAGAAGGCAAAAGCCTCACGCATGTTAAATTGCGCCAGCACGCGGCGGTTGAATCCGTTCGGAACGATGTATTGGGCGACATCCGGATTGAAAGCATGCAGTTTTTCGTACATCGCATGTGCAGCATCCATCGCCGCCTCATACTTGGACCCGAAGCCTGCTTCCGTTATAAGCAGCGGGGTCGTATACCCGAGCCTTGTCGTCAGTCGTTGCGGAGTCTGAGTCATCATGCGGTGACGTTTGAACTCGGCGTATGCACCCTGGTCCATGACGAGGTCGAAGGTGTAGGTGGAATATTCCAACTCGCGCAAGGGGATGTCGTATTTGCCGAGTTTGCCAAGTAGGGATTCGGCAAGCTGTTCCCGTTCTTTTTTCTTCAACGATTTCACATAAGCCAACGCATCGGCATATGGAATTTCATCGAAGCGGTATAAAGCTGCGGCGAGAATTTTCCTTTCGCCGTCTTTGTCGTAGTCGATTAGCGAGCACCAATCCGAAGTGCGTAATTCGTGATCCGTAATGCGTAATTGGTTTTTTACGAATTCCGCATTACGCATTGCGAAGCCCTTCACCGTCTCCACCGTGTACTCATTCGCATCCGCATACTTCACCAATGTCGGTGTCTCTGCTTTCGAGACTTCCTTCATCTTCTCGCCGATCTGGCGAACTTCTTCGAGTGGATGTGAAAGCATCTTGCGAATGGTCATTTCGATGACGCGTGCATTGGCGGTCATGCCCACGTTGGCATTGGCGGCGGCGGGCAGGATGAAGCGGCATCTATCCACGTATTGCGAGCGGATGCGGCGGTCGTAGGCTTCGTCGCTTTCGCCATCGCGGCGCGGAGTCCGCTCTACGATGAGATTCTTCGTCGGGTTCAGTGATTCAGCATAGGCGGAGAAAAGGAGGCGCACGGTCGCAACGAATTCGTCGCGCAGTGGATGTCCATCCAATTCGGGCGGGATCGTAAAGTCATCGGGTCCCCATTTTTGATAGCGAGTCGATTTCTCGGTATATGAAGCGAGGCGATTGCTTTCGATGGTTTCGATGGCAACTCGCGAAACATTTTCGAATGCAAGGTGCAGCACCGCATGTTCCGCCACCGAGGCGTGACCATATCCAACGACCCATTTCTCGTGGAACTGCGCCGACTTTTCGTCGCTGAGCTCTGCGGCGATCTCGCGGAAGGATTCGGGTGCGCGCGAAGTCTTTGCGAATGCCACGGCAATTGTTTCGGGGCTAAGTGCGCGCGGGGATAAAAGATAGATTTCTCGTTCGGGCATATACTCTCCTCAAAGATGAAGATGGACGATTGCCGTGGTCAATTGTCTGTCGTCCATCGTCTGTTCATAAAAAAGCGACCAGCCCGTTTGCGCTGATCGCTTCGACGATTTTACCCCATCGCTCGCATTTGCCTGCCGCCGAGCAAATGTAGGTGAACGTGAAAGACCGTCTGCCCAGATTCAGCGCCGGTGTTGACGACAAGGCGATATCCTCCTTCAGCGATCCCTTCTTTGGCGGCGAGTTCTTTTGCCACTGTGAAAAGATGACCGATCAAGGGCTCGTCATCCACGATCATCACGTCCACCGAATCGATGTGTTTGTTGGGCACGATCAAAATGTGTGTGGGCGCAACAGGGTTGATATCACGGAAAGCGGTCACGTGCTCATCTTTGTATACGTTGGTGCTGGGAATATCCCCTTTAATAATCTTGCAAAAAATACAATCAGACATGGAAGACTCCTTGGCTATGGGGATGGCATGGGACCAAGTTCTGGTTCGCATACCGCTTCATAATATTTGAATTCGGAATCCCGGTTGGCAGCGGCATATTCAGCGGCGGTTTCCCCAATGATCCGAACAAGGTCAATGGATGCCAGCGCATCCTTGGGATAGTAGGTGGGCAGGGTCATGAGCGGGTCGTTGATCTGACCTTCTGGTCGAAGTTCAGGACGTTGTGGGTCAATTAAATTAGCCAGTGGTACCCAATTGTACATGATAGGTCCGCGTAGATTTTCGGTGAAACCAAGTTTAAAACGAAGCTGACGCGCTGCTTCTACGGGGCGATATCCAAAGCCACCATTGGGCCAAATGATAGCAGTCGGCGTCTTGCCAAAATGATTTGCAAAACCAGTGAGTGAACCTTGTAGTTCGCGCGCAATAACGGTCTTGGCTGTCTCATCAGAAAGTTGGGTGTCGGCAAAAACACCACGCGCCTGATGATCGACCAAGCCTTCATATTCAAGCGAGAAGTTTTCTGCCAACAGTTCTTCATCAATATCTGGCTCACTTACCCAGCCATTTACGACTTTCCAGCCCCACATAAAAAAATAATCGCGAAACGTCTGGTCGAAGTACTCGGCTGGCTTGTTGCCATCCTGGATCAGATACACAGACCGGGGTGGAATCTCAACATTGCGCTCCATGAACGCTTGGAGCTGATCTGTAGTGATCGCCTCGAATCCCTGCGCCTGAAGCTGGTTCATCAGATCTGAAAATTCTACAAAGCTGATATCGCCGGGCTCTCCTGTTGGGGTACCGCCAATATTATTGAAAATGATCACCATCACTACGCTTCCTGGCGGGGCGTTAAGCGGATTCCACTTATTGCGTAAATAACGGCAAGTCTCTTCGACGTATGTGTGCGGTATATCAACTGGGTTGAGCAGTTCAGTCTGGAAAGTGCTTGGCAATATCGGTGCTGTTGCTAACAGTTCTTCTGAAGTGGGTGCAGAGGCTGTGCTTTCGATAGAGAAAGGACTTAATTGACACGAGATCAAAATAGATACAAGAGTAAGGAGCAGACTAATACGCAGAAGGAATTGCAAAAGAGCATTTCGGGTTGGGTACATACAGAAAGAATTGTAAACCAGTTTTTAGACGCTAGACTGTGGGCGATTTAAGATCTAGAGTTGCTTAGGGAATGGGTCCGTAGGTAGGTGCACAGAGAATATCGTAGTATTCCAACTCAGTGGCTTTGTTCTGCTCAGCAAAGGCGGCAGCTTCATCACTGATGGCAACGACATTCCCGATGTTATTGCGTGCATCGGTGCTCCAGTAGCGCGGCAGGGTCATGAGTGGGTTGCCAGCGGGCGTTTCAGGAATAGCATATGGATTTGAGTCGTTGATCGTGTCTGCTTGTGGTACCCAGTTGTACATCACCGGTCCGCGTGGGTTGACGGTGAAGGCAAGTTTATATCCGAGGGTAGGCGCGATCTCCACGGCGCGTTTGGAGAATCCGCCGCCGGGCCAGATATAGCCAACGGGTGTCTTATTCATATATTTCTGGATCGAATTGATCGCGCCCTGCATTTCACTGATGATGAATTCGTCGCTTGAGCCTTCGCTTATGGGAGTATTATGTAAATAGCCATGAGATTGATAATCCACCCAGCCTTCGGCAGAGAGGGCGGCATTTTCTGCCCACAGGTCAGTGCGTTCATCTACACCGATATAACCGTTGATAACAGGCCAGCCCCATTGTTCAAAATACGGGCGGAAATGATCGTTAAAGTATTCGGCAAAGTGACGGTCATCCACAATCAGGAGAACAGATCGCTGTGGGATTTTGGCATTGTCGTACATAAAGTCTGCCATTTGCTGCATGTTAATGGCTTGAAAACCCGTCTCGAACAGGTCGTTCATGATCTGTTTATGTTCACCGACGGTCACATCGTTGCCGCTGGCTTCACCCTTGTTAATGCCATGATGCATGATGACCATTACCACTGTCCCCGGCACAGACTTGGTCGAGTCCCATTTGTTTTTCAAATATTGACACGAGTCCGTTATGTAGGCACGCGGAATATCGTGTGATTTCAAAACTGAAGTCTGATACATGCCAGGCAAGGCAGGCGGCGTGCGGACGGCTGTTGCTGTAGGGGGCAGGGCGGTTTCTGTTGGGAGAGGAGTGACGGTGGCGGCATTGATTTGCGCGAAGGCGGTTTCGATCGCGGCTGTCATGGCGAGATCGGGGGTGGGAGCTGCCGGGGCGCACGAGGCTAGCAGCGCCGTCAACAGGCTGAGGTTAAGGAAGAAGCGAAACTTCCTGTAATTGGTAATTGGTAATTGGAGGCTATTTTTCATCCATAGAATTCTACTCGAAAAAAAAGAACGCTTGCCGAAGCAAACGTTCTTCTAATTTCAATCTCTAATTACTCATCACTCTTGCCCGAAATAAAATCTTCCACTTTTTGGTGGGCAACTTCATCTTTGAATTGCTTGGGCGGAGTTTTGAAGAAGTAGGAGGACGGACCGATGATGGGACCGGCAAGTTCGCGGTCAAGCGCGATCTTGGCACAGCGGATGGCGTCGATCATCACGCCCGCAGAGTTGGGGCTGTCCCACACTTCAAGTTTGAGCTCAAGGTTGAGTGGCACATCGCCGAAGGTCGTGCCTTCCATGCGGATGTAGCACCACTTGCGGTCGGTCAGCCAGGGGACGTGGTCACTAGGACCGACATGCACGTTCTTGGGGTCGATCTCGTAGGGGATCATGCTGGTGACGGCGTTGGTCTTGGAAATCTTTTTGGATTCAAGACGTTCACGCTCGAGCATGTTCAGGAAGTCGGTATTGCCGCCGAAGTTGAGCTGATAGGTGCGGTCGATCTTCACACCTCGATCTACGAAGAGGCTGGTCAACACACGGTGGACAATGGTTGCCCCGACCTGGCTTTTGATGTCGTCGCCGAGGATGGGCAGACCGGCGTCGGCAAAACGCTTGCCCCAATATTCAGATGAAGCGATGAAAACGGGAATGCCATTGACGAAGGCGCAGCCCGCTTCGATGATCTGTTCCACATACCACTTAGTTGCCATCTCTGAGCCGACAGGCAGGAAGCTGATGACGACTTCGGTCTTGGTTTCTTTTAAGAGGCGCACGATATCGGCAGTGGAGCCGGGTGCCTTTTCGATGACCTGGCTGAGATATTTGCCCAAGCCGTCATGGGTCATGCCGCGCACGACTGGCACGTTGAGATGAGGGACATCTGCAAATTTGTAGGTGTTGTTTGGTTCGGCAAAAATTGCTTCAGACAAATCTTTGCCGACCTTGGTGGCGTTGATGTCGATTGCCAGGGTGAATTCGATGTCACTGATATGGTATTCACCCAGCTGCGGGTGCATAATGCCGGGGATCACGTCGTCATTTTTGGCGTTCTTGTAGAATTGCACACCCTGTACCAATGAGGATGCACAATTTCCCACGCCGATGATCGCCGTACGTACTTTTCGTTTTGGTGCCATTTAATATCTCCTTGAGATGAATTACAGTTTCCTAAGTTTCCTAATGTACCCAAATACTGGATACAACCGTGAAGTATAATCTTACTAAAGGA
>JAFLCE010000117.1 GCA_017303655.1 Anaerolineae bacterium
GAGTTGTATCTCAAACGTTTGCTCGTCGGTAATTTGGAACGTGTCTATGAAATCGGACGTGACTTCCGTAACGAAGGCGTGTCCTTCAAGCACAATCCTGAATTCACACAACTCGAATTCTATTGGGCATACGCGGATTATTTGCAGGTGATGGAATTGACCGAGCAGATGATTGCGTATACTGCGGAAAAAGTGACCGGCTCCACCAAAGTCAAATTTGGTGACTACGAATTGGAATTTAAGCCACCCTGGAAGCGTGTGGAAATGCGAGTTGGCATCCTTGAAACCAGCGGCATTGACATTGCTGAGCACAAAACGGCTGAGGCGTTGTTCAAGGCGATTAAAGAGAAACTGCCCAAGGCGATGCCTGATCCGAAATCCACTCGTGGCAAGTTGATCGATTTTCTCGTCAGCGAATATCTGGAACCGACGCTTATCCAACCGACGTTCCTCTATAACTATCCGCGTGATATTTCGCCGTTGGCAAAGTCCATGCCCGGTGATCCGCTGACCGTGGAGCGTTTCGAAGGTTACGTGGCAGGCTTCGAGTTGTGCAATGCCTTCACCGAGTTGAATGACCCGCTCGATCAGGAACAGCGCTTCCTCGAAATGGGACGCGACTACGCCGACGGCGACGAAGAGAAGCAGCCGCTCGATGAAGATTATCTGCGTGCCATGCGCTACGGCATGCCGCCCAATGGCGGCTTCGGCATGGGCGTGGATCGTCTCACCATGTTGCTGACGAATAAACACTCCATTCGTGAAGTGCTCTTGTTCCCGGCGTTGCGAAAAGAAGAATAAAAAAGACCGCCGACTTCTGTCGGCGGTCTTTTTTATCACCCAAAAGTGGGACTTGGTTTTTATGACCTTAGAGGGAGACACCTCCGTGACACTCTTGCATACAATGGGTTTACTACAGCAGATGACTGCGCCTTGCGCTTGTCATCTGTCATTTTGTCAGGAGAGAAGATGTCCGATTTTGCATTACGAGAATTCTTTGGGTTTGATGAAAGTGATCTCTTTGCCAACCGCTCTGGCAGGCTTTCACCAAAACAACAAGCAAAGATAAATGAAATTGAAAAAGGTGCTAACCAGATTTTTGTTTGGGCGGGCGTGGTCTTTATTTTATTGGCGCTGGCTGGGACGTATGGGATCTTTCGCCCTGTGATTGGTTCAGATTGGAAATTTACCGGTATATCGGACGTGGTCGGTCCCATCCTTGGGTTGACAGTGATCTGGGGAATACTCGGGTTTGTGGCTGTTGGCTCGTTCCGACTTTCTCGAAGCTCAACGGATTCCTCCATCCAAAAAGTGGAAGGCAAGGTCAACTTTGTGAAGGTTGAAAAGCGGGAGTCTTCCAAATCCGCCAGCGGTTCGACTACCTATCGGACGGTTCAGGAATATGAACTACGTGTCGGGCGCGTCGCTTTTGAAGATGTTGATGAGGAATTGCTCAACATTATGGAAGAAGGCGATACCTATGCCTTCTATTACGCCAAAGATACAAAAGAGATATTGTCTTGTGAATTTATTTCGAAAGGAAAATAACCTATGACGGAATCACTGGAGCAAGTTCTAAATTTTGATGAAGCCGATCTCGCCTCCAACCGGCTGAATCAACTCACCCAGAAACAAAAGAATGAGTTGGCAGAGAAGGCAAAAAGCCATAAGAGTTTCAACACTATTATTGGTGTGATTATCACAGTCGTTTTTGGCGGGGCATTGTTGACCGGTATAGGCGCACCCATCCTTGCCACTGTGGGCGGAAGTCTCCTGGAAAGCGGCGAAGTCACTACAGAAGCGCTGATCGCTTTAATTCCTATTATCTGTATGGCGGTGTTTTTCCTGGTGATATTTGGCGGCGTTCTTCTTGTGGTTCTAAAATTTGTCTTTGATCGAGCCAACAAAAAAGTAGATACAACCGTCCGCCGTGTGGAAGGGATAGTCAACTTTATATGGGTCGAGAGGCGGGAACGCAATACGAGTAAGACTGGTCCCACCTATAAAACCGTCCGCGTGTTGGAAATGCGTATCGGCGGCGAGACCTTCAACGTCAATAATGAATTACCTAATGTCATCAATCAGGGCGAGGAATGGATTTTTTACTACACCTATCATCCCTTTAAGTTTTTGTCTGCTGAGAAAATGAAATAAAAGGGTGTTTATATTTAGTCATGAAAAACTTCAGCCTCATAAATCATGCTTGAACCATGACTTATGAGGCTGAGTCTGTTATTTTGAAAATCTCTAGCCAGTGTCGCCCACATTGTGGTTGAAATCTTCTCTGAGTTGAATTACCTCATCGAGAAATCTTGTATGTACTGCAAATGTCATGGTTTGGTTGTCATAGTCTACTTCTACGGGCTCTGGATCTTCGATCTCCGCACAAAATTGGCATTGTGGAAGAAAAATGACCACATTGGAAGTTTCTTCTGGCAAAAGATCACCCGTTAAAAATTTACTCAGTATCGATTCTTGATCTCCAGATACGCGGACTTCCTGTTCTGTATACTGACCGCATGAATAACAGCACAATGGAAGGTCTTCAGACTCGTGAATTAGGAATGAAACCTTGTTAGGATTCACTCCCACTAGACTTGAAAGATCACCCTGGCAAGCGGGGCAAGTATTATCCGCAAGTGGCAAGATTTTGGTATAGCAATGTGGACACTCCATTAAAATAGATGTATCCTTCTCTTGATCTTCATCGTTTTCAGAAAAGTCATTCATATCGACAATCTCCTTTTGTTAGTGGTAACGAAAACTACTTGTTACCTGTCTTTTCCCAAATGTCTGAACGGAATAATTATATTACTCTTTACAATTTCTTCTCAAGTTATTGCCAGTGAAACAAGTTAAAATAGACCAATGAAAACCTTCTCCACCTCCCGTGATTTCGCTCTTCAACTCGACGCCCAGGATAAACTCGCCTCTTTCAAAGGGGCATTTGTTATCCCAGACCCAAGCCTTGTCTACTTTGACGGCAACTCGCTCGGCATGATGCCCAAAGCCGCGCAGGAAAAATCACGCCAGGTTGTGGATGAGCAATGGGGAAAAGATTTAATCCGCGGTTGGAACAAAGGCTGGTGGGACGCTCCCACTCGCGTGGGGGATAAGATTGGTCAACTCATCGGTGCGGCGGCAGGTCAAACCCTTGTCGGTGATACGGTTTCGATTAATCTCTTTAAACTCGCTACCTCCGCGCTTACGTATCAGCCTAATAAAACCCGCATCATCACAGACACTTTCAACTTTCCTTCTGACCTTTACATTTTGCAGGGCATCAACCAAACGCTCGGCAATCGCCATGAGATCATCCGAATTGGTGCGAGTGACAACGACATCACGCCCGATCTCGCAGCGCTCGAAGCCGCTATTAACGAGAACACCGCTCTTGTTACTCTCTCGCACGTTGTTTTCAAAAGCGGCTACATGTACGACATGCAGCGCATCACCGAACTCGCCCACAAAAAAGGCGCACTTGTCCTTTGGGACCTCAGCCACTCCGTCGGCTCCGTCCCCGTCCACCTCGACGATTGCAACGCAGACTTCGCCATTGGCTGCACCTACAAATATCTCAACGGCGGTCCCGGCGCGCCCGCATTTTTATACGTCAACAAAAACATTCAAGAAAAACTTTCCTCGCCTATCTGGGGTTGGTGGGGTCAAAAAAATCCCTTCGACTTCGACCTCGATTACACCCCTGCCCCCGGCGCACAACGTTTCCTCGTCGGCACACAGCCGATGATCTCTTTACTCACCATGGAAGCCGCCCTCGAGCCGATGCTCCAAGCAGGCATGGACTCACTTCGTGAGAAATCCATCTTGATGACGGACTTCGCCTCTTTCTTAACCGAGAGCTGGCTCGCCCCCTTCGGCTTTTCATTAGGCTCTCCGCTTGACTCTGCCATGCGCGGCTCGCATATTTCCGTTCGCCACCCCGAAGGCTACCGCATCAACCGCACCCTCATCGAAGAGCTGAATCTCATCCCAGACTTCCGCGCACCGGATAATCTGCGCCTCGGCTTTGCACCTATCTACCTCTCCTTCACAGATGTCTGGGAAGGTTTCGACAGAATCCGCCGCGTGATGGAAGAGAAACGCTACGAGAAATATCCGCTGCAGAAGTTGACCGTAACGTAAATTATTAAAAGGTGAACCAATGAAAGATAGCTTTTATGAATTACAGCAAAAGGTGCTTTCTTCTTTTGCTTACATTATTCAAGCACGGCTTGAGACACTTACAACAAATTACTATGTTTTTAATAGGAATTATCAAGAGCTTAAGAAAGTTCTTGATGCTGTTAAATCCCCTAAGAATCTTTTTGAATTATGGGATTTGAAAAATAGAGATAAGTTAGATATCGTTATTAATGAAGTGATTAGGCTTTTTCATAATTATTTGGCGTCAGCGAAAACCCTTGTTGATCACACAAGAATAGTCATTAGAGAGTGGTATAAAGATACTGCTTTTATTGACGAATATAATAAGGAAATAAATTTGCGGTTTGAAAATAATCCTTTAGCTGGTTTTGTTGAGGGATTAAAAAATTACAGTTTACATTATACGCTTCCATTTGCAAATGCGACTATGAGTGCAACTATAAAGGAAGATGGTACAAGCGATATCCCTGATTTTTCATTTGTTTTGTATAAATCCGATTTAGCCGTTTGGTCGGAATGGCCAAAAAAAGCGCAAGCTTTTCTTAATGGATCAGGGGACGAAATATCCATTAATCAAATTATAGAGGAGTATTTTAGAGGAGTGGAAGATTTTCACAAATGGATGTTTCAGAGACTTAATGAAATTCATCGAAAGGATTTGGAATGGTTGAATGATATGAATGAAAAATTGATAAATATGATGTCAGAAGATGAACGAGAGGCTAGAGGTTTGAAAAAACCTACTATGAAAGAATCATGAAAGTTTATGGAACATAAACCCGATACGATCAAAGTTTCTGCAACTCACAAAGAAGAGGTTTTTGCCACCCATGTAGATTTGCACGTAACGGTCAAAGGATCAACGCTGGTTAGCGGCAATGAGGCAATGAAGAAAGCTAAGGAAGTAAATCAACTGCTTGAAGCGCTGAAGCAGGCTGGGGTTACGGAAGAGGCGGTCACACTTCAAGGCGTGAATGTGTCCACATCCACAGGCGCGGTGTTGAAATCATCAACGGCATCCTATCGTTTAAAAATCCACTGTGAAGACTTGGCGAAGTTTGCGGAGATTCTCGATGTGATCGCGTCACAGAAGAATGCATCCCTCACGCGGACGGAGTGGAAATATGATGAAGATGCGATTCGCGAACAGATGTTGCTGACTATGCTAGAGCGAGCGAAGAGCAAAGCCGCGAAGGTGGCGCAGGCGATGGGGGTGAAGTTGCTGGGCGTGTATGATTTGAACGAAAATATTTATGATGAAGAGCTGGCAATGCCGTTTCAAGCACAGGCGAAAGTGGCATTTCGTTCTGCCCCTGCAGACGCGGAGCCGAGCCTCGGCATGGATGTGCAGCATTCGAAAACCATCCATGTAAATGTAGATATTTGGTATCGAGTCTCTGAATTTTCGGTCTAGCACTTTTGTTCTAAAAATGATAAAATCTCTCTTCCCCAGGAGAGATTTTTTATTATGACACCAACTATCCGTGTGCAACAATTAAGTAAAACGTATCAGGTGCCTGAGCGCGAAGGTGGGTTTGGCGCGGCTGTCCGTAGTTTTTTCAAACGCAAATATAAAGAGGTGAAGGCTGTCCAGCAGGTTGACTTCACGATCGAGCAGGGCGAGGTGGTCGGCTTTCTCGGTCCGAACGGTGCTGGGAAGACGACGACGTTGAAGATGCTGTCTGGATTGCTGCACCCAACTGGTGGCAGTGCCGATGTGCTTGGCTTCACGCCGTGGGATCTCAAGCCAGAATACCTGCGTTCGATGACGCTGGTAATGGGTCAACGCAACCGCCTATCATGGGACATCCCTGCCGCGGATTCGTTCTTGCTCAATCAAGCCATCTATCGCATCCCCGATGATGAGTACAAACAGACATATAAAGAACTGGATGAACTGCTCGAGCTTGAGCCGTTAATGAAGAAGCCGGTTCGTAATTTGTCTTTGGGTGAGCGCATGAAGTGTGAGATCGCGGCGGGACTTTTGCACCGCCCGAAAGTTTTGTTTTTAGATGAACCCACGATTGGTTTGGACATCACAGGGCAGGTACGCATCCGCGAGTTTTTGAATGAATATAACAAACGCACTGGAGCGACCATTCTGTTGACCAGTCACTACATGGCAGATGTGACCGCTCTATGCGAGCGCATCATCATTATCCATCATGGACAGTTGAAATACGACGGTGGCATCAATGACCTCTCGAAGAAGATCGCGCCGTTCAAGTTGATTGGTGTGATGCTGGCGGATGCGGATGCGCATGACTTGAGTAAATATGGGGAAGTGGTTCAAAACGAGGAAGATGCCGAGAAGCGCTACATTCAGGTCAAGGCGGAGGAAGTGACGAGTGTTACGTCGCGGCTTCTGGCGGACTTGCCCATCCGTGATATCACCATCGCCGATCCTCCGATTGAGGATGTGATCGAGCAGGCGTTTAATTCGTAACCTTTTAACCGCAAAGCGCGCAAAGAACGCAAAGAAAAAATATTTAGCGACCTTGGCGGTCTTAGCGGTAGAGAGAATTTGGTGAAATATGTTCTTAATTTTCAAACGACTCTGGCAAGTCAACTGGGCGGAGCAGTGGCAGTATCGTGCCAACTTGTTGATGTATCTGCTGTATTGGCTGGTTTCTCCCATTGTGTACCTCGCCGTATGGACGAGTATTGCGAACGTCAAAGGTGATGTCAATGGGTTTACTGCCAACGATTTCACGACGTATTACATGGTTCTGCTGATCTGCGATCAGGTCACCAGTAACATCATCATTCACACCTTTGCATACAAAATTCAAGATGGTTCGCTTTCCGGTGAGCTGATCAAACCGATCCATCCCATGTTGACGAATGCATTGGTCAATAATGTGGCTTTCAAGATCCTGACCATTATGGGGTTGATTCCCGTGTGGATCGTTTTGTTCATGCTGTTCAAGCCTGATTTCAGCGGCATTACTATAATGGGTGTCTTGCTTTCCATCCCTGTAATGATTGTGGCGTTCTTCATTGGCTTCCTGCTCTCTGCCACGATTGTTTCTCTCGCTTTCTGGACTACCCGCATCTACTCCATTCATGAGTTTTACTTTGCGCTCATCTTGCTGTTCTCGGGTCAGTTCGTGCCGCTGCCGCTCATGCCAAAGTTGATTCAAGATATCGCGCAATATCTGCCGTTCCAGTTGTTGTTGTATTTCCCCATCCAATTAATTCTAGGCAAACTTTCAACAGATCAGATCATACTGGGATACGTTATGTCGGGCGTGTGGCTGGCAGTCGCTGTGGTCTTGTTTAACCTGGTCTGGCGCAACGGCGTCAAGCGGTTTTCCGCGGTGGGAGCGTAACATGCAGACTCTCAAATTACTTTCAGCATTCTTTAAAGTCAACGTACAAATGTCGCTGGCATATCGCGCAGATACCGTTGTAAATATTTTGTTAAATCTCATGTGGCTCGGCTGGGAATTGCTTTCCCTCAACATCATCTTCAACAACACCGATACGCTCGGCGGTTGGGGCTTGGGTGAACTCATCGCTTTGCTAGGCGTGTTTCGTCTTGTCAACACGATGATGATCGCATTGATCTGGCCCAACACCGAGAAATTCAACCAGTCCATTCGCGATGGCTCGATGGATTACACCATCTTGCAACCGGTCAACAGCATGTTCCTCGTCACTTTCTCGCGCATCACCGTCTGGCGGATTTGGGATCTGGTACTCGCGGTTGTTTTGATCGTGGTCGGGGTCAACATGGCGGAAGAAGTGACCTCCGCGGCTCAGATTCTAACGTTTATGTTGCTCAGCCTCTCAGGCATGATCGTCATCTATAGCCTTTGGATCGTCTTAATAGCCCTCACGTTTTGGTTCGTGAAGTTTGATAACAACGTCACCATTCTGCAAGCTCTTATGGATGCTGGGCGTTACCCGGCGACTGTTTATCCGGCTTGGCTGCGTGTCATCGTCACTTTTATTATCCCCATTGCAGTGGCGACGACCATTCCGCTCCAAGCCTTGCGCGGCGAATTGAGTGTTATTCAGGTTCTGACTTTTCTCGGCGTGAGCGTGCTCAGCTTTTTGATCGCAACGCGAGTGTGGAAGACTGGCTTGAAACAATACAGCGGCGCAAGCAGCTAAAACAAAAACGGCGACTTCAAGTCGCCGTTTTTGTTTATTTCTTTTCCAGAGTCACGACTGATTTTCCGTCCGTAGAAGACAATGTCAATAAGTTTTCACTTTGAGTGACTGTCATGGTCTGGTCTGAAAGGATGGCAAGTACGGCACTCTCTTGTGTGGAGGTTTGGTCGCAGAACATCATGGTCGAGAAGACCGAACCGATGCTCATTTGGTCGCCGTTAATTTTATAATCACCACCGAAAGTGTTACATCCAACCGTCCCACCGAATTGACCATCCTCAAACGAAATGGACGTGTCCACGCCGGGCAGGGCTGGGGTGGGCGCGGCGGCGTCGCCATAGGAGACGAGTTTCCATTCGCCGGTGAGGTTTGCGGTGGTATTCGAACAGGCATTAAACAAGAACATGGCAGTCATCAAAAAGACAAGAGCGGGAAGTGAGGCGAGTTTCATAAGGGTTTCTCCAATTTAATCTTACTATTTTGACGCACCCGCTTTCAAAAAGTTCCCGTAAAAAAAGAACCGAGGAAAACCTCGGTTCCTGATAGAACTAATTGGCTTGATTGAACTTTGACCGGCTGTATAGCGTGATCCCTGCCGAAGCAGAGACATTGAGCGACTCTACTTTAGCGCTGATCGGGATGCGCACCTTCATCGTCGCGGCATTTTCGATCTCGGGCGAACAGCCATCTTTTTCACTGCCAAACGCGAGTAGCAAGCGATTGGGAAGCGCGGTGATGTCGTCGATGGTTTTGTCTGCTTGCATATCCATCACCATCAGGGACTCATTGTTCTGCTTGCAATAGTCCAAAAAGTCTGCGGTGGAGGCGGTAATCATGGGCAGTGAGAAGAGATAGCCACGGCTAGCTCGGATGAGGCGGCGGTCATACAGGTCCACAGGGTCCATGTTGAGCAGAAGAATGCCGCCGATGCCAAGCGCGAGCGAGGTGCGGGTGATGTTGCCGATATTACCAGAGATGCTCAAATCTTCAAGCACGACCACATCTTTTTGGATGGATTTCAACGACTCCAAACCAATGGGCTTGGGCGTTTGCGCAATGGCAAAGATGCGTGAAATTTTGTCATTCTCGAAGAGCTTTTTGGTCGTGCGTTTGGCAACCTCGTGAATGGTGGCTCCGGCGGTGAGATTCTTGCGCAGGGTTTCTGAAACAGTCTCTTCGCCCGCATAATAAAGCGAGTCGATCTCTACCCCGGCTTCGATGGCTTGCAAGATGTTTTCTTCATCGTCGATCAAGATCTGGTTAAGGTCACGGCGTCCTTCGCGGGTGAGCAGTTTACGAATGGGACCGGCAAGCGGATGATTGAGTGAATCGACAAGAAAGGGATTATTGGCTGATTGTTCG
Organism: Anaerolineae bacterium; assembly: GCA_017303655.1. Classification (GTDB taxonomy): domain Bacteria; phylum Chloroflexota; class Anaerolineae; order Anaerolineales; family Villigracilaceae; genus Villigracilis. Next base: position 9,646 of record JAFLCE010000117.1, read on the forward strand.
TCCATATAGTCATCATAATCTTGTCATGGGGTTCATGTCAAGAAAGCCTGTATAATCGAAAAAAAGATAAAGTAGGAATAAACATGTCTAATTCTAATTTCAATACTCCCCTGAGTGCCACTGGCGCGGATGTGCCCATTAAGAATTTTGCAGGTCCGGTCATTCAAACCGGCTCGACGACACGGACCGATTTTGTTTCCACGCCGCTGGAACCGACTTGGATACTGGAAGGGAACCCGGCGGCTCGCTCCATTCCGCTGGCACGGGCAGAGGATGGGAATCTATCCTGTGGGTTGTGGGATTGTCAGGCGGGGAAGTTCAAGTTTATCTTTCCCACCGATGAGATCATTCACATTCTCGAAGGCGAAGTGACCATCGAGGAGAAAGGTGCGGTTCATCATTTAAAGGTTGGGGATGTGGCGTTTTTCCCTGAGGGACTAGTCTCGTATTGGACCGTTCCCAAATACGTTAAGAAATATGCCATTTTTCGTTCTGTGTCTGATCCGCTCTCTACAAAGATTTACCGAAGATTGAAGAAGATGGCTAAAGCGTTGCTTGGCAAATAACATGCATATTCTATTTGCCGATGAACATATTTTGATCGTCAATAAACCAGCAGACTTGTCTGTTCTGCCGGAGGGCTGGGAGAAGGATGCGCCTTATCTTGTGCGCATGCTTGAAGAAAAGTACGAGAAGATCTGGGTGGTACATCGCATTGATAAAATCACCAGTGGGGTGATTGTCTTTGCGTTGACGGCGGAAGCGCATCGTTCGTTGAACATTCAGTTCGAGAAGCACGAGGTGGAGAAGGTCTATCATGCCCTGGTGAATGGGTTACCAAAATGGGAAGAAAAGATCACGAAATTCCCGTTGCGGATAAATGTGGGACATAAGCATCGCACCATGGTGGATAACCGTAACGGAGTCCGCTCTGAGACTAGGTTCAAGTTGCTGGAACGCTACCAAGCATCGGCGTTGGTGGAGGCGTCGCCCATGACGGGGAGAACACACCAGATCCGAGTCCATGCATATGCGTTGGGGCATCCGCTATTGGGAGATATCCTCTATAGTGCGCCCGAAACGGATCTGATTACGCGCCCAGCATTACATGCTTACTCGCTTACCTTAAGACATCCTGAGACGGGTAAGAGCTTGACCTTTCAGGCAGACTATCCTAATGACTTTATGAATGCTTTACGTTTGCTGAGAGGCAAATGAGCATGTTGAATTTATGGTATATTTTTAGTAAGGAGCACAGCCATGAACGAGCGAATCCTAATCATCGAAGACGATCAGGCAATTTTGAAGCTATTGCAGCGCGGTCTGGCGTATGAAGGTTATACGGTGGATACTGCTGTGGATGGGCGTATGGGTTTGATCGCGGCACGCGACCATACTCCCGATTTAGTTGTGCTAGATTGGATGCTGCCCGGCATGGATGGGTTGGAAGTCTGTCACCGGTTGCGGCAGGGCGGCTCCATTCCCATTTTGATGTTGACGGCGAAAGATACCGTGCAAGATCGCATTCAGGGTTTGGATGCAGGCGCGGATGATTACATGGTCAAGCCGTTCAATCTGGATGAGTTGCTGGCACGTGTGCGTGCGCTTTTGCGCCGTACCCAACCGGAGCGAATCCCGGTCTTGAAGTTTGCCGACCTTTCACTAGATACCGGCTCACGTCAGGCTTCACGCGGAAGTCGCACCGTGGCGTTGACCGCGAAGGAATACGAATTGTTGGAGCTTTTCCTGCGCCACCCCAAACAGGTGTTGACCCGCGAAGTGATCTTTGATCGGGTGTGGGGCTATGATTTTGGCGGCGAGAGCAATGTATTGGAAGTGTACATTCGCTACTTGCGACAGAAGCTTGAAATGGAAAATGAAGTACGCCTGATCCATACGGTACGCGGGGTTGGGTACGTGTTAAGAGAGAATCCTTAAGTCATCAAAGCGGCAGATCATCTGCCGCTTTTTTTTATTCTTTGATCGGTCAGAATTTTCGGTAGATTTCAGTTAATCTCTTATGTAATCTTAAACCCTTGGATTTATACTTAACCCATGTCTCTACGTCTGCGCCTAACTTTGCTTTATTCCACTTTTATGGGGGGCATCCTGCTTGTTTTTGGCGCAGCGGTGTATATCCTTGTCAATGTGATTTTGTTGAATCAGGTGGATACCATGCTGGCAGGGGTGGCGCGTGAGATCGTGCGGGCAACCACGGTCGATTCAACTGGTGATTTAAGCGTTATCAGCTTGCCGCAGTTGGATATGACCTCGAATGCGTATGTGCAAGTTTGGGGAACAGATGGGGAACTGCTGACGACATCGCCCAGTATTGGTTCTTTGAATAAAGCGCTTGACCCCACCGCGTTGATGTTGGGGAAAACCATGTATGAGGATTCCTACTTGGATGGGGCTCACCTGCGAGTGTTGACCATCCCGCTCAAATTGCGGAGCCGCATCATCGGGACTTTGCAAGTGGCAGCGAGCCTGACGGTGGTGGACGCCACTCGGACTAATCTGCTATCGATCATGGGAGTTATTGCCGTGGTGGCAGTGGGATTAGTCATGTGGGGCTCATGGGTGGTGCTGGGACGGGCACTTTCACCGTTGCAAGACATTGCTGATACGGTCGATCAGATCAACCGCGCCGATGACTTGTCACGCCGTATTCCGTCACAGGGAGCGGTTCAAGATGATGTCGGTGATCTGGTGGTCTCGGTCAATCAGACGCTGGAACGTTTGGAGTCGCTGTTCACCTCACAACAAAGACTCCTGGCGGATGTAAGCCATGAACTGCGTACTCCACTGACGGTTATCAAAGGCAATGTGGATTTGAT
>JAFLCE010000118.1 GCA_017303655.1 Anaerolineae bacterium
GTGGTGGTTTTGCCATCGGTGCCGGTCACGCCGATGACGGTCAGCCTACGGGCGGGAAAGCCATGAAGCGCCGCGGCAAGCCAGGTTAAGGAATGACGCGTGTTCTCGAGTCGAATATATGGAACGCTGAATCCGCTCAGTTCCCGATCCCCCACCACAGCCGCTGCGCCCATATCAATTGCTTTTTGAATATAGTTGTGACCATCGGTGTCCCGTCCGCGCATGGCGACGAATAGATCTCCGGGTTTTACAGCGCGGTTGTCGATCTGAATGTTATTAATATCAACATCAGGGATAGTGGCTGGATGTGAAAAGGGAAAGTCAACGAACAAGTCTTTGAGAAGCATGGTTATTGTTTCATCTCCGTTGGTTAAACAAAAAAGGCTTTGGTAATTTTACCAAAGCCTTTTCGATGTTCATTCAGTCTTACTTGAGAGCGGAGCGCAGACCTTCAAGCTTACCGGCGACGGAGGCATCGAGCACTTTGTCGTCGACCTTGATAAGCAAGCCACCGAGAATGGAGGGGTCCACCTTGAAGGAGTAATCCTTGGCAGTAACACTCTGCTTGACAGCAGCCTGTTCATCGTTGGAAAGCGGGAGCGCGCTGGTCACTACAGCGGAATCGCCCTTGAGGCTTTCGCCAACCACAACCACCTTGCCAGACTTCACGCCGGAGAAGAATTCATCGAGCAAAGCGCGCTGTTTCTTCTCGTCGAGAGTTTCACCAACCAACTTGTTGGCGGCTGCAATGGCGAGGGCGGCAACTTGTCCGCGCAGATCACCGAGAATACGACCGCGTTCGAGTTCGGCTTCAGCCAGAGCGGCTTCACGAGCCTTGGTGGCTTCTGCTTCAGCAGTGACGCGCACATCTTTGGAGGCAACTTCGGCGCGTTCGGTAGCTTCGCGAACGACCTTGCTGGCTTCTGCCTGAGCTTCCGCGATGATCTTGGCAGCGTCTTTTTCGGCATTGGCGCGGGCTTCTGCGGCAACACGAGCGTCTTCCAGACCCTGACCGATCTTCTTCTTGCGGGTCTCCATCATGTCCAGCATTGGTTTGTAGACCCATGCGTTCAGTGTCAGCATCACGATCGTGAATGCGATCAACTGGACAATGAGTAGACCGAGATTAATACCTAAAGCTTCCATGTTTCAATGCTCCTTGAACTACACGACTTTGAAGAGCATCAGAAACGCGATGACCAGACAATAAATAGCGATGGATTCAGAGAACGCCACGCCAAGGATCATGTTGGTCAACAGGTTACCGTAGGTGTCGGGGTTACGAGCCATACCACCGAGAGCACCCTGCACGCTCAAACCGATTCCCACACCGGCGCCTGCAGCACCGATCATCGCCAGACCTGCGCCGACGAAGCGCATCGCATCTAAAAGAAATTGTCCATCCATGTTTCAAGTCTCCTTGGTTTTATCTTGTGATTTATGAATTAGTTTTCAAAAAATTAGTGATCCGCGTGCTCTTCGTCACCATGACCTTGTGTCGCCATTGCCATGAACACCATGGTCAACATACCGAACACAAATGCCTGGATCAAGCCCACGAACAACTCAAACATCATGACCATTGCCGCCAAAATACTGACATTGCCGAGCAATGAAGCGACCACCGCCACCAACACCACACCTGCGAACATGTTACCAAAAAGACGGAAGGTGAAGGACAGGATCTTCGCAAATTCAGAGATGACTTCCAGCAAACCAACCAAGAAGTCCATCGCGCCAAAGAACGGCACTTTGAACATACGCTTGGTATTGAAGAACTTGCTGAAATAGCCAATGCCCTGAGCGCGCACACCGATCACCTGGATCATCACGAAGGAGATCACAGCCAGCATCAAGGTGAAGTTCAAGTCCACAGAGATACCACGGAAGAACGGCGAAAGGATATATTCGCCTTTCTCAGGCTGGATCAAATCGAAAGCGCCCATGTGCTGAACCGCATGACCTTCGCCATGCGCATGGTGAATCACACCAATCGATTCAAAGCCAGGCAGCAACTTGAGCAGGTTCGCGAACAACACATAGATCATAATGGTCGCAAACCAAGGGAAGATAGCCTTCGCCCACTTCGCGCCTGCCGAGCTTTCGGTCAGGTTGTAGAGCATCTCAAGAATGGCTTCCATCGCGTTACCAATGCCCGTAGGGATCAGATCGGTCTTCTGGCTTTTGGTAAGGGAGCGATTTGTAGCGAACGCAATCACCACCAGCAGAATAATCGTCAATGCCAGTGTGGGAAGCGTGTTGACAAGATAGAACGGACCAGCAAAACCGAGAAAATTCTCAGTCAGCGGTTCCTCGATCAATTTTTCGGCAGCCACTGTGATTTCCGGTCGAACCGGGGCATAAATGCCCGCAAGGATCCAACCCGCAATCATCAAAACCAGAACAATCCAGCGCCGCCAGGGGGTACGTTTTTGGGTTTCCAAGCCCCGCCTCCTAAGCAGAAATTTTTTTCTTTTCGGCTTCATACTCTGCTGAAAGCTTCGCCAGAGTCTTGCGCGAAGCATAGAGCATCAGAAATACCGAAAGAGGAATGCCAGCGAACACCAATACTAGCGTGATCACCGGCTTCGTTCCAAAATAATTATCGAGCCAGACACCGCCCAAAACCGAAGCAAGCACTACCGCAAGGGTAATGCAACCCACCTGCCCAATGACAACGATCAGCAGGGTCTGAACCATGTTCTTGCGCTTCTGTTCAAGGTCCGTTTGTGTCATAGCGCACGAATTATAACTGACAGGTCTAAGGGCGTCAAACCAAAATCAAAATTGGGATTCGGAGGGATTCATGCAGAATTAATCCACATCTCCAGCCTCCCCACCCCTCAAAAACGCCTCTTTCCTAGCCGATACCTGTCTCTGTTTAAAAGTGACAGTCACCTTGCCGGTGACTGTCACTGAGTTACCTAGAACAAATTCAAAGCGCCTGAATCAGACCAGTTAAAGAACGGGGCAAAAACCGTTCCTAACAACACCACGCCAATCGCCAACACCACCAATGCGATCATATACGGTTGGGAAAGCGGAATGGGATGATTTTCCTCGTCCTGATCGGGCAAGCGGTATAGATACACATACTTCAATACGTTTAAGTAGTAGTACACACCGATGATCGAGTTGATAATACCGACGATCACTAACCAGGTGTAATTTGCCTGCACACCCGCAGCAAAGACCAAGACCTTTGCCACGAAGCCACCGAAGGGAGGCATACCCGTCAACGAGAGGAAAGCAGCCAGCATCATCAATCCAAGCAAAGGACTGCGTCGGCTGAGACCAGCATAATCTGTGATCTCTTCCAAACCGGTAATGCGGCTGAATGCCATCACAATACCGAAGGCAAGCAGGTTCGTGGCAATGTATGCCGCCATATAAAACACAACACTGGCAGCGCCCAATTGGCTGAATGCTACAGCGCCGATCAAAGCATAACCTGCATGCGCAATTGAGGAATAAGCTAAAAGGCGTTTGATATTCGTCTGCGGAAGCGCTAGCAGGTTACCCACCGTCATGGTAACAGCGGCAAGGGCAGCGAGGATCATCGTCCATGTTTCGGTGAAATCCGGAAAGGCGACAAAGAACAAACGCAGGATGACAGCAAAGCCAGCGGCTTTGGAAACCGTAGAAAGATAGCCAGCCACTGGTATCGGCGCACCTTGATACACGTCCGGTGCCCAGAAATGGAAGGGCACGATCGAAACCTTGAAGCCCAAGCCCACGACCACCAAGATCACAACCCCGAAGATAAGCAAGGGCGAGATGCCGTTAGCAAGCAACGCGGCGGGAATGGCATACAAATCAGTGGTGCCAGAGAAGCCAAAGAGCAAGCTAAAGCCGTAAAGCATCACGGTTGAAGCCAACGTACCAAAGAGAAAGTATTTGAAACCCGCTTCGGTGGAGCGTTCGTCATTGAGCAGGAAGCCGGAGAGAACATAAAGCGGAATGGATGCTGTTTCAATCGCCAGGTACAGCATGATCAAATCGGCAGAAGCTGCCATCAGGTTCATGCCCAGGAGTGAAGCCAGCAAGAGCAGATACGACTCGCCACGGTTGCCCGCGCGTTCGTGATCCATCAATAAGAGCGCCGTAGCAGCGGCTCCAAACATGAAGAGCATCTTGAGGAAGAAGCTGAGCCAATCAAAGCGGATCATGCCGCCCAGTACAGCCGTCGGTTCGCCGGGGCGACCAAACAAAAGGCTGACGATCATGGCGATGAAAAGTCCGCCAGCGGTAAGCCAGCCCGCGTTGCGGCGTTGGTCTTCCTTCCAGAACGGCTCAACGATGAGCACCAAAAGCCCAATGGACAGGATCAATATCTCGGGAAGAATGGAGGCGAAGATCTGTGTTGTAAACATTATGCACCTCCCAGCAAGCGCATGATATATCCAACACCCGATTCCACCATCGGAACCATGATGGCGGGGAATAAGCCGATACCGACCATGAAGAGACAGAGTGTGGTGATGGCGACCTTGTCTAACACGGTCACATCGCCCACGTGCCCTTCGAGATTTTCAGGCATTGGAGAGAAAAAGACTTTGCGAATATTGATCATGATGTAGGCTGCCGTGATGATGATCGAGATGGAAGAAATGACTGCCACCAACCATTGCTCCTGCCAGACCCCCATGAAGATGGGGAACTCTGCCACGAAGCCGGAGAAGCCGGGCATGCCCATGGAAACCAGACCACCAATGATGAAACCAATGGTCGCGAACGGCATGACTTTTGCAATGCCGCCCAGTTCAGGGATCATACGAGTATGCGCGCGGTCATAGATCATACCGGTAACCGCAAAGAAGAGAGCCGTCATAACACCGTGCGAGAACATCTGCACTCCGGCGCCGACGAGCCCGGTCTGATTAAGGGTGGAAATGCCGAGCATAACCAAGCCCATGTGGGATACAGAGGAAAAACCGATCATGTATTTCATGTCAGTTTGAACAAAGGCGATGTAGGCACCATAGACTACCGCAACACCGGCGAACAGCATGATCAGCCATGACCATTCTTGTGCGCCTGCGGGTAAAAGCATAACGCCCACGCGCAAAGCAGCGAATGCACCCAGTTTCATTAACACACCCGCATGGAACATGGAAACAGCGGTCGGTGCAGCGACGTGACCATCTGGCGACCAGTTATGGAAGGGCCAAATGCCGCCCAAGACAGCGAAGCCCAAAAAGACCGGCAGGAACCATATGTTTTGAAACTCAGCCGAGAACCCGGCGGATTCCATTTGAAGCATGTCGAAGGAAAGGATGCCCGTGTTCTGATATTGCACCCAGTACATGGCGAGCACACCCACCAGAGAGACCACTGAACCGATGAACAGATAAAGGGTCAGTTTCATGGCTGCATATTCGCGGGTCTTTGCCCAGCCCCAAATAGCAATGAGCAGGTACATGGGAAAAACTGCGATCTCATAGAAGAAGAACAACATGAACAGGTCAAGCGAAACAAAAACGCCGAAGACACCGCCAGCCAGCAAAAAGAGGAAGGCGAAGAATTCACGCGGGCGATCTTGAATGCCAGACATGACATGTGGGTCGTCGTTGCCCCAGGAGATAAGCACCCCGGTGAACATGACGATACCGGTCAGCAATACCAGCGGAGCGCTCATGCCATCCACGCCGAAATGCAATTCGATGTTCAGCGGAAAGACTTTCAACCAGGTATAGCGTTCGATAAATTGATACCCCTGCAAGTCACCCAGCAGGTATTGAAGATACACCCAGGCGGAAAGCAGCAGGTCGATCGCTGCGGCAGCCAACGCTACTGCGCGGGTTTCATTCTTCCGATCCGCAGGCAGCATCAAGATCAAAATGCCTGCGACAAAGGGAAGGAATGTGATGAAACTCAAAATTGGAAAATTCATAATCACCTCATGCCCTCATCCTAGAAGAGAGCCGTGACTGCTTTGTTGATGACTTCCAGGATCCAGGCGGGCCAGATACCAGTTACAAGCATCAACACCATCAACGGAGCGATCACCAGGATTTCGCGCAGGTTGATCTCGGTCAGTTTGTGCTCGCCGTGTGCCCAGTGTTCGTTCAAGGGTCCGTGCAAAACCTTCTTGATGCCTTTCAGGATGTACGCACCTGTGAAGAGCAAACCAAGCATGGAAATGACCGTATAAATCGTCAGCACAGGATAAGAACCCCGCACGATCATAAACTCGGAGACGAAGCCATTCAACCCTGGCAACCCCAAAGACGCCATGGATGTAAAGATCAAAATACCGCCATACACGGGAACCAGCGGGAATAAACCACCAAAGTCATCCAGGTTGCGGGTGTGTGTGCGTTCGTAGATCACACCGACGAGGAAGAACATGCCCGCCGCCGATAAGCCGTGATTGAACATCTGCAAAACCGCGCCGCTCATGGCAATCTGAGCGTCGGCGGTCCCGGCGGCGAGTCCAGCCGCGGCGATGCCAAGCACCACAAAGCCCATGTGATTCACGGACGAGTAGGCGACCAATCGTTTGAAATCGGTCTGACCAAAGGAGCCAAACGCGCCGAAGACAATCGCTCCAACCGCCAACACTGCCAGCGCGCCAGCAAAGATCTTCGACTCAACCGGGTAAAGCGGGAGCACCAGGCGGATAAAACCATAGGCACCCAGTTTGAGCAACACGCCTGCAAGGATCATCGAACCAGCCGTGGGAGCTTCGGTATGAGCATCAGGCAGCCAGGTGTGGAAGGGCCACACAGGCACCTTCACAGCAAAAGCAATTGCGAATGCCCAGAAGGCAATCGTTTTTACGGTTTCAGTCGAAAGTCCCGGGATAATGGGCTGTGTATAGGTCGTCCAACTGGCGATGATGACTTGCAGATCATAGGTCTGGAATAACACACCCAGCAACTGCACCGCAAGCAGCAATCCCAATGAACCGCCCATGGTATAGATCATGAACTTAAGCGAAGCATAGTTTCGGTTCGCGCTTCCCCATTGATTGATGAGGAAGTACATCGGCACAAGACCGATCTCCCAAAACACAAAGAAGATCAACAGGTCGATCGCCATGAACACACCGAGCATGCCGGTCTCAAGGAACAGGAACAGCATCATGTACGGCTTGACGCGGTCCGTCACACTGAACGAAGCCAGAATGGCAAGCGGCGTCAACAAGGTGGTCAGCAAGATCATCGAAAGCGAAATTCCATCCACACCAATGTGGAAGGAAGAGTTGATCGCTTCGTACCAGATATATTTTTCCTCAAATTGAAAACCAGTGACGTTGGGGTCGAAATTATTCCAAAGCACAAGTGTGAGGATGAAAGGGATCAAGCTGGCGGCAAGTGCAAACCAGCGCTGAAGCCTTACCTCGCTGCCCGGCAGAAACAGCATGATCAACGCCGAAACCGCAGGGAGGAAGAGGATCAGACTAAGAAGATGTGTATTGAGAAATTCCATCGTTCGCTCCTATGCCATCAACAGGAAGTACAGCAGCCCAGCCACCACAAAAAGCACAACCAGGGAAAGGATGAGATACTGCTGAATGCGTCCCGTTTGAATGGGGCGAAGATTTCTGCCGAACCACCAAGTCGCTTCTGCGGTGCCATCACCGAGGAAGGTATTGATGAAAGGGAGATCAAATTTATTGCGGATGAACGCTCCGACTCCGCCGGTGGCTGGTCCAAACAAATGAAGGATGCCATCGATGAAGCCTTTATCCATCCATTGAGAGACGAAAACTTCAGAGAACCAAATGGCAGGCTTGATGAACACAACATTGTAGAGTTCATCCACATACCACTTGTTCTTGAGGACAGGGATTTGCAGTTTATCCTGCTCAGGGGAGTTCACGTTGCGATAGACAAAGTAGCCAGCTGCCAAACCGCCCAGCGCCACAATCAACGAGGTTGCCAGCGGAACGATATTGAATGCCAATTCTTCGGCGTGTTCGTGCAGCATTGAACCGACAAAGTGATGGAACCAGTTTTCAACCAACCCGCCGGTGATCCATTTCGGCATACCCACCCAGCCGAAACCAACCGCGAACACAGAGAGAACGATCAACGGAGTTGTCATCGTCCACGGAGTTTCGTGAGCGTGTTCGGCTTCCTTTGTGCGGGCTTTGCCAAAGAAGGTCAGTGTAATCTGGCGCATGGTGTAGAAAGCGGTCATAAACGCGGCGATGGCAAGGGTAAAGAAGACGATGGTATGTCCGTGTGCCCAGGCATCGGCGAGGATTTCATCCTTCGACCAGAAACCAGCCGTCACCAAGGGGAAACCGGAGAGAGCAAAGCCACCGATGAGGAAGGTCCAGAACGTGATGGGCATCTTGTTGCGCAGACCGCCCATATTGAACATATCCTGTGGGTCCACTTTGTGGTTACCCGTGTGTAGAACACCGTGCTCCATACCGTGGATGACGGAACCAGAGCCGAGGAAAAGCAATGCCTTGAAGAAGGCGTGAGTTACCAAATGGAAAGTCGCTGCAACATATGCACCAATGCCGAGGGCGGCGATCATGAAACCAAGTTGTGAAATGGTCGAGTACGCCAGCACACGTTTGATGTCGTTCTGAGCGACCGCAATGGTGGCGGCGAAGAGTGCCGTGAAAGCACCGATGAACGCCACAATGGTCATGGTCCTTTCATCGAGGCTGATGATCGGAAACATGCGGATGACCGCATAGACACCGGCGGAGACCATCGTCGCCGCATGGATCATCGCGCTGACTGGGGTCGGACCTTCCATTGCGTCTGGCAACCAGACATGCAAGGGGAACTGGGCAGACTTACCCACCGTGCCGATAAACAACAGGAGACCGATCAAGCCCGCAGCGGAGAGACCAAATACCGGCGTAGGTACCGAGGCGAGGGTATGCAGAACTTCTTCATTGAAGATTTGGCTGAACGAGAGTGATCCCGTCACGCTGTATAAATAAGAAATGCCCAAGAGCATGAACACATCGCCGACGCGGGTAGTCATAAAGGCTTTGATTGCCGCATTGCGCGCCGATTCTTTGCCGTACCAGAAACCGATCAACAGATACGAGCACAAGCCCATGATCTCCCAACCGACGAACATCGTCAGGACATTATCGGAGACCACGAGGGTGAGCATGCCAAAGGCGAAGAGGCTGATGAACGCAAAAAAGCGCGAGTACATCGGCTCTACAGAAAGGACGGCATGACCGTGAACTGTTGCGCCATGAGGCGGCAGACCGGCATGGTCATGGTCACCAGCAGGCTGACCGAAGTTGTGATAGCCCACACTGTACAGGAAGATCATGAGGATCGTCCAGGCGACGAAAAAGAGCACCGTCGCAGAGAGTGGGTCGATCAATACACCGATCTTTAACCAGGTATTGCCTGTAGGCAGCCAATCAATGGAACTGCCAAACGGATGCTCGGCAAAATGTTCCGTCTGCACGGCATTCCAGAATACGATCATGGACCCCAACCATGAAAGCAATGCAGCCGAAATTGCCACTGTATGGCTCAATGCCTTGCTCTTGTTGGTAAACAACACGATCAGCGCAAAGGCGATCACAGGTGGCAAGGGAATCAGCCAGACCAAACTTGTTAGAAATTCATGAGTCATGCGTCCCTACCACTTCAACATATCGAGATTATCTGCGATCACCGTATTGCGGCGGCGATACACAGAAATAACCAAAGCCAGACCCACAGACACCTCAGCGGCGGCGACCGCAAACACGATCACGGCAAACGCCTGCCCCGCCATCGAGACTACGTCGCTATAACGCCAGAACGCCACGAGATTGATATTCACGGCATTGAGCATCAACTCTACACCGAGTAGGATCGCGACCGCATTGCGCCGCACCAGCACACCGAACAAGCCGACGCTGAACAACGCCGCCGCAAGAATAAGATACCAGGAAAGAGGAACCATATTTGTGCGCCTCCTTATTTTTTATTGAACGCGACATACACCGCGCCCACCAATGCCGCCAACAATAGGACGGACGCCACTTCGAATGGCAGGACATACGCCGCCGGAGAGGTCAATGCCTCGCCCAACAGACTGACCGCATCAAACCCCGCCGGGAGGTCTGTTGCCACATTCGAGAAACCACTCCAACTCTGCAACAGGAACGCCAGCCCGGCAAAAGTCAACACAGCCAGCAAGGCACCTGCCCACCAATTCTGATTCATTTGCGGACCCGTATCGCGCATATCCTTGCGAGTGAGCATTACGGCAAAGATGAAAAGAATGGCGATCGCGCCGATGTAGACCACTACTTGCACTACAGCGATAAAGTCCGCGTTGAGCAGGGCATACACAACCGCCACCCCAAACAGCGTAGCGACAAGCCACAGCGCTGCATGGATGAGGTTGCGCGAGACCACCACCATCAGCCCGGAGCCGAGGGTGAAAAGAGCAACAATGAGGAAAATGATTTGTTGTGCTGTCATGTGAATTTCGCCTTTAGTGCTGCGCCTCCACTACCGGTTTGACGCCTTCGATACGCTCACGTTCCTTGCGCGTTACAGAACGGGCGATCTCGAGTGCGATCCAGCCGGTAACCACATTCGCGAGGAACATGCCTAGGATGTAGAGCCAAACCTGCTCACTATTATTCCGAGAATCTGCGAGGAGTGCATTCACCAGAGCTGTCACCAGCAAAAGGGCAAACGCCAGCGGAGTCAGGAATCTCCAGTTGAAGTTAAGCATCTGGTCAATACGGATACGCATCATGGTGTACTTGACCCACATGATGACCCAGTATCCCAGCATGGCTTTGATAACCAGGATGAGGATGGCAAGGATCGGGCTGACCTGTTCCAAGCCGAAGAAACGATAACCGCCAAAGAAAAGAATTGCCCAGAAGCCGCCGAAGGTAAAGGCATGCAAAAGTTCACCAGCGTAGAACATACCGAACTTCATACCTGAATATTCGATGTTGAAACCGGAGACGAGTTCAGATTCGCCTTCAGCCAAGTCGAAAGGTGCGCGTCCCAATTCCGCAATGGCAGCGATCAAGAAGATCAAAGCGCCCAATGGAGAGAGAAATACGAAAGGAACCAGTTCTTGCGCTTGAATGATGGCATTCATGTTCATGGAACCCGTAAAGATCACCGGGATCATCAACATGGTCAGCATCGGGATCTCGAATGAAATCATCACCGCCACCTGACGGAATCCACCGATCATCGCGAATTTATTGTTCGACGACCAGCCCGCCATAATAATGGAAAGTGTCCCGATGGCGCCAGCTGCGATCAAGAAAAGCGCACCCACGTTTAAGTCGGTACCGAGCATCACCGGCGCGAGCGGCACAATTGCCCACAAGATCAACACAGACATCATCGAGAGGATCGGCGCAAGGTTATAGACCACCTTGTCTGCCCCACCAGGGGTTGTGTCCTCTTTAATGATGAGCTTGATGATGTCGGCAAAAGGTTGGATCAAACCAAACGGACCCAAACGGTTCGGACCGAGGCGGTCTTGAAAGCGAGCCACAACTTTGCGCTCGATCCAGACCAGGAAAATATCCAGCACCATCAGCAAGGTGATGAGCAGGAACACGCCAAGGAAGGCTACCAGCACATGAGCAAAGACAACGTCCATGCCCCAACCGGCGAAGACACCTTCAAGCCAGTCCGCGGCGACTTTTAAGGGGTCATTCCAAAAACTCATAAAACACTCCTATTACACAAAGAAAAGGCTGATAGGACAATTCCCGTCAGCCTTCGCTTGATATTTACTAATGACTTAGACCCATTCCAACATTCCCTTGCGCCAGGTATAGATCAACCCAACTACGAGAATGGAAACGAAGATGATGCCCTCGATCACGGCATACAAACCGAGTTGACCGAGCTTCACTGCCCAGGGAAACAGAAAAACTGCTTCAACATCAAAGACAAGGAAGACCAGCGCAAAGATGTAATACTGCGCCTTAAACTGCACCCAGGCATCCCCTACGGTTTCAATACCGCACTCATAGGTGGATTCCTTAATGGGGTTGGGTTTCTTGGGTCCAAAAATAAAACCCGCTGCGATCGCACCGATTGGAATGACCAATCCCACAACCATGAACAGGGCTACGTAGATCCAAACGTTCATTTAAACTCGCTCCATTGGGAAATGTATTACAAATTATTTCGTCATTGTACCATAAAGAACAAACTGCCCCTCACTAGCACCTGTCAACTTTTAAGGTGATATTTGTCACGTTTTCTTTTTAGGCTTGGCAGGCTTCTTTTTAGGCTTGGTCAGGCGTCCAAATAGATATATGGCTATATCCTTGAAAAACGGAAAGCCGATCACACTTCCTAAGACCGAGCCCACCACCCCTGATGTTTTAACAAAATTGGTAGAGAAACCAAAAAAGTCCACAACTTTAATATCAATGATCTGTGCAGAGATCTCTTTTCGTTCCTTCTCGCCAGTATCACGATTCTCAAAATTCAAAAATAAATGGATCACACCGCCATAGGTCGCTGGCATGTCTGAACGGACGCTCCAATAGAACGCCACCG
>JAFLCE010000119.1 GCA_017303655.1 Anaerolineae bacterium
TAGAAAAAAATTCTTTATTTAATGGTGAATTCATATGAAGAAATCATATCTTGCACCCCCAAATCCATACTATACGACCAACACATTGGTCGAGCTTCTTCGCGCAAGAGCGGAGCAGAGCCCTGACAGAGTGGCTTTTAGGTTTTTACTGGACGACGACTCTGATACTCTTACGATCAACTATGCCGAGCTTGACCGCAAGGCGCGTGCCATTGGAGCATGGCTTGAAAGTTACAACGCAAAAGGGGAGCGTGCCCTCCTGCTTTATTCACCAGGCTTGGACTATATCGCCGCGTTCATGGGCTGTTTGTATGCAGGCGTCACTGCCGTCCCTGCCTATCCTCCACGGCTGAATCGCCCGGCGCCACGTATTCAATCCATCGTAAATGATTCACATGCCACATTTGCGCTGACCACGACAGCCATCATTGCGAACGTCGAAAAGCGTTTCGAACATGCTCCAGATTTGAAAGCGCTTCACTGGTTAAACACCGAGCAGGTTCCGGCGGGGTTGGAAGCGGATTGGCGCGATCCCAACGTTTCAAGAGACACGCTCGCATTCCTCCAATATACATCGGGTTCCACCAGCCAGCCGAAAGGGGTGATGCTTAGCCACGGCAACTTGATGCACAATCTTGAAGCTATTAGCCGCGGCTTTCATATTGACGAGACCGTCAAAGGTGTTTTCTGGTTGCCAAGTTATCACGATATGGGGCTGATCGGCGGCATTTTGGAACCGATCTATTTGGGCGGCGAAACGACATTGATGTCGCCGCCATCTTTTTTGCAACGTCCCATTCGCTGGTTGGAAGCCATCACTCGTTTTCAAGGGAATACCTGCGGCGCGCCGAATTTTGCTTATGACCTGTGTGTTGACAAGGTCACGCCTGAGCAAATGGAAAAACTCGATCTGAGCTCGTGGACTCTGGCGTTTTGCGGCGCTGAACCGATTCGCCCTGAGACGTTGGAACGCTTCGCCCGCGCCTTTGCCGGGTGCGGCTTCCGAAAGACTTCTTTCTACCCTTGTTATGGCATGGCGGAAAGTGCCTTGATCGTCTCAGGCGCGGATGGTCCCTCTGAGCCGCGAACTTTCACCGTAGACCGAAAATCTTTGGAAAGCGATCTGGTGATTCCTTCTTTGGAAAACGAAGAAGGCTCCGTGACCATGGTGAACTGCGGTCCTCCGATCATTGACCAGAAGATCATTATTGTTAACCCCACGACCTTGCTGCAATGCGAGTCGAATCAAGTTGGCGAAATTTGGGTTTCCGGTCCGAGTGTGGCACAGGGATATTGGGGTATGGAAGAGGAGTCTCGCAAAACCTTTCAAGCCTATATTGCCGACACAAATGAGGGTCCATTTCTTCGCACGGGTGATCTTGGCTTTCTGAATAACGGTGAACTCTTTGTCACAGGTCGCTTGAAGGACTTGATCATTATTCACGGCAGCAATCACTACCCTCAGGATATTGAACTGACCGTCGAGACTTGCCATCCTGCCTTACAGCCCGCTGGTGGAGCAGCGTTCTCCATCACAGAGGGTGATAAAGAACAGCTGGTTATTGTCCAAGAATTAAACAGGCAAAATAGACAAGCCGATATTAATGAAGTCGCTGGGGCGATTCGTCAAGCAGTGGCAGACAAACATGACTTGCAGATCTTCGCTATTGTGTTGATCAAGCCAATGAGCATTCCCAAAACATCCAGCGGAAAGATACAACGCCGCGCTTGCAAAGCAGCTTTCCTAAATGGTGAGTTGGAAATTGTGGGTGAGTGGCGCGCGAAGAAATCTGCTGCTTCTGTCACTCAAAAAGAAAAGACTGCTTCCCTTCCTTCTAAAACTGCGAAGACGGGAATATCTGCAAATGTGCTTCAAGCTTGGCTGGTGACTCGCATCGCCTCCATGTTGGAGATGGATGCCGCATCCATTGATCCCCGTCAGCCGTTTACCTATTACGGTTTGGGTTCTGTCCAAGCTGTCAGCCTCACTGGAGACTTGGAAGATTTTCTCGATCGAAAACTCGCGCCCACACTCGCGTGGGATTATCCGACCATTGAGGTTTTGGCGAATCATTTGGCGAACGATTCTCAACCAACCAAAACCGTTTCGGCTCCCGCACCCATTCAACCTTCTTCAAAATTCAGCCGCGAACCGATCGCGATCATCGGCATGAGTTGTCGCTTCCCGCAAGCCGCAAATCCGCAAGCCTTTTGGGATTTGCTCCGAAACGGAGTGGATGCCATCAGCGAAGTCCCTGCCGATCGCTGGAATGTGGATGCTTTTTATTCGTCTGATTCTGCTGCGGCTGGAAAGGTCACTTCTCGATGGGGTGGCTTCCTTGAAGACGTAGATTTGTTCGACACGCAATTTTTTGGGATCTCTCCGCGAGAAGCAACGCGCATGGACCCGCAACAACGCCTCTTACTTGAAGTGAGCTGGGAGGCGCTCGAAAATGCCTTTATCTCACCTGCATCTTTAACCGGGACTCGTACCGGTGTGTTCGTGGGGATCAGCAGCAATGATTACTCACGCTTGCAATTTGATGATACTGAAAAGATCGACGCCTATGCAGGCACGGGTAACGCTCACAGCATCGCGGCGAATCGACTTTCGTATTTCTACGACTTGCGCGGACCCAGCATGGCAGTGGATACAGCTTGTTCATCCTCTTTGGTGGCGGCGCATCTGGCGTGTCAAAGCCTCCAGAACGGCGAATCAGATTTGGGCGTGGTCGGAGGCGTGAATTTAATCCTCACCCCCGAATTGACCATCACGTTCTCGCAAGCGCGAATGCTATCTCCCGATGGGCGTTGCAAAACCTTTGATGCGAGCGCAGATGGTTACGTGCGCGGCGAAGGCTGCGGGGTGATTATTTTGAAGCGCATGTCAGATGCGATCCGTGATGGAGATAATATTCTGGCGTTGATCCGCGGTTCGGCGGTGAATCAGGATGGACGTAGCAACGGCTTGACCGCCCCGAACGGGCTCGCTCAACAAGATGTCATTCGGCAGGCGTTGGCGAACGCGCAGGTCGCACCGCATCAGATCGGTTATGTGGAAGCGCATGGCACAGGTACGCCGCTTGGCGACCCAATCGAGATGGCTTCTTTGCATGCGGTACTTGATGATGGACAGACGAACAGCCGGGTGTTGGTGGGTTCGGTGAAAACGAATATCGGGCACCTTGAGTCTGCGGCGGGCATTGCCGGGTTGATCAAATCTGTGCTTGCCATGCAGAACGAAGCCATTCCGCCGCACCTTCATTTAAAAGAAGTCAACCCATACTTGTCTCTTGAAAATTCACGTCTTGAAATTGGAACCTACCTGCGCCCGTGGAAGCGACGCGAGCAGCCGCGCTTTGCGGGTGTGAGTTCCTTTGGTTTTGGCGGTACGAACGCACATATCATTCTTTCTGATGCACCGATGATTGCCGCTCCAACCTCTTCAGAAAAAATGGAACGTCCGCGCCATATGTTGGCGTTATCTGCGAAGACGGATTCTTCTCTACTTGCATTGGCAGAACAGGCAAGCGCTCAACTTGATTCAACGCAAGCCGCTGTGAGTGATTTTAGTTTTACAGCAAATACAACTCGCCCGCATTTTGAACATCGTCTGGCTATTCAAGCCAGCACACCTGCCGAACTGAAAGCAGGCTTGGATGAGTTTGTATCCAACACGAATGGCACTGTACTTTCAACAGGCATTGCAAAGCCGGGCGCACAGCCGAAGATCGCTTTTCTCTTTACAGGGCAGGGCGCACAATACATCGGCATGGGGCGCGGACTTTATGAAACGCAACCCGTCTTCCGTGCAGCACTCGATCAATGTGCCGAGATATTAAGTTCCATTTTAGATCGTCCATTGTTGGACGTGATGTATCCGCAAGATAAAAACGATACGTTGCTCAACCAAACCACTTATACCCAGCCCGCGCTTTTTGCTTTTGAATATGCCTTAGCCATGTTGTGGCGTTCCTGGGGCATTGAGGCGCAAGCGGTTCTTGGTCATAGTGTTGGTGAGTATGTTGCCGCATGCATTGCAGGCGTCTTCACTTTGGAAGATGGTCTGCGCCTCATTGCCGACCGCGCGCGGCTGATGGGCAGCCTTCCGAACAACGGAACGATGGCAGCTGTCTTTGCAGATGCTGCCCACGTGGCAGATGCTTTGAAACCGTATCAAGCCCAAGTTTCAATCGCTGCCCTGAACGGACCTGACAACACGGTCATCTCTGGTGAGAAAGTTGCCGTGCAAAATGTTTTGGATGCGCTGACCAAACTTGGCATTTCATCCAAGCCGCTCACCGTTTCGCATGCCTTCCATTCCCCGTTAATGGATTCGATTCTGGATGACTTTGAATCAACCGCACAACGGATTCAATTCAATGCTCCGCGCCTCTCTCTAAGCTCGAACCTGCTCGGCGGTATCCTCGAACCTGATTCTGTGCCTGATGCTTCTTACTGGCGAAAGCATATCCGCGCGGAAGTGAAATTCGTCGAAGGGATGCAGTCTCTCGCGGAGCTCGGCATTGACACCTACATTGAGATTGGTCCCAGCCCCACATTGTTAAGCATGGGCAAACGCTGCCTGCCAGAATCAAAAGCTGCATGGCTGCCCTCTTTGCGTCAGGGACAGGATGACTGGCAGATCATTTTAGACAGTCTCGGCAAACTCTACACTCAGGGTGCAGACGTAAATTGGTCTGCTCTTGATGGAGGCTACTCACGCCAAAAAGTTTCCCTGCCCAATTATCCATTTGACCGTCAACGCTATTGGTTTGAGATAACTACAAAATCTGAAAGTTCTTTAAAAACGACAAAGCCAATAACACAACCTGAAAAAAATAATGGAAAGACTCCAATGCATCAGAAAGTGCAAAAGGCAAAACAACTTTCTGCCAGTAATGATGTAGATATCAAAAATACCGAGCCAGCCAAACGTCAGCATGTTCTGGAAGATTTCATCCAGCGAACCGCCGCCCGCATCTTGGGCATGGATGCCGACCGACTGGATCTTGATCAACCACTTGATACGGTTGGTCTTGATTCTCTGATGGCTATCGAACTCAAGAATTCGCTTGAATCCAAAATAGGAGTCAATCTTTCAATTGCAAGTCTGCTTCAGGGTCCGACGATCTCCAGTCTCGCCAGGGAAATGCTTGGGGTACTGGATTCTCCTGAGGCTTTGAATGAGGCGTTGTTTGTTATCGCACAAGAACCCTCAGACGAGAGTCCGCTTTCTTACGGGCAGCAGGCGCTTTGGTTCCTGCATCAACTTTTGCCTGAAGATAATTCTTTCAACGTGGCGGGAGCGGTCCGTATTTTGGGTGACTTAAACGTCGCTGCACTTGAGCTTGCCCTCAAGCAGGTAGCCGAGCGTCATGAAGCATTGCGCAGCACTTTCCATGTATCCGAAGGTGAGCCTGTTCAGCGCGTCCATGAAACAGCTGGCGTTCAATTGCAATTCCTTGATGCATCGAGCATGGAATTGGAAGAGTTGCGCAGCAGACTCGCCGCAGAAGCGCATCGTTCATTTGACTTGGAAAATGAGCCAGCTTTGCGCGTGCTGTTATTCACGACGAAAGAGAATTCAGAAAATATCCTTCTGCTTTCGATGGATCACATCATCACCGATTTCTGGTCGATGACGATCTTCGTGCGTGAGCTGCTTGCGGTGTACGAAGCGAATAAGTCTGGCGAGCCAATTGAATTACCGAAACTTCAGGCGCGCTATTCTGACTATGTCCGCTGGCAGGCTGCGATGTTGGAAAGTACACGCGGGGAGAAGCTCTGGGAGTATTGGCAAAATAAACTTTCTGGCGAATTGCCCGCCTTGAACCTGCCTACTGACCGTCCGCGCAAGGCGATGCAAACGTATCGCGGCGACTCCGAACATATCTTTATGGATGGTGAACTTTTCAAGGAGCTGAAATCTCTTGCGCAGGAAAACGGTTCAACCCTGTTCATGACCTTGTTAGCCGCTTTCCAGACTTTATTGCATCGTTATTCGAATCAAGAGGATTTCGTGGTCGGGTCTGTCACGGCGGGGCGAAGCCATTCAGAATTGACCGACCTGATCGGTTATTTCATCAACCCGATTGCGTTGCGTGCCGATTTTTCAGGAAAGCCAACATTTCAAGAGGTCCTTCAGCGCGTCCGCCAAACAACACTTGGCGCATTTGAGCATCAAGATTATCCGCCCGCTTTGCTTTCCAAACGTTTGGGATACCAACGCGATTCCAGCCGCCCACCGTTGTTTGAGACCATGTTCATTTTGCAGAAAGCGCAGGAAGCAGAAGTGCAGGCGCTCAGTCCGTTTGCACTGGGAATCGACAGCGCACGCATGGAAATGAACGGACTGACAATTGAATCCATTGCGGTGAAAGGTGAACCCGCTCAATTTGATCTAACCCTGATGATGGCAGAATCAGACAATGGTCTGGCGGCAGCTCTTCAATACAATGCGGACTTATTTGACCCCGAAACCATCCAGCGCATGTTGGAGCATTTCAATACTTTGTTGCAGGATATTGTTTCCGACCCATTGAAACCAATATCATCCTATTCTATGCTAAGCGAGTCTGAGCGCGAGCAAATCCTCGTCCAATGGAATGAGACACAAACGGATTATCCGCGTGAGTTTTGTATTCATGACCTGTTTCAGGAACAAGTGAAACGCACACCCAATGCTGTCGCTGTGCAATTTGAAGATCAGAGCCTGACCTACAAGGAAATGGACAAGCGCGCTGATGAACTCTCAAAGATCTTGATAGTTCAGGGAGTGAAGTCAGGGATTCTGGTTGGCATCTATGTGAAGCGCTCGCTTGATATGTTGGTTGCATTATTGGGCATCCTCAAGGCTGGCGGTGCGTATCTGCCTTTAGATCCGTCATTCCCGTCCGAGCGGCTTGCTTTCATGCTGGCGGATTCGGAAGCATCTTTTATTCTGACGCAGACAAACCTTCAAGGAAATATGCCAGAGAATCAAGCGCAGATTATCTGTTTGGATAACCTTGGGGAAGTGCCTTCGCAAAGAAGAAAGAAGAAAGAAACTAAACCCAGTGACCTTGCCTATGTGATCTACACATCTGGCTCAACGGGAAAACCAAAGGGCGTTCAAATTCATCATCAGGCGGTGGTCAATTTCCTGTGTTTCATGCGGCAGAGTTTGAAGATCAACGCAGAGGATACGCTTCTGGCGGTGACTACGCTTTCATTTGATATTGCCGTTTTGGAATTGTTGCTGCCGCTTACGGTGGGTGCGCGGGTTGTGATTGCCAGTTCGGAAGTCGCTGCGGATGGCGCGCTTCTGGCTGACGCTCTGGTGCGGTTAAATGCAACTGTGATGCAAGCGACACCTGCCAGTTGGCGGTCCTTGCTTGAGGCAGGTTGGAAGGGGAAAGCTGACCTCAAGATCCTGTGCGGTGGTGAAGCGCTGGTCTCCGACCTTTCGGAGCGGTTATTGGAACGTGGCGCGGAATTATGGAATCTGTATGGCCCCACAGAGACGACGATCTGGTCTACGCTGTATCAGGTTACATCCAATGAAAATCATGGAATTTCCAATACCATTCCCGTTGGCAGACCGATTGCAAATACGCAGATCTATATTTTGGATTCCGAATTGCAGCCTGTGCCTGTCGGTGTGATCGGTGATCTTTATATCGGCGGGGATGGGGTCAGCCGCGGATATTTGAATCGTCCTGAATTGACCGCTGAACGGTTCATTCCGAATCCATTTGATGTGTCTTCCACCATTTATAAAACTGGTGACATCGCCCGCTATCTCCCAGATGGGAATATTGAATTCTTCGGACGCAGTGACCAGCAAGTGAAAGTCCGCGGGTTCCGTATTGAGACGGGAGAAATAGAAGTTCGCCTCGCGAGTCATCCATCCGTGCGGCAGGCTGTGGTTGGAGTTTGGAAGGAAAAATCATCAGATGCGAGTCTGGTTGCATGGTTAGTACCAGTTTCGGATGAGAAAGAAGTGGATGCTCATCAATTGCGAGAGTTCCTGCGTCAGTCGCTTCCTGAGTATATGATCCCGTCCATTTTTATGAATATTGAATCATTGCCGTTGACGCCGAATGGAAAGGTTGACCGCAAGGCGCTTCCTCAACCAACGCAAGCGCGGCCTGATCTTCGTTTGCCGTATGTTGCTCCGCGCACGCCGTTGGAAAAGGAGTTGGCAGAAATTTGCGCTCAGGTTTTGGGCTTGGAAGATGCAAATGCTGTGGGTGTGCATGATAATTTTTTTGACCTCGGCGGCCATTCGTTATTAGGAACGCGGCTGGTCTTTAAATTGCGTGAAAGATACGGACTTGAATCGGCGCAGTTGCCATTGCGAGCGTTGTTTGAACAACCAACCGTTGCTAACCTGGCAAGAATTATTGATGTGGCGATAAAAGGTGAAGGCGAAGTGGTTTATGCAAGCCGTGGTCACTTTATTGAAAACGGTCAATTGAGTTTGGAAAAGCTAAATGAGGAAGTGCAGCTTGACCCAAGCATTGCGGCGGGCGATCTTGTTTATGAACATGGGAATGACCCGAAACATATTTTGCTGACGGGCGCGACTGGCTTCGTTGGTGCGTTTCTGCTCCATGATCTTCTCATGCAGACTTCGGCAGATGTGCATTGTTTGTTGCGGGCAGGTGATCTTGAGATGGGCGTGCAGCGCTTGAAGCGCAATCTGAACACTTATTTGTTGTGGGATGATTCATTTGTAGAGCGCATCAAACCTGTATTAGGTGATCTGGGTGAACCTCAGTTTGGTCTTCCTGATGAGGTCTTTGAACAACTCGCCCGTGAAATAGATGTGATTTACCACAACGGTGCGATGGTTAATTTTGTTTATCCATATCACGCGCATAAGGCTTCCAACGTGCTGGGGACGCAGGAAGTTTTGCGGCTTGCGAGTCAGATAAGGCTAAAGCCAGTTCATTTTGTTTCCACGTTATCTATCTTGTATTCGGGTGATGCTAACGACGGGCGCATTATTCGTGAAGACATAAACTTGGATGATGTCGGTGCGCCATTTGGCGGCTATGCTCAAAGCAAATGGGTGGCTGAGAAGTTGGTCAGGCTAGCGGGTGAGCGCGGAATTCCTTACGCCATTTATCGTCCCGGATTGGTTTCGGGTCATAGCATTTCTGGCGCATGGAATAACGATAACCTGATCTCAAGCATGACCCGAGCCTGCATCCTTTTGGGAAGTGTCCCCACGCTCGATGTGATGGTCAACATCGTGCCTGTGGATTTTGTGAGCGCCGCGATCGTACAGCTTTCCAGAAATCCTGAAAATTTGAGCAAGGTTTATCACTTGGATAACCCCGAAGCGCTGCACTTCAGCAAGATGGCGGAGTGGATGAAGGAGCAGGGATTCAATGCTCGCAAATTACCTTTTGATGAATGGCGCGCGGAACTCTTCAGGCAGACTGCTTATATGCCATCTGATGGATGGGAGCCTTATCTTCCTTTGCTAGAGGAAGTGGAAGAGAAGCAAGTCTTTATGCCAGAGTTTGACTTAACGAATACGCTCACAAGACTGAACGGAAGCGGCATCGTCTGTCATCCCGTCAATGGGCAGTTGCTTTCGCGGTATTTGAAATATTTCATTTCAGATAATCTCACCACGAGCCTATTCAAAGATTCACCACTTAATACACAAAGCCCAGAAAACATTTAAGATGTGGATCAAACTCCTCTCATGAAAGATCGTTGGTTCGTTTGTCCGCGTCCTAATCCGAAGGCGGAACTTCGCCTGTTTCTCTTTCCGTATGCTGGCGGTACCCCAACGGTGTTCAGCAAATGGTTTGCTGAGTTTCCAGATCATATTGAAACGAGCATTGTTCATTACCCTGGAAGAGGCTCACGCTTTAACGAGTCTCCCATTAAAGAAATTACTGCTTTGGTTGAAGAGATCAACCAAGCCATCCTGCCAATTTTGGACAAACCATTTATTTTCTTCGGTCACAGTTTTGGAGGCATACTTGCTTTTGAACTCGCACACCGATTAAATCCCCAGCCACAAATTCTTTTTGTCTCGGCATGCGGCGCGCCTCATATCCCCAACCCAAATCTTCCCATTCACTCGCTGCCTGATCCTGAGTTTATAAGATCATTGCATAACCTCGACGGGCTCCCCGCTGAGGTAGTTGGAAATTTAGAACTCATGCAATTACTTCTCCCGATCCTGCGTGCCGATTTTGAAGCCTTCGAAAATTATCAATACACATCCAACGAACATCGGCTGGCTTGTCCCATCATTGCTTTTGGCGGGTCGGATGATTCTCACGTAGACCGCGCTCGTTTGGATGCGTGGGCACATCATACCGATGGCAACTTCAAAACGAATTTTTTTTTCGGCGACCATTTCTTCATCAATACCGCGCGCCAATCCGTGATCACTTCAATGAAAGCTGAGATAAACTCTCTCCATGCAAAAGAATAACTGGACTCCTCCACCTGACACTCTGAAACTGGAGAGCAATCATGCCGATGTTTGGCGCCTCTCGCTTGACCTTTCAAATGATTCCGTTAAATCGAACGAATCCACTCTGTCAGAGGATGAAGAGAAAAGAGCCGATCACTTTCACTTCGAAGTAGATAAGAACCGTTTTATTGTCGCTCATGGTGTTCTGCGCAAAATATTAGGACATTATCTCCATTGTGACCCCGCCGAACTGACGTTTTCCTTAAATCAATATGGAAAGCCATCCTTGGTTAATTCGGCTGTGGAATTCAATCTCTCACACTCTGGCGACTTCGCTTTGATCGCTGTCACTCAAGGACGGAAGGTCGGCGTAGATGTAGAGCGTATCCGCCAGGGAATCTCTTCCCATGTGATCGCTCAGCAATATTTCTCAAAATCCGAGGTCGCTGAATTGCAGTCATTGCCCCTTCAACAAAGAGAGCGTGCCTTTTTCACATGTTGGACGCGCAAAGAAGCGTACATCAAAGCGCAAGGATTGGGGCTGTCTTTACCGCTGGAAAGTTTTGATGTTTCCCTTGCGCCCGGTCAACCCGCCATTCTCCGAGCAACCCGTCCAGACCCGCAGGAGTCCGCTCGTTGGACGTTGCTTTCTTTGGAAGCTGATCCAAATTATGCGGGAGCACTTGCGGTTGAAGGTCGTGGTGTAGATTTTAGACTCTGGAATTGGAACCCAGGTATTCATGATTGATGCCCTGCGCTAAATATATTTACGGATGACTTCCACAGCCTTGCCAACACCATTCTCCGCACTGATCTTTGCCCCTAAACTGGCCGCCTGCTCACGCATGCCAGAATCATGTAATGCGGTAGAAAGAGCTGCTACTAATCGTTCCGCAGAAAGCTTCTTTCGCTCAATGGGTTCTGGTCCCACACCAAGCTCGGCAACGCGTCGTCCCCAATAATACTGGTCACCAAAATGAGGAATAATCAAGCTTGGAACCCCAGCACTTAATGCGGCACCAGTTGTACCCGCCCCGCCGTGATGCACAATTGCAGCCATTTGAGGAAATAACCATCGATGAGGTGTGTTTTTAATTAGGAAAACATTCTTTGGCAGTGGTTGGTCGGTTCCCAATCCGCTCCACCCCGTGGATAGGATTGCCCGTTGACCTGTTTTTGCGAGAGCTTGAAGAATTATTTTTCCGGTACTTTCGTTTTTAGCAGGGTTTCCCATGCTCCCAAAACCAATATAGATCGGCTTTGGAGTTGATTTTATAAATTCAGTCAGTGCAGGGTCAGGCTGCCAATTGGGATGTGGATCAAGGAACCAATAGCCAGTGATGGACACATGTTGGGGAAGGTCTTCCGATATTGGAAGCACAACAGGACTATATCCGCAAAGCACAGGTCCTTGTCCTTTCAAAAGATCCCTATAAGGCCCGATGAACGGGAGAGCTATTTTTCCGTTCCAGTGCTTTCGAACAACTGGCAAAAATACCTGCCAGGAAATTTGATGAACAAGCAAGTGTGTTAATAAATTCAATGCTTTACTGGGGCTGCGCGTCATGTTCGACAATATTGCAGGATATGACCGCGTGGGCATTGGATGCAAGCTCGCAGGAATACTGGGAATATTCAGTTGTTGGCAAAAATAATGGACGAAGGGTAAGGCATAGCTATGATAAATAACAGCATCGCTTCCCTCGCAGGCAGCGAACACATCTGCCATAATCCCGGC
>JAFLCE010000012.1 GCA_017303655.1 Anaerolineae bacterium
CTTCGCCTGTGGCTTCTTTCAATACGGCGTTGAAGCCAGTCTCTTCTACAATGAAGATCGCGGCATGGTAAAACCCGAACCGGTCTGTGATCAGGTTTACGGTTCGTGCAAAGATGGTGTTCAAGTCCAGCGTGGAGGTGACGAGCTTACCGATCTCCGCAGATACCGCCAGATATTCATTACGCCGACGGATGGCTTCTTCCGAGATCTTGCGCTGGGTGATATCTCTTGCCACCCAGAAAACGCTGTTTTCGTCCAACTTGCTAAGGGTCGCCAGGAACCAGAATAACTGTCCAGCAATTGCCAGCTCGTACTCGAACTGAACTTTACCTTCACTGCTCAATGCCTCAATCACCTTGCCGAGGAACATATCAGCAATATCACGAGGCAAAAGTTCATGGAAGGTCTTCCCGATCATATCGTCGGGCGTGCGGATCAACAGAGATGGGTTAGTCGGGGCGATCTGCATGTATCGCCCTTCTTTGTTGATAACGAGCACCACATCTTCCATGGCGCTAAAAAGAGTACGCAAATTCTTTTCTGAGACATCGATGCGTTCAAAGAGACTGCTTTTTTGAATTGCAGTTGAAGTCTGTAGAACGATGGTTTCAAGGGTATTGATTTCGTTCTGGGTAATAATACGATTTGAGTCGTAAAATGCGACACCAATGGTGCCGATCACTTCGTTGTTCGCGAGCAACGGTAGGATCAGTAGGTTTTTAGTGCCGCGCTGCTTTAAAATTTCTTTGATGGGTAGTGCCAGTGGGTTGGTCTCTACATCTTTGATGAAGACCGGCTTGCGCGTGCGAATGACCTCTTCTGTGGCAAGATTGCCATTAATGGGAATGAGCAAACCAATATCATTTGATTTTTCAAACGATGGAACGGCTTCTGCTGTCAGAACCAAGTGAGTTCTCTCATTGTTGATCAATGCTATGCCAACATTATGTGCAGAGAGCAGTTCTACCAGGTTGTCTGCGACACTTTGTAAGGTGCTTTGCAGATCCAATGAACTGGAAACAGAAGTAACCACCTTATTAACAATGGTCAGTTCTTGTGCGCGTTGCTGTGTTTCCTGGAACAAGCGGGCATTTTCCAACGCAAGCGCGAGTTGGTCTGTGACCTGGCGAATCAGTAATTGATCGTCGGCTGTGAAGGCGCGGGTTTGGTTCTCGTCCACCAATCTTAAAGTTGCCCAATCTTCTTCGCCGAGTTGGATCGTTGTACTATAGGCAGCTTTAGATTTGCTCTCCGGGTTTTGGCTGAATAGTTCTGGGGGCAGCGCAAGCGTACCTGTATTGCGCCGCATAGTTTTTACCGGCGTAGAAGCAGGTCTGGCTGAGGAAACAGGCTTCCAGTCCGCGACTGGAGGCGTGGGCGTCGCATTTTGTTCCACAGCGGAAGGCGTCGCATTTTGTTCCACAGCGGAAGGCGTCGCATCTTTCTCCGCCGTGGGCTGCTCTGCCTTGCCAGGGAGTTTGTTGTCCTCGGGTTGAACGTCTTTGAAGAGCGCGTCAAGACGTTTGTTGATTTTGGGTTTCTTTGGCATATTCCACTAACTCCTGGGCAAGGACGCGATATTGCGTGGAGCCGCGTGCAGCGGCTTTGTAATGGGTGATGGGTTGTCCGGCAATCGGGCTTTCGCGCAGTTTTGTATCCAGCTCGATCACGGTATTAAACACGCCCGTGCCAAAAGTGGCGCGGAGTTGTTCGTGAATGTTGCGATGCGTGCGGTTGCGACGATCTAACATGGTGACGAGGATGCGATAAGAAAGATTGGGATTGTCCATTTCGCGCGAACGGCGAATGAGCCCCATCATGTTTCGCAAAGCATAGGCAGAAAAATATTCCGCCTGCGTGGGGATTAACAACAAATTAGCAGCGGCAAGCGCATTGCGTGTAATGGCGCCCAAAGCGGGCGGACAATCTAAAATAATGTAATCGTATGGCAACCCAGCACCGCGAATGGCGCGCTGCAAAATGGTGGTGTAGTTGGTGCGAACAGGCAGAAATTGTTCGGAGGTTTCAATGCGGGAGCTGGATGGGATCAGATCCAGGTTTGCGACATCTGTTTTTCGGCTGACGTTCATGATGGCTTCATTATCGAGCATCACATTGCTTGAGGTCATTTCAGATTCGCCCGGCTCCAAACCCAGGGCAAGGGTCAGGTTTGCCTGAGCATCCAGGTCGATCAATAGAACGCGGTTCCCTAGCTCTGCCAAGGCTGCTCCTAAAGATAACGCCGTGGTGGTTTTGGCGACGCCGCCTTTTTCATTCGATACTGCTATAGTCTTCGTCATAAAATCCTCGTTTGCCTGCAGCTCTGCTTACCTGTCTGGTGAAATATTCTTTTGGGGTACGATCTCTACGCGCGAAACATTCAAGGCTTCACGCAATTCTTTGATGGCTGTTTCGATCATCACTTGCGGGTCGTTCGTCTCACGGATCTTGGTCGTGATATCGGTAACCATTCTTTCACGTTGGGCGCGGCGCGAGGTTTCGTCGAACAATCTTGCGTTTTCGGCGATAACCGCTACACGTTCCGCCACCGCCCGGATCAAATCCATTTGGTCTGCTTTGATGTTCTCTTCTTTAGGGATTTGTACAGAGAGCTCGCCAACTTCCTGTCCACGAATGACGATCGGAATAAGGATCTGTTTGCGATCTTTGCCTTCGGCAAGTTCTGAGTTTGCTTCTTCTGCATCCGTGATGCGTGAAGCACTGCCAGCCGCATAGCGGTACCCAGAAATGCTGGTTATTTCTGCCAAACGTTTCCAGTTCTCGCGGAAGTATTGTTTTGAAGCAGCTTCTGCTTCGGTGAGTGAACGTTCCATCTGCTCATACAATTTTGCGTTTTGGATCGCGATACTTACCAGCTCTGCCAAAATGGTCAGCGTTTCAAGATCGTCATTGGAGAAGGCATCTGCTTCTGTGCTTTGTACATCGAGCACTCCGAGCAGAACACCAGCTTCAATGAGTGGAAGCGCCATTTCAGATTGTGTGGTGGGAAGATCGGGGTTGTTGAAGTAGACCGCATCTTCACCGACCCTTAATGCAATTCTTGGTTTGCCGGTGCCTGCCACAGTACCAACGATACCTTGCGTGCCAATTTTCAGTTGGTGCCCGCGTTTTAACATTCGGTTGCCGCCTTCACTATTGGCTGCCGCCAGAACAGCATACTTTTCCCTGGCATCGTTTAGGAAGATGCCGACATGGTAAAAGCCAAATTGTTGGCTGATTACTTCGGTCACCCGCGGCAGGAGTTCCTTGAGATTTTTTTGAGTGTTAATCTCTTGTGCCACTCTTGCGATGGCTTCATATTGTTTTGAGCGCCCTTCGCGGTTTTTAATTTCCGTTTGCAACTCGCTGGTTCTTTCATGGACACGCTCCTCCAGCGAGGAGACTAATTCTTTAACGGTGTCCGTCATTGTATTGAGCGTGTCACCTAATGCTTCGATCTCGTCTCCTGATTTGATATTTGCTTTTGCGTTGAAATTTCCCTTAGTGATCTCAGAAGCAACGCGGCTTAACGATTGTAGTGGGGCGGTGAGGTTGTTGCTAAAGAAATAAGCGATGGCTGTTGCAATTGTAAAGATGCCTATGATCAATGCCAGGCTGGTTAAGATGGTACTGTTGCGTTCTGAAACGATTTGATCTGAGATCTCATTCGTACTTGCAAGTAATTCAGAAGAAGGGACGATAATGACCAGCTTGTATTCGATCTCAGGGATGACCTGGTAGGCAATATACTTCTCCGAATCGTTCAGAGAGATGTTGAAAAGTCCTCGGTCATCTTGTGCAATATTGTCTAACACTTCGATCAATCCGGGCGACACTTCTGATAATGCGGCTGTGTCAATGATGCCGCCCAGAAGAGCGTTTTCGTCGGTGATCTCAAAATCAATAAAGCCGGAGGCGGGCAGGGCGATCACACGGTTGTCGCGATCTACGAGGAAGGCATAACCTGTATCACCAGCTTCAATGGCGTTTACCTGGTCTGTAATGCTGTTCAGCTGAACGTCCATGGCGGCAACGCCCTGAAATTGCCCTTGTTCATTATTTACTGGAATGCTTGCCGTGATAACCAGCCCATTGAGCGCAGCATCTTCATAAGGTGCTGACCATACGATATTGCCATTGGGGTTGTTTTGCGGATTTGCAGAGACATACCATTGTCGTCCTGTTACATCGAAATCAGCCGGGACGATATTGGCAAGATCGATATTTGGATAATAGATGGTTTCTTTTGAGGTGCCACCAAAGTAAATGGCAATAATATCGGGGTTGTCTTCAAGGATGGAGGGAAAGACTAGTTCGGAATGCTTAAGAAGATTCAGCTTCTGGGTGAATGAGTCTGTTAAGGGCACCCCAGCCGGAATAAAGATGGAGGCGGTTTCTGTATTGACGTTATCCCAGCTTCCTGATTCGAGTTGTTGCAAGGAAGTCTGCGCATCCCAATAGCCGCTGTTAAGCAGAGTCGTTCTTTCATCCAGGATGTCGGTGATCGATGAGCCAATAATGGAGGTATTGCTGCTGATATTTTCAAAGATGCTGCTCAGTAATTGGGCTTGTTCGCGGCTTGTGATCGTAAGTGCTTCTTCCGATTGACTGCGTACATTTTCTTCAAGCCGTAAAACAAGTTGCTTGCTGGACTCTTCAATACGGAAGAAAATGAATATGCCCATCACCAGGATAACTGCAAAGGTTAACGCCATATTGCCAACGGTTATTTTGGCGCGCAGGCTGAACCGTCTTTGTGTTGGGGTTTGCGAAGGCTCGCGATTTTGATCCATCGCCTTTTCCTTATTGGTTGCTGTCATTTCCATCCTCCTTTTTGAGTTTGATGGAAATTTCTGAGCCAGGGATGGTACGCCCTAATTCTTCCACAGCCGTTAATAATACGTTCTCGAGATTAATGGATGAACCGATCTTGCCGGTGATCTCGCTGATGCTTTGTTCCTTGATAACCTGACGCTGCGATTCTTGAATGAGACGTGCATTTTCAAGCGCAAGCGAGAGCCTTTCAGAGATCGCTTCTGTGAGATTGACCTCGCTCTCGGTCCATTGCCTGTCGTTGGTGGGGGCTTTGATATGCATGACGCCAATAATCTGGTCGCGAAGTTTGATAGGCACGACTAATGTGGGTTCTTGTGTTTTGCCATCGGCATGGAAGATAAGGACCTCGCCGCGATACATGGATTGATTGATCTCGTCCGATTGTATGGGCTGGGCAAGCTTTCGTCCGCCGCTCATGCTTTGAAGATAGCCTACCATGCCTTGTTCCTGCCCGAATTCTTTCCAACCTTCGCGTAGGTTTTGCTGATAAATGGCACGCGTCTCATTAAGGGCTTGTTTGGTTTGTTCAAGCAGGCGGGTGTTCTCAATTGCAATCGCAACCTGATCTGCAAGGATCCCAAGCGTATTGGTATCTTCTTCGGTAAAGGCGCCTGGTTTTTCGCTTTGAACATCCAAAACGCCAATGATCTTCTCACGGATCTTTAAAGGCAAAGCGACTTCTGAGCGGGTATTCGGCAGGTTTGGGTTGTTGAAAAAGGTCGCATCCTGACCGACATCGAGCGCGATGCGAGATTTCCCGCTTTTGGCAACGAATCCGACAATGCCGCTCTCGCCAACTTTTAGCCTGTGACTTCTCTTTAGCATGGCTTGGCCGCCAGAGCTGTTTGCTGCCTGAAGGACGGCATATTGTCCTGCATCGTCGAGCAGGAAAATGCCAATATGATAGAAACCGAACTGGTCACTAATAAGCTGAGTGATCAGCGGCAAAAGGATATGAAGTTCCTGTTCGTAGTTGATAAGCTTTGAGATCTCTCCAATAGTGAGAAGTTGACCAGCACGCGCTTCAGTTTGGCGGCGGGAGATTTCTAGGTCTACGGTTCTTTCGGCGATGCGTCTTTCAAGGTTGGCGAGCATATCTCGCAATTGGGCGGTCATGCGGTTGAAGGTTTCGCCCAAAATACCAACTTCATCCAGTGATTCGACCGGGGCTGTTACCTGTAAATCTCCATCTGAAATGCGCTCAGCAATCTGAGTCAACTTGCGCAATGGATTGGTGATGGTTCTTGTGAAATAGAAGAAGATGATGCCAAAGAGAAATGCCAACAAAAAGCTATAGCCGGTCAGTGCGGTCTGCAACTGACGAGATTGCTGCACAACTTCCTCGCGCGGGTATACGAGCGCCAGTGACCAACCAGTATCAAAACCGACTGGCGCATACGAAACATACATGCTGTTGCCATCGACGTCTCTAGCTTCCATGAAGCCGGTATCCCCATTGACCATATTTCGGATCAAGTCCAGCCAGTTAGAGGCGGCGTTTCTATTTGCGATAGCAAACATCGAATCGGTCATGGGGACGTATTGATTGCCTTCCTGCCCAATCCCAAGAATGGTTCCACTTGAGTCGATTAAAAAAGCATAACCAGTCTCACCGAATTTCAGGTCTGTAAAGGTTTCCTGAATTTCTGAAAACTCCAGGTCAGCAGCAGCCACGCCTCGGAACTCCCCTTGCTTGTCATAGAATGGAATGCTCCAGGTGATGACCCAAGTTTCGCCATTGCCGCGGCTATTGTTGCGATAGGGAGGAGAAAGAGTGGGGGCAAGGGTTCGCTTTGGCAGGAAATACCATTCCTGATTAAAGTAATCATACTCACCCAGTTGAGTAAATTGAATGGAGCCGTCTGGAGCGCGATAATAGTATGGCGACCAATAAAATAACCCAAACTCGAATTGATCGGGTTCGTAGCCTGCCGCTGCGCCGAAAATTTGCTGATTGCGAATCACATTGTTTTCAATGACCGTTTTCAGATTATTCTGGTTATATGTACCTGACTCGATGGCAATGGCAAGATTATCTGCAACGGTTCGAACTTCTGCAAGTTTGATCTGAATGCGATCGATGCTATCGCCAGTATCCGCGCGCAGGTTTTCTTCAACACTTTCTGTAAGGGCACCCTGGCTGATGCGAATGCTGATGATCGTATACAAAATAAACGCCACGAACAGCAAGCCCACTGAAACAAGGGTCAGTTTAAGACCAAGGCTGGCAATTGGCAGATTCTCTGCCGGGGTTGGTTCTTCGGGGTAAACCTGGGGTACTTGATCCATGTCTAAATCTCTTTTACGATTGCATCTTTAATGCGGCAGGCTCAATTTGAACAAGCACGTCTGAGCCGCCCAAGGCACGGCTTAATTCCTGTGCAGCAGTTTGCAGGATGACCTCGAAACGTGTAGAAGAACTCACACTGCTGGAAATCTTTGCCGTGACGCGTTCTATTTCGGCACGCTGTTGGGTGGATTGAAGTAGAGTGGCTGTTTCAATGGCAAGGGACAGACGTTCGGCTATTGCTTCGGCGATATCGGCTTCATCATCTGTAAGTTTGACCTGGCTGTGAGTGTTTAATTTCATGAAGCCAACAATTTGTCCGCGCAGACGAATTGGAACCACCATGCTGGAATTTTGATCATCTTTGGTTGCGAGTACCGTTTTTCCAGAATGGAGCGCTTCACTCACTTCTGCATCGTTGATGGGCGTCTCCAGGGGCGTAACCCCAGACTCAGTATAAGCAAACCCCAAGCCAAGTTTGGCTGGGCGCAATACCTGCCAGGCTTCCTGTGCGATTTCACCGATGGCGCTTTGTGCTTCAGAAAGTGATTTCTGTGCTTCTTCAATTGTCAACGCATTGTTGATCGCCACAGCTACCTGATTGGCAAGCGTCGTTAGAACTTCGATGTCTTCCTGGCTGAATGCATTTGGTTCTACACTTTGTACGTCGAGAGCGCCGATGGTTTGCCCGGCATATCGCAGGGGCAGGGCGATCTCGGAGCGAGTGTTTGGGAGGTCTGGGTTGTCAAAGAAAACAGAGTCAGTTCCAACGTCGAGAGCGATGCGGGGTTGTCCGGTCGCGGTGACGAAACCTACAATGCCGGTTTGTCCAACAAGTAATTTGTGTTGACGCTCTAACATTCGTTGTCCGCCTTCGCTATTAGCGGCACGTAACACGGCGTATTCATTGGTTTTGTCCAAGAGGAAGATGCCGGAGTGATAGACGTTGAATTGTTCGCTGACTACTTGTGTAATGCGAGGCAGGAGCGCATCCAGGCTTTGGATGGATGAGATGATGTTCATGACCTGAGTCACTGCTCTAAATTGACGAGCACGGCGTTCATTGACCTGATTGGCAAGTTCTAGTTCTGTGGTTCTTTCTTTAACGCGGTCTTCCAATGTTTCGCGGAGTTCCATCAACTCAATATTCTCAAGTTTTTGAGCCTGCTCGCTTTTCTTGGCGCGATCAATGCTTTCATTTAAGCGGGTAATTAAGAGGTGTGTAATTCCGGCTGTCGTTAGAATCAGGATCGGGAAAATAATCGCATCATCAATCCCAATCGTTTGTACTTCTCTGCTGGTCATAATATCAATGGAGGAAGTGATTATTGAAGCGATGACCGCCAAAGGCATGATGATGAAAAGGGAGCGCCCGCCTAATAAAATAGCGCCAACCACCAGAATAGCTGGGATAGCGAAAAAGGCTGTGCTACGTATACCGTTCGAGCCATATGCAATGAAAGAAATTGCTACGATCAGCGCAATGGGCACTACGATCTTCGCCATTAGGATCTTGTTTTGCCGAACACGTACGAAGGCGAGCAGTTCAATTGCAAGTGAACTAAGGAGTGCAATAAAGGCAACTACATTTCGCGAATTGCCACCTAGAATCCCGGTCACAAGCATTAGAACGGAAGCTGTTGCGAAAATTACAAAGAGTAATATATTCCGAGTTAAACGGATAAAGGTTGGATTTTCGTCGTCTTCACTTCTGAAAAACTCCAGCAGCTTGTTGATCATGATCGGCTCCTGGGCGAGCGGGATTCATTCTGTTTTTCTGCAGTGCCAGATGTGAACTGGATGGCGACATCTGTGTTGGGCAGTGTGCCGCCTAATTCTTCGATGGTTGTTTTGACAATATTCTCGATGTTAATAAGACTGCCGATCTTGGCGGAAATTTGCCCGATGGTACGCTCTTTGGATGCTCGTTTTTGTGCATCTTGCAGCAAACGGGCATTTTCAATGGCGATGGCGGTACGTTCCGCTGTCGCTTGTGCCATGGCGATCTCATTATCATCCCATTTGCGGGTTGGGTCTGGCGTGCTGAGATTTAACACACCAATTTGAACGCCGCGCAAAACGATGGGGACCTTGAGGTTGTTGGGCATTGTCTTTGCTGATTGAGATTCGTTGGCAGTGACGCCGTCAAAGTGATATTTGGATGGCGGCTGGTTCTTAAGGAAGACACTCCATTGCTGTTCGCTTAATTGTGATGCGGCACGTCTTGCCTGGTCTAGCGCTTCGCGGCTTTGTTGGAAGGAGCGCGCATTTTGAATGGCGATACTTACCTGGTCCGCAAGCACGGAGAGGATATTGACATCATCATCTGTGAAGGCGTTTTGAAGTTTGCTTTGTACATCTAATGCACCAATGATCTCTACGCCGCTGCGCAAGGGCAGGGCGATCTCGGAACGAGTCTCGGGGAAGTCTGTGCTTAGAAGCGCGGTATCAGTTCCGAAGTCGAGTGCGATGCGGGGTTTTCCGGTTTCGATCACGTCACCAACGATCTGTTTTCGCTCTTTGCGAATGCGATGACTACGGGCGATCAATTCCCTTCCGCCTTCGCTATTGGCGGCAACGAGTACCGCGAACTCTTGATGAACATCCATCAAAAAGATGCCTACATGATAGTAGCCCAATTGACTGGAGATGGTCTCCGTGATTTGCGGCAGTAGTTGACCCAAGTTTTGAGTATTGTTGATAATATGTGAAATGCGGGCGATGGCTTCGAACAATGTTGCGCGATAGGCACTACTTTGGCTGAGTGTTTCAAGGTCGCTGGTGCGGTCGGCTACATTTTTTTCTAAGCCTTGCAGGGTTTCTGTCAAACGGTCTGCCATGGTGTTGATAGACCTTGCCAGGATACCGCTTTCATCTTCTGATTCCACTTTTGCACGATAGTAAATATTGCCTTTTGCGATACGCTCTGCTGTATCGGTGAGGCGTTTGATCGGACGGGTGATGAATTGCCCAACGCCGCGGCTGGCTGCAACAGCGCCAAAGAATAATACGAGCAGAATTAAACTGCCAAGTTGGAAAGTGAGTGTGATCTGATTGTTGATCTGCTCTCGAGTGGCGATCACATCTGCCGTCAATTCACTTTCTGGTGCGATGAACACAAGTTTGTACCCGGGGGTGTTCAGTTTTGCGACGGATAGATAGACTACAACGTCGTTAACCTTGAATTCCGAAATACCCGCATCGGAGAAAACGATCTGTTGGGCAAGCGGTTGCGTGTCTTGCGTGGTTGTATTGAGGATCGAAAGCGTTGGATTTTCGTTGGCTTGTACAACTTCGGGCTGCAAGCCAAAATAGGCATAGCCTGCTTCGGGCATACTAATGACCAATCCATCTTGATCGATAAGCAGCGGGATGCCTGTTTCACTTAGATTAATCTCTTTGATCGCATCTGTGGCGCGCTCTAATTGCATATCGGCAGAAACCACACCGACGAATCGATCTTCATCGTACACCGGAATAGACACCGTCACGATCATGCCATTGCCTAGTGGGTCTTGATAGGGCTTTGTCCACTGCGGTAGACGATCAGGGTTGTTTGACGGCTCGGCAATGGTGTACATGGGGCGCCCAGTCAGATTGAGGCTTGGTGGGAGGTTGTCTGCGAGCTGAATGTTTGGATAGTAGATGGCATATCCGAAGCTGCTGGTGTAATAGAGCGCGGTTACGTTGGGATGTGATTCTAAGAAGCCAGGTGCAATGAAATCCAAATAGATGGAAGTATTAATATCTGCGACAAGGCTATCTGAGAGGGGCGTAATGCTCGGGAGAAAGACCGAACCGGGCTCCAAGGCAGAGTTGCCATACTGCCCATTCGAACGTTGAAAAAGTTTATCGGTCGCATTCCAATAAACCCCTTCGGTAAACAAGTCTTTTTTCTGTTCGAGCGTTACTCGATAATCTGCCATGCTCGCAAGGTCAGATTGAGTCTCAAGGAATAAATTATCGATACGCGTTGCTTCCTGATTGATGACTCCAGTTAACTCTTCCACCGTTTGGTTGTTTGCGATGATCTCATATTCACCCGTAATGAAATTGGAGATATAGTAGATTCGGTTTGCGCCAAAATATACCAAGACCGCTACAGCTATACCGCCGGTTAACATGATGCCCAATGTGATCTTTGCCTGCAAGCTAAACCGATTGAACTCGCGGATAAATAAAGTGATGAGGGGAATCGTGATCGCAGCAACGATATAGGGTGAGTATATTTCCAGCTCAGGTACGCGCACACGGCTGATGCCAAGGAAAAAATCCACTACAATCGCTACTGCACCGAGCAAAAGTGCCACGACCAAGCCAGTTGTAACGTAGTAGCTTGCCATTGCCAACCCGGTTACTGTCAGCATTACGACACAGATGGAAAGGGCGATAATGGTGCCTAGTCCCTGTACGATGAAAGGTACGATAAGTACATTGATGCTGAATGCTGTGATTACCAGCATCATTGCCAGATTTTTTCGCCCACGTCCGATCAATGACAGGGGCAGGATGTCAAAAAATAAGGTTGCCAGTAGCGTCAGTGCCGGGATGTATAACTGTGGCAGACCATTGTTGTAAGCAAAGTAAGCGAACATTCCACCCGTTGGGATGGTAGATATCATTAATACCCACGTAATGATGTAAGCATTACGGGTGTGTTGTTCTTCCAATTGATTTTGAGATAAATTACTCATGCGTGCTTGACGGCGAAACGAGCTCGCCGCCTCCAATCTCAACTGTGACCTGTGTGCCGCCAATGTGAGTTCCTAGCTCGCGGACAGCGGTTCTCAAAATATCTTCGATCTGGGTACCTGCGCCAATCTTCGTTGAAATCTCGCCGATCACATGTTCTCTTTCTGCCACCCGGCGGCTTTCTTCCAGCAAGCGGGCATTTTCAACCGAAAGGGCAGCACGTTCAACGATGGCGGTAAGAATATCAAGTTCATCATTGCTCCAGTTTCGGTCTTCATCTGCCCGAACATTTAGAACACCTACAACCTGCTCACGCAGTTTGATCGGTATCGTTATGAGCGAGGCACCATTTTCTTCTTTCTTTTTATAAATGTTTCCAGATCGTTCTGCTTCGAGAGCGCCAGGGATTTCAATCGGTGTGTTCAATAACATGCTTTTTAAATTACGCCTTTTAATACCGCTGATCTTTTGACCACGGGTATAGCGGATCCAGCCTTCTCTTAAATCTCGGTTGTAAATGGACTGGGTTTCGCGCAGAATGCGTTGTTGGTCTTCGAATAGTCGGGAGTTTTCAATAGCAATCGATACCTGGTCTGCAAGTGTAGCTAATGTTCGGATATCTTCTTGATTGAACGCATTGGATTCGGTACTTTGCACATCCAAGACGCCCACGATCTCGCCTCCCTTGCGCAGGAGGGGGAGTGCCATTTCAGAGCGCGTTTCGGGTAGATCTGGGTTGTTGAAATAAATGGCATCAGCTCCGGTATCAAGCGCAATGCGCGGCAGCCCGGCGCTTGCCACATATCCCACAATGCCGGTCTGACCAATGCGAAGTTTATGCCCACGGTCGAGCATTATTTTGCCACCGGCACTATTGGCTGCGATCAATACGGCATATTCCCTGTTATTGTCAAACAGAAAAACTCCCACATGATAAAACTGGAATTGCTCACTGATCAATTGTGTGATCTGAGGAAGAAGTGTATCCAGGTTATGCGCCTGCGTGATCACCCGCGAAATTTCTGAAATGGCTTCGAATTGTTTTGCGCGACGCATATTTCTAGTATTGGCTGCATCCAGTTCGGCAGTGCGAGCGGCGATGGTGCTTTCAAGTGATGCAGAGAATTGCTGTAACTCTGCATTTTTTAGGGTTAATGCCTGCTGGGTACTGCGGAAGTTCTGAAGTAATCTATCGAAACCTCTTGCGGATGCGCCCAAGAGGGCTGCAATAAAGAAAACATATACGACCAAAGAAGAAAAGAAAGTGAGTGGACTCTGTGGAATCAGCGCAACGGGCAGTGCATCTTGAAACAGAAGCACACCCAGACCGATCAGAGTATTAATGGATGCAATTACGAATGTGCCGCGTGATCCTAAGAGGACGCCTGCTATAACTGTCGTCAGCACCAGACTGAAATAACTCGCCCCCAAGGTGCCATCTGAAACAACAATGGATAAGATCAAGATAAAGTTGAAAACAATTAGAAGAATGGTCGACGCCGCACGGACATACCCGCGGATCATCAATTGACGCGCGAAGATGCTGGCGATGACAATTGTTCCTGTCAGAATCGCGGAAAAACTTTGACCCAGTATGAATGGAGCAGAGATCGTATAAAGGAATCCAATACTGATGACTGCCCATAAAATGCTGTTCAATAATGAGGCAATACGTGTCTTTTCCTCATCATCGAACACGGGTGGCGCAAGAAAATTTTGAATGAATTTAAGCATAACGTTTTCTCGCTCTACATTTTTCCTGATTGATCACCGCTAAATTGAATGGTGACTTCTGAATTACTCAACAGCTTTTCAAGCTCTTCAGCCGTCGTTTGTAGAATTGTCTCCATACTAACTGCAGAACCAATGCGTGAAGTCGCTTCGAAGATTGTGCGTTCCTTGTTGGCACGGCGATTGCTTTCTTCAAGCAGGCGGGCATTTTCAAGAGTCAATGCCGCACGGTTTGCAGCAGCTTGCGCAATGGCAATCTGGTCTTCATTCCAGACCTTTTCTGGGTCTTCCTGCTCCAAACCGATCACACCGATCACTTGTCCAAGCACCACAAGTGGCACCAACAAAATATTCTTAAAGCTGGTTGTCCCTTCGGCTTTCTGTTGGAGCACGATGGGTTTTCCGCTTTCCAGTTGACTAACCAGGTCAGTCGAAAGATTCTGGGGGATCGGGCGAATCTGAAGCCCATCATATTCATAGGCAGGCAAACTTAATTGCTCTACGGACGTCTGCCATACATTTTTTGTTTGTGCACGATTTGATCTTGATAGTTCACTAAGTGTGCCTTCAAGCCGTTGAACGAGTTGGGCATTTTCAATGGCAGCTGCCAATTGATCTGCCAGAACCTGTAGAGTCTGAATATCCTTTTCATCAAAGGCATTTGGGAAACTTGCTTGAATGTCGAGCGCACCAATCGTCACGTTATAGCTTCGCAGCGGCAGAGCGATCTCAGAGCGGGTATCCGGTAAAAGCGGATTCTCGAAGTGAATGGCATCCACACCGACATCTAATGCGATGTATGCCTGCCCGGAGCGGGTCACATTACCAACAAGACCAGTTTCGCCGACCTTTAGTTTGTAATTGCTGGCTAGCATCTTTTCGGCAGCAATGCTGCTGGCTCCTCGCAAGATCGCATACTCACCACGCTGGTCTACAAGGAAAATACCAACATGATAGTATCCCAATCGTTCGCGAATTAGGCTTGCAGAAACATTAAGAAGTACATTTAAATCGCGGATCACGGAAAGTTCGCGGTTGACTTCCGCAATGGTTCGAAGCTCATTTGCAAGACGTGCCTGCTCGCGGGTGCGCTGGGACACTTTTTCTTCAAGTACATCAAATGACTCTCGTAAGCGGCTGGACATGTCATTAAATGCATTGCCCAAGTCTTCCAATTCATCGCGCGTGTGGATGTTGATCTGCGCACCCAGTTGACTTGAAATGCTTGTAATATCTTTTTCCGAAATGCGTTTTGCAAATTCCCTTAAATCTCTCAACGGATTTGTGATCGAAAGAGTAAAGAATAATTGTAGAGCGCCAAAAAATAAGACTGAAATAATGGTGAATGTGGTTAGTGAAGACTGGATCCTCGAAACAAGAAAAAACAAGTCTCTACGTGGATAGGAAAGGGCAAGTGACCAGCCTGTATCCAAACCAACTGGCGCATATGCAACCAGCATCGCGTCCCCATTTGGGTCGGTTGCTTCAACAAATCCACTTTCGCCTGACTTCATCGAGTTGACCAATTCGATCCAGCCATTGCTCTTTTCAGAATAGGAAGCAATTAGCATCGAGTCAGACATAATGTCATACTTGCCGCCATTTTCTCCAATTCCGAGAATAATTCCATTTTTGTCAATCAAGAAAGCATAGCCGCCTTCTCCAGACTCAGCTTCACCAACTGGAATTGCATTAACAATGGCTTGTGTTTCTGAAAACTCAATATCTGCGGTTGCAACGCCTTTGAAATTTCCATCTTCATCGAAGAATGGCACGCTCCAGGTTACCATCCAGGTGTTACCGCCGCCAAAGTCGAAATATGGCGATGATAAGACTGGGGTAAGTTGGCGTTTAGGTAGCAAGTACCATTCTTTATTGAAATAATCGTATTCTGCTGTACCAAGATCAGTATATATTAAAGTGTTGTCTGCATTTTTGCTTAAGTAAGGAGCAAAATAGAAAAGATCCGATTCAAATTGATTTGGTTCGTATGCATACGACACCCCAAAAACGAAATCGTTGCGAGACAAGGTGTTCTTTAAAAAGCCAACCATTTCATCTTTTTCAACTTCATCTTCTTCAGTTTCTGCAATGGCTGCCAATTGAATGGCTACAGCCTTGGCAGTGGTTAACCTTGATTCAATGACCTCAGCTTTACTCACCGCAAATTCTTGCAACTCGTCACTTAAGATATCAATGATAATTTGCTCAGCCAGTTGAGTACCTGTATAAACGAATAATAAAAAAGAAACAATTAACGAACCAATAACAATGACAGGTAGTTTGAAACTTAAAGGAAGCCGAAAGCCAGGCTGTTGAATTCTTTGTGTATTTGATGGGGGAGAAGATACTGTTTGGTTCATTCTAAAGCCTTATCTTCCTGTGCATCTGGAGACCCAAGTTGAATGTAAGAACGAGTCGCTCCCAGCGCCAACCCAAGTTCCTGAATCGTCGTCTGCATGATCCGGTCAAAGTCTGTTGAGGCGCTGATCTGACTCGTGATGCGAGAGATGGATTCCTCTTGCTCTGCGCGGCGGGTGGCATCTTCAAAGAGGCGGGCATTTTCCAATGCCAATGCTGCCCGGTCAGAAATCGCCTGCACCAGAGATACTTCGGTTTCTGTCCATCGCCGATTCCCTTCCGCCTCAACTTGGATGATTCCAATGACCTGCTCGCGATACTTTACCGGAACAGCTAATACAGAGGGCTTTCCCATGACGGATTGGGGCAACACCACAACTTCACCCGATATGACAGCCTTTGTCAAAGCAGGGTCCAGCTTTGAACTGTTATTAGAAACAATGCTTCCATCGGGATTAAATGAATATCCAAGTCTTTTGCTTCTGTATGCATATGCAGACTTGGCTCCACGTTTTGAGCTATCAAAGACAGAGCTTTCTTCATCTGCCTGTAAAATAACAGCAATTTGATTCGCAATAGTTGTCAGAATACTGATATCTTCTTCTGTAAAAGCCGAAGGTTGCGTGCTCTGTACATCAAGAACACCAATAACTTTATTAGATATTTTAAGTGGCAGTGAGATTTCCGAACGGGTTTCGGGCAGGTAGGGATTATTGAAAAAAACAGCATCAACTCCAGCATCCAAAGCAATGCGTGGACGCCCGCTTTGGGCTACATA
The DNA here is from genome assembly GCA_017303655.1 of Anaerolineae bacterium. Lineage (GTDB taxonomy): Bacteria > Chloroflexota > Anaerolineae > Anaerolineales > Villigracilaceae > Villigracilis. The sequence continues at coordinate 16,686 of JAFLCE010000012.1, forward strand.
CCCCACAAGCCCGGTACTGCCGATCTTCAGCTTATGGCGCCTTGCCAGCATTTGCTGGCCACCTTTGCTATTCGTCCCTCGCAGAACAGCAAATTCATTTGCATCGTCCACTAGAAAAATACCAACATGATAGTAGCCCAGTTTTTCACTAATAATTCGGGTGGCAAGGTTAAGAAAATTTCCAAGTCCTTCATGCAGGCTGCCCATCAGATCTTGTGATATATCTGAAGTAGCCTGGATCTTGGCAACCTTTGAGAGCAGTTGTCCTTGTAGTACATTGATCTCGTCAAGATTATGATTTAAATTACTCTTCAACCCATGATTCTGATCTACAAGCTCCTGCTGAGAAACTTGTTCTTCTGATTCTTCAGCAACAATTTGTAACATTGTGCGATATTGTCGGAAGATCAATGCTAAAGCTACCATCATAATGATGAATGTCGCTATGCTTTGTATAACATAACCAAAACTGACTTCTGTTGTCTGGTTCGGTAAAATTCCGTTGGCTTCTACAAATCCAATAACAAGAAATAAAAGCAATAATATAAACCCCGCACGAAAGACCAGGCGTTCATCGCCTGCCTTCACATAGATATTGAGAAACAAGAATATTCCAAGAAAGTTAAGCCAAGTATTTGTGCTTGCACCTTCTCCTTCCAGGAAAGCGATCATAACAATTGTGGTCGTGGCAAGTGAGGGATATAAAATTGCAGCATTATTTATGCTTTTGCGCGCTACTTGAATCAGTGTAAATAACCCAGCGAGGGCACTGCCAATTGAAAATACAATCACAAGCGGATTCTGATAATTAAATACCCAAAACACCGAGACGATGAATCCCAGTGCAAGTGCATAAAACACCTCAGGACGTTTGTGTGCTTCTTCGTAATTTAAATAAATCATAAAATAGTCTCGTAATTAAGACGTTCTTCCAAAAGAAAAATCTTATTCATCGGATGCAGTTCTCGCGCTTCGGTCCGCGCTCTCGGCTTGATTCTGCCCATTAGGCTGATTCACCAGCTGGAACGTAACCGACGCATTGCTGATCGCCTGACCAAGCTCTTGCACCGTTTCGCGGATGATCGAATCCATGGTCGTTGAAGCATTGATGCGCGCAGAAATATCAGATACCAGCGATTCACGTGCCGCACGCTGCTGAGATTCACGATAGAGGCGAGCACTTTCCAGCGCACCACTCAACTGATCCGAAAGAGAGATCGCAAGGTTGGTTTCATCTTGTGTCCATGCCTCGGCAATTTCAGCTTTCTTTAAACGGATGGCGCCGATCACTTGTCCACGTATTTTTACGGGCACACTAATGGTCAGCCCATCATTACCAAGGATCAGATCACCCGTATCAATAGCTCTTGAAATGGATGTTTCTGGTTTTTCACTTTGTGTTTGCAGTGTAGTGCCAGGTGTGGCAATGAAGCCCACCCGCGACTGACTGCGTAGGATCGCGCCCCAAGCCTCGCGACTGATCTGACCATACGTTGATCGGGCGCTTTCCAATGCACGCTCTTTTTCACTAAAAAGATTGGCATTCTGGATCGCAATGGCAAGCTGTTCTGCCAGAATTTGCAGAGTGGCAATATCATCTTCAACAAAAGCTCTCGACTCTGTACTTTGCACATCAAGCACCCCAAGGATTTGTCCGCTGACAACAAGCGGCAGAGCCAGTTCTGAGCGAGTTTCTGGTAGATCAGGATTATTAAAGAAATGCGCGTCTTCACCCACGTCAAGCGCAATCCGCGCCTGAAGCGTTTCAGCAGCATAGCCTACAATACCAGTTTCACCAATTTTAAGTTGATGACCGCGTTGAAGCATTTTGGTTCCGCCTACACTATTCGTAGCAGCAAGAATTGCATATTCTTTGCGCTCATCCAGAAGAAAAATACCTACATGATAGTAGCCAAAATTCTCATGCACAAGATTTGTGGCTGTTGTAAGTACGATCGATAAGTCACGAATGGACGTGATCTGACGTGCCACCTTTGCAATCGTCTCAAGTTTGCGGGTCTTATCGCCAAGATCGTCACTACGCCGTTCCAAGATATACTGATTTTCTTCCACTTCATTCGCAAGCTGATTGAACGCCTGGATCACCTTGCCTGCTTCATCTTCCGAGCGGTAGTCCACACGAGTGGATAGATCTCCGGATGAAAATTGCTCCGCTGCCTGGATCACCTTTGATAGTGGAAGACTGATCGATTTCATTAACTGATTGCCAATTACAAAAGCCAGCAAAATGCTGATGATCGAAATAGCAATGTAAATGATCAAACGAGTCCCAACAGATTGGATACGATTTTGGATGCCTCTGGCAAGACCTGCGGACGCCGAGATGTAAAAATCTGAACCTGCTGTAGATACTTGATCATACAGCCCATTGAGCGCCTGAGCCTCTTCGATGGAAATTTGATTATCAATAGAATTCAGTTGAACGGCTTGCGAATAAGTATTGAAGAGAGATAAATACTCCTCGTAATTATTTCTGATAGAGTCATCCATCGCTTCATTGATATTATTGTCCACTGCAACCGTCAGGCTTCTACGGATATCAGCCAGGTTTTGTTGGACCTGATTCAGTTGGTTTTGAATCTCGTTCTTTTCAATATCATTGAGCTCGTTGTTTGTTGCAGTTCGATCAAGAGATATTTTCGTGTCGAACAAAAGCTTTTGAATTTCAGGAAGCTTTAACAACACTGAATCCATTAAGTAATAGGTATCCAGATCGGGATCCAGAATGAGATAAGATTTATCACCAACTTCGCGGGTGGCTACAGCGATCTCATCCAAAAGGAAAGATACATCTTCATTGGATTGGATGCCATTCCATCGGTCTCGTAGGTTCACGACAGAAAAGCGTAATTTAAGATCTTGAGTCTCAGTCTCGATCGATGCAAGAACCTGAAGGTCTTTTTCAACCTGAAGTCTGGCATCTTCTACTTGTTCAGGGGTTGAAAGCCCATTTTCCAAGATCGAATTCGTTATGTAGTATTTCTGCAGACTGCTGTTTAGCTGCCACAGCCCGCGCAAATATGTCGTGCCATCTGCTTCTTTTAAACCATATCTATCAATGCGCACAACTTGCTCGTAAGCAAGCGGTGAAAAGGCAAGCAAAGGCAGAACGAAGATCAGCGTGATGATCGTGAACTTTTGAGAATAGCTTAATTTCGCCCATGCACCAATTTGTTGGCGTCTCGGTGTTGCCTGGGCGATTGTTCTGCGCTTTGTCGTTGTCATAAGGTAGAAGCCTTCATTTCGTAGAAGGTTTGTTTATTGAGTAGTTTCCTGTTGTGATGTGCCGATCAAAATCTCGGCTTCTTTTAAGTCAAATACATTGCGTAATTCTGTGGCTGCACTACGCACCACAGCCTCGATATCAAGTGTTTCGCGCACAGAACTTGAAAAACTGGCGATCATTTGGTTTCGAAGCGCATTTCTTTGCGCTTCATCCACTAGACGGCTATTTTCAAGGGCAAGCGCAACTTGAACGGAGATTTTTTCTACAAGATCGCGTTCACGATCTGACCATTGGCTTACGGAACCTTTTCTCTTTAGTTTTATCTTACCGATGCTTTGTCCTTGAAGAATGATAGGAACATGCAATCCGTCTGTTTCAGGCTCTGGCTTGCTTTGCGAGAAGACCGGGCGGACACCCGCCGGAGTAAAGAGATAGGCAGTCTTGCGGCGACTTGTAAGCTTTGACCAGGTTCTCTGGGTTTGAAGGGCAGTATTTGCCTCGAGTTGCGCAACCAAATTCCGCGACTCGGCGATCAGGCGCACATTGTCAAATGAAATGGCGACAAGGTCCGCCAGGGTTTGCAGGATCTCTGCGTCTTGAGTGCCAAACGCACGTGGTTGATCGGAATGAATATCCAAAAAGCCGATTACCTCGCCGCGCACATTTAGCGGCATGATCATACGCGACCTGGTGATGGGGAAGTTGGCATCCGAGATAAACTTGCCTTGGTCCTGGTCAGAGGTGATCACGGTTTTTTTGTTTTCAACCGCCATTGTGATGGGGTTGCGCCGATCTGATTCGATCCGCAGTACTTGCCCGATCAGTTTCTTGCCGACCTCTGAAGAAGCCGATTGAAGGTATGCAGTGGTACCGGCTTCATCCAGAATGTAAATACCTGTGTGGTAATACTGAAAATTTTCCGAGATCAGGTCTGAGGCTTTATTCAAAAGCTCGACAATATTCTGGGTTTCAGCGATAACTCGCGCCGTTGTGGTTGAAGCGCGCAACTGATTCATACGAGCTTCCAATTCTTCAGTTCGATCTCGAACAGCCTCTTCAAGATTTTGCCGTTCAATGTTTAGCGCATTAAATGCCGCTTGCATTTGATTTGTCACTTTGGCGAAGGCACCTTTGAGCATGGAGATCGCAAAAGTAATAATAGTGGCTGCAATAACAAAGTCAACGATGAATACAGCCCAATCTAGCAGTGCCGTGCTGGGGGCAGCAGGGGCAGAAAGCTGATAGTACCCCTGAGTCGTGAGATAAGTTAATGTCAGTAAAAAGATAATACTTGAAAGCAGTATTACGAGATAAGCACGGTTGTCTATCAACAGCGCCGCAAGGGTGATCCCTGCAAGGAGAAAAATAGTTCCATCTGCCCACGGACCCCACGAAAACACGGCATTCACACCCACCAGAATAGGCATGGAGAGCAAAAGCGAGGCGCGTAAGGAATAGGGCGAAGGTAAGACAGTGATTGCAACCAGCAACAAATAAAGGCTGATGAATAAGATGCGATCCATGACAGTGGCGGTCGAGTATGAACTAATGATCAAAAACACACCAAGCACAGAAGCAATCCGCAACACAGTGCGGATGAATTGCTCGCGCCACTCGCCTAGGTCGAATCTTGCTTCCACTTCGCTATTCATCTTTCTTGCCTTCCATTGAAATTTCGATCTCAACCTCTGAGGCTTCTAAGCCGCGCCCAAGCTCACGAACAGTGGTCTGCAGAATGCCATCCATATTGGTAGATGCCCATATTTTGGAAATGATCTCATTGGTGAGTCTTTCCTGCGAGGCGGTAAATTGACTGCCTTCCACCAGGCGGGCATTCTCTAGTGCCAATGTTGCTTGTGTTGCAATGGCTTCAATAAGATTTTTTTGCTCGCTACTCCATTCGGCAGAGCTTGCCAGCTGAATTTGACCGATCACCTGATTCCTCAACGCCAACGGAATTTCCAGCGGACTTTCGTCTTCCATTTCCTTATCGCCAAGGGCGTAACTCAGTGATCGCTCAGTTGAGAGATTGCTCCAGGCATTTCCCAAATATTGACGTTGGGTTGCCTGCATTTCTGCAATACTTTGCTGCGCTTCTTGAAAGAGCTTAGAGTTTTCTACCGCAATGGAAATACCATTTGCCATGTTTTGATAGGCATCCAGATCCTGAGGCAGGAATTCATTATCTTTGGATGAGTGCATTTCCAATATGCCGAATACGTTATCACCCACAATAAGCGGCACAATGATCATAGAGCGCGTGTATGGGAATAAAGGATTCTCACGCAAGATTTGGTTCGTATCCGTCAATATCTGCCCGGTTTTCAAGCGGACAATTTGGGCTGTGATGCTTTTTCCTGAAATCTGAATGCGGTGCTTTCTTTCCTTCAAGACTTTGCCGGTCTCCCCGGCTGCTTCTTTTAATTCCAACCATTGACCTGTCGAGTCGGTCAAGTAGATTGCTGTGTGATAAAAACCAAACTCACTCTGAATGAACTTAACAGCGAGCGGCAACAGTTCTTGCACATCCAGGATGGCGGACACGGCTTGCTCCACTTCATTGATGCGGCGAAGCTGAACTGTACGTTCTTGCACTCTGTTCTCAAGGTTATTACGTTCATCACGCACAATGTTCAAGCTTTCTGCAACCTGCTTTTGTGCATCAGCAAATTCTTTTTCAAGTTGTTGAAATCCAATGATAATGATAACGCCGAACATAACCAGCGCAGCGCTTGCACTGATCCAATCTGCCAATATCGCCGGAGATGCCAACGGATTTAACGTTTTTAACCCGCCTGCCAGCATCAACCAGCCCATGATCACAAATGCTGCAATTGAAACGATAATAGATACAATACCAGCCTTTGGGGAAGATAACATGGTCGCAAAAATGACAAACCCTAAAAAGAAAAATAAACCATCTCCCAATATCCCATGCACCAGAAGTTCGCCAATACCAAGCATGAAAACACTAAACAAAAAACCTGCAATACGAACATTGTATGAGAGTCGAAAAATTGCCAACAAAGCTGCAATGGCATAGGCACCGAGAAAGATGCCATTAATGAACACGCTATTTGAAGCTGAAATAGCTGGGAAGAGCGCGATTCCTCCAAATATTAAAACACCAAACAGCAGCGGCAAAATAAAACGTTCACGCCAGGCCCGGTAAACTTCCTGGGTGGAATGATCTGGAGTGGACAGGAGCGGAATTGTGGGGCGGTCCATTAGGAGTTTTCCTCATTCCTAGGATCGATCTCAATTTTTGTATAACGCGCACCCGTGACTCTTGCAATCTCACTGGCGGTGGTTTGTAAAATGGATTGAATATCTGTGGACCTGCGGATTTTTCCCGTGATCTCGAAGACTAAACGTTCACGCTCGGTCTGCGCTCGGATCTGTTCCAACAACCGGGCATTGGCGATCACTGCAGCGAGACTTCCGCCCAGCGTTCCCAACATTTCTTCATCGTTTTCCGAATAAGCATCCACTTGCTCGCTTTCAACGTTGATCACCCCTAGGGTTTCATTTCGGTAAATGAGCGGAATAGCAAGTTCAGAACGAGTATTCGGGCTGGTCTGGATGTACCGTGGGTCTTCAGTTACATTACGTAATCGCAGCGGGCGTTTATGTGCTGCCACCCAGCCAGTCACACCCTTGCCAATTTCTACTTTCAAGTCGCTGATATCTTCAGAATACCCAACCGACGCCTTGACTTCCAACGTGCGCTTATCACGATCCGTCAAAAGGATCATCACTCGGTCACCGCCGAGGGTCACCTGCAAACCATTGACTGCGCTTTCCAGCGCTTCTTCGAGAGTGGTACCCGAAGCGGCGGTGGAAGTAATATGATGAAGAAGCCTGTGCTGTGATAAGTGTTCTTGAGTTTCTGCAAAAAGTTCCGAGTTTTCTACAGCAATCGCAAGTTGGTCGGCGAGCACTTGTAAACTTTTCAAATTATCTTCATGAAATGCAAACGGAGCCGTACTCTGAACATCCAAAACACCCAGAATCCGGTCACCGACGCGAAGCGGAATCGCCGCTTCTGCTCGTGTATCCGGCAGTAGGGGATTAGCATAATAAGTCAGATCTTTCGCAGTGTCACTAACAACCAACAACTCTCCCTTACTGCTCACAAAGCCAACAATGGATTTTGAGCCAACACCGATCTTGTGCCCTTGCCTTTTTAATTGAGCCCCGGCTTCACCGGTTGCCTCACGAATGATAGCGAACTCACCAGGCAGATCAAGCAGGAAGATCGCTGCATGGTAAAAGTTGAAGCGTTCACGAATGAGATTAACCGCCTTGTTAAGCAGTTCATCTAAATTAAGGGAACCGCTGATATCACGCGCGATCTCAGCCGCTGCTTCCACTTGAACTGCTTTCCGCTTGCTTTCTTCCAAAAGCTGGGCATTGTACACAGCGCCAGCCGTTTGCCCGGCTACTGTGGTGAAGAATCTCAGATCATCTTCGGTAAATGCATTCTCATGCTCAAGATCCTGAATGATCAAAGCGCCAATTGGGTTGCCATGCACAAGCATCGGTGCGCCCATCCAAGATTTCGCAGGTTTTCCAACAACTTTTGCGCCGAGTTCTGCTGCTCTTTTTTCTGTATCTTTCACCATCATCAAAGGTTGACGTGTGCGGATCAAGATGGAGGTCAGCCCTTCACCCAGCGGGAAGGGTTGAATGGATTGTATCTTGCCGTTTTCGTAACTGAACGGGATGTTAACTGTATCTGTGTTTTCATCATAGATCGCAACGATCAAGTTGTAATCACCAATGATCTGTTGGATCTTCGTGAGCAGATCACGGAAGAAACCATTAATATCCGCGATCGAAGATGTCAATTCATTTATCGAAGCCAATGACTCAACTTCTTGCAACCGTCTTTCGGTCTGAGCCAGAGTCGCAGATCGTTGAAAGGCTGCAGAAATTAAGTCCGCCAGATTTTCATAAGGAGGCACAGCCAAATTCGAAAAACTTTGTTGGCGTGAACCGATCATAATGATGGCAGCCAGACCTGCCTGACCACGGATCGGCAAAATCGCTGCGCCTGTGAAGCCAAGGTTTTTTGTGATTTCTTGAAGAGCTTTCGGCAGCCCAACAGGAGAACTGGCTGCAATAACCGACCCTCTTGCGAGGAATGTAGATAGTTCTTGCGTGTTTGTTTGGATTGGATTCTGGAACTCACCTGACGAAGTTTCGGCTCGTGACGCATCGGAAGCTGTCACCAGTTTCAGTGAGTCTTTCACCACCTGAAAGAGCAGAATGGGGTAGGGGGCACTGCGCAGGATTTGTCCGCTAATGCGCAAAGTCTCGGCTTCACTCTGTGCTTCAGCCAGCATGCGACTCGATCTATACAAACGATCTAACTCTTGAAAATCGATCTGGCTGTTTTCTACCAACTTCGACGTTTGAATTGCGGCTGCGATCTGGCTGGCAAGTGTCTCCAACATCACTGTAGTATCAGAATTAAATGCGTTGAGTTCCGTACTCTGTACATCTAAAACGCCCAGCACCTGCTCATTAAGTGAGATAGGCACGCAAACCTCAGATTTGGTCTCAGGCAGTAGTTCATTTTTTAGATACAAAGGGTCTTCCGAAACATCCGGCGTGACCCGGGCTTGGTTGTTTGCTGCAGCCCATCCCACGGTTGAGGCGGAGTTCACATCCAGGCTGTAGTTTTGTTCGATATAGCCCTGAGTTGCAGAACCAAATCCGGCTTTGAAGTCGAGACGTTTGTTGCTTCGATCCATCAGAAAAATGCTTGCCTGATAAAACTTGAATTGTTGAAAAAGCAGTTCGACGGTTTTGTTCAACATCTCATCGATATTGGTGATGGTGGTGATACTTTGTGCCACTTCTGCGGCGGTTCGGATCTGAAGCGCACGCTCATCCACTTTTTTCTCAAGAGACTTGTACATATCTTCGATTTGATCGGCAAGATAGTTGAATGAGTACGAAAGCTGACCGACCTCATCATTGCTGAGCACTTCGGCGCGTTGATTCCATTCACCTTGTGCGAATTTTTTTGTAATGTTGGTAAGGGATTGCAGGGGTTTCACCACGCGTCTTGAGCCATAGAAGAGTACCAACCCCATCGCGGCGGCAGCGGCGATGGCAAGTAGGATCGTAAATGGCGCGAGGCTATTGATCTGGCTGTACACGGTGTCGGCTTCAATTGCCAGGACAACACCACTTTGAATGGAGGAGATCCACACTAGTAAGGCGAGCGCAGCTTGTCCATTTTCCAACTTTACATCAAGGGATGTGGTGACAGGTGCTGTTTGCTCTCTTTGGGTATTTACTTCAGTAATAATTTTTTCTTGCGAGGCAGGGTCGATGGTTGCAGGTGAAAATACACCATCGCTTTGATCTGTAATGAAAACCTGTTCATTCGGGAGAATAAAATAGGTTTTTGCGTATGGTGCCAGCCCATTCAGCGGTTGCAACATGGATTTTAGATTCTCTGCCTTTGTAATGCCGATCAAGGTTCCTAGTCGCGAGCCGTCTTTGGTGGTGTATGCCGCCATGGTCAACAACGTGAACTCATCGTCATATAGGGGGGGCAATCCATACACTAGCATGGATTGCTTTTGATCGAAAGCAAAGAGATCGGGGGCAAGTGTGATGCCCCGCCACTCTTCGTTACTGGCGAATTTTATGTTGCCGTCATCATCTATTAATAGGAAAGCATCGAACTGCTTTTCATCTAACAGATTCTTGCTGAACTGGGTTTGAATGGCTCGAAATTGGTCACTTTGCGGGTCTGCCTGCAGAGCAACCTCTACAAGTACCGCTGCATCTTCCCCCTCAAATTGTTCCAGTATGTTTTGTTCTTTTACTTCAACTTCTTGCGCAATGATCTCGATCTGATTGGCAAGCAGGTTTTCGCTTTGGGTCACCGCTTGTTCAGTCAATAGACTGCGTGCGCGCACATAAGCAGCACCTGCCATTAAGGCAAGCGGAATAAATGTAAAGATCAAGAGCGTCCGAACGAGCGTACTTGTGAGACTGCCCTTGAACCTTCCTTTATCATCAGATTCATGGATAAGCGCCGGAGCAGGATTTGCCATTGAATTGATTTTACATCACTAACTAACTGAATTCCCAAACAGGCTCACCATTCAAAATACGGCGAATCTGGTCGGGGAAGCGGTCTGGGTCCAGGGGTTTGCCTAAAAAGCCGTCGAACCCCGAATCTTTGGCTTTCTTCATTTGCTCCTGGCTGGCTTCAGCGGTTACAGCAATGATGGGCACCGCTTTGAAGCGTTCTGAAGCGCGAATTTTCTTCAGCGCGCCGTAGCCATCTTCATACGGCAAGCGAATGTCCATGAGGATCAGGTCAAGCCGGGGCAGGGTATCTGCATACTCAACGACTTCATATCCTGAAGTTTTCCATTCACAATGAATTCCCAAATAACCCAACATACGTGCGATCAGCACGAAGTTAGAAACATTATCTTCAACAACCAACACAGCAGCATCCTTGGGGATGGTCGGCTTACGAATGGGTTGGGTATCTGAAACAGCGGGCGTGGAATCTTGATCAACCATGGAGTCTCCTTGTAATGAAGCGTTCGATTTGCTGAGCGAGTGTGTCGATGTCAATCGGCTTCTGGATGTAACCGTCGCAACCTGCTTCAAGTGACTTTTCACGGTCACCGCGCATCACATTGGCGGTCACAGCAATAATTGGAATTTTTGTAAATTTCTCCATCTTCTTGATCTTTGCAGTTAATGTATAGCCATCCATATCCGGCATGTTGATATCCATCAGGATCAAGTCAATCGCTTCTGTTTCCAATTTCAACATCGCCTGCTCGGCATGCGATGCTTCGATCACGGCGTACCCCTCTGCATTAAGAACCCTTCGAATCAAATTTCGATTGTCTGGGTTGTCTTCTACATACAAGATGGTTCCCTTGGCAGCGTCAAACATATTCGGTAATCTCCGAACGAATTTTACTGTAGAGTGTACCCGTCACCATAACAGCAACCTTACAACTTACATATAATTTTTTAAGAAGTATAGCATAACAAAAAGGCGAAAGCCGAGGCAGAACCTTCCTCGGCTTTAGAGCGGGTGGCGGGAATCGAACCCGCGTATTGTGCTTGGGAAGCACATGTTCTACCACTGAACTACACCCGCTTGAATAACGGCAGGATTATACGTCACGCTGAAAAGTCATGTCAAGCCTTGACGAAATCGCCTCACTTCAAACTCGTTACTGCTTGCGTTTCAGGAGCATGTTTGCCAGCCCAAGAATGGACTCTCCAGCTTCGCCCTGTGGGTCGGCTTGCTTAAGATACTCAAGCGCTTTTTGAGTCAACTCTTCAGACATCTTCTCGGCATAGGCTTTACCACCTTCTTTTTCCAAAAGAGCCGCAACAGCACGAACTTCATCTGCTGAGATTGGACCTTGTTTCCAGCGTTTGGCAAAATCTGCATTCTTTTCTAGGGCGAACAAGACAGGCAGGGAATTCTTGCCTTCCACTAAATCACTGGCAGCCGATTTGCCCGTTAATGCCTCATCACCCCAAATGCCTAGAATATCATCCTGAACCTGAAAAGCAAGCCCAAGGTTGTAGCCAAAAAGACGATATAACTCGATTTTTTCTTTTTGCGCGTAGCCAAGAAGAGCGCCGATCTGGGTGCAGACGGAGAGTAGGGCAGAGGTTTTCCCACCAATCATGGGCCAGTAGTCTTCCATAGTAAGATCGGTTCGTTCTTCATATGACATATCCAGGAACTGACCCTTGGTGAGATCAAGGCAGCAGTCGTTGAGAATGGCAGCTGCGCGGACCACCATCTCAGCGGGGTAATGTTCGCGCAAATCCAGGGCAGCTTGGTTGGCGATCACGAACAAGGCATCGCCTGCGTTGATCGCCATGGGTGCACCCCATTTGATCCAGGCGGTTTTTCGTCCACGCCGTAGTTCTGAATTATCTTGAATATCGTCGTGCACCAACGAAAAGTTATGGACAAGTTCAATTGCAGCCGCAATTGAACTTGCGTGTAGCCAATAATTATCACTACTATTTTTTTCTTTTTTCTCTTGAATAGAAGCAACTGAAAGAAGAGTAATAAGCGGACGGATCCGCTTCCCCGTTGCTTGCGCGCCTGCGCCCTCGCCTGTCCAGCCCATGTGATAGGTCAACATCTCGTGGAAAAGCTTGGTGCGTGGTTCGTCGAGCCTGCTCACCTGCCGCTTTAGTTCAATCTCAATTGCTTCAAGCATGGATTGCTGTAAGTTCTGTGTCATTATTCCTAGATTCCTTTTATGGCTAAATTGGCAAGTTCTGCCTTCAATTGAGTGGGGGAGGAGAAATGAATGGCATGAAAACCCATCGCACGCGCCGTTTCAATATTTGGCAGTGAATCATCGATGAAGACGCATTCCTCTGCCACCCGTCCAATTCGGTTTAGTGCGAGTTTGAAAATGGCAGGTTCTGGTTTAACAGTTTTATGCTCACCTGAAATGATCATATCGTCGAACTGGTTAAAAAAATCGAACTGATTTTTTACGAGCTCAAACTTCTCTGCCGAGAAGTTGCTAAGCAAATATAAAGAATACCCAGCTTGCTTAAGATCTCGAACGATCTGAACAGATTCTTCATAGGGCGGCGTCAGGCTTTCTTTCCATTGCGTATCATATGCCTGGATCAGTTCGGCATAGTGTGGGAACTGACTGGAGAGATCTGCTACCCCTTCACGGAAGGGACGACCGGCATCCTGTTTTGCATTCCATTCCATGAAGCGAGTCTGCTCGAGGAAGCGGTCAACAGCTGCCCGGTCCGGGAGGAGACGATCGTACAAGCGGTAGACATCCCAACCGATCAGCACGTTCCCAAGGTCAAAGATAATGGCGGTGATTTTGTGAGTCATAATCCGCGCTATTTTATCCGAAGAAAGAGAAACTGGCGGTATAATCGCGCGATTGTAAATTCCCCAGGAGAACCACTTTGAGCCGATTGATCAATCCCGATTCTGTTGGAAAAGAAAGAACCCGCTTGTCGAAGTCGATTGTTTTGTGCATTCGAGAGTTGGCGAAACAAAGCCAGGTCACGCCCGAGACGAAAGACCAGGCTGCTTTTATTGCACTTGCTTTGCAAGCCATCTCTGAGGGGATCGATGCCTCGGTAGCGGCTTGGGAGAAGCGTGATTATTGGGTGAAAGCCGATAAGTTCCGCATGGAATGGATGTGGGCATCACAATATGCTGCCAAACTGAAGGATGCTGTGCTTTCTGATGACTGGGCAACGATCGCGACCATGTTGCCATCCATCGCACAGAAATTCAACAAGATCGAAGTTTCTGATAATCACCGGTTGGGAAAGCCTTGGTCGAGCGCTTATAAGCTACTAGCGTTGCACCAGAAACTGTAAACAAAAAAATCCGATGTCTTGGTGGCATCGGATTTTTTTGTTTACTACGACTTTATCTTTTTGAGATTATTTTTCGTGTTCTTGAGTAATTCGATCATCAGATCGCGGATGTGCGGATTAAGGTAGTGTCGCTCCAGTGTAGAAAGCGGCAGGAAGCGTGCACCCGCTACGACGTTGATGCAATTTGCAGAACCGCACAAGCAAATGAAAGGTGCATCCATTTGCCATTCGGTGGCGGGATAGAAGAAATACAGCTCTTCGCCTTTTTCGATATCGCGTGCTGCTACCATTTCCATATTCTCAGTGTCGAGGATGACGTTTGGGTCGCAGGAATGATTCAGTGCTGCGAGTTTACCGACATGCGTATGCTTGTCTCGCCCGATCTGCACAGTGAAGCGATTGGGCTTATCAGTAATGTTCTCGCTTGGCATGATGCAGATGATCTCACCTTTTTCGTATGCACGCTTTGTGACTAGAGTTCTAAATTTATTTTCAGTTTTGATGGATAACGTTTCCATCATGGTTGTTACGGTTGTCATTAAAAATCTCCTTTATGATTGTTAATCATTAAATTAGTATAACAACAATAAAATTAATTACAAGCTTTATTCGCATCCAATAATATATTTTAAGGTTCAGGTGTTTTATATATGAGGGTGTTTATTATTTGTTGAAAATAATTTCGTAACAAATAATTGATATCGTAAAGAGATCCACAAACGCCAGGCAGAAATTGTGTCCTCTTTTTGTGTGTGATACTCCATGAACAATGAGCGATGATAGATATTTGTTAATGCCTGCGCATTTATTCTCGCTTGTGCGATTGGTTTTTTGAATCTTGTTCTGATCTCTGTTTCATTCATCTTTTGAATCACGCGTTCAAGATATTCACTTGAAGTTTCAGCGCGAGAAATTTCGCAGGTTAGTTTTTTGCCAGAGCGATAAAAATTTTGATAGATACGATGAATGGCAACGGCGGGCTCAAGGCGTAGATACAACCAACGCTCAATAAACACGAAATAGATAAGTGCGATGATTAACACAACCAAAAGTGGTGATGTCCAGATCAATATCTTTTCCAGCCGAAAGATAGTGAGAGACCTTGCAGCGGACTCCTGCCGTGTGGCATCTTCTGGAAGCGCTATGTTTGATTCGGTACGTTCGATCTCAGGGATAGAGGCTGTCGGTTCAAATTCGACCCAGCCGATGCCAGGGAAGTAGATCTCTACCCAGGAATGGGCATTTAACTCACGGATCACATATTGAGCGTTGGGAGCATCGTACGAACCAGATGAATAGCCAGAGACAAAGCGGGCGGGCAATCCGTTTGCGCGGGCAAGTACGACCATGGCTGTGGCGTAATAGTCGCAGTAGCCTTTTTTGAGGTCGAAGAGGAAGTAATCAGTGACGTCTTGCCCGGATGGTGGTGCTGGCACTTCGAGGTCGTAGGGATAATTGACTCGCAGGTAGAGTTCGATGGCTTTGGCTTTTTCGTAGGGATTGCTCTTTCCATCTGTGATATCGAGGGCAAGCTTACGGACTCGTTCTGGCAACTCACGCGGAAGGACGAGATAGCGATCAAGGATCGCTTCGGGGTATTCTGTAGAGGCAGAACGTAATTCTGAAATGGTGGGGTTTGGAATGTAGGCTTTAGCTCGATAGGTTGTGACGTTGCTAGTGGCAGAGAAGATATCGGTCTGAATCAAAGTCGTCTGGTCTGCGAACAGGTCTGAGGTAGGGCGGAGGCGCCACTGGGCAGTGAAAGGGACATCCGCACTGAAGAGGATTCCGCTCCAGAATAATTTCCCTTCGGGCTCCACCATTTGCACATCCATATTGACGAGGCGATACTCATTTAATAGCGCGGGTAGTAAAGGTGTATCTGCCGCAATCTTTTGTTCGCCGACGGTGCTGGTGCCCCAACCCGTGCCAAGATATTGATCGTAGACCAAGCTGCGCCAGTAATAGCGTGGAGCAGGCATGGGCAGCATTTCGGTGGGCAGTGGTGGAAGCTCACCCGTGCGAATGGTCATGACGACCTTTTCAGAGTTGGCGAAGCCCCCTGTAAGGAGATGATCACGCGGCATGGATGGTGTTTGTGTAGCAACAAGACGGGCGACGACAGTCGGTGGTTGGATGCCCATCATCTCGGCAGCTGTGTCGGTATTGCGTTTGCGCATAAACTCGACAAGATCATCCCATGAAAGCGAAGGCGTGACTGCGGCAAGCAGTGCGAACGCGAACGTGATCAAGATCACAGCTTGCCCCATATCTATTGGGATGCTCTCTGAAAAATCAAAACGGCTTTTCGTCCAAAAGGCGGTGTGAGCTTTGTAATGCCAAATGCCCATCAACAAAAGCAATATGACCAACAGGGCTAAAAGATATTCCACTTGCTTTTCGCTATACGCGGTGACGCCTGCCAACAGAATCACTGCCGGTAAAAATGCGAATAAGGCATTGCGTCTTTCGGCATGCCAGCCCATCCAAGCGGAGACGAGCCAATGCAAGAGGATCCAGGCAAGATTGCGGATGAGAGCATCGTTCACGGAGCCTGATGCAAAACCAGTCAGCCAAGTTTGTAGTCGCAGCCCCAAGGCGGCAGAAGCAGAGTCTATGACTGCCCAAGCAGATTGAATTGAAGATGTATCCAGCAGGGTATTGGCTTGAATGGCTGGGATGATCTGCGTCAGTGTGGTGAAGGATGCAGAAACAAGATTCAGCAATGGCTGAGTCAGACGCGCGCCCAGAATCCAAACAAAGAGGATGCCCAGCGCCGCAATCCCCGCTGAGGCTTGAATCCCGTTTCGTTGAGTTTTACTCCAGCTGAAGCCGATGCCTGCGGCGGCGAGACAGATCAGAAAAAAATATTGGGTGTTGACCGTGCCCGGCACGGAAGCTGCAATGCCGATGGGTATTATCTGCAGCGCGGCAATGACGAAGACGACCCCCAATGCATCGGCTGTAAAGAGCTGGCGTATAAAGCGTTGGGTCATTCCAACCCTTTCCATTCGGCAACGGGTTGGTGAACGGCGACGGCTTTGCCCGTGCCCGTGACTCGCCATTCCCATTCGCCTTCATGACCAGGGTGCGCTTGTCTTGTGTCGATCAATTCTTTGGGAATGATATGACAGGGCACACCCAACCCAGCCAATGTAGATGAGAGGGGTTGAAGCTCGGCTTGCGCGCCAAAGGTATTTACATCCAAAAGGAAGATGGTGGGTAAAATGCCGCGACGCATGAGTGGAACGAGAGACTCGACCCATGTGGGATCATACGAGGCGGTGATGATAAGCAGGCTGCTGCGCCGACCCAGGGGTTTGTTATTGCGTTGAATAAAATCTTTGAGGGTGTGTTCTGAGGATGCAGCAACAGCCAGCGTTTTGAGTAAGGAACGTGATTGATATTCATTGCGGCGCGGAATATGCCAGGCGGGTTCACGCCCGTTGATGGCTAAACCGACAGAATGATCTTCGTTCAAGCCTTGAGCAATGAGTGAGGAAGCCAATATGACGGCGTGTTCTTCGGTAGAGTCCCAGCCGGTGCCGGCTTGCGAATCTTTGTGCAGGTCGAGCAGGATCCACCAATCCCCGGCGTGGGTACCATCAAACTCGCGGACGTGGAGTTTGTTCTTGCGGGCGGTCGTGCCCCAGTGGACGAGTCGGAGCGAGTCGCCGGAGACCATTTCGCGAGTGTGAGAGGCGTTAGTGGTTTCCTCCAACGAGCGCGGACTGGGTCTACCTTCACCAGCCCAACCGCTGGTAAGCACCTTGAAGCGCGGCAG
This sequence comes from Anaerolineae bacterium, assembly GCA_017303655.1. Lineage (GTDB taxonomy): Bacteria > Chloroflexota > Anaerolineae > Anaerolineales > Villigracilaceae > Villigracilis. Next base: position 34,109 of record JAFLCE010000012.1, read on the forward strand.
AGAAATCACCGGCGGCATGACCACAATAGTGGAAGAGGAAGGGTCTTCGAAGGTGAGCGTGTATATGCCGAACGGATCGCCGGTTTCGAGAGTCGTACCGCCCAAGGTGAAGACTCCGCGATGCGTGCATTGGGAGATGATCTTCCATTGCGAGGAGGAGTTGCCGTCCACGCCGGTTGCGAGGGAGGCATAGTGATCGGGTAGAGTGGAGAGGTCTTGCACAGCCACCCAGACGGCAGGCAGGTTGAATTGATTTTCAAGTGTGAAGCGTTCTTCGAGCTTATCGCCAACTTGCGCCCAGCCGAAGCGCATTTCGCGTTTGAAGTGAAGCGAACGGGCGAGTCCGTTTACCCAACGTCGGCAGAAGAACCAGGTGCCGCCAAAGACGATGAGCAGAATGACCCACACACGCGAAGGGTCGATGAATTGCATCAGGAGTGCGATTGCACCAATGATGGGAAATACTTTTGCATTCAGTCGGACCGTGGACTTCATGCGTGGATTATACGACGAGGAATGAGCAGAAAGCAAAAAACCAGAAGTCAGTTAGAAGAGAGCCAGTTGACTTGCCATGCGTTTGCCGTCTAGCAAAACATAAGGGGCGGCGCGTTCGGCGATGACGCCGAGTTTTTTCAAAGCAGAGAGGTCACGCAGCTTTTGAGTCCGCCTTGCGGTGAGGATTGCATCCGCGCCTTTGGTGCCGACGCCGGGGATCTTGATCAGTTGCTGTTTGTCGGCTAGGTTGACTTCGATCGGTGCGTGGACCAGATTCATTTGCGCCCAGGCAAGTTTCGGGTCGGTGTGAAGCGGAAGATTTTCATCCGAAGTAAAAGGCAGGTCTTCGAGTTCAAAACCGTAATCGCGTAACAAGAATGAAGCTTGATAGAGGCGATGCTCGCGCATGGGGTTGACGGCGGCTTTGTTTTCGAGAGGTGTATCGAGAATGGGATGGAAGGCAGAAAAATAGGCGCGTTTGAGGCGGACGTTCTTCATCAGCCATTGGGTGGTGTTGAGCAGTTCGAGGTCGCTTTCGTCGGCGCCGCCTGCCACAAATTGAGTGACCGTGCTCGGATACTTGCCGTTCCAAAATTTATAGGCGGGGACAGTGCGACGGATCTCTTCGACCCACCGAAGCGGACGCATTAGTTCTTCGATGAAAACTTTATGCGGCGCGAGTTTGGCGAGGCGTTCGGTGCTGGGCGCTTCGAGGTTGACCGAGACGCGGTCGGCGAGCTGCATGGCGCGATAAACCTGGTCCTTCTCGGAGCCGGGCATGATCTTGAGATGCAGATAGCCTTTGAAGCCGTGCGTTTTGCGGAGGATGTGGGCGGTGTCGAGGAGCTTGTCCATGGTGCGGACGCCTCCGGCTGCAATGCCGGAGCTGAGGAAGACGCCCTGAGCGAAGCCACTCTGATTCATTTTGCTGAACAAGCCTGCGAATTCATCCGGCTTGAAAGTAGCACGACGGAAATCTCGCCCCGCTCTGAACGGACAGTAGAAGCAGTCGCGCTCACAGGCGGAAGAGAGCAGGGTCTTGAGCAGTTGGATGCTCTTGCCATTCGGCAATTGTGCTGGGTGGACGAAAGCGGCACGTTGTTCTTTCAGCGAATAACAGCCAGGTTTTGATGGTTCGGTGGTGCCTATTGCACCACGCGATTCCTCGGCGTGTTCCAAGGTCATTTGGCTGGAGAGTTCGACGAGGGTATCGAGGGCGTTCATGAATTGATTATAGAATAAATGTTCTAATTATACAAGGAGGAAATATGTCACTTGGAGGTGTGATATGCCATAGCTATACTGATAAAAATGGTCTCGATACGTATGAAAAGAAAAATCGCACTACTTGACCATCAGGAGGCTTTCTATGTGTGAATTCTGTACGCAGCATGGGGAAGGGGAGAAGTGGTATCTGACGATGGAGAATTACTCCAAAGACCTGCTGGACCAGAACCAGCGGCGCGAGTACGCCGCCGAGTTCCTGAACGGATTCCATGCGCGTGTGCCGAAGAGCATCAAGCAGCTGGATGTGATCCGGAAAACACCGTTGATGAAACTTGCCAAGCCGGTCTTGACCCACATGCAGAAGGAAGACCATTACGGGCAGGTGGTGCCGATGGAAGATGTGGAGAAGATATTCGAGACCATGGTGCAGGGCGCAGTGAGACTTCCCTGCGTGTGCCGCAGAGTGACCACGGGCAACATGAACGCGCGGTACTGCTACGGCTTGACCATGGACAAACAACTGATGGACTCGCTCGATGATTCGTTCAGCCTCGAAACGCTGACAAAGGAAGAGGCACTTGAGTCCATTCGCAAGTTGGATAAGGAAGGACTCGTCCATTCCGTTTGGACGTTCAAGACGCCTTTCATTGGCGGACTTTGCAACTGTGACCAGGACTGCATGGCATATCGCATCACGCATGCCCGCAAAGATTACGCGGTTATGTTCCGCGCCGAATGGGTGGCGGAAGTTTTACCCGATGCGTGCAACGGCTGCCGGCTGTGTATGAGGCAGTGTCAGTATGGGGCGATCCGCTATTCATCCAATAACAAGAAGGTGGTCATCGACCCGACGGCATGTTATGGATGCGGAGTCTGCCGGGCAAGCTGCCACAAAGATGCAATCACATTATCCCCGAGAGAAACCGTCCCTGCGGCTGCGAAATTCTATTAAACCTGAGTTTGTGGGAGGACCTTGACAAAGCGATTCTTCTTTTTGGCGTAGATGGCTTGTTCGTAAACATCCAGTAGTGATTTAGTCAATTTCTCAATGTTGAAAGACTGCGCCCTTTTATAGGCTGCATGTGCGAACTTTTTCATTCGCTCTGGATTTGACAAAAGTTTTTTGACCGCAGCTGCCAACGCCTCGGCGTTATTCTCGACAAGATACCCCTGTTGCCCATTGGTAAGGATGTCACGTGTGCCGCTTGCATTCACCGCGACAACCGGCAGGCTGGCTGCCATCGCCTCAAGAGTTGCCAGACCCTGGGTCTCTGTGACAGACGCAAAGCCGAATAAATTGGCCGCTTTCATGTAGGAGGGGATTTCTGAAAATGGGAGCGAACCTGTAAAAGTGACACGTTTTTGGATGCCGAGTTCCTTTGCCAGAGCCTCAAGAGCTTTTCTATCCGGGCCATCACCGATCAGAACCAGACGGAAGAGGGGGATCTCCTGTATGACCAGGGCGGCAGCGCGTAAGAGGGTTTCCCAGTTTTTTTCAGAGGCGAGCCTGCCAACAGAGATCATGACGATATCATTCTCCCAACGCCGCTTTTTGCGGATCTTTTCGCCATCGGTTGTTTGATAGGAAGCCAAATCAATGCCTGTGGGAATCACTGTAAAGTTGTTCGTCAGACCATATTGAGCGACTAGAATTTCACGCATACTCTCAGAGGGGATAATGATATGCTGGCAGCGCCGCATAAAATCTTGCAACCAACGATCGACCGCATTCTTTAAAAAATTTTGAACCACCTCTGCAGGAAAGGGAACGTAGTGTGTATATTCACGGTATTGTGTATGGAAGGTGAATACCAATGGCAGGTTCAGCTCCTGCGCCTTAGTTGCGGCTGTCTGCCCTAGCAGGAAGGGGTGATGCGTGTGGATGACATCCAGTTTGATCGAGGGAAGCAAACGGTCTACAAAAGAAGAGATTGGAATCGCGGCTGGAATATCCACGCTGGTCGGCAAATTCATGCTTGGATACCGATAGATGAAGGGGTCTTTATCCACAAACTCTGGGTGTTCCTGGGCAAAGATGAAGACATTATTCCCCTGGCGGGTAAGCTCGTCTCGAAACGCACGCACCGAGCGGACAACTCCGCTAATGACTGGAAGATAGGTGTTCGTGAAATTGGCAATATGCATGACGTTTACTCCTTTTCATCCTTGGTGACTAAAGAGACGATCTCGGTTTTTTTCATAAAAAATTCAAGAACATAATAGGCATACACCACCATGCCGGCATTCCATGTAAGCGGCGCTTCAGACTTGTACCAAAAGCTGGACAACGGTTTTCCGTTTGGTCCGTAGACTTCGTGTACCTGCTGATCACGCACAATGACTTCTGCGATGCGTGACAGGATGCCGTGCGATTCTTCGACACGCCCGCTGCGGGCGAGCGCGACAACGTGCCATGCGCCTATCCAAAGCCAGGCAGCGTCGGTGTGATAATTTGCGACTCCAGCCAGCCGATTCTCAAGCGCAATTAGGTGACGCGGGTAGGATGGGTAAGCGACCTGGGTCGGTACCGGGCTAGCCATACCCGTGACAATGAGCGCGTCCATAATGGAGTTGGACTGGTCGGCGGATGCCAGTCCCCAGGCAATCGCCAGGAGATTGCCGCTGCTGGTCAGATGATCGAGAGAGTCACTGGCGGCGAAATACCCCAGGTTCGGGCGCCACAGATGAGCCTGAATCGCCTGCGCCACAAGTTGGGCTTTTTGGGAATACAAGGATGTTTGATCGTTCAACCCAAAATGCTTTGCGGCTTCTGCCATTTCCTGCAGCGCTTTCCAATAAATGACATTCGTATACAGTCCGCGCCCACTGCGGGCAATGCTGTCTGCCCAATCTGCGAAGGCTCCCTGGGTGAGCAAGCCATCGGCATCATCCAGGACCGCTCTCTCTGCCCAAGAAATGGCTTTGCAAAGCGCCTGCCAATGTGCTTCTAAAAATTTGTGATCTTCTGTTTGAAAGCTGTAGTGGATGGCTGCGATCACCATCAAGCACTGACCATCCAAAGAGGGCGCTCCATGCCCGCTCAGGTATTTGGGGCGCATGGGGAAATCAACAGGCTGTTCCCGCCCAAGCAGCGAATGCATAAAACGGGTGACCATGCCCATGGAATGTAATTTGACGGGGAGCTGTCCTTCAGGAGTCTGGTGATCAAGGAAGGCTTCCAAGGTGTCTTTTACGACCTTGACCTCCTTCAATGCCAGCAACCCAAAGGATGCAAAACTAAAGTCACGCGCCCAACTCTCTCGGAAGTTGCGATAGCCGGCTTGGAGGATTTCCCTTGTTTTACGATCTTCAAAGCGACGCACTTCAATGGCAGAGCGAAGGTTATCCGCTGCGATGAACAAGGCGCGCGCCTCGACCGTATCGAAATCCTCGGCTTTGGATAGCACCGCACGCGAGATCAGCCTGGGCTGTTTGATGATGGCGTGTACATATTGAGCCGCGATCAAAGCTGCGACCCCGGTGAGCAGCCCTTTGATGAAACTGGGCAGGTCCATGTTATTTTTGGAAGGCATGCCTTTATTATAGACCCTGACATTAATTTTGCAGTTAACGATGAATGCGGGTGATATAATTTTATAGGCAAATGGGTAGCTTCTCTTTGCCGATCTAGAATCAACCCCTGTTTTTTCGAAAGGAGATAACCATGGCGAACAAGGAACAAGGCAAGAATAAGGAAAAGAAAAAGAAGAAAAAAGAGAAGCCAAAGACTTCTGGCAAGAAGTAATTGGCTGATGTCGTTCCAAGAGTAAATAAGTTTTCCATCCCTCATTGAAAAATGGGGGATGGTTCATATATAAAGTAAAATAGAAACAGTCGTTTAGAAAAAATTCATTGTAAAGGGGCTTTTGCATGGCAATTACACTGAAGTTGCGCGAGGAAGAAGGACAACTGGTTGTCAGTTTTGATAACCAGATTGTGAAGACTACGCTGGGACAAATCCCAGCGATTGACCGATTACAAGCCGACCCGTTCACGAATGGACAGGTTCTGATTGCCGCGCTGGGGGGCGATGAGATGTTGAAGCGGCTCGCTGATGACCCAGATAATTTAATTTTGTTGGATTGCGACGATAAGGCCGATGCCTTTGCCTGGGAATTTGCCACGCTGCCTGACCGTCAGTTTTTGTGCGTGAAAGCGGGGATGTTGCGGGTGGTGCAAAAGACATCCGAAGTCTTTAAGACTTCGGATGTCTTGACACTTAATTTCATTGCACTTGCAGCTGACCCGTTGGTAAATCAAGACGGAAGTGTTCGAGATGGATATCGCCTCGATCTTGATAACGAGATGAAAGCCATCCGTGAAACTTTGAGAAGTTGCGGGAAAAATCTCGAAGCAAAACGCATTCCGCCAACACGCGAAGAATTGTATAAAGCCCTACGGAAGGGACCTGCGATACTGCATCTTTCATGTCATGGAAATGTTGTGCCGACAGAATACGGCCCCATGGCAATGCTGGTACTCGAAAAAAATGACGGCAGCATAGATGCGTTTCTAGGATCTGACCTGATGAATACTAAACGTGGAATTCTACGCATGGTGATCTTGAGCGCATGTAAAACTGCCACAGGCACAGAAGCAAATCTAGCGCACGCACTTGCTTTAAACGGCGTGCCAATGACTATCGGGATGCAGGGGAGTATTGACGACAGATTAAGTGACGATTTCGCAACTGCGTTATACGACAGTTTGTTTCAAGGGTTTACCTTTGGCGAAGCCCTGCAACAGGCGCGCCAAAATATAGCGAGAAGCACTAGAGATGTAGGACTGCCCGTCGGGTATGTATCAGCGAACGGGTGGAGCGAAGCGTTTCCCATCCAGCAGGGGACACCCTCGGTGGGCGGACTCGGCAAGCCTGGCGAATCCGCTTTGGGGGGAGAAATCCAGCCGCCGCGCCCGTTGTTGGGACGCAATCGGGAACTGCATCAAATCGCAAAACATTTTGCGAGCGGAGGCAAGGTGATCACGGTGGCGGGGACGGGCGGCATGGGCAAGACTGCGCTGGCGGCTGCGTTTGCTGAGCGGTTCGCGTGGATGTGGACACGGGGCGTGAGCGGTTATTCGTTTGCCAACGAGGTCAACGCGGTGAATTTCAGATACGCGCTGATGCGGGCGCTGTTTGGTGGCGATGGGGCGCAGAAGGGCGCGAGCCTGAGCGAGAGCCAGCAGCGCGAAGAAATTTTAAGAGCGGCGCGCGAGTGGAACGGCTTGTGGCTGTTCGATAATTACGAGAGCATTATTCAGGGCATACAGGAAAATCAGCCCGAAGCCGAAAGCATCCACAGGCTGATCGCCGACCTTGCCAACGGCGACGCGGACATGCTGTTGACCAGCCGCGAACAACCCGCAGGCTTGAAAAATGAACGCCTCTTTCCTGATGGCAATCACGCCCTGCACGGCTTGGGTGATGAGGCTGGCATGGAATTATTTTTTCAACACAGCGTCAAGGCAAAGGAAGATGCGCGCGCTCACGTGGATTTTGCGCTCGCCGTGCAACATGCGGCAGATGGACACCCGTTGGCGATCGCGCTGTTGGCGGGGGAGTACGACGTGAGCGCGGTGCCGATGCAGGCTTTCCTGGGTAACTGGCAGGATGAACTTGCCAGCGCGCGCCGCGGCGGATTGGCGGGACATCACGCCACCTTCACCATCGCCTTCGAGCGCAGTTATGCACATCTCTCCAAAGACTTGCAGGAAAAATTAGCATTGTTGAGCATTTTCCCATTTCCATTTTTTGCGCATGGCGCAATAATGATCTGGGATGGTTCTCTTCTTCTCCCTGATGGAGAAGAAGAGATAGATGCCAAGGTGAACGCAGCACATCAGACTTTAAGCGAATTTACCCGTCGCAGTTTGCTGGAAGTGGATGCAAATTACATGGATAAGACCCCCGCGACGTATCGCTTCCAACCCGCCCTGAGGCAAGAAGCCGCGCGCAGGCTTGATTCTGCACTGATGGAGAGTCAGAAAGTCGGCTACGCCGCATACGGCGCATGGCTGGCAAATCTTGGATATGGCGATATTCACAGCGACATTGCACTCAACCACGTGGTGCGCCTTTCAATGGACGCGATGGAGAAAGCCACCGACACTTTGCAAGGCGCAGAACGACTGTGGCACATCCGCAGACTCGCATGGTTAAAGAACGTTTGGGGTGAAACGCGCGTTGCTTTTGATTTGCTAAACTCGGCTATTTCTGAAACCCCACCAGATGCACAAACCGACCCTGAAAGCGCCAAAGTGGAAAGTTCCCTGCGTTTTGAACTTGCGCACATTTATATGACGCATGGCAACCTTAATCGAGCCTTAGCACTTCTTCGAGAAAGCCTGCTGTTGGCTGATCAACTCGGCAACATTCGTAGTAAAGCTTCTTCGCTTCATGCAATGTCGCAGATTTTCCTTATAAACGGAGATCTCGACCGTGCCTTGGAATTCTCACAAGAAAGTCTGCAACTTAGTGAACAATTAAGCGATAAAAGAGAAATCGGCGCAAGACTTCATCAAATGGCAAGGATATTCGTTGAGCGCGGTGACCTCGATCATGCCTTGGAGCTTTATCAGAAGAATGTGAAGGTACTTGAGGAACTTGGTGATAAAGATGCAGAGGCGGTATCACTTTATTCTATGGCAGATGTATACGTAAGACGTGGCGAATTTAATCAAGCATTGAAATTCTACGAGCAAAGCCTGCTTCTTCTAAACAAACTTGGCGATAAAAAGAATAAAGCTAAAGCTTTGGGAAATATGGCAAATGCCCTCTTCTTTAGTGGCGACCTTGAGAAAGCTATCAGCTATTACCAAGAGAGTCTACAACTACTTGAAGAGCTTGATTCTAAAGAAGACAAAGAAGCCGTATTGGGAGGAATAGCAAACATTTACTTGCATAAAAACGATTGGGAGCAAGCCGAAAAATTATTGCTTGAAGCGTTTGAAATAACTAAAGCGATTGGTAAGCCGCCCGCTTTTGAACTTGTAAAACTTGGACAAGTTTCTCAAGCACGGGGGGATAAAGAAACCGCCTTATCACGTTATCGTGAAGGTCTAGCTATTTTTGAAAAAATGGGAATGCCCGAAGCCCAGCAAGTGCGTGAAATGATTGCTGAACTCGAAGGCGGCGCGGTCGCCAACGATGACCCATTGGCACAAGTCCTCGCGCAGGCGCGGGAGGCAAGTCAGCGCGGTGATGTGCAGTCGGCGATCCAATATCAAGAGCAGGCGGTGTCCCTGGCAAGAGAAAGAGAAAGTAGTAAATCGGGAATAGAGAATAGTCAAACGCTTTTTGTGCAGATGGTCAATCTTGCCCAATTTTATGCAATGGCAGAACGGTTTGATGACGCAATCGCACTGATGAACGATTCTCTTAAGTTAGGCGAAAGTTTGAATCATCCCGAATTAGATACCGTACGCCAAATGGACGAGGCTATAAAGCGCCTCGCATCTATGACGCCCGAAGAACGAGAACAAGCCCGCGCTCCTGAAAGTAGGGGAGGGGAGCAGGAAGATGGTTTTGAAACCCAATTACAGGCGCAATTGGCTCAACTTCCGCCAGAAAAACGCGCCGAAGCCGAAGCGCAAATCCGCAAGGCGTATGCGGAATTCCAGCGCATGAGTCCCGAAGAACAAGCCAGAGCGCTTCAAATTGCCAATGACCAAAGCAATCGGGCACAGATTGATAATGCTGCCTATAAAGCGCGCGATGCTGGGCTGGCATTTGTCCGCAAGCAGGCGCCCAAACGTGATGTACTTCAAATGCTGGAGGGCACTTCAAAGCAAATAAAAGCTGGCGAGTCCGCTGGTTCAGCGTGGCTTGAAGTCGCCGCGTTGTGTGATGCGTTGGTTGCGTTGATTCGAGAGGAATCCATTCCGCCTGTGCCTGCCGCGTATGCGGGTCATTTCTCGGCGGTACAGAGTGAAATTAAGAAGTGAGTAACGTGGTCTCGATACGCCCCGCAAAAAACACGCGGGACTACTCGACCACCATTAGGAAACGAAGAGAGGATAAAACATGAGTGAGAAAATCAAGATCACCTGTCCGCGCTGCGGGCATGAATGGGAGAAATCCCTGTCGGAGTTGGAAATCGATCAAACTATTTATCGCGAAATAAATAAAAAACCTAATGTAAAGGTTGTAAAGTATCGTGCGATTTGTCCAAATGATGGCACGTATGTCATTATCGAAGTTCAGGAGGATTAGTCCATGCCTAAAGTGCTGTCCATCCGTGAAGAAACCAGCGAAGAAAAGAAATTGCGCGAGTGGTTTGAAACGCAGGCGCTTGAGTCCCCGAAGAATTTGGAAGAAGCCGCGCGGCTGTTGATTGGTCTGGTCACTGGCTTGCTGGGAGCGCTGTTCGGCGTGTTGACCGTCTCTGCTGAGACATTGCCTGCGTACCTGTCATTGTCCGCTGTAAAATGGTGCGGCATTCTGGCAGTTGTGTTGTGGCTACTGTCATTATTATGTGCGCTGGTCGTTGTCACTCCGCGCAGATGGCAGTCCGATGCGGGCAAGCCTGAAACACAGAGTCAAGTATTCAAAGATCTGCTGAGTTACAAGTCCCGCTGGCTAAGGGATGCAGTCTTACTGTTTGGCGGGGGTGTCATTGCACTAGGAATTGTTCTGGTTGTGGCACTTACAAGCATGTAGTCCTCTAATGATGCCGAAGATAGGCAGGGTTATAATCGGCAAATGCAATTCAATCGCATGGCCATGGTTGCCCGCTGGAAGCCCGTGCATTTGGGCCAGGCTGCGGTCTTGCGTGCCTTGTGTAGTGGGGCAGGGCAGGTGCTCATCGGCGTCGGCTCGTCCAACCGTTACAACCTCCGCAATCCCTTCACCTTTGAAGAAACCGAGTCCATGCTGCGGTTGACCCTCGCCGAGCATAGCAATTACGAGATCATGCCCGTGCCCGATCTGGATGATGGTCCGCGTTGGCGTGTGATGGTGAAGGAACTCTTTGGCGAGTTGGATGCCTTCGTGACGGATAACCCTTACGTGGTGAATCTGATGAAGGACGACTACCGCCTCATGCGACCCGTAGACTGGCTCGACCCATTGGAGCATCTCCGCATCGACGGAACCACCGTCCGCGTGCTGATGGCAAAAGGGCAGGGCTGGCAAGACTGGGTCCCAGAACGAGTCGCGCAGTACATCCAAGAGAATCATTTAGACGAGCGTTTCCGCCGCGAATTCGGGTTGGAGACGTTGGCGATGCAATCCGTTATCAAAAAATAAAGGAGACATTATGTATTCATGGGATGAAGACACCAGCGCGTGGTACGGTTCGGCAAAGTATGCCTATTCGCCTGCGGCAGCACCCGCCCGCGCCGACTCTGCCGAGCGCGCCAAGGCGGCGGGTCCGCGCACGTATAAGGGACGCAGCGGACCGAACGAAAAGATCATCGACGCGAAAAAGAGCATCAGCACGCAGTCGAAGAATCCGCTGATCGTGGCTATCGATGTCACCGGCTCAATGGCGAACTGGCCCTTTGAAATATTTGACCGTCTGCCTTTGCTATACAACACCCTCGCACAATACCGCCCAGATGTAGAAATTTGCTTTGCCGCCATCGGCGATGCAGGTGTGGACCAGTGGCCCATGCAGGTCACATCCTTTGCGAGCGGCTTCGACCTTGAACAATTACTCGGCTCACTCTACGGCGAAGGCGGCGGCGGGGACGCACCCGAGTCGTATGGCTTGTTCGCACATTGGGTCAACACCCACGTAGAAATTCCAAACGCTGAAGAACCTCCGTTCCTGATCGTCTTCGGCGATATCACCATGCACCCAAAGATCTCGGGCAAACAGATCGAGCACTATCTCGGTGACAAATCGGGCGACCTTGACGCCATCAAAGAATGGCAGAAGTTGACCCAAACCTGGAATACCTGGTTCCTGCGCCGCCCGACTGGCAAAAAAGGTGACCAGGTCGATGACCAGTGGGGCAAGGCGATTGGTCCGCAAAAGATATTCCATATTGAAGACGAACAACGCGCCGTCGATTACGCCATGGGACTCGTCGCTCGTTCCTGGGGTTACTTCGGTGACTTCCAAAATAATATGCGCGCCCGGCAAGACGAGAACAAGGTCAAGCAGATCAGCAAGCCGATCGAGATGATCTGTCCACGCTGCGGTGCGCCCATTCCGGTCAATGCCGATGGGATGTTCAAATGCGGCTTCTGCGGCACGACGTTGAAATTGTAAATGTATGTAGGGGCGCAGCAATGCTGCGCCCCTACGATTAACCATGAAAATCTCCGCAATCGTCACCATTCCACCATACGCTTCGTTCATAGACGAAGTTGTTGCGCATCCCATCGTCAGCGGGTTGCGCTTGAATACGGTCATGCCACTACGCGAGAGTCCGCGTGAGCTGTTGGAGCGCCTTGCAGAATACAGGCAACCAGTCTGGGTGGATTTGAAGGGACGTCAACTGCGGGTGACAGAGCCGGCATTGCCACCCTTCACTGAAGTAAAGTTGAGCCACGCCATTCGAGTGCAGACTCCAGTAGATGCGTATTTCTCCGACGGTAACGAACGTGTCCGTGTGGCAGCTGTAGATGGCAAACGCCTGATCCTTGAAGACGGTCCACGCCGCATGGTCGGACCTGGTGAGTCAGTTAACATCATTCATCCGTCCCTGCAAATTGAAGGCACACTTACCGAGACAGATCGCGCCTATCTCGCCGCCATGAAGGAACTGGGACTCACCAAGGTGATGCTCTCGTATGTTGAGTCAACTTCAGATGCGGAAGAAGTGAATAGCCTGCTGCCCAATGCCGAAGTAGTCTTGAAGATCGAAACCCAAAAAGGCTTGGAGTTTGCCCGCCGCGAGAAATACAAACACGGTCAACTCATGGCGGCACGCGGCGATTTGTATGTGGAAGTGCTGCATCCGCACAAGATCATCCCTGCTTTGAAAGACATCATCCAAGCCGATCCGCAAGCCATCGTCGCCAGCCGCATTTTGGATTCACTGGCATGGACGTCCGTGCCCGTCAGCGCCGACATCAGCGACGTGGCTTTTTTGATGGAGATTGGTTATCGCACCTTCATGCTCGGCGATCAGGTTTGTATGAAGCACGATAGTGTGATGGAAGCGTTGAATTTGTTGTGGGAAATGGGAAAGTAGGGGCGCGGTAACCGCGCCCCTACAATTAATATGAAACTAGCAATCGCACAGATCAATACAACCATTGGTGATTTAACCGGGAATATTCGCCGCATATTAGATGCTGCCGAGAAAGTACGCAACGCAAATCTAATCGTCTTTCCCGAAATGACCGTGCCGGGATATCCTCCGCGCGACATGTTGTATGACGCCTCGTTCGTCGAAGCGGTTCAAGCCGCGACATTAGACCTGGCTCTCCAAGCCAAAGCTTTACCGCCGCTGTTGGTGGGATCGTTCGCACCCTCGGGGGAAAGGCATTATCAGCATCCGTCTTTGCATAATATTGTCTATCTAATGAAAGACGGCGAGATGCAAATTGCGCAGGTCAAGCAATTATTACCCGTCTATGACGTGTTCTATGAGCCGCGCTGGTTCGTGCCTGGTAAGAAGACTCTGCCTCCGATAGAGATCGCTGGAGAAAAGATCGGTGTGCTCGTCTGCGAAGACATGTGGGACGAGGAATATCAAGTCCATCCGGGCGTAGACTTGAAAGCGATGGGTGCGGAGATGCTGGTATGTATGTCCGCTTCGCCGTACCGCAAGGGAGGAGGGGAGGGGAGACAGTATCATGCCAAACGGCAAGGCTTGCCACTTGTATTTGTCAACCTCGTCGGCGCGACAGATGAGTTGATCTTTGATGGTGGGAGTTTTGTGCTGGATGGGGAGAAGTTGAGGATGTTTGAGGAGGAAGTTAGGGCGGTGGAGTTGGAGGGGAAGGAAAGAGGAAAGAAGAAAGAAGATGATGGCGAGGAAGAACTTTTCCGAGCCCTCACGTTAGGCGTGCGTGACTTCGCGCGCAAGAACGGAATGAAGCAGGCGTTCATTGGTTTATCTGGCGGCATTGATTCGTCGGTGGCGGCGGTGATCGCGGTGGAAGCGTTGGGTCAGGAAAACGTGACCGGTGTTGCCATCCCTTCGCGCTTTACTGATGAACGGTCCACGGAGTCTGCAAAGGAGTTGGCACGGAATTTGGGGATTAAGTTTGAGCAGGTCTCATTGGAGAAAATGCACGCAGCGACAGAGCAAGCCTTGGGCGCGGAAAGAAGCGGGGGAATCTCGGGAGAGAACATTCAAGCGCGGCTGAGGATGATCCTCTTGATGAGTTACGTCAACAGCGGCGGTGGTTTCCTTATCAATACGAGTAATAAGACTGAGTTGACGTTGGGGTATTCAACCTTGTATGGCGATATGGCAGGGGCGATTAGCCCGTTGGGGGATGTGACGAAGGTGGAGGTATACGCGTTGGCGAAATGGATTAACGTTGAGCGAGATATTATCTCACCTTACGTGATGACTCGCATGCCGACTGCGGAGTTACGCGCAGGACAGGTGGACCCGTTCGATTATGATGCCGTGTCGCCGCAAGCAGAGGCGATGGTGTTAGCGGATGAGTCGAATGCGATGATGCGGGCGAGCGAGCACAAACGCTGGCAGATGGGCGTAGTGCTGAAGGTCAGCGAACGCGCATTTGGGCGTGGACGGATGATGCCAATCACGCGGAAGTAGGGACGGGGAGTTAAGACTATTTGAGGGCTTCACGCACAGCGATGATAAAGCGCGGAGGTTTATCGTATTCGCGGACACCTTCAATATAAGCGGCGCACTCATTTAATAAGATCAAAAGATATTCAATGGATTCGGCACCTTCGCGCATATCCTGCTGAATGGATGGGTCAAATTGCTTGACCTTCTCAGAGCCTTCAAGAAGTTTTTTGGCAGCCAGGCGGGGTGTGGGCGTTTTGTTAGACATTCGAATACCTCTTTTGTGATCAATGTATGACGTGCCTCTGAACAGATTTTTACCAGTATATAAGTAAATATGGGCATTTGCAAGCACGTCACGCGTGAGGTGGGGGAGAGAAGGTGTAAATGCAAAATGATGAATGTGGGTTGATGAATTCGGCGTTAGATTGCGAGCGGGTTCCCTATGTCTGTGTAAAATGCATTTGCCAAATTTGCCATGTAGATTTCTGTGTGGGGGAGCCGGGGAAGTCCATTTATGAGGCTAGTTTATATTTTACTCTTTATGGTTTCGATAAGTATTATTATCGAAACCATTGACAGGAAGAAAGAAATTCGTATAATGAAGGCATGCAGAACACTTCTGAGAAGAATTCACTGACAATTTCTGAGGTTATGGATGCTTATTTACGTTTGGTGGAACGCTCACGCAGTAAACACACGAAACTTTCCTACAAGAATGCCTTGCACGTATTTAGCGAAGTTCTGCAAAAACAAAAGCTTGACCCCACCACTACCCCGATAGAAACTCTTTCAGAAAACCTCCTTGCACCACTGACTGATCATCTCAATGTGTTTTCGCCCGCCACCGAGCAGCTATATTTACAGGCGGTCAAAGGTTTCTATTTGTACGTCGATTCGGAGCGGTTAGCCAACATTAACCAATCCCGTGTGACTGTGCTTATCCGCCAACGATCAAGACGCCCTGGTGTGCGCTACCCACAGTTCCCAACAAACGATATTGAGCAGCTTTTAATAAAAGTTGAGACAGTTGATAATCTGATTATCAATACTGCCACTGAAGAAGATTTGACAGATGCTAAGCTACGCGCATACCGAGACCGCGCCTTTTTACTCACCTTGGCAGATACTGGTTTTCGTGTCCATGAAGCCTGCAATCTACGTCGTGGTGATATTGACTGGAACGAACAGCGCGCATTGATCATTGGGAAAGGTGATAAACAAGCCGTTGTGCGTTTTACAAATCGTTCTTTGCAAGCCATCAAAGATTATTTATCTCAGCGCAGCCTTTTAGATGGTAATTCTGGCAGACAGCTCAGCTCCCTGCCTCTTTTTGCACGTCACGATAAAGGTGCAGGGAAAAAAGTCAAACCAATAACCCCAACCACAGGACGCAATATCGTCAAAGAACGTGTAGAGCAATTCTTGGGAAAGGAATTGGTCGGAAAGATCACTCCGCACTCGTTTCGTCATTATTTTGTCACCACAGTCTTACGCGGCACTGGTAACTTAAAGATCGCCCAAGAACTGGCGCGGCACAAGAATATTCAGGTCACCCAACGCTATACTCATTTATCAGATGATGAACTAGATAAAGCTTATTACGATGTGTTTGAACGTGAAGCAAAGCAAAAGAAAAAAAACGCATAGCTCTCAGCTTCCCTACCCCACCGAATCAAAAAAGAGACTGTCACTTCCAAAGCGACAGTCTCTTTCGTTAATAAAACTACTCAATCGCTTGCGGCTCACCAAAAATAAAGTTATCCATTACAGCCACATCAACGTCCCCTGCCCCATCGTCAGGTCCCAGTGCGCCAGTACCATAGCGGACTTCCACACTAGCGATGATCGCTTCGTCGAAAACAACGCCAAGGAAGGACAAGCCATTGTCAGCAATGGGTGTTTCAAAACTACCCAATGAGTTGCCGTCTTTATCAAAATATTCAAAAGCAGTGTGCGTTGTGTCTACATCGGTATACACTGCGCCAAATCCGCGCACAGTTGCGGGTGTATTCGAGCCCGGCACAAAAAATGTAATCGTGACCAGATTGCTGCCAATTGGCGAGAATAATTTTTCTTCACTAAAGGTTTTGAATATTTCAGCGTATTGCGGATTGATATTGCCGAAGCGAGGCAAGGTTCCGTTTGGATTGCCCGCATTCGCACTGACCATCAATCCCTCGCCAGGGGTATTTAATACAATACCACGCGCGCGTGGGGCTTCAGGTTGATTGAAAAAATCAGAGGTGTAAAAATTCGGCGCAGAGAATTCGTCTGGGATGGTATCCCAATTGATCTCGCGATAGCCCGTCGGTCCCTTCGTGCCAGGGTCACCACCGTTATTCTCACCCAGCAAGGCGCGATATTGATCCACAACGCCAGCAATATCACCAGCGCCTGTAACAACCGTTGGTTGAGAAGAACTGCCACAAGCCGATACGATCAGTGCGAAAACGATCCACAATTTCTTCTGCATATTTTTTCTCCTATTTATAAAATCAACCTATTTGTATTATATGCAGGCAGAACCATGGAAACAATTAACTTTAGTGAGTAATTGACTATAACTTTGGTAATAGCGACTTAAATGATTGCTTCGCTTCTTTCTTGAACATATGCCTGATATGCTAAAGAAAGGGTGTTGGTCCACACTCCAGGACTCCCCTGCCCCACCGGCTTGCCGTCGATCTTTACAATTGGAACCACGCCGCGTGAACTGGATGTAAGAAATGCTTCATTGAATTTCTCGTCCACATGCGGCGAGCGATATTCAATCGACATCCCCTGCCCTCTTGCAAGGTGCAGCACGGCACGGCGTGTCACACCCAGAAGGATTCCTTTTTGGGCGGTAATAAGGGTCTTGCCGTTGATGGCATAAAAATTCGAGGTCATGCCTTCTAAAATTTTTCCATGGCGAACCAATAAAATTTCATAAATATCATCCTTCACTAACTTGCGCTGTTCGGCGCTTTGAGCAATGAAGTCTGTGCCTTTGATGCGTGGATCATGCCTTGCCATTTCCCTTGTAATGACATGCACACCATCGCGATACACTGTCTCAGGGGTTGGAACAAATGGCTGGACGCCAATATACACATCGCCCGTATCTTTGGTCAGGATCAGCCGCAG
This sequence comes from Anaerolineae bacterium, assembly GCA_017303655.1. Lineage (GTDB taxonomy): Bacteria > Chloroflexota > Anaerolineae > Anaerolineales > Villigracilaceae > Villigracilis. Next base: position 51,626 of record JAFLCE010000012.1, read on the forward strand.
GCGGGATTCGTTCGGTAGGCTTTGCCGGGTCAGTTCGGCAATGTACTCGCGTAATTTTTTAGAATCAACCGAAGGATGCAAACCTAAATTTTGGGCAGGCTCATAGAGTCTTTTCAAGTGCGCGGTCAAGCCCAATACGCGCGTCCCGCCTGAGAGAGTGCTAAAGGTGGTGTAAAAACCCTCTGAAAGGCTGGCAGTCAACCCGTCGAGAGTGGAGGCGGTTACATCCATAGCGGTCATGCGGCTGAGAGTTAGGTGGAATCCTTGTACGGTCATGCCAATATTATATTCCCGCGCTTAACAAATTTGCAAATGCCTTTGTTGGAACGTGAAATATAATCTTATACGATGAGCCCAGACCGATCAAAAATCACCAAAGCTTCCGAAATGACGGCAGCCAGTTTGCGTACAGTGGCAAAAACCATCTCTGCCCAGCAGTTATCACGCTTGACGCTGCCAGAGATCGAAGCCGTGGTGCAAATGGTTTCGAAGATCATGCCAGCTGGGAATGTACCCGGCATGATCCTAAGCGGACTAGCACGCCTGCCGGGTCGGCGTATTCCTGTCCAAAAGCTGCAACAAGATGTGAATGCGCTTTTTAGCGGCGTGGAGCAAATTCTTGATAAAGCGGTCTATGGTGCGTTCTTTGCCGGACCGGCTGCGATCCTTTGGGGCTATCAAAATTTACTCAAGTTGGCAGGCAAAGACCTGGAGTCTGCCTTTCCTGAGGGAGCTTGGCAATTCTATGTAGACTATGCCTTGCGAGAAGACACAGCCCGCCACACCAATGAAACCCATGGCTTTGATACGCTTCTGGCGGAAAATGCTATCCAGATCAACAAAGTTGACCGCCTGACCGCCTGGGTGATGTCTTCTGTTCATTGTCTTTATCAATATCACGCATTGCTTGAAAATGAGTGGTATGAACGAACGGCTATATCGTTGCTGGAGAAAACCCTGCGAGAAGCCGGCGTGGACACAGAACCTGCCAAACGCATTCAGCGTGCATGGGAAGTGAAACGTCCCTTTCGCCGTGAAGAAGATGGTGCACAATATGATTACCCAAAATATCGGCGTTTGAAGTTTGGTGAATTCATCCTTAGCAAAATAACAAGCTTTCCCAAGTCGATTCAAGAAAGTTGGGAGCTTGCGCTCAAGGATACGGTCCAACAAGGGCAGCAAGGTTTGGGTGCGTATCAAAAGCAAATGTCCATCCTTGCTTATTTAGAGCCGGGTCCTTATGGTGAAGTGCGTGTGCCCTTCACATTGACAGATGCGAAGATCGGCATTATCCATCATGATAGCTATTATCTCCTGCCCGTTTGTGATGAGTCTGGTAATCTACTCGATGTAATGACCGCTCGGGCGCAGATCGCCACGTTACTTGCTTCACCCTTTGTTGCGCCTTCGCAGATCTCTTCGCTGGCAAAGATCAAACGCTCTGCACTGGCTGGGTTACGCTCCAAGCTCGACCCGGTGCTAGTCAACAACCTTGATAATCTCAAGTTTGCACCGATCCTTATTTCCACCGATATTCGTTCGAGGGCGTTGCCACTTTCAGAGTTACGTCAATGTGAGCGCGGCGTCGGCTCGCATGCATTGACCATTTTTGATACTGGCGAAACTTTTGTTTTTGACCAATCGCACATCTTTTTCGATGGCGCGTGGGGCACGGCACTCTCTGAAATTATGACAAATGAAGCACTATCGTGGGCGCAGTATTTGAGTATGTTGCCCGCCCCCACCCCCACCGATATGCGCTTATACACGACACTGTCACTTCAACTTTCTGCTGCGGACTTGGAACTGGTTCAACAAGCTCCGCATGTCACACCTGAATCATCTGCCGAGTCTGATGAAGTGGACCTCAAAGCCTGCCTTGCCCTGCGTAAGGATTTCAAACAGCGCAACGAACGGATTGAACTAACCATCAACGACCTGTTGGTTTTGTATCGTGCCATCCATGCTGCTACTTACACTCCGTCTGCTCAGCTTTTGGAAGAGATCCAAAAACTAAGCGTCACTCTACCCGATGTTTCGGCGGCGTTACGCCAGTTGGTAGAGGAAGGCAGCCGTACCAGCCCAGCCATTTTGATTCCCATGGATGCTAGTCTGAAGACTCCACGAGACCGGGTCTACCCTATGAATGTAGAAGTGCCAATCACCGAGTTGAATCTGCTGGCGCTGCATGCGCAAACGCTCAACCTGTTGGATGCCTATAATAAGGCGACAAGTTCAGAGCGCGCGGTGATCTTCTCCAGCTTTAATACCATGCAGAAGGCGTATCTCTCTACCCTGGCAGGCTTTGGGACGTATTTGGCGCGTGCCAAAGAAATGGCAGCACAAGGCGAAAGCACCGCCGCAGGCGCCATCAAATTAATGGCGCATCTGCCCCAACCCATTCAACGGCTTTTAGATAAGATCCCTGAACGTTTTGAGGTGCTGAATAACATCATCAAAGGACGTGAAGTCTTATCCAATGTGGGCGCTGTGCCAGCGACCAGTACCCTCACCCGTTTTATGACCGCAAAGGACGACAACACACAAAAGCAACTTGCCTGGGGTATCATTACAGATGGAAAATCTGTAATGCGTATTCACCTGCGAGACTTTCGTCCACACGTTCAAACGCTTTTGGCAATCGGTCGAAAAGACCTTGCCACTCTTATTACAGAAGATTACCTGAACGCCTATGCACAGGGCTTTAATAAATATATCCGCGACCTGACAAATATCACCACCGCCAGCCGCGAAACGATGACTAAATCTAAATCGAAAAGGCATGCCGCATCATGAAAGATCCCATGCTTGGGCTACAACTCGCGAATTTCCGCATTGACAGGCTGCTTGGGCAAGGCGGCATGGCAATGGTTTACTATGGCGAGGACATTAAACTGCATCGCCCGGTTGCCATCAAGGTGCTGGATAAACGCTACAAGAATCATCCATCCTACGCAGCTCGCTTCGTCAATGAAGCGCGGATGATGGCGAAGTGGCATCACGAGAATATCATCCAAATCTATTATGCCGATGATGCCCAAGGCTTTCCATATTACGTGATGGAATATGTGGATGGTCAGGATCTCGACGCCGTCCTCAATCTGTATAAAGAAGAAGGCAAACTCATGCCGATCGCAGATGTTTTGCGGATCGGGCGTGCAGTAGCTGATGCGTTGGACTATGCCCATCGGCACGGTATCATTCACCGCGATGTGAAACCTTCGAACATTCTGCTTTCTAAAGATGGGCGCGTGTTATTGGGAGATTTTGGCATGGCACTCGATGTCCGCGACGGATCGCAGGGGATTGCTTTCGGGACGCCCCACTATATATCGCCAGAACAAGCCAAACATTCGGCAGATGCGGTTCCTCAGTCGGACACGTATTCGTTGGGAGTGATTTTGTTTGAGATCCTTACCGGGTCAGCGCCGTTCAATGACGACCTGCCCGAAGAGATTGCCCTCAAACATATTTCGCAGCCACCGCCCGCGCCTCGCAGTATCAACCCTGAGCTTTCTGCTAATGTAGAAGCGGTGCTGCTCAAAGCACTGCAAAAAAGCCCTAAGGAACGTTATCAATCTGCCATAAAACTTATGACAGCACTTGAAGATGCACTCAAGCCGGGCGGCGCTGAGAAAAAGATTCCGCTCCCACCTTTGCCTGTTGGGGCTCCAACCATTCAGCGTAGTGAATTTTCAATTGAACAGATCTCGAAACGACCGGCACCCAAACCGGTCGCGCCGCAGCCCAAGCCGATTGCCAAAATGCCTGCGACGGTGCGCTCTTCAAATACATTTCGAAAGCGCGGTTGGTGGGTTCTTGCAGCACTGTTGATCCTCCTTCTTGGATTTGCAGGATTTTTCTACCTAAAAAACTTGAATGGCATTCCTGCGCTTGATCTTGTGGAAACATCGACGTTACCGCCTCTTCCGGCTGCCACACTGGTTCCGCCCACCGAAACGCAACTCCCCTCCCCCGAGCCTGTTTCTGCCACACTTGCGCCGATAGAGACTATCGCTCCCACGGCTACTTTCACTCTTGAGCCGTCGCCAACCATTGATGTGAACGTTACGCCGACGGTGAAGTATCCCGAAGGGAATCAATACACACTCTTCTACAATGAGACCAGTTTCTTTATGCTCAACCGGTCATATGGCTATCGCAGTATTTCTGGCTTCACATTTCAGCGGCTGGACCTAGATGGATTACCCGCCGAAGATATCTTCCCGGGCTACCAATGGCAAACGCAGGACTTTGATTACCTGCCCCGTAATTTTTGTGTGAACATTACCATTTATGGTGACCAAGAACCACCTTACCTCAACCCCGCTGATTGTCGTATCGGGCTCCTGACCACAATCCAGCCGCGCTTCGACAGACCCGGCGAAGTATTATTTTGGACACCGAAAGAAGACTCGCTTCAATTCCGCGTGATCTGGCTGGAAGAAGAAGTTGCCCGTTGTGACATTGCCGCGGGAATTTGCGAAGTCTACATTCCTTAATGCCAAATAAAAATACCTTGACACAAATACTTTTGCGGGTGTAAACTCTCGCAGTACGAAAAATCCAAAGAAAGGAGCGCACTCTTGATGTCCATCACACTTTTCATCAATCCGTTTGCAGATGGCAAATTGCCTTCTCAGAGTGCGCCTATAGACCGTCTCTAGGTCTCTTCAGTTCCTTCGTTGTTTCTGGGCTGTGGCGCACGCGCCGCAGCCTTTTTGTTTAAATGTTTTTGTCTGGAGAAATACTCATGAATACCCAACCGACCCCCTCCCAATACTTTGACTTCCGAGAAGCGCTCCACGAGAATCGCCTGCTCGGCTTATGGCGCATGATGACAGATTTCCGTCTGTCCTATATCGCTGCAACCATTGCACTTGCCTTTTCTGCACTGGCAAAGACCTCGGTCTATTTGCTCTTACGCTTCTTCGCCGACGATGTGCTTGAGCAAGGGAAAATGCTCGGCTCCACAATGACGCAAACCTTCCTATGGATCGGGCTGGGATTCATTTTGCTTGCCCTAGTCGAAGGCGGCGGATCTTTCCTTTCGGGACGGTTGGCTGCTTATACCGCAGAAGGCATTACCCGCCGACTGCGTGACTTCCTATTTGACCATATTCAACGATTAAGTTTTTCGTATCACAGCGCCACCCCTACCGGTGACTTGATCGAACGCGTCACTTCCGATGTGGATGCCCTGCGCCGCTTCTACTCAGAACAGGCAATCGGCGTCGGCAGGATTGTTCTGCTTTTCTTCATCAACTGGGCAGCGATCCTGTACATCAATGTGAAACTGGGACTCATCTCAGTGATCACTATCCCGCTAATCTTATGGGTGTCGCTTTGGTTCTTCAAGAAAGTGACCAAAGCCTACGAAGACTACCAAGCGCAAGAAGCCATCCTTTCCACCACCCTACAGGAGAACCTGACCGGTGTGCGTGTGGTGAAAGCCTTTGCGCGGCAGGATTATGAAAAAGAAAAGTTCGAGAAAGATAACTGGGTGAAATATATGAAGGGCAAACTGCTGCTCCTGATGCATTCGCTCTTCTGGCCCCTCTCGGACATTGTACTCGGTGGACAAATGCTGTTCGGGTTCATCTTCGCTGCTTTTATGGCGATCAACAACGAAATTACAACCGGTGATTTTGTGGCATATACCGGTCTGCTGATCTGGTTGATCTTCCCCATCCGCAACCTGGGACGCACTATCGTGCAGACGTCTACCGGTATGGTTTCATATCAGCGTTTGATGGAGATTACGAAGCAGGCGCGCGAAGATCTCGATGGCGGCAGTGTCCAGCCGACAGGTCCGGTGCGAGGCGAGATCGAGTTCAAAGATGTCTCGTTCATCTACTCAGATGGGACTCATCACGTCATCAAGGATATTTCGTTCCACATCAAACCGGGACAATCGATTGCTTTGCTTGGCTCGACTGGCTCCGGCAAGACTTCACTAGTGAATCTGTTGCCGCGCTTCCACGATTACACGAGCGGACAGATTCTGCTCGACGGCGTGGACTTGAAAGAGTATCCGCGCAAGTATCTGCGCGAGCAGATCGGCATTGTGCAGCAAGAGCCGTTCCTATTCAGCCGCTCGATCCGCGAGAATATTTTATACGGCGTGGGTCGCAAAGTGACACAGGAAGAGATTGAAGCTGCCGCGAAAGCCGCCGCCGTGCATGACGTGGTCATAACCTTCCCGGATGGCTACAATACCATCGTCGGCGAAAAAGGTGTGACGCTCTCCGGCGGGCAGAAGCAGCGTGTGACCGTGGCGCGCACCATTTTGAAGAATCCGCGCATCCTGATCCTCGATGACTCCACCTCGGCAGTAGATACCGAGACCGAAGCCGCTATTCGTGAAGCGTTGGATAACCTGATGGAGAATCGCACGACCTTCATCATCGCGCATCGCATTCAATCCGTGATGAAGGCGGATTTGATCCTGGTGTTAGATAAGGGTCAGGTCGTGCAGCATGGAACGCATGAGCAGTTACTGTCTCAATTTGGAGGCATGTACCGTAAGGTGTATGACATCCAGACGCGGATCGATGAAGAATTAGAAAACGAGATCGCAAGAGCAAATTGATTATTGTAGGGGCGCAGCATTGCTGCGCCCCTACGGAGAAACTAAAATGTCTGAAGAACTTTACGAACTCGAAGAAGAAGAACATACATCTCGGTTCACCGCGCCGGTTTTCTGGCGCATTATGGGAATCCTCAAGCCACATTGGAGATGGGTGCTGGGATTCCTCATCACCATCGGTTTGGTCTCAAGTTTGGACGCGTACTTCACGTACCTGAACAAACAGATCGTGGACCAAGGCATTCGATTTAGCGACACTGCTTATATCATCCGCATTGCATGGATTTACGGCGGATTCCTGCTGGCGCAGTCGGCGTTCGTGTTCACGTTCATTTACCTGGCGGGTGTGCTGGGCGAGCGCGTGCAATATGACCTGCGAAAACTGTTGTTCAATCACTTGCAAGACCTGTCGCTTTCATACTACGCTCAGAACGCAGTAGGGCGATTAATTGCCCGCGTCACATCAGATACGGGGCGGGTTTCTGAACTCGTCACTTGGGGCATCGTGGACAGTGTTTGGGCGGTGATGAACATCATCACTTCGCTCACCTTCATGGCGATCATCAACTGGCGGCTGGCGTTGATCGTCTCTGCCATCCTGCCGATCATGATCTTCGTGGCGATGAAGTTCCAAGGCTACATCCTGGTGGAGTTCCGTCAGAGCCGACGTGCGAACAGCAAGATTACCGGCGCGTACAACGAAAACATTCAAGGCGTACGCGTGGTCAAAGCATTAGGACGTGAAGACGCGAATCTGGTCGAGTTCCAGGACCTGACCACCAACATGTACAAAGCCTCGTACCGGGCGGCATGGCTCTCGGCACTCTTCCTCCCCACCGTGCAGATCATCGCCGCGGTGGCATTGGGTGCCATCGTTTGGTATGGCGGCGTGCAGATTCAATTGGGCTTCATCACCATTGGTGGCATCCAGGCTTTCGTCTCGTACCTGACCTTCATGATGTGGCCCGTGCAGGACTTGGCACGCGTGTATGCCGAGACTCAGCACAGCATCGCCTCAGCGGAGAGAATATTCAAACTCGTAGACACCCAGCCCGAGGTCCATAATCGAGCCGAAGCCGTCGAGGCGCAGACTCTGCTCGGTGAGATCGAATTCGACCACGTGGACTTCTTCTACGAAGACCGCAAGCCGGTGTTGACCGATTTCACGCTGAAAGTGAATCCAGGTGAGACCATCGCTCTGGTCGGACCGACCGGCGGCGGCAAAAGCACGATCGTGAATCTACTCTGCCGCTTTTACGAGCCCGGCAGCGGCGTGATCCGCATCAATGGGCGCGACTATACCGAGTACACCATGGAGTCGATCCATAAACGCATCGGCATCGTGCTGCAAACGCCGCACCTGTTCTCAGGGACGGTGCGCGAGAACATCCGTTATGGCAAGCTGGACGCGAACGATGCGGACGTGGAAGAAGCCGCGAAGATCGCGGGCGCGCATGATTTTATTGTGACGCTGGAGAAGGGCTATGAGCAGAACGTGGGCGAAGGCGGCAATTTGCTTTCGGTTGGGCAGAAGCAGTTGATCTCGCTGGCGCGTGCCGTGCTGGCGCGACCCGAGCTGTTCATCATGGACGAGGCCACTTCTTCAGTGGATACACTGACCGAGGCGCTGATCCAAAAAGGGATGGAAGCCCTGATGCAGGGACGTACGTCCTTCGTCATCGCGCACCGCCTCTCAACCATTCGCCGCGCAAACCGCATTCTGGTCATTGAAGATGGACGCATCGCCGAACAAGGCACGCACGCCGAACTCCTGCGCGCACGTGGACATTACTACCGCCTGTACACCCAGCAGTTCCGGCATGAGTTGGAAGTGCAGTATGGGGTGGTGGAGGGAGAAACGAGTAATGAGCGAAAAGATGTGAGCGCGGATTCGATTGTGGTGAAGCGCGATGCTGTGGCGGCAGACTAGAAGTGAATAGTGAAACGTGAATAAAAAAGAGCTCGGAGTTCTGGCAGAACTCCGAGCTCTACTCGTTTTGCAGGCACCTCCCCCCTTGGGGGGGAGGACGGGAGGGGGTAACTACGCGCCCCATTTCGTCAATACGTTTCTTGCATCTTTAGCACTAGGCGACTGAATCGCTTCATAAATCACCAAAGCCTGTTTCATCAAGTCAACCGCTCTCTCTTTTTCATCCAAACCATGCAAGGCTACACCCAGATTGAACAAGGCATTTCCTTCGCCGCGCCGGTCGCCGATCTCACGTACAATCACCAATTGTTGTTCATAGAACTCGATGGCTTTTTTTATCTCCCCTAAGTCGGCATAGGTATTCCCCAGATTGCCGAGGACAATCCCTTCGCCGCTCCGATCGCCGATCTCGCGTGCAATTGACAAGTATTGTTCATAAAACTCGATGGCTTTTTTGACCTCCCCCAAGTCTGAGTAAGCAACCCCTAGATTGCCGAGGGCTACCCCTTCGCCGCGCCGGTCGCCGATCTCTCGCACGATCACCAGCTGGCTTTCATAGAACTCGATGGCTTTTTTGACCTCCCCCAAGGCGGCATAGGCACTCCCTAGATTGCCAAGGGCAGCCCCTTCACCGCGGCGGTCGCCAATCTCACGATCAATGACCAATGCCTGCTCATAGAATTCGATGGCTTTTTTGGCGTCGCCCAAGTTTTTATAAGCAACCCCCAGATTGCCGAGGTCACTTCCTTCGCCGCGGCGGTCGCCAATCTCACGATCAATGACCAATGCCTGCTCATAGAATTCGATGGCTTTTTTGGCGTCGCCCAAGTTGGCGAAGGCGTTGCCCAGATTGCCGAGGGCATTTCCTTCGCCGCGCCGGTCGCCGATCTCACGCGCCGAAGTAATAGCCATCTCCAGCCATTTAATATTTTCGATTGGATGTTGTCGCAAGTTTAAGACATACACACCTGCATCGGGATAATTCAAACATAGCTTTGCTATATTTTCATTGACATCACGAGAGGCGCCTGCCCATGAGTGACCGCTGCGAATGTTATCCCATTCCATATCAAATAATCGCAGACCCAATTGAATGTTTTCGCCCCCTTCCAGATACAGGTTATCTGCCGCGCTTAGCACATCTTTATAATGAGATGCGTGGGTAAAGCGTGCGTCCTGCTCTTCTTCGCTTTCCATTTGGGTAAGCGCAAAATCTGCCAAAAGGTCATGCAAAACGTAACGCGAGTTGATTTCATCGTAATCCAGCAGGCTGTAACGCCTCAAAATTCCAAGGAGTTTAGAGGTTTCATTCTCGTCCAAAGCCCACATGGCTTGAGCAGCATTTCCAGCAAACGAAGCCGGGAAGACTCCTAAGGTGCGCCATCGTTTTCGGTCATCTTCTGCGAGCGCGTTGTAACTCAATTCAAAGGTCGCCAGCAAGTCTGGTTCCGTGGTCAGTTCGGCATCCGCGCGGCTTTGCTTGAGGGTTTCAAGGCGCTTCTTGCGGTCACTGAGTTGGGATAGATATTTTTCAAGCGACCAATCGCTATTGACCAGCAGGAAGCTCCCGGCAATGCGCAAGGCTAAAGGCAAATAGGCACAAGCCTTGGCGAGTTCGGTGGCGTTATCCGCAATGCGCGGGCAGAGGTCGAGCAAAAAATTAACTGCATCTGCTTCACTTAACACATCCACGCGGCGCGCTTGTAGTCCCGTCACCGGGAAGGTCCAGCGTGAAGTGACCAACATGGCACAGTCCGCGGGCGGGCGCAGGGGCGCGATCTGCTCGGCAGAACGGGCATTGTCAAAGAACAGCAGGGCTTTCTTTCCGTGCAAAACGGATTGATACGCTGCCTGCATGTTCGATTCATCCAATCCGCGCAAGTCGGCTTTGGGTTCGAAAGATAAAATGACGTGCCGGATAATGTCCAATGCGCTGAGCGGTGCCGTCGTGCCTTTCAAGTCCAGGAAGATTTGCGCGTCTGGGTATTGGTTTTTGATCTTGTTTGCCACTTCCAATCCCAGCGCCGTCTTGCCGATGCCGCCCATGCCAGTCAACCCGCTGATGGTTGCGCCTTTGTGGGCATTGAAATCGGAGAGCAATTGCGAGATGAGTTCGGCGCGCCCGGTAAAGTCCGCGGGCGCGGGCGGGAGTTGATGCAAAGCATTCAGTTTGATCTGTTCGGGGGATAAATAATTATTGACAACATTATTGTTATTCCCAACTACGTTGTTATTGCCAGTTAAATTTCCGCCAATACTAATTTGGCTTTTATCTTTCGCTTTGGGTTTTGCTGAAGACTTCTTCGCCATAAATCACCTCTCCCCTGCTCGAATGGGATTTCTTGATTATAGTCCGTTCTATATGTCAAGACAAACCATAAATAAAAATGACGGTCATCTTGTGATGACCGTCATTCAGGCATAAAATTTTAATGCTCTCGTTTATCACGAACATGATACGGGACATTGATGATCACAATCCCCTCCTGGCGCTTAAGTTGACTGCGCAACAGGTCGGCAGTGTTGGTATGTAAAGCAGCAGCCAAAGAATTGTTTGAAACAAATTCAGGCACAACGATGGTGATCGTCTCACCGGTCTGGCGATGCTCAGAAATTTCTGTCACGTACTCCAGCAAAGGCTCAAGGAAGAGTCGGTAAGGTGAATTCAACATCACCAAGCGTACGCCATCCCCCCACATCTCCCATTTTTTACGCACCTTATCTGACTCTGCCGGTTCAATAGCAACATGCACCGCGGTTACGTCATCAGAAAGCATGCGGGCATACCGAAGCGCAGCCAGGGTCCCTTGATGGACTCCACTGACCGGCATGATGACGCGATGCCGAATGGTATGCGGCGGGATCGCACCAAAATTATCAAGCGAAAGGTTATTGGCAAGGTTCTTATAGTGATGATGGATCGAGAAGAAGATGGTCACCAGGATCGGTGTCAGGATCAGCACGACCCAGGCACCTTCCCTAAACTTGGTCACTGCAAAGACGACCATCACAACAGCTGTACAAACCGCGCCAAAGCCGTTGATGACCATTCTGTTTTGCCAGCCTTTTTCAAATTTCAGCGTGGAGCCCGGCTCGATGATCTCTTCGCCCGGTTTGAGATGACCGATCTTCCACCAGCGGCGCGCCATGCCTGCCTGTGAGCGCGTAAAGGACAGGAAC
>JAFLCE010000120.1 GCA_017303655.1 Anaerolineae bacterium
TCTTCCGGAATGCGGATACTTAATACTATAAATATCCCAATGACAAAAATGGCAACAAGATATAATTTACGAATTTTTTTAAACATAAGCAAGCTTTCTACAATCCATCCCAAAAGAACTGCAAAGGATTCAACTTTCGAAGATTATAAAACACTTTATTAGTTATCTTATCTCCAGAAAACAGAAACAAACATCCCCGTCGAATGAAGCGACGGGGATGTTTATTTTAAGAAAAGCTACGGAATAACGATCACCTGTCCCACAAAGATCAGGTTGGGATTCGTCAAATTCGGGTTGATAGCTTTGATATTTTCCACGGTCACACCATATTTCTGGGCAATGGTGCCGATGGTATCACCCTGTTTGACGGTATGCTTGCGAGTGGAAGAAGTAGCGTTATTGGTGGTACTGTTATCGGTGACAACCGGTTTGGAGATGGTCGGCACAGGGATGCTGAGTTTGGTGCCTTCTGCCAATAAGGATGGATTGGCATTGAGCAATTCATCGAGCGTGATCTTGTATTTCTCAGCCACAGATTTGAAGGTATCGCCGCTTTTGACGGTGTAGACCACCGGCTCTTTTGGCTTGACGTTGGCAAAGGCGTATAACTCAGCTTCAGTGCCGCGGAACCAGTTCAAGTCACATTCGGTGGGCTGACCATTGTCACTGGTGACTCCGTCCACAAGTGTGGTTTCGGAATACTGCCAGAATTTCCAATCTTGCCAACCAACGGCTTGGGTAGGCATGTTCTTGTTCGGGTGCATATTCGTGTCAAACACATAAGGATACTGCGCCACCCACAGCGGATAATCCTTTGCCCAGGCGGGCGCTTTGCCATTGCGCGAAACATGCACATTCAGATATTGCGTGCGGGAGTAGATCATGGGTTTCAAACCAAACGCTTTTTCAACCCGGTCTAAAACGGCTTTGCAGGTGTCAATGATGAGCGAATTCGAAGCGTTCTCGTTGTATTTATCTTCCAAGTCAATGATCGGCGGCAGCTCGCCGCGGTCCGCGCTGATGGTGGAGATGAACAGGTCGGCTTGCTGTTTGGCATCTTGATTGGCGATCAGGTAGTGATACGCCCCACGTAATAAGCCTTCCTTGCGGGCACCCTCCCAGTGAGATTTAAACTTCGGGTCCACATACCCAACCCCCGACGTGGCACGAGCGAGGGCGAATTTAAATCCCTGCGCGCGCAAGCTCTGCCAGTTTACAAGCGGCTCCCAATAGCTAACATCCACTCCATGAACAAGATTCATAATGCTCTCCTTTGGTGGTTTTGATGGCTGTTCATACAACTTTTAGACTAGCACAAAACACAGGGAAAATCAATTGTTTCACGAACAACCTCATTTAATTATTTTCTTTCCTTGTACAGTGGAGTATGGTATAAAAATGATACCCTGCAGTGTTCGCGATATTGCCCTTCCGTTTTGAGCCAATACCTAATACAAGGGTCCTTAACTTAACAGTAACAACGCGATAGGCCTGAGCCAAGGCGGCGTTGCTTGGTAGGGACCCACCTGCGCAAGCAGGTTCAAAACTTAGCAGTACACGGCACAGGCGGGGTACGCAATCATGGACGGAATGTTCCGTGTGAACATTCCGTTTTTGTATCCTGATTGAATTGAGCAAGAATCGGGTCGCGCGCCTGCCGAGCGCCTCGTACAATCTCTTGCATGTAAAGGAGATTGCCATGAACGACACCCTCGAACAATCACAACATTATCAATTGATAGAGCGAGCCATTCGCTATATCGAAGAAAACGTCCAACGCCAGCCGGAATTGGAAGAGATCGCCTCTGCCATCGGCTTGAGCGAATACCACTTTCAACGCCTCTTCACCGCCTGGGCAGGCATCAGCCCCAAACGCTTCATGCAATTCCTGACGAAGGAACAAGCGAAACAACTGCTCGACAGATCTGAAAATTTATTGGATACCACGCATCAAACCGGACTTTCAAGCCTGGGGCGGCTCCATGATCTTTTTGTCAACACTGAAGCCGTGACCCCCGGCGAATACAAATCGCGCGGCGCAGGTGTAAACATCCATTACGGCATTCACGTCACACCGTTCGGCAAGTGTCTCATCGCAACCACCGAGCGCGGCATTTGTCACCTCGGGTTTGTGGATGGCAGCGAAGGCAAAGCGCTCGACGCTTTGGTGGAACACTGGAAACAAGCCACCATGATCGAAGATTACAAGACCACCGCGCCGCTGGTCAACCGCATCTTTCTAGACGCCAAGCTGGATTCTCCCCTCAAGCTTCATCTCCGCGGGACGAATTTCCAGATCAAGGTCTGGGAAGCGCTGTTGAACATCCCAACCGGTGGGCTGACTACATATGAGCACATTGCGGCACAGATCGGCAATCCACGGGCTGTGCGGGCGGTTGGCAGTGCCGTCGGCGACAACCCGATTGCGTATCTCATTCCCTGTCATCGGGTTATTCGCAAAAGCGGCGAATTTGGAAATTACCTGTACGGTTCCGCTCGTAAGAAAGCTATTCTTATGCGCGAACTTGTCGTGACGGAATAATTTATATATCGTAGGGGCGACCTCTAAGGGTCGCCCCTATAAATGGACAATACAAAAAGGAAATGAATGAAATCAAAAATCTGGGTCGCATTACTCTTGCTTTATATCGTATGGGGTTCCACCTATCTCGGCATTAAAGTTGCCATTGAAACCATCCCACCGTTCTTTCATGGTGCGGTTCGCTTTCTCGTATCAGGCGTAATTTTGCTTGTTTGGCAAAAAGCCGCCGGGCAAGCCATGCCCACCCGCAAGCAATGGGTCTCCGCTGGCATTATTGGTACGCTGCTGCTGGCAGGCGGTAATGGGCTGGTCTCATGGGCTGAACAATTCATCCCCTCTGGCATTGCGGCATTGGTGATCGCCACCGTCCCGCTCTCGCTGGTCATCATGGAAGGGTTGCGCCCGGGCGGCGTCAAACCCTCCTGGCAAGCCATTGTCGGTCTGGTGATCGGTTTTATCGGCATCTTCATTCTCGCCGGTCCGGCGGAGATATCAGGCAGCACCACTGAGCTGAATCCATTTGGAGTGATCGCTTTGTTATCGGCTACGGTGTTGTGGGCGTCGGGCTCGATCTATAGCAAATCTGCCGACCTGCCAAAAGCATCACTGGTGAGTACAGGCGCGCAAATGCTACTGGGCAGCGTCAGCTTGTTGATCGTTTCGTTATCGACCGGTGAGTTGAATGGTTGGGATCCAACAGCAGTTTCAGGAAGGTCGCTTGTCGGTTTGGTGTATCTCATCACCATCGGCTCCATTGTTGGGTTCGGGTCGTACACCTGGCTTTTGCAAAATGCGCCGATCTCCTTGGTTGCCACCTATGCTTACGTCAACCCGATCGTGGCTGTCATCCTCGGGTACTTCTTTGCAAGTGAAAAACTCGAACCGCGCATCTGGGTGGCAGCAGCGATCATTATCGGCGCAGTCGTCTTCATCAATAGCAAGGGCAAGCCTCAGGTTAAGAAAGAGGCTGAAAAAATCCTCGTGGAAAGTGATAAAGTTAAGTAGTACGTATCCCAAAATCCACAAGGAGAATAAAATGGATTCTAAAGATCTGCTCAAGCGAGTGAAAGAAGACAACGTCAAGTTTCTTTCACTTCAATTCACAGACGTACTCGGCGCGGTCAAGAGCGTGGACATGCCCATCCGCCACCTCGAAGATGTGCTGAAAGACGGCGCCTGGTTCGACGGTTCATCGGTGGAAGGTTTTGCGCGCATTCAAGAAAGTGACATGCGCCTGATAGTAGACCCTGAAACCTATGTGGTGCTGCCCTGGTCTTCACCCGACTCTCGTCGCGCGCGCGTGTTCTGCGACATCTTCACCCCCGCGGGTGATCCGTTCGAAGGCGATCCGCGCGGTGCGTTGAAACGCATTCTCAAGAAGATCACCGACCGCGGCTGGAAGTACAACATCGGTCCTGAGCCGGAGTTCTTCCTCTTCAAAGGCGAGAATGGCAGCAGCGGCGTACATCCCGTCCCCCACGACACCGGCGGCTATTTTGATTTCTCCTCCTTCGATGAAGCCGTCGTAGTTCGCACCGCTTTGATGGAAGCTCTCGACGACATGGGGCTCGACGTGGAAGTGGGACATCACGAAGTGGCGCTCGGTCAGCATGAAATTGACTTCCGCTTCGCAGACGCGCTCAAAGCTGCGGATAACGTCCTGACGCTTAAGTACACGGTGAAGGCGATCGCCGCCCAGCATGGGCTGGTGGCTTCGTTCATGCCCAAACCGGTCTATGGCATTAATGGCTCTGGCATGCATTGCCATCAGTCGCTATTCGATACGAAGACCGGCAACAACCTGTTCTTCGATGCCAAGGATGAAGCGCATCTCTCCCCGTTGGCGTACTCTTTCATTGCTGGTCAGTTGGAACATGCCCGCGCCCTCGCTGGTGTCGTCGCCCCGACCGTCAACTCTTACAAGCGTTTGGTTCCAGGCTATGAAGCGCCTGTCTACATCGGCTGGGCACAGCAGAACCGTTCGGCGCTCATTCGCATTCCGCGTTATACCGAAGGACGTGACAAAGCCGTCCGCGCGGAGTTGCGCTTCCCTGACCCATCGTCCAACCCGTATTTGGCGTTCACTGTCATGCTTGCCGCCGCGCTCGATGGCATCGACAAGAACATGAAGGCGCCCAAGCCGTTGAATAATATCAATCTCTACCACCTCGACAAAGAAGAACGCACCAAGCTCGGAGTGACTGAACTTCCCGGCTCGCTGGCTGAATCTTTGAAAGAGTTGGAGCAGAACGAAGTGCTGAAGGCAGCTTTGGGCGGTTATCTATTTGAAGCCTATATGCGCGCCAAGTGGGAAGAGTGGGATGAGTTCCGCCTGCGCGTGACAGATTTTGAAATTCAACGCTATTTAGAAACGGCGTAAGAGCCAGTAAGCAGTAGTCAGTAAACAGGAAAGGGCATTCTGAGATAAAAGTCTTGGGATGCCTTTTTATGAACGGGTATATAATTATTTTAGAAATCGGGAATCATGAAAAGATATTTTCGAATTGGGCTGCTGATCTTACTCGCCACAACCTCATGCCTGCAAACTCCACGAACTCAGGTTTTATTTCCGCTTACCTTGGCAACGACCACAGAAAATAACGTAACTGTATCCATTCAATTGCTAAAGAAAAACGAAGATAAATATCTACTATCTGCAACTTTTACTCCCATGGAAGAGGCACATCTTTACAGCAAAGACCTGCCCATCACTGGGATAGATGGCGTTGGACGCCCCACGCTTCTAGAACTATCATTTGAAAGTCAGATAAAACCTGTCGGTGAATTAATGGAAAGTGCCCCATCACAAGAACCTGAAACTGAGCCAAAAGCTCTGCGCGTTTACCCTGTCGGCGCAGTGACATTGAGTCTGCCCATCGAACTTCCGCCTGGTACAAATTGGGTGGAAGAGTCAGTCAGGGTTACCTATATGGCTTGTACCGAGTCTGGATGCAAACCGCCCGTTATGGGAAAACTGATTTCCATCCAAATTCCGGGAGCAAATCTCATTCAATAAAGGGAGAAAGAAATGCACAAAAAAACACTATCGCTACTGATCGTTTTAGGGATGTTGGCTTGTAAGGCATTGACGCCTGAACCGCAAGAGATACCCACAGCTGCACTGGAGCCAACTACTGATGCAGTTTCAGAAATCACGCCTCAGCCAACACCTGAAACTGTCACCGAAATAGTACCGGAGCCGACATCCTCAACAGGTTTCACGATTGTCCGATTAAGACCCGAAGACGGCAACCTGGCAGACATGCTTGCAGAAGAGGCACAGAAAGCGGCTACCCTGGGTCAAATCCCAGTTGTGGAATTTGACGCCACTTGGTGCCCCCCTTGCATTGCAATTGATGCTGCCATCGAAGCAGAGGATGCTTTGATGGTAGATGCCTATGCCGGTACATATATCATAAAGTTAGATGTAGACGAATGGGGATGGAATGACGGACAGGTGGAGTTCTTTCAGTTTGAATACATCCCCGTCTATTTCAAATTAGATGACACAGGAACCCCTACCGGTGAGATGATCGATGGCGGGGCATGGAATGAGGATATTCCCGAAAACATTGCACCAGTCATGGATGAGTTCTTCCACGGCAGTTCATAACGTATCCGCAAGAATCACAAAATCATATTGTTCCTAAAAAGAGAAATCACCCGTAATTAAAACTTCTCGGGTGATCTCTTTTTTTATTTTTATGAAAATAATTAATGGACTGCCGCGGTTGCCAACTCCATGACCTCTTCCTTTGTATCGTAAACACGCACAAGTTTACCGTCCTGCATTTGCAATACGCGGTCTACAAACTGGCACATGCGTAAATCATGGGTGACGATGATACCGGCACGTCCGTTCTCATGGATTAGGTTGGCGAAGGTCTTGACGACTTGAAATGCACGTTCGGTGTCGAGTGAGGCGGTGGGTTCATCTGCCAAAACGAGCGCAGGGTTATGGATCAAGGCACGCGCAATCGCAACACGCTGCTGCTGACCACCAGACATTTGACCGGGCAGGTTGTGCAGGCGATCAGAAAGCCCCAAACGAGCCAGCAATTCATCCGAACGGATGCGGCTGCCGTGATCCAGTTTGCCGTTCAGGCGCAGCATAAATTCCACATTTTCACGAGCCGACAAGAACGGGATCAGGTTGTTCGACTGAAACGTAAAGCCGATTTTTTCACGGCGCAATTTGACGCGCTGTTTTTCGCTCATCTGCGCGAGGTCTTGCCCATCGATGAGGACTTGTCCGCTGGTGGGAGTGAGTAACGCGGCAAGGATGGAGAGCATGGTCGTCTTACCAGAACCACTGGGTCCCACCAACGCCACGAACTCACCGAACTTAACCTGAAACGATACCTTATCCACCGCGTTGATGGTGGCACCATCCAGCGAGAATGACTTAACCAGATCACGAACTTCCAATGCAATATCTGACATAACTAGCCTAACCTGAGCGCCTTGAGCGGCTCAATACGAACAGCGTAAATGATAGAAACCATTCCGCCGATCGGTCCGATAAGCAGAAGTAGGATGACGGCAAAGAGTGAATTGACACCGTTGAACACGAGTGGGATGGTGGGAGGAAAACCGAGCGAGAAGAGGTAGGTCATCCCGCCGCCAATGCCCACTCCCATGGCAGTGACTACAATGATCTGGATCACCGCCGAAAGCCCAACCATTCCATTCGCGGAACCGATGGCTTTCAGCACACCGATCTGCGGAACCTTCTGCAAAATTTGGATCTGGAAGAAACCGCCGATGACGAGGATGCCGATCAGCAGGGTAAAGACGCCCTGAGTTTGCACGGTCCCTTGCTGGGCAGAGTAGCCGGGGATGTTATTGATGGTGGTTTCAATATCAGCCACTTCAATATTGGGTACCCGTTCGATCATACGGGCAGACATGTCTTCTGTTTGAGCCGGGTCTTGCAATTTGACAGCGATGATGTTCGGGAAAGGTGTATCACTGGTCATATCCGAATCGGATTGCGGGCGGATCTTCTCCCAGGTCACTGGCGGGACGAAGATCGTGGGTTGGAAGAAATAGGATTGACCGTCTACCAAGCCGACCACTTTTAATTCATAGAACTCGTCATCCGTTCCCTGTGTGGAGCGAATCTCAATCGTGTCACCCACTTTAATATCAGAGCGCAAAGCGACATTCAAGTCGATCACAGTTTCGCGAGCTTCACCGGTGCGGAATTCACGTCCCTCTACAATGGGCGGCATGCCGGGTCTGCCCGGCTCGACACCCAACAAAGATACTTTCAACGGCTCTTCGAGTGATGTGATCTCGGTGCTGGATGTGTAAATCGCTCCGGCATCTTCCACGCCTTCCACACGGCGCACAGAGCGGGCAGTATTTGTTTCAAGACGGCTCGAAGTAATGCTGTAATCGGATTTTTCCAAAAAGACGATCAACTGCGCATCGAGGTTCGCCACATATTGACGGTTGCCAGTTCCAAGTCCTTCGCCCAGTGCGGCGATGAAGAGGACCAACAGTGTGATAAGCGCGATGACCAGCGCCACCAGCAGAAAACGTCCACGATTGCGGAAGACTTCTTTGAGCGCAAGATAAGTTGCAAGATAAATAGTTTGCATATTGTTTTCGTACTTTCTATACCAACGGGTCTGTGCCGAAGGGTTTCTTCCAGTCCATGCCCATAATGCCGTGCAAGAGCAGGTCTACGGGCGGATGGTCGGCGATGTCTTCGTAGTAATATGGCAAACGAATTCTTCCGTCTGTGCCGATGACGAAGGTGCCGGACATTTGATAGGCGTCCTGCCCGGCATGTGGTAATTCAGGCTGGAATCCCTTTTGGCGTGCGAGCCTGCGGTTGGATTGCCAGATCCGTGGTGAAATTATGGTCTGCCAGAAATTACCGCGATACAAGCCATAGGCTTTGTAAGCAGTACGGTCGGGGTCTGCAAGGCAGAGTGCATCCGGCGCGCGCAGGTCGCAAAAGGCTTTGGCTGATTCGGCTGAGGCGTGAGAAACGATAGCAAGCAGCAACCCAGCCTCGGCTAAGGTTTGATGCGCGTCGATCAGTTGGTCCACCATCTCTTTGCATTGCGGGCATCCAAAATGGCGGGTGAAGGCAAGCACCACCACTTTGTTTTTCCAAAGCGATGAAAGCTGAACTGGGTTCCCGTCCCCGTCGAGCAAGGTTAGGTCGGGAGCTGGGTCATTAAATTTGAGCTGAGGTTTGTTAGACATAAGAACCTTTTTTTATTTGATGCCAATAGTATACCACACACGCAAAGGTTTTGCAAAGGTTTTGCAATGATATTAATTTTGCAATCCCCTACCAATAAAAGAGGCACAGCGGGGTGTCTGTGCCTCGAAAAACTAAGAAATATGAAGTATGGATTTTTCCACCTTGTTGCCTTTTTTATGCATTCGCCGCCAACTACTATTGTCATTGAGCGATATCCAGCGGCGTTCTTCAGTGCGATAGAACCAGTCTTTGTCTTGTTGATAATACACAAGCACATCGGTTGATTCCCAGATATTGAGAATTTCGTTGCCATGCGCATGGGTATCATCAAAGTCGGTTGTAGCGCGTTGACCCATTTCACTATAAAGCGCGTTCAACTCAAGCAGTTGAGTGTTGATCTCAGGCGTAAGATGATTTACTTTAAGCCCAATACGTTGTGCCTCTTCAAACAAGATCGGGTATCCATGAGATGGGTACTTCGAGTTAAGGGTGGAAGCGATCTGCTCTGCCACTTGTTCTTCCTTGATGTGATATGCAAGCAATTCTTTGCACAACATGATGGAAAGGGACTCGGCTCGATCGACTGCACCAATAACGAGAGGATGCACATGTTGGAACAATTGTTGATATGGATTCTCGCTCGAATCGGACCCTTGAGCCTGCCACAGCCGCACGACGCGGTTCAATTCATCCAAGCTGACACTGACACGGTCATTATCCCGGTCAATTGGCGAGAGGGCATGCGTTAAAGAGGTGTCAACGGAGGTAAGGTATGCCATGGGTCCCATCAGAATCTCATTCGCGCCCAGGGTCACCATGGTTGCGGCAGAAGCACATTCCAAAGGAATTACAGCAATGACTTCGTCACAGTATTGGCGTAACAAATTGACAATGCGCAGCGATGCCTGCCCATTACCGCCGCTGGATTTGATGAAGAGGTAGATCTTTTCCTGTTTGCCTATCTTTTCAAGCAATTCAAATAAAGCCAGCACATCGTCATGGCAGACACTGCCACGCGGATTATTAAAGTAGGTCACCAGAGTGCCACCCAATTTTTCGGTTAGGTCTTTGATGATCGCCTGAGTTTTGTCAAAAAGAATAGGCGGTTGTTTTGCCTTATTTGCTTTATTTTTCCTGCCAGATTTTCCATTGGATTCCATATGTATGTTTTTTCTCCTAGCTACAACAATAAAGAGATGTTATCACCAAATCAACCCACAAGAATGAGTTGAAAGTACTATTTGTCCCTACGAGACCAAAACCAGCCGCCCGCCATTCCCAATGCCTGCCCAAACATGGTGGCGTAGATCACGCCATTTACACCCACATTCATGAGCCAATCAGGCAGGTTGAAGACACCAAACGCCAACAGGTTATACGCCAGCAAGCCGCCCAGCAACATGCCAAGTGAAAGCCGAACGGTAAATCGATTGAGCGCAAAACGGGATAGTACCCAGTAGAGCATGGCTGCGCCCAACACGATCATGATCATGGCAACTGCCCAGGCAGAAAAACGCGGATAGCCGTCCAGTGTTATGTAGGGGTTTTCAGGCACAATGGCAGCGGGTGTTGGAGTTGGGTCGGTCAATTGTGTCAACTCCGGAGTTACAACGATAACCGCAACCTCACCAGAGGTAGAAACATCCAATTGCAGCACTTCAGAGATCACCGCTGGTTCACTCACAACGCGGATCTCCAACAAGCCGGGGTTATCCAAACCAAACGAAGCGCGCGCCACACCATCCGTGGTGACAGATTCAACTTGCTGCAAAATGCCGCCGCCTTCGCCAGTCAGCCGCATGGAGAATTGCACGACCGTACCATCTGGTACCTGCTTGCCATTATGGTCGCGGATCGAGCCAGTGCGAATGTCAATCGTATCGCCAATGCGAAACAAGGGCAATGGGGTAGGCGCAGGCGTAATCAAACCGCTTGGGTCAACGGGGACAGCTCCGAAGTCCAGAAAGATCGGGATAACCTGGTTCGGGTCTGGTGTCGTCACATCGATCAATTCATATCCGACGGCAGGGATCGAAACGGGCGAAGCGCCTATAGGAGTCAATTCCTGAAAGAGCAAACGTACAGCCACATCCACGAACTCTGGCTGTTTGCTGTACATTGCATAATAGGCATTGAAACGAGAAAGAGTCGTGGCATCAAAATAGTAAGGCGCGCCAAAAGAGAACAAGATCAATTTTTTATTCAAAAATAGATCAGAACGTTCGCGCAATAAACGGCTGATCAGTTGCGGTTGTCCGCTATTTAAATCGGCAATGGAGATTACGACCCAATCCGCGACGTTCAGATCATCTGCGACAAATTGGTTTTCATCAGGAGCATCTAAAACGGCTTGCAGGTTTTCAAAGGAATAAGATTTGAGTCGGAATGCCTCCACCTGATTGCCTGCTTGTGGACCATACAAACGTAAAATGGAATTTTGCAACGCATCCACAGTTAATAGCGACTGAGTTGGGCAGCCGGAGCATTGTGCCGCATTGACAACATCGGTGATGAAGACCAAGCGCTCACTGGGTTGAGGCGGCAACGGAAGAATGGCAGCCAAGTCCTGCTGATCCGGGTTGACGAGGGTGGCGGCATTGCGTGCTACTTCAAAGGTAATCTCAGATGTGGGCGTCAATGTATTTGATTCCCAGGAAGGCACGAGCACATCATTGATCGTAAAATTTTCGTACAAGCCCAGTTTAGCAGTGAGGATACGCGCCACTGAGGCATTCACACGTTGGGCAAAGGCGGTATCTTCACGATATTTTTGTGCGAAGTATTCCAACGTGCGCAGGATAGAAGTGTAACTATCCGGTGAGTCATCTGAATTTATGTCACCCAGATACAACAAATCATTTCCAGCCAAAAAGGAATCACGTGCTGCGATACGCGCGAGGAACTGTCCGCCGCCTGCCACATAAAAATCTCTGACTGCTTTCGTGCCCAAGTTGTCACTGACCAGCAACCCACCGTTGTTGTACCACTCTAAAAATTCTGGCAATGCCAAAATTTGCCCCAACGCTTGTTGATCAAAACTGATCGGACGCGTGGTGGCACGGATATTCCCCTGAAAGCCCTGATAGCGAATGTGCGAAACGAGCAAGCCATCCACAGTTTCTTCCGCTAAAGCCGCATTGCCCGTCACTGCAAAGAAAGGCGCAAACTCAACCTGTTTTAATTGCTCCAGAGATTTTCGCACTGTAGAAACTTCATCCTGCGGGAGGCGGTCTGCACCACCTGCACCTGGGAAATGTTTTGCGATCACCAGAATCTGTCCATCACTGCCGGTGTGCATGCCGTGAATAAAGGCGCGTCCCATTTCTGCCACC
>JAFLCE010000121.1 GCA_017303655.1 Anaerolineae bacterium
TGACCGATGTCCATCCATATTTTTATTTCACGAGACATCTTCGCGCGGATGAGGTCCACAGACACAAAATCGCGCCCATCGATGGCAAACGCCGGTGACTGGGCGATGACCTTGCCGAAGATATCTGGCAGGCGCAAGCCCGTGTACACAGACATAGTCCCACCGAAGGAGGCGCCGAGCACGCCATATGCGCCACGATTTTTTTTGATATCGATCAGGTTTAACTTCTTTGCCGCCAACGGCAGGATCAATCTTTCAATATCCAATAAAGTTGCATCGGAGCAGGCATATTCCACCGAGCGAAGGTCATCTCCGTTTTGTAAAAACGCCATTGCCAGCGGACGGATGCGCTTCTCGTGAATGAGGTTATCTACAATGATGTTGAGCTTGGCACGCTTGAGATAATCGGTCCCATCGTAGACGAGCAGCAACGGCACAGGTCCTTTGACCGGCGGCTGGTAGAGATGCAATTCGCGTTTGCCCTTCCGTTGGATCATGGACGTATCCACGAGGTGACGGGTAACCCGCCCGCTGGGGATGCCTTTACGTTTCACGGCATACGGCGTGGACGTTGCCTCGGGCATGTAGAAGTAATGGTTGTAATGTTCGAAGCCGTTGAAAATACTTTTCTTATTAAGCGGATCTTTGACGCGTTTCTTCGTGCGCGGATCGTAGAAGCTGTATTCAAGATAGGCATCTGAATCCAATTCAAGCGAGTATGCCCACAAGCCTGGAGCAATACGCTTCATCTTTTGCGGACTTTGCTCCCATTGATGAATATCGTCAATAAAATGCGGCGCGGACTTTCCCTGCCACACGAAGGTGACACGATTCCCTTCGATGACAGGGTTGCCGTTTATGCGAGCGAGTTGATATAGATTCATATTTCTCCTGAAATAAAAAGTAGGGGCGACTCGCGAGTCACCCCTACTGGTTACTGAAACGTAATCTCTTCCACGCGCCAGGTTTCTTCCCCCATGAGCTTCTTCAGGCGCTCGAGCAGTTCTGGACAGATGCGCGTGGTGTCGTTGGGGAAGTCGATCAGGTGTCCCTTGCCTCTCTCGAAGATCTGAAAACTGACTTGAAAAATAACATATAAAGCTTAGCATCAATAGGTTTCTGGGTGTAGTAAGTGCTCAGTAATCAATGTAGTTTTTGAAAATCAAATTATAATTCTTATTATCAAATTCTCTCGGGATATTTTATTTGCTGAAGTGAGCAATATGAAAAAAGTATATTCATCAATTTTAATTGCTATAGTTTGTCTTGTCGCATCGCTTATAACCGTCGCAGGACAGTTCAACTATATTTATACTTACTATGGGCGGGATTACATAATGACACGAGATTTTCGTAACCATCGAAGCATTGTTCTTGGAAATGCTGATGCGCCTTATCGCTATAGAGTGTTGAGTAATTGGGCATTACAGGTAGTGTTTGATTTTACAAATCCGGCAACTCCACATTATTGGACAGATGAGTATAGAAGTCTGTATGAAAAAACTGCTCTGAGTTTTCGTGTCGCTCAAAATTTTTTAATCTTTTTACTCGCAATTAAGTACTTTGAGACATTGGGCTTTTCATATTCAACACGTTTCGTTGGTGTGGCTCTTTTATCACTTAGTATGGGATTTGCATTTTATCAATCTAATTTATCTTTCTATACATACACAGAAATTGCGTTGTTGTTACTGTCTGGAATAATCATCAACCTAAAAAAGGATTGGTGGATATTGTTTGCTACTGTTATATCTGCACTTAATAGAGAGGGGGCTATTTTTATCCCTGTCATGCTTTTTGCTGCACGATTAAGCGAATTCGAGTGGAGTGCCATTCTAAAAGCAAAAATCTCAGCATACAAATGGCTCGTGCCCCCAATACTTGCGACTTTACTTTTCCTTGTTTTTTCAGTTGGCATTCGTTATTTTCTTGGGCAAGCATCTGCATATTCTGAAAGTCGTTATGGGAATGTATATCCTGGTATTGAGTTGTTTTATCTAAATATCATGAACAGAAATACATGGATAGGGCTCGCTCAAATGTATGGTGTATTGTTTGTTACTCTAATTCTAGTAAAATATTGGACTAACATTCTGAAAATGTACCTTTTATTCCTTGCTATTCCCTGGTTCCTCGTTGTTTTTATTTTTGGTTCTGCTGATGAAACTCGCTTGTTTTTAGTTCCACTGGTTATAGTGTTTATTCCTGCAGCCTTACACTTAACTGAAAGCTACAGGACATTAAAGTAACTTGGCTGAAATCGATTTTTATTGCCATAAGTTTTTTCTAAACCAAGATTGTAAGTACAAAACTTAAAGCGCTATTCATTTGATAAAGAAGGCTATACCTGCCAAGACATGTACCTTATGTCTAAACGACGAGACTTTTCCACTGCTCATCCGCGCGAAAGTCTAGGAAGATCATGACGAGGAAAAGCATTTTGCCAAGAAAAGCGGATTACAAGTAATATAAGTGTCATTCAATCAGGCAGGAGGTCATTAGTGTGTGTCGACATGAATTGAAAGACCCTGCCCGTGCGGTGTAGAAAACAGAAAAATATTTCAAGTAAAAAAAAAGTGACAGTCAGCTTCAAGGTGACTGTCACTTTTAGATTCTGCTGAAAAGCAATCTCATTCACTAAACTCTGACGGGTCTCCCCTACAAATCACTGAAATGTGATCTCTTCCATGCGCCAGGTTTCTTCGTCCATGAGCTTCTTCAGGCGTTCGAGCAGTTCAGGGCGGATACACGTGGCGTCCCTTGCATTCTCGAAGATATCGTCAACGGACAAAATCATTCCCGTATATAAACAAAATCCGAATCTTCCAAAACCCGCAATTGCTTAAAGCCCAGGTCCACGACCTTTTTTCTAATGTCTGCATCCATACTCTGGGAAAGATATACAAAGCGGACCTCTGGGTGAACCTGAACATAATCCGCCATGTCATTAACTTCATCAAAGGGAACTATCATAAGATGGGATTCATCCCTCCCTGCCAGCAGTGACAAGTAATAACGAAGAACCAGGGTGTTTTGAGGATAAAGGGACGCCACTTTTTGACCGGGCTGATACCGGTCAGCAATTGCCTGGGCTATATCTCGTGTTCCACCCTTTGAGTGATTGTACATGATTTTCACATAGGGTAATGAAGATAGAAGCAATCCGCAAATTACAAGGACAGAGAGGGCATATCTAAGAATTTCAGCCTTTGGAATTGAAATTAATTTTATAACTCCGGCTGAAAATAGCAGGTAGGTAAACGGCGTCAGATGAATGATTTGCCTGGGAATAAACAGGTAATTATTCAGGTAGTCGAGAAATAGAATGACGATTATTTGCACCACCGCAGACACGCATAACAACAAGATTGGTGCGTATTTGCTTGAATGCCTCAAAGCCAGCAAACCTCCGCCTATTACCCCAATGGATAAGATCAGGTGCAAAAGACCAAACGGCGGTAAAGATTCCCCGAATATTATTGCCTTTAATCCCAGCCCGTAGAGGATATTATCCGGGATTAATTCAAACTTAAATATATACGAGTCCTGGGTATGGAAATAAAAATATCCCGGCAAAAATGCGATCAAAATCAATATGCAACTGGCGGTGTAAAAAATAACATTCTTTTTTATTCCTTCTGCCTTGATGCTGCTTTCTCGTTCAAACATGTACTGGCGTGCTATCCAAAAAAAACCCAGGATGGGGATGAAAATTACATATGGATGAAAATACATTCCCACGATGTTGCACAATGCATAAGTCAGCCATTCTTTTTTTTCATGCTTGGCAAGGGCTCTTACAAGACAAAGTGTGGTCAACCCATAAAAAAACATCAGGGAAGAATAAAACCTCACCTCCTGGGAATATTGAATGTTTGCAGGAGAAATCGAGATCAGGAATGCCAGCAGCAGCGCAGTTTGTTTTTTATGTGGGATATCAAGATGGTTGATTAACACAAAATAAACGATGATGGATAAGGTTCCCCAAATCACGGCTGGCAAACGAAGCATCTCTTCCCGCAGGCTGAACATAACCACAAGCCTGGTCACTAGATAATCCAACGGCATGGCACCGGCGTGACTTGCCACCGCGTTCAATGTCCCTGCTATGTCGGGCTGTAATGCAGCCTCAACCTGCCCGACCTCATCGAACCAAAGGCTGTCTTCACCAACCCGGTAATTCCTTAACGCAAAGCCGACTATAAAAATTAATGCAAGCAATAAAAGGTCGGTGCTGAAATATTTCCTGTTAGGTTTGGGCTCAATCGAATTCATCAAATTCGACTTGTCGTCGGTTTTAGGAAACGCCCCACTCCACAAAAGAACACCAGATGGGTCTCCTCCGCGCGGATGAGACCCGTCTGGTGTATGGGCGTTACTGAAAAGTAATCTCTTCCACGCGCCAGGTTTCTTCGCCCATGAGCTTCTTCAGGCGCTCAAGCAGTTCAGGGCAGATGCGCGTGGTGTCGTTGGGGAAGTCGATCAGGTGTCCCTTGCCGCTCTCGAAGATCTGAAAACTAAACTTATCGCGTCCGTGATACGAGATGAGCGTGCCATACAAGGTCTTGATGCGGCGCTTGTCGCGTTCCTTGTCGCCGGTGGAACGCAGCAGGATGGTGATCTGTTGGGGCGGATGATCCTTGTCTTTATTTTCTTTTGCCAGCGGAACATACAACGACGGAATGAACGCCTCGTCTTTGTCTTCGGCTGGGTTCAGCGCTTCGGGCTGAGTCAACGCTGTCACCGCACGAGTCACCAGCGGAGGAGTCACCGGTTCATCTTTCTTAAACTTCGGCGCAGGCTTCGCGGCAATGGCAGCTTCGTCAAACGAAGGTTGCCATTCACTGTCCCAGCCGTCGGGGAAGTTATCGGGCGGCGGGGGCATGTCATCGTCTGTGTTGTAAGCGGGTGCAGGTTCTGCAACCTGCGGCTTGACCTCGTCCACTCGTTGTCTCGGTGCCTCGTTACTCGTCTGCTTCGGCGTTGGATTCGGTTTGGGTGTTGCGGCAGGCTTGGGCTGAGTCTGCTCGGGTCGGCGGGGAGATTGCTCCTGTGTGCGGGCAAGCAAAGGCTTGGGAGTCGAATCGTTTGTGATGAAGGGATCATCCGCCGATGTCGTCACTGGGATTTCGGTCTTGACCGTATCCACCAATAATTTGGGCGGGGTGCTGCCGTGGTCGAGCTTGCCTTCGACGATAACGATCTGCCCAACGGTGAGAATTTCGCGTGAGGCTTCCCAGGTTTTGGGGAAGAGCACTAGCTCGACCGTGCCTTGAATGTCTTCCATTTGTGCGAAGCCCATGGGCTTGCCGGTTTTGGTGGTGTAGGGGCGCACGCCGGTGATGAGACCTGCCATGCGCACTTTTTCTTCGTGATGGCTTTCGCTGAGCTGACCAGAAAAATAACTGACGATCTTGGCGAGCGTGGCTTGATATTCGTTGAGCGGGTGGTCGGAGATGTAGAGCCCGATCAACTCGCGCTCCCAGTTGAGCATCTCGCGCTTGTCCACATCTTTGACTTCGGGCAGGGTGATCTCTTCGATGATGCCGGTTGCCGCACCAAAGAGACTCATTTGCCCGGCATCGGCGGCGCGGAAGTGATTGCTGGAGATGGCAACAATGCGGTCGAGTGAGGCGAGCAAGGAGGCGCGATTGCCGAATGAATCGAGCGCGCCCACTTTGATGAGGCTTTCCAGTGAACGTTTGCCCACGGCGCGTAAATCTACGCGGCGGGCGAAGTCGTTCAGGTCGGTGAACTTGCCATTGGCAGTGCGTTCGTCAATGATCGGCTGGACGGAGTTCTCACCGACGTTCTTGATGGCGCCCATGCCAAAGCGGATGTTGGGTTGAACTTGCCCTGAGCCTGTCGAAGGGGCGACATCTTCAATGTCGAAGTCCCACATCGACGAGTTGATGTCTGGCTGCAAAACGGGCACGCCCATTGTGCGCGCATCCGCCACGTAGAAGGCGATCTTCTCCGTCTGTCCCGCCGAAGCGGACATGAGCGCGGTCATATACTCAGCAGTGTAATGCGCTTTAAGATACGCGGTTTGAACGGCGATGACACCATAATCGGCAGCGTGAGATTTATTGAAGCCGTACCTTGCGAACTCTTCCCAATCCGAATAGATCGCATCCGCAGTGGATTGTTCGATGCCTTTTTCAACAGCGCCTTTCACGAACTTGGCGCGATGTTTTTCGATGTCTTCTTTTTTCTTTTTCGAGATGGCTTTACGCAGCTCATCCGACTCGGAAGGGGTATAGCCCGCCAGGTCGACAGCGGCGCGCATCAATTGTTCTTGATAGACGGGAATGCCGTAGGTGTCGCTGAAGATTGGCTCCATGGAAGGGTGACGATATTCCACTTCCGCTTCGCCATGCATGCGTGCAATGTAATCGGGGATGAACGCCATCGGTCCGGGGCGATACAACGCCACCATCGCGATGATGTTATCGAGATTCTTCGGCTTCATCTGCACGAGCCAGCGCGTCATGCCGCCGCCTTCCACCTGAAAGACGCCAGCGGTTTGACCGGCACCCATCAACTCAAATGACTTCGGATCATCAACCGGAATATTACTCAGGTCAAATTTGATACCATGCCGTTTATAGATCAAGTCGCAGGCACGCGCCATCACGGTCAAGGTGATGAGACCGAGGAAGTCTACTTTCAACATGCCGAGCGTGTCGAGAATGCCCATTTCGAACTGGGTCACCGACTTGATGGGCGTGTCTTCTGAGTTCGAAGTTGGGCGATGCAGCGGCAAATATTCGAGGATGGGTTTATCCGAGATCACCACACCGGCGGCATGTGTGCCTGCGTTGCGCACGGTGCCTTCCATGCGTTCGGCAATGTCGATCACCTCGCGCATCTTCGGGTCGGTGTCGTAGATCTGCTTGAATTCTTTAACTTCTTTGGCTTCTGCCATGGTCGTACCGCCCGGAGCAAATGGAACCAGCTTGGCGACTCGATCTACTTCGGGCAGCGGAATTTCCATTACACGCGCCACGTCACGGATGGCAGCTTTGGTGCCCATCGTGCCAAAGGTGATGATTTGCGCTACCTTGTCATCGCCGTATTTGCGCGCGCAATATTCAAGCATCTCATGGCGGCGGTCGTCACGGAAGTCCAGGTCGATATCGGGCATTGAGATACGACCCGGGTTCAGGAAGCGTTCAAAAATCAGTGCATGTTCGAGTGGGTCGACCATCGTGATCTCAAGCGTGTATGCAATGATCGAACCTGCCGCCGAACCGCGCGCGTTGTACCAAATTCCATGTTCACGAGCAAAGCGACACAAATCCCACACGATCAGGAAGTAGGCGTCGAATCCCATACTGTGGACGACGCTTAACTCATAGTTCAGCCTCTCACGGACTTTGGAACTGGTCGCATCATCCTGATAGCGTTTCTCCGCCCCAGCCTCGCACAGGGCGCGCAGATATGATTCCGCGGTGTGACCTTCCGGCACAGGGAACTCGGGTAGGTGATAGCCTTTGAATCCCAAATCCACATTGCAGCGCTCGGCAATGAGCAGTGTATTTGAAATCGCATCTGGTACTTCAGAGAAGAGCTTGCTCATCTCAAGCGGCGAGCGCAAGAAGTATGAGTCATCGGTCATGCGCATACGGTCGGGGTCTGCCAGCGTGGAGTTGGTCTGGATCGCCAGCAATACATCTTGCAACTTCGCATCCGCCTGGTTGACGTAATGCACGTCATTGGTGGCGACGAATTTTGCAGAATAGCGCGCACCAAGTGAAAGTAATTTTCGATTCAGGTCGAGAATTTCAGGGATGTTGTGTTCCTGCAACTCGACGAAGAAGCGGTCGGGTCCGAACACGTCGTAGTACCAATTCCATTTGCGGACGGCTTCTTCGGGGTTGTCGTTCAATAACGCGCGCGGAATTTCGGCAGACATACAGCCCGAGGTACAGATCAGTCCTTCGGAGTGCGCGGCGAGAAAATCATGGTCGATGCGGGGGTAGTAGTAGAACCCATCCAGTTGTGCGGCGGAGGCGATCTTTAGTAGGTTGCGGTAGCCGGTGTCATTTTCTGCGAGCAGCAATAGATGGAAGGAGGAACGGTCTAGCTTGGAGTCTTTGTCCTTCATGCCGCGCGCCGCCATGTACGCCTCAAGCCCGATGATGGGTTTGACCCCTTCCGCTTTGGCGGCTTTGTAGAAGTCGATCACGCCGAACATCGTGCCGTGGTCTGTGATAGCGACCGAGTCCATGTTCATTTCTTTAACGCGTTTGACCAGCTTCTTAATGTTCGAGAAGCCGTCGAGCAGGGAGTATTCGGTGTGAACGTGGAGATGGGCGAAGGACATGTCAGTTAACAGTGAACACTAAACAGTTATCAGTGGGGATGGTCATTATAGCACGCATGTTCATATTATTCCCCTACGCATGGCTTAAAGATTTCACCGGGTATGTTAACAAGCAAAGACTTTTATATTGCTCTGTAATACTTGTCCAGATGAATACAGGATAAAATACTCATGGCTGTTCCGCGTATTAATAGTAGATTGAAGATTTACATATGGCATCAGTCCCTGTTAGTAAAACCAAGATCATTCCTCCACGCAGGCGTACCGAGCTTTTGGTGCGCAAACGATTGTTGGATACCCTGTTCAACGCCCTGGACAGCAAACTGGTGCTCGTCTCTGCACCGGCAGGCTATGGCAAAACTTCATTATTGATCGATGTTGCCCTGCAAAGCGAATACCAATGTTGCTGGCTCTCACTCGATGAACTGGATCGTGACCCACAGCGCTTCCTGGCATATCTGATTGCCTCTATTGCCGAGCGCTTCCCCGGCGTGGGTCATCAAACCCTGGCAGTGATGGATACGGTCAACTCCTTTGAAGAAGATATGGAGCGGTTGGCGGTCTCTCTGGTCAATGAAACCTTCGCCTCCATCCACGAACATTTTGTTCTGATCCTCGACGATTTCCACATCCTGGAAACTTCCCAACCGATCTACAACTTTTTAAACCGCTTTATCCAATTAGTAGATGAGAATTGTCATGTCATCGTCTCCTCGCGGACTCTCACCACCCTGGCAGACCTGCCTTTGATGGTGGCACGTGAGCAGGTCAGCGGCTTAAGCTTCTCTGACCTTGCTTTTCATATTGAAGAACTCCAGGCATTGTTCCTGCAAAACCACAACATCCATGTTTCTGATGAAGAAGCCCAGCATCTGATTGACGAGACCGAGGGTTGGATCACAGGCTTGCAGTTTTCGGGGAATTCGATTGCCAAAAAAGATAGTACCAAGCCACTCTTAAACACCGGCGTGGGCTTGTTTGACTATCTGGGGCAACAGGTGGTCGATAAGCAAAAACCTCATATCCTTGAGTTCCTGCTGCGAACTTCCTTGCTGGAAGAATTCGATGCTGCCCTATGTGAAGCCACCCTGGCTCCTTTTTATGCTGAGAGGCAGGATTGGCAAGCTTTCATTCAGACCATTTTGAAGAATAATTTGTTTGCCATCCCCGTCGGCGCAGATGGGGGGGCATTGCGCTATCATCATTTATTCCGCGATTATCTCCGTCAGCGCATGGAAAGGGAAAAGGCAGATGAAATCCAGCCCATTCTGGAGAGGTTGAGCCGTGCCTATGAATCTCTGGGGGAATGGGAACGGGCTTATGCCATCATTCAAAAACTGGGCGATATGGATGCCCTGATCGAATTGATCGACATATCAAGTTTCAACGATCTGTACGACAAGACCCGTCTCATTGAAACATGGGTGCAAGACCTGCCGCCCTCTGTTTTAAAGAACAATCCGCTTATTCTTTCCACCACAGGCACCCTGAAACTTATCAAGGGTGATACCCAGGGTGGGCTTGTAGAGCTCAATAAGGCGATTGAGTTGTTCCGTGCAAGTGAAGATGTTCCCCATCTGGCGCTTTCCTTGGTACGGCGTTCTTTTGGGCATCGATATCTTGGCGACCATCAGGCATCCATGCTGGATGCAGAAGAAGCCATTCGACTGATCGAAGACTGGGATGATTTGCAATTTCTCTATGCCGAAGCCCTTCAAGTGAAAGTCTCGATCTTGATGAATTTGGGGCAAATTCGCAGTGCCTTGAAAGTATCTGAAAAAATGTTGGATATTTATATCCATTTGGATAAACAAAAAAAGATACTTCCCCGGCTTTTCGCTAATATGGGTTTGCTACATTATTATCTCGGGGTTTACGAGGAAGCTGAAAAGAACTTCAATAAAGCCTTGAATATTTACAAAGAGAAATTCAACCTTATTGAAGAAGCCAACTTGCTCAATAATGTGGGCAACATATATCATCATCGGGGTATGTATGAGAAGGCAGCCTTTGCTTTTGAAAGCGGGTTGCTCTGTGCTCAACGCAGCCAGCATACTCGTCTGCAAACGCTGCTCTCTATTAGTATTGGTGATTTGTATGCAGAATTACAAGATGTGGAGACTGCCCGGCAGAACTACGCCCATGCCGAGCTGATGTTGCAGGAACGTCATGATTATTTCCTCCTTTTCTCTCTACGGGTTGGGCAGGCAAACCTGGCATTGGCTCAGGGAGACCTTTCTGGCACAGAGAAACTGATCCATGAACTTAAGGAGATCATTGGCACAAGCCAATCTCATTTTGATACAGGTCTCCTGTATCTGTTAGACGGAAAATTCCAATTGTTTGCCGGTAATGTTGCTGAAGCCATAAAACAATTGGAACAGGCTGAGGCTGCTTTCATTCATGAAGGTCTCGCGCTTGAGACGATCTCTGCTCGGGTATGGTTGTCGGCTGCGTATATAGCGGGCAAGCGCCATGTAAATGCAGTTGAAAAGATCCGCGAGATTCTAGATAAGCCCCAGCATGTCACTTGGCTTGCAGCAGATCAAGCCAGACAGTGGTTGGAAAGTTTACAAAAAGACCCGGATGTTGGGCGTGGAGTGCGCGATATTCTGTTGCGTGGCGAAAAATTATCCGCTCACATCCCGGCTGTACGTCGCGAGATCCGCCGTCAGGCACGGGTCGTGGACGTGCCCACTGCACATCTTGTTATTAAAGGCTTTGGAAATTCAACCGTTGCCGTTGGTGGAAGGGAACTGGTACTTTCCGATTGGCAAACCCAATCGGTGCGTGAATTGTTTTTCTTTTTCCTTACGCAACCTCGCCCGCTTACAAAAGAGCAGGTGGCAGAGCAACTCTGGCCCGAATTGGATGACCCTGGCAAAATGCGCCTGCGTTTTAAAAACGATCTGTATCGCCTGCGCCGCGCGGTTGGGAATGACGCCATCCGTTTTGAGAACAATATGTACTCATTTAATCGCAGCCTTAATTATGAATATGATGTGGAAGCCTTCGAGTCACATCTGGCGCGGGCGCAGGCGTCCCAGCAGGCAGAGGAGCAGATCGAGTTCTATTGCAAGGCAATCGATTTGGTTCGGGGTTCATACCTCAATGATATTTATCTGGATGGTGTTCTGGCAGACCGTGAACGGCTGGACCAAAAGTATTTGGCTGCCTTGTTAGCACTGGCGGGGCTATATCAAAAACAAGCCAAGTTAAAGGAAGCCCTATCCATTTGCCAGCAGGCAGTGGAGTACCAGCCTTTTTACGAGTCTGCATATGGCTTGATGATGCAGATCCATCACCGAATGAATAACCATGCCGCCGTCTTACAAACCTACGAAGCCTGCAAGGCGGCTTTGCGAAAACACCACAATATTCCACCCTCACCAGAAACAGAGGCGTTGTATCGCAAATTGATCTCTTAAAACAGCCGTTAACGGCTGTTTTTTGAAGCCTGTTTTGAAGCCTGGGGAAACATAAACTCGGAACATCGTTACCCGTTTAGTAAACGAAAGGATGTTCCCA
>JAFLCE010000122.1 GCA_017303655.1 Anaerolineae bacterium
TTCGATGCCGTGGAAACAGCCGAGGTCAAGTGCCAGGTCGAAAGTTGATGTGACCTGTTTCATTTGGGTAGCATCATCGGTAAAGACAGGGATTTGCATGCCTGCCTTTTTGATCTTTTTCTTTGCCAGTTTAATGGCTTGTGATGAAAAGTCGAACCCCTGTGCCTGCCAACCTGCATTGGCAAGTGTGATGAGGTTAGTACCCGTGCCGCAGCCAATATCGAGAGCGCGACCCGCAGGGTGGGCTGCTAAAAAATCATAAAGCTCTGGCGGCGAGATGCCGCTATCCCAGGGAGCTTTCTTGGTTAAGTAAGAGAAGTTGAATTTTAAACGATGAAGGATATTACTCATTAGCTATAGTGTCGCGGACTTGTTGCGGGTTGAAATCGCCGATGGTGCGCCAGATTTCATTCCCAGCTGAGTCGAAATAAATAAAGGTTGGGGTAAATTCAAACCCATAGACAGGCGAGAGTTCCATGCCCACTTGTTCCTGGACGTTCAAGCGAATGATATGAATTTGATCGCCGAGTTCCAATTCAAGATCATCCACAAGAGGTTTGATCGAAACGCAGCGGATACAGTATGGGGATTGGAATTCAAGCAAGACGGGTGTGCCTGCGCCGATCATTTCTTTAACTTCCCTGGCATCGTCCATGAGCAAGGTTTGGCGCGGGTGCAGGCTTGCCCATGCCACGATCAGCCCAACGACGATGGCACCAAAAGCCAGATAATCATTCCAGCGGGGCTTGTTTGAGAGTAAAATCACCCCAGCAATGAGAGTGAACCCAGCCGAGATGGTTATAAAGGAATATTCACCGAGAAGGGCACTCATGGCGGCTCGCTACAAAGTCCATAATGTCATATTTAAGGGGTGACGCTTCACACTTTGACAATTCATTTGAGTTCTTTTACAATCGTGTAACTTGCTCGACATCTTAAAACCGATAGGAAGGTAATTTACGATGAAAGAGTATACCACTGAGTTTATACGTAACATTGCGCTGGTTTCACATGGGGGCGCAGGCAAGACCATGCTAGTAGAGTCGTTTCTACATGCAACGGGGGCAACAACCCGCCTTGGCAAGGTGGAGGATGGAACGACCGCGTCGGATTATGACGACGAAGAGCATAGAAGGAAAATTTCCATCTATACGAGCGTGATCCCGGTTGAACACAAGAATTACAAAATAAATTTTCTAGATGCGCCAGGCTACACTGATTTTGTAGGCGAGATGATCTCCGCCTTGAGTGTGGCAGATGGCGCAATTATTTTAGTAGATGCCGTGGCAGGTATCGAAGTGGGGACTGAACTTGCCTGGCGTTATTGTGATCAATTCAATTTGCCGCGTTTCTTCTTGATCAACAAGATGGATCGTGACAATGCGGATTTCCAAAAAACCTACGACGCCATAAAAGAATTTGTTGAAGCCCATGGCAAACGAGTCGTTCAAGTTCACATTCCCATTGGCGAGAAACAGAACTTCAAAGGCGTTGTGGATGTGATCGGCATGAAGTCTTATTTGGGCGATGGCAAAACCACAGCCGAGATTCCGGCTGAGTTACAAGAAGCCGCAGAAAAAGCCCACTTTGCCATGGTGGAAGATGCCGCCGAAGGCGAAGATGAATTGATGGAAAAATATCTAGAGAACGGCTCTCTCACCGACGACGAGATGGTGCGCGGTCTCGAAGATGTAGTCTACGCTGGAAGCTTTGTGCCGATCTTCTGTGCAGCAGGTGCGCATGAAGTTGGCACCATTGCTTTGCTCAATGACATCATTGACCTGATGCCTTCCCCGATCCAAGCCATCAAGCGTACGGCGCAAGGAAAAGATGGCGTTGAAGAGCTGAAACCCTCGAATGAAGCTCCGCTCGCGGCTTATGTGTGGAAGACTACCGCCGACCCCTTCGTCGGTAAGATGACCTACTTCCGCGTGTTTTCCGGCTCCATTCAAGCCGATGCTCATGTCTGGAACCAGCCCAAAGGTGCGGATGAGCGTATGTCTGGTTTGCACTTCCAGCGCGGCAAAGAAACCATTGGGGCGAAGGTCGTCCACGCGGGTGACATTGGTGTGGTTTCAAAATTGAATGCCACCTCCACCGGTGACACCTTCTGCGATAAGGGACATCCGCTCACGATTGCCAAGCCCGCCTACCCGGCAGCCTTGTACCGCGTGGCGATTGCTCCCAAGACCCAGGCAGATGCCGCGAAGATTTCTACTGTACTCAGCCGCTTAAGCGAAGAAGATATGACCCTCATCTGGCAGAATGACCCCGCCACGCATGAAACAGTCTTGCAAGGTATGGGTGACCAGCATATCGATGTAGCTGTCCATCGCGCACAGGCAAAATTTCAAGTCGGCATTCTGACCCACGAACCCAAAGTTCCATATCGTGAAGGCATTACCAGAAAAGCAGCTGGTCAATACCGCCATAAGAAACAATCGGGCGGTGCGGGTCAGTTTGGCGAAGTTCATTTACGCATTGAGCCGTACATGGAAGGCGATTTCGATTTCACAGATGCACTCGTCGGTATGAACCTTTCCCGCTCGTACCTGCCTCCGATCGAAAAAAGTATCCGCGCTACGATGGAAAGAGGCGCGTTTGCAGGCTACCCGATGAGCAATGTGCGGGTGATCGTCTATGACGGCAAGGAACATGAAGTGGACTCGAAACCGATGGCATTTGAAATTGCCGGGCGTGAAGCTTTTAAGCTTGCAGTGCATGAAGCGGGTCCTGTGTTGTTCGAACCGATCATGACCGTACGCGTCACCTGCCCGGATGCGAACATGGGCGATGTGATGAGCGATCTCAATACTCGCCGTGGACGTGTACAAGGTACTGAGACAGAGCGCGGTAATACAACCATCATTGCGCATGTTCCGCTAGCTGAAATGCTCAAGTACACGACCCAGATTCGCTCGATCACCGGCGGGCGCGGCTACTTCAGTATGGACTTTGATCACTACGATACCGTGCCGAATCATATTGCTGGTCCGATCATTGAGGCGCACAAGAAGGAAATGGAAGCGAAGAAGGAAGAGTAGTTTTTAGTGAAAAGTGAGTAGTGAATAGTAATCAGTAAAAAAGGTCCCGGAGCATTCAGGCTTCAGGACCTTTTTTCTATTCAGGAAAATTTCACTTGAAAGTCTCGATCACAAACCCTGACTTTGTAACACGAACTAGACGAATACTAGTACAGCCTGTGTTGCAGTCGATTGATAGTTCATTTTGAACGATATTTTTCAGGTAAACCTCTTCACTAAAATAACATCTCGCTTGGCTGCTTGCGCTTGAGGTTGCATCCACTTCGAAATACATGAGTATGGACTCGCCAGGTTCCGCTGGAGGGATTTCGCCCAATCCCTCCACAAGTACGCTTCCAAAGACGAGAGTTCTTTCCAAAACAAGCCGGGTTTCACCGGGTTGGAATTCGGCGCATGAGGGCAAGACGATCACGGTTGGAATTCCCGTTGGAGTGATCGTAGGTAGAATAAACATCTCTGGTGTTATGACGGGGTTGGGCGTTTCGATTGCGGGAGGCGGATCACTTAAGTTGAGTATGTAGGGAGGCGAGGTAGGTCCACCCTGAATCGGCAGTGATTCCGTGAGCCGTTCGTCAGCAGCCGACATTAATAATTGATCCACCTTTTGGGTGATCTGCCTGACTTCTGAAAGGGGTAGGAATTTTTCTGAATCGCTTTGAAAATTTACCTGCGTAAACCAATGACCTCTGTAGGCGAAATAATTGCAGAGGGTTGTACTGTTACTTTTCGGGTTGGTGTAGCAATAGAGACGGGAGGCTGGGGTGTTTCTGCTGATAAATTTTTCGTCGAACAAATCCCAGTCTGAACCTGGGGAATAATATGTCTGGTCCCACAATGCGGAGGCTTGTCCTTCATCTTTGTACCAAATGGCTGTCTGCACGATTTCTGCCCGGTCGAAGTTTTCATCTCGATCAGACTGTAATCGGATGATTAAATTTCTTTCAACATCCCACTCCCTTGCTTCTGTGATTTGTGCCGGATACCTTGAGCGATTATCAGCCCAATCTTGTGGAGAGAGCATGGGATGGTTGGGGATTATTTGGCTCACCGGATCTTTTGTGAGCCAATAGCCAAGCGCGCCAACTATGATGAAGGTTGTGATGACCAGCAGGTCGATTATGAATTGAGTTTTTTTCATTTTTTTCTCCCGTAAAATGTTCTTAACCGCCCATCAGTCCCCAAATTATCCCTGTGATTAAATTTTGTATAAACAAGGTGATTGGCGCGGCGGCTAGTAATAAAAGCGCAAATCTCCACTTTATTCCTGCGAGGCGCAGGATGCCAGCTAAGAACA
Organism: Anaerolineae bacterium; assembly: GCA_017303655.1. Taxonomy (GTDB): domain Bacteria; phylum Chloroflexota; class Anaerolineae; order Anaerolineales; family Villigracilaceae; genus Villigracilis. The sequence continues at coordinate 4,339 of JAFLCE010000122.1, forward strand.
AAGGCGGGCTTGCAAGCCCTAATGTGACCAGCCATTCGAAACGGTCTCGAACCCTCCAAATGGAATTGACAAGGATGGAATACACATCATCCATTGCTTGCACAGCAAGGAAAAATGCCATGAGCCAGATCACGATCTTGATCAGAGGCGGTATTCGGTCCAGACCCAAAACGCCTCGATACTCTTTGCCATCTTTGTTTGCTTCCATACGTTACCCTCCGCTTTACTTAAATCGGCTTGCTTGCAAGGCGACTGAAAAGTTTTATCCATTTTACTGCATTGAACGTTTTAGATGAATGTCTTGTGAGATGCGCGCGACTCCTTGGGTGGGCAGTTCGCGTATAATATTCTCATGCCCGTTGTCCGATTCCCTGCACTGATGAAATATTATGTGGATAACCAAAGTGAGTTCCCTGTGGCTGGCAGCAGTGTTGCTGAATTATTGGGGAATATCCTCCTTCGTTATCCTGCGCTAAAGCCGCACTTGTATGACGCAAAAGGCGACCTACGCCGTCACTTCAATATCTTTGTGAATGGAGTCCATGTGCGGGAGCTAAATGGGATGGAAACCCCTTTGAAAGAGGACGATAAGGTCATTTTGATGGCGTCTGCGGCGGGTGGGTCGTTTGAATAACGATTTGATAAGATTACCCGATTGGGGTATTTTTTGATATTGACAAAATCGGTAAGATAAATAGAATTGGCGCAATCTATGTATCAAACTATGAAACCTCTTGAATCTTGCTTGTGTCTGTCGCGGGGCTCGTAACTACCGCCTACGATAGACACTCTTTCCGCAGTCAACGGAATTAGACGGTAGAACGACCCCCGCTTGCGAATTTCTATAATCGCATGTGGCGTTTGTTCGCCGTCTTTTTGTTTGTCCGTTGGCTGTTTTTATTTTAATCCGTAGGGCGACCCGCCTATGATGAGCAAGCCGCCCTTACTACCTTGAAGAGAAAAATATGACTTTACTAGACCTTAGATTAACTGAATCAAATACCATTCCATTGGATAGCCTCGCCTATCATGTTGGGAATACACCGCTTCTTCCGCTTCGCCGCGTGACTTCGGAACTGTCTCCACTAGTAAGAATTTTTGCCAAAGCCGAATGGTTCAACCCCGGCGGCTCGGTCAAGGATCGCCCTGCGCTGAACATCATCCAGAATGGCATCATCAATGGCTATTTGGATGGCGGCAAACGACTGCTGGATTCAACATCCGGCAATATGGGCATCTCCTATGCAACCTTTGGCGCGGCGTTGGGAATCCCCGTTACGTTGGCAGTACCAGCCAGTGCCAGTTCTGAGCGCATTTCCATACTCAAAGCCTTGGGTGCAGAGTTGATCCTGACCGACCCGCTCGAAGGCTCGGATGGGGCGATCCTCAAGGCGCGCGAAATGGCGGAAGAATACCCTGATAGATATTGGTATGCCAATCAATATAACAACGACGCGAATTGGCAGGCGCATTATGTGAGTACGGGACCGGAGATCATTCGTCAAACGAATGGACAGGTCACACACTTTGTGGCGGGGTTGGGTACGTCTGGAACGTTCACCGGGACGAGCCGCTACTTGCTAGAACAGATGCCTGGCGTTAAGACAATTGCCTTCCAGCCGGATGCGCCCTTCCATGGCTTGGAGGGACTCAAGCACATGCCTAGTGCGATCAAGCCTGGGATCTATGATGAGGCTCTCGCGGGCACTCCGCTTGAGGTTAAGACCGAGGCGGCGCATGAGATGGTGATCAGGCTTGCGCGAGAAGAAGGCCTGTTTGTAGGGATCTCATCCGCAGCGGCAGTTGTGGCTGCGCTTCAAGTTGCCAGTGAATTGGATGAAGGTGTGGTGGTGACGGTTTTGCCGGATGCCGGGTACAAATATTTGAGCGATAAATCTCTTTGGGAGCGAGCATAGATAATGAGTTTGAAAATAACGAACGAGTTAATTGAAAGAATTAATAAGCATATCGAAGCGGCATACCCGGGGGAGGGGGCTGGATTTTTACTTGGCGCGGACGGAGATGTGAACGAAGTATTGCCTCTGGAGAATGCGCGCGAAGAAGAGGCGCGGCATAATCGTTTTTTGCTGACGCCTGAAGATTATCTGAAAGCGGAAATGAAAGCGATGGAATTGGGTGTGGACTTGATCGGTGTCTTCCATTCGCATCCTGATTGTCCGAACGTGCCTTCTGAGTATGATCGCGAATGGGCGCAGCCGTTTTTTTCGTATGTCATCTCGCGGGTGGATCAAGGCAAGGCGGTTAGCCATCGTTCGTGGAAGTTGCTTGAAGACCGCACAAAATATGAAGAAGAAGAAATCGAAATTAAATCATAGAGGAGAAATTTAACATGGATGTAATCAAGGAAGACCAAATTTTGGATTGCACGGGTATGTTGTGTCCGATGCCGATCGTAAAAACAACGAAGGCGATGAAAGAGTTGGAGTCCGGGCAGATCTTGAAGATGATCTCGACCGACGCCGGTTCGCCGCCTGATATCGCCGCGTGGAGCAGACAGACCGGCAACGAGTTGCTGCTTTCGACCGAAGAAAATAAAAAGTTCATTTTCTTTTTGAAGAAAAACTAACCAGAGGAATATTCAAATGTCTAAATCTAACCCCAATGCACCAAGGAGACTGGCATTAATCGCCAGCAAAGGCACACTGGATTGGGCATACCCGCCATTTATCCTCTCCACCGCCGCTGCCGCGATGGGCTGGGAAGTGGGCATCTTCTTCACTTTCTATGGTCTGACACTCTTGAAACCGAAATTATCCGCCGAAGTGACGCCGGTGGGCAACCCTGCCATGCCGATGAAAATGCCTTTTGGTCCTGAAAACTTCCAGAATATCAATTGGCCCATTCCGCAGTTATTGATGACCAATGTGCCCGGCTTCAATGCTTTGGCGACCACGTTGATGAAGCAGACCTTTGAAAACAAAGGCGTGGCTTCGATTGAAGAATTGCGCGATACGGCTGTGGAACTGGATGTACGCCTGATCGGCTGCCAGATGACGATGGATGTCTTCGGCTTCAAGAAGGAAGATTTCATTCCTCAGGCTGAACTTGGCGGCGCGGCAACTTTCCTTGAATATGCCGCCGATGCGGATGTACAATTGTTTATATAAAGACAACCGTAGGTCACGCTTTTAGCGTGACGTCACGTTACAAACGTGACCTACAAAAATTAATAAAATAAGAGAGAAAAAAGAATCCATGACAACCTTGAGAATCCCAACCCCTTTGCGCACGTACACCGGCGGAAAAAGTGAAGTGACCGTGAGCGGCGCGAAAATTTCTGAAGCGCTAGCAGACCTGACCACTCAGTATCCTGCCATCAAACCGCATTTGTTCAACGAAGGCGGTGAGTTACGTCCGTTCGTGAATTTGTTCGTTGGCGAGCACAATATCAAAGACTTGCAGGGCGTGGATACGCCCATTAAGGACGGCGATAAAGTGATGCTGATCCCGTCGATTGCGGGCGGAAAAAATTCCTAAACACGAAGTACACAAAGGTCACGAAGGTTTTAAGGCTTTCCTTTGTGTTCTTCGTGTACTTTGTGGTGGAGAGGTTTAAAAATGATCGAAGAACTTTCACACGACCAAATTTTGCGCTACTCGCGCCATCTGCTCATGCCCGAAGTGGGCTTGCAGGGACAAATTAAATTAAAGAACTCCTCCGCGCTGGTCATTGGCACGGGCGGACTTGGCTCTCCCGTTGCATTGTATCTCGCCGCGGCGGGTATCGGACGCATTGGGCTGGTGGACTACGACATTGTCGATTCATCCAACTTGCAGAGACAGGTCATTCATGGCACGTCCACGGTTGGCAAGTTGAAAGTGGAGAGCGCCAAGGAACGCCTGACTGATCTCAACCCTGATATTCAAATTGATATCTACAACGAGCCATATACCTCCGAGAATGCCATGCGCATCGCGAAGGATTACGATGTCATCATCGACGGCACCGATAATTTCCCGACTCGCTATCTCACCAATGACGTCTGCGTGATGCTTGGCAAGCCGAACATCTACGGCTCCATCTTCCGCTTCGATGGGCAGGTGAGCGTCTTCCACGCCGAGAAGGGACCATGCTATCGTTGTCTCTTCCCTGAACCGCCTCCACCCGGGCTTGTGCCTTCGTGCGCGGAAGGTGGCGTGTTGGGCATTCTGCCTGGCACGGTTGGCACACTGCAAGCCACTGAAGCGTTGAAAGTTCTGCTTGGTATCGGCACACCGCTCATTGGAAAACTTCTTCTTTACAACGCGCTCGACATGAGCTTTGACTTTGTCACACTCAAGAAGAATCCCAAATGCCGCGTGTGCGGACCCAATGCCGACATCAAAGAGTTGATCGACTACGAAGAATTTTGCGGTGTCCCCGGTCATCACGCGGATGACACCTCTGCGGGTGCGAACTGGGATATTACGGCACAGGAAATGAAAGAACGCCTCGAACGGGAACCGAACCTGTTTCTGCTCGATGTGCGTGAGCCTCACGAGTTAGAGATCGCCGCCATCAAAGGCGCAAAGAACATTCCACTCGGTGAAGTTGCCCAACGCATGTCTGAGTTGGATTCTGCCGAAGAGATGGTCGTCTTCTGCAAACGCGGATCCCGCTCCGCGCGCGCGATCGAAATTCTTTCGAGCGCCGGTTTCAAGAAGATGAAAAACCTCAAAGGCGGCATCAACGCCTGGGCTGAGGAAGTGGATACGAGTTTGCCGTTGTATTAATGGTTTAAGGTTGCAAGTTCCGGTGGTTGAGTAGCCTGAGGCGATAGCCGAAGGCGTATCGAGACCACCCATTGAAGAAGAAAGACGAAAGAACCCTCCCGCTGAGTTTTCAGTGGGAGGGTTTATAATTTGGGTACATTCGGGATAACTTATGCCACGACAACTGAAAGTCTTCCTCTGCCATGCCCACAGCGACAAAGATACTGTCAAAGCACTTTACGCTCGTCTTAAGCGTGAAGGCTTGGATGTATGGCTGGATAAGGAAAAACTGCTCCCCGGCGCGGATTGGGAATATGAAATCCGCAAAGCTGTGCGCGAGAGCGATGTTGTGATCGTCTGCCTTTCGAAACAATTCAACCAGGCAGGCTTTCGCCAGAAGGAAGTGCGAATCGCCTTGGAGGAAGCAGACAATAAGCCTCCAGGCGAGATTTTCATCATCCCGGCGCGGTTGGAGGAATGTGACAACCTCGAAACCCTGACCAGGTGGCATTGGGTTGACCTGTTCGAAAACGATGGATTCCAGCGCTTGATCCTTGCCCTGCGCATTCGTGCGGACAAGATCGGTGCGGCATTGCGCCAGCGCGGAGTGACCCTTTCCCGCCAGAAGAAAAATGAGGAACAGCAGAACACTGAAAAAGAGCATATTGAAAGCGCCCGAAGGGAGGATGAAGAACAGGAACGGCAAAGACTTGCCAAAGAACAGGCAAACCTTGAAGCCCTTGAAAAAGCGCAGCGGGAAATAACGGAAAGAGAAACGGCAGAAAAACTTAAGCGCGAACAAGCTGAGCGCGAGAAAGTAGAACTGGCGCAAGCCAAACAGCTAGAAATAGAAAGGCTGGAAAAACAAAAACTTAAACCTGTGATGCAACCCGCCCCCGTGGTTGAAAAGAAACAGGAAAACTCGGGGAAACCTGCACCTAAATGGAATGGACGGACTTTGGGTATTGGCGGAATCATTTTTGCCTGCCTGTTGCTTGCCGTATTTGGCGGGAACTATTTATTCAAAAAAAATAATTCTGCGCCAGCAGAACCTCCCATTGCTACAAAGACGAAAACCCCTGCACAAACATCCACATCAGAAATTCCTACTTTCATGCCTGCCCCTGGCATTGGCTCGACACAGGTCTCCAAAAAAGACGGCATGACGTTGGTATTTGTGCCAGAGGGCGTATTTACGATGGGTGAAAGTAGTGATGAACCTAAAGTTAATTTGGATGCCTTTTGGATCGACCAGACCGAAGTGACAAATGCCATGTACACCAAATGCGTTATTGAGGGTGATTGCACATCTCCTTCTTTTTCAAATTCCTATACACATGATAGTTATTACAGCAATTCTAAGTTTGCTGATTACCCCGTCATCTATGTAGACTGGAATCAGGCAAATGTATATTGCTCCTGGGCGGGTCGTAGATTGCCTACCGAAGCCGAATGGGAAAAAGCCGCACGCGGCACGGATGGAAGAACGTATCCGTGGGGGAACGAATCTCCAAATTCTAGTTTACTGAATTACAACAACAATGTTGGTGATACGACTGAGGTTGGAAAGTATAAAGGCGGCGCAAGCATTTATGGCGCACTGGATATGGCAGGCAATGTTTGGGAGTGGGTGAGTAGTTTATATCAAGATTATCCTTATAATAATAATGATGGGCGTGAGGGTTTAACCGCGAGCGGTTCCAGAGTGTTGCGGGGCGGCTCGTGGAACCGTAACGATACCAACGCCCGTTCTTTCAACCGTGGCACCCTCCATCCAGCGATTACCTTAAGTAGCCTAGGTTTTCGTTGCGCACTCTCACCATAAAAATAAGGATGAATGAGGAGTGATGAAAAGAACTCCCACCATCACTGGCGGGAGTTCTTTTATGTTTCACTTGGTACTCATTTCTCGTTACTCGCTAACTCACCCCTAAGACAAAATCACCTGACCACAATACTCACACTTATCCATACCCAATTCCAGCGTCCCGCCGCAGTTGGGGCAGGCGAAGGTTTCGGTTTTGATGGGGAGTCCGCCGGTCTTGAAGGCGGCTTCGTTTTCGGCGAGGTCGCCACGCAGGCGTTTGAGGCGTGAGAGATAAGCTTCATTAGACATTTCACCGGCTTTGCGCAGGCGTTCCACGTCCGCGATGTGTTCCTTCAACATGCGTCGTTCGGCTTCGAGGCTTTCGCGGCTCTTGTCTTGCAACGAGAGCTTCATCTCCGGCTTGGGCGGAATGGAAGCAAGAATGCCTGCGATCACAAGAATGACTGCCGAGACGATCAAGCCCACGATCAACGGCGTGAATTGGAAGCCAGGGATGGAACTAAAGTTAACTTTGTTGGTAGTCACTGTGTTGTAATCCGCGATGACTACGTAGCGTTCATTGCCGAGCTTGCCAATGTCAATGCGGGTGATGCCAGAAGCATGATCGGGCAGGTTGTTGCGGGTGCCGTTCTCAGTAAAGACCGCCACCTTGCCTGC
>JAFLCE010000123.1 GCA_017303655.1 Anaerolineae bacterium
GGTTGGTGGCGACTGCGATTGAGTTTGCAGAGGGGTTGGGAATTTCGCTCGAAACGAATGTTCTTGAAAAGCTGGCAACCTCGAACGAATCGCTGCTGACTCGTATGGTGACACGAAAAAGAAAGGATACAAAAATGCTGAGCACTGTGGAACGAGTGATCGTCCTTAAATCATTGAGCATGTTCGCTGAGACGCCGGATGAAGCGTTAGCTGAACTGGCGGACTTGCTGCAAGAAATAGTCGTGCAGCCCAGTGATGTGATCGTACAGGAAGGCGAGACGGGCGATAGTCTTTACATTATCGTGGATGGCAAAGTGGAAGTGGTGGACGATAATCGCATTTTGAATCAGTTGGAAGCACGTGCGGTCTTTGGCGAACTTTCGATGCTCGATTCGTCGCCGCGTACCGCCACGGTGCGCGCTTTGGAAGAGACTTCATTGCTACGGCTGGACCAAGTCTCGTTCTATGAGATCATGAGCGATTATGTTGAAGTGGCAATGGGCACGATCCAACTGCTCACCCGCAACCTTCGCGCCCGCACAGGCGATGTGATGGAATTGAGCAGAATGTTAGGACAATAACAGGAGATAAAATGGAAACGAAACCCGCCTTAGATTTAAAACTTGTTGAAGAATTTGTTGGGGTTGCGCATGGGAATTTTACACGGGTGAAAGAAATGCTGGAGGCAGAGCCTGCCCTCGTCAACGCGACCTGGGATTGGGGCGGCGGTGATTTTGAGACCGCGCTCGGTGCGGCTGCACACATGGGTAACAAACAGATCGCCAATTACCTGCTTGAACACGGCGCGCGCTTGGATATTTTCGCAGCGGCAATGCTCGGTAACTTGGCTGTGGTCAAAGCCGCATTGGAAGCGTATCCCGAATCGGTCAACACGCCGGGTCCGCATGGCATTCCGCTGATCACTCATGCCGAAGCAGGCGGCGAAACAGCAAAATCTGTTTTAGACTATATCAATTCCTTGGAAGATTAAGAAAGAGGACATGCCTAAGGCATGTCCTCTCCTTTATTTTACTCTTCGCAATGCTTGTCGCACATGCGCGGATTCAAATATCCGCTCAAAAAATCCCTTGTAGCCGTCTTTATCGTAAAGGATCATGTAATCTGCCGGACCATACTCTTCGGGCGCGAGCATGATGGCAGGATTGGGGTTGATCTCTAAAATGAATAACTCCCCTTGATCGTTCATGCGCACGTCGCAGCGACCGTAGCCGGAGAGTCCCATTGCCAGGAACATGCGCCTGCCAATATCTTGAAGGCGGGTTCGCAGGTCAGGTTCGGTTACTTCGTTAAAATCAAATGGAATGTTGTAGTCCCATTTAATATCGGTATGCCAGAACTCTTCCCCTTCTGGGAAGATCAGTTGCGCAGGCGGGTAAACAAATGGCTGGCTAAGGTCTTTGGGGTTATCTACGATCAGCACGTTGAATTCTTTGCCAACTATGAATTCTTCCATACGGGCAGCGCCAAATTCCGCACAGAGGCGTTTCACTTGCGCTAGTACTTCTTCCACGGTATTCGCACGCGATTCCTTGATCATGCCCATACTGCCGTAGCTCTTTGGGTGCTTGACCATGATCGGAAAACGCAGATTCTTGACAAGCTCTTCCGCCTCTTCAACACTGTTTACCCGATATCCTTTTGCAAAGCCGATGTTATTCGCATCTGCAATTGTCTGCATTTCTTCACGGGTTGGGTCAAAGCAATGGGAGTCTGCGCCGGTAAAAGGTAGGTCGAGGCGTTCCAATGCCTGCACAACTTCATCCGCCTCATACCCAATTTCATCGTCTTCTTCATCTTCGAATTCGTACCCTTCGCAAATATTCAGGAAGACATCAAATTCTTTTGATTCCGCCAATGCTTGGATCTTCTCAAGGACTGGCGCTTTCAACGTAACCAATTTCCATTCGTAGTCTTTCATATAGGGCGCGGGGTTGAAATACTCAATGTACTCGTCAGATAACACACAAACACGCATGGGATTCTCCTGATCGTTTTTATCCTATGTCAATTCCCATTTGGGAAAATCCAATAGACGGCTATTTCGTTTCGGTCACTTTGCGAATACTGCGCGGCTGTTCGGTATTGTAGCCCTTGGCGCGCGTGAGATGATATGCAAACAACTGTGCCGGGAGGATGCCCACCAAAGGCGAGAGCCATTCAGGTGTTTCAGTTGGGATGGTTAATGGAACCTGCGCCAACGACAAGGCACGCTTGTCATTCGAGATGACGACCAATTCCGCCGCAATATCAGAACGCAGACGTTTGAGCATTTCCAACATCGAATCAAAAACCTTGCCTTTGGCGGCTACTGCCAAAACAGGGTAGCCACTCTTTACCATGGCAATTGGTCCATGCGCAAAGTCGGCAGAGGAATATGGCTCAGCAATGATATAGGTCAGTTCTTTTAATTTCAATGCCCACTCGAAAGCCGTCGAATAATTAAAGCCGCGCCCCAACACAACTGTCTGATCAATATAACGATAGCGTTGAACCGCTTCAGAAATGAAATCACTTTGTTTCAGGGCTTGCTTCATCCATGCAGGGAGTTTTGCCAATTCTGCCCACATTTTTTTATCGTCTGTCAACGCTGCTGAAAGCATCGCCACACACATCAACTCGGTGGTGTAGGTCTTCGTAGCAGCCACAGCCTTCTCGGCACCGGCTTGAAGCTCAAGCACAAAATCAGAAGCTTGAGCAAGCGGCGAAGCCGGTTCATTCGTCATCGAAAGAGTCAGGCAGCCCTGTCGTCTACCCTCTTCCAACACACTAACAATGTCCGGGGATTTACCCGATTGTGAAATACCAATCACCAGCGCATTCTTCAACACGGGCGGCTTCTTGTAATAGGTAAACAAAGATGGTGTCGCCAGTGCCAACGGCAAACCATTCTTTGCACCCAACAGATAATTTGCATAACGCCCGGCATTATCGGATGTGCCGCGTGCCGCCAAAAACACATAATCGATCTTGTGTTTGCGGATCGCAACCGCCACTTTCTCGGTCGTCTTTCGTTGCGCCCCAAGCAGGGCGCGAATTCGGTCTGGCTGTTCGTTGATTTCAGAAAATAAAGACATGAGCACCTCTGCGCAAATTATACACGGAGTAAATTTAACTACTTGATGGCTATACGCAAAATACTCTTGACATAATATTTAGGATAGCCTAAAATATTTTTAGGATTAACTAAATTAAAGGCGTCCGCTTCCCCACTACGGGACGGCGGGTACGGTTCCAGTAAATTTTTCCCACGGGATGCCACGGAGACAGTATGAACGCTATTCAAATCACAGGCTTGCTTGCAATCCTTGGCGCATTCGCTTATGCGATAGGCGATGTACTTCTACTTGCAAGTAAAGTGAACCTTGATGAATACCCCAAGCTCAAACCCTTTGCCAAATTGCTTTCAGATGCAGAGAAGATGGTGGTGCTCTCCCCCAAGCGACTCACATGGGGCGCTTTGATCGGGGTTTTTGCCACACCTTTGCTGATGTTGGGCTATTGGCAGGTGTATCAAGGCTTGGGCGGAGATAACAGCTTGGCGGTTCTCGCAACTGTCGGCTTGCTCGGAAGCGCTTCCATCATCGGCGCCTTTGTACACGGATCGTTCTATTACTTTGGCGAGTACGTCCACGCGTTGAATCTTGTGCAGGAAGATTCGCAAATAGTGATCATCTCCATGATCGAACGACATAAAAAGATCATGATCGTTACGTATGCACCTTTGTTGCTCTTCATCATCATTGCTTCCATCCTGTTTTCGGTCGTGGTCGCATCCGGCAGAACACTCTTCCCAGTTTGGATGGCAGGTGTGACGCCGCTCACCATGACAATCGTATGGATGCTGGTGAAACGAGTGCTGCCGCAATTCGTGCGTGATGTCACCGAGGGAGCGGCTTTCAACATTGCCTTTATGGCTTTCTTTACCTGCACCACCATCACACTCTGGAACTAACCATGCCACAGAAGATCACTTTTTCAACTCAAGATTACTTGAAACACATTTACGAACTAACCGAAAACGGCGAAACTGCCAGCACAAATGCCCTGGCGCAAAAGTTAAACATCAGTGCGCCATCGGTGACCGGCATGATCCAAAAGCTCGCATCCTCCACCCCGCCGCTGGTTGAATACCAAAAACATCAAGGCGTGACCCTGACCAAAGAAGGGAGAAAAGCCGCACTTGAAGTGATACGGCACCATCGTTTATTGGAAGCCTGGCTGGTGAAGATGCTCGGGTATTCGTGGGATGAAGTCCATGAAGAAGCCGAACGCCTAGAGCATGTGATCTCAGAAGATTTTGAACGGCGCATTGCCGCCGCCATGGGGAACCCCACACGTGACCCGCACGGGGAACTCATCCCCACCGAAGATCTAAAAATGCCTGCGGACGAATCGACACCGTTGTCTTCATTACGCACTGGGCAAAAAGGAATTGTGATCTGTGTGAAAGCGCCTGATCCTGAACTACTGCGCCATCTTGAGGGATTGGGACTAATCCCAAAAGCGGAGATTCAAGTAAAAGAATATTCGCCCTTTGACCATAATCTGACGGTAAAGATCGGCAGGAAAACCTCAGTGCTGGGGTTAAACATCACCGGCAAGGTTTTTGTGGAAGTACAGTAGAAATTTAGAAATAGAGGTAAACCATGAACGAAAACATTTTCCGCATTTTAGCTGCTTTGATCCTATTTACAGGAACAGGCATCTCCATTTATTTCCGCCGCAAGGCAGATCGTGACTCAGGCGAGAAACTTTCGCGCAGTGCCGACGGCAAGCCGATGATGATGTTCATTCGCATCTTCGGCTTGGTGTTGTGGCTTAGCCCACTGGTGTATTTGATCAACCCAGCATGGATGGCTTGGTCAAAAATAGGCTTACCCGAATGGACCCGCTGGTTCGGCGTTGGGCTCGGACTCCTTTGCGTGGCAGGTATCTACTGGCTGTTTAGCAGTATTGGCAGCGGCATTACACCTGTGAGCGCAACGCGTAAAGAACACAAGCTATCTACGAACGGAATTTACCGTTGGGTGCGTCATCCGCTTTACAGCATTGGTTCAACCTTTATCGTTTCCTTCGGTCTAATAGCGGATATCTGGTTGATCATCCTTTTTGGAGTCCTGGCTTTCATCGCCATGGCGGTCCGCACACCGAAAGAGGAAGCCAATCTCATTGAAAAATTCGGCGATGAATATCGCGAATACATGAAGAGAACAGGAAGATTTCTGCCGAAGTTTTAATTTATGTGTTTATTCCCCAAATCTTATATACAAAATTTTTGTAGAAAGATCGTTTCTAAAATCAAGACACTATCGGAGAAAAAAAATGAAGAACGTTATTGTAGCAATTCTGGCATTATCCCTATTGCTGAGCGCATGCGCCACAGAGACAGGCGGCAGTTCAAATGGCAAGCTCAACATCGTCACCACGACAGGCATGATCGCAGACATTGCAAAAAATATCGGCGGTGAGCACGTGGAAGTGATCGCTCTGATGGGACCTGGCGTAGACCCGCATCTATACAAAGCTAGCGAAGGCGACGTGCGCCGTTTGCAGGAAGCGGATATCGTTTTCTATAACGGTCTGCACCTTGAAGCGCAGATGGGCGAAGTACTCGAAAAAATGAATGACTTCGGCGTCAATACCGTCGCTGTAGCAAATGAGATCAACCCTGCCATCTTGCTGTCTCATCCTCAATACGAAGATGCGGTTGACCCACATGTATGGTTCGATGTCACTTTGTGGATGAAGGCATCGGAACAGGTGCAGAAAACACTCGTAGAAACTGATCCAGCTCACGCCGCGGAGTATGAGGCGAACGCGATAGCATATCTCGCTCAGCTGGAAGAGTTGCATCAATATGTTTTGGATCAGGCACAGACCATCCCAGCCGAAAAGCGCATCATCATTACTGCGCATGATGCTTTCAGTTATTTTGGGCGCGCGTATGGATTTGATGTGCGCGGACTGCAAGGTATCAGCACTGAAGCACAAGCGGGTACAGCCGACGTGCAAGACCTTGCAAACTTCATCGTTGAGAAACAGATCCCTGCCATCTTCGTTGAGTCGTCTGTGCCGCAACGAAATGTAGAAGCAGTGCAAGCCGCAGTGCAATCACAAGGCTTTGATGTGCAGATCGGCGGCTCACTATTTTCAGATGCGATGGGCAGTGAAGGCACACCCGAAGGAACGTATATCGGCATGGTGCGCCATAACATCGACATCATTACTGCCGCATTGAAGGGTGAATAAGATGGCTGTCAACGCAATTGATGTAACAGACTTGACCATTGCCTACAAAGACAAACCCGTTTTATGGGACGTGGATATGGAAGTGCCATCGGGCACTTTGATGGCGATAGTCGGTCCGAATGGTGCAGGCAAGACCACCATGATCAAATCCATTTTGGGCTTGATCAAACCCGCCGCCGGGCAAGTGCTTGTGTATGGCAAGTCATTTGCAGAACAGCGTCATCTGGTGGGATACGTCCCTCAGCGCGGTAGTGTGGATTGGGACTTCCCCACCAGTGTGTTGGATGTGGTGATGATGGGACGTTACGGCGCACTCGGCTGGCTCAAACGACCCGGCGCCTCAGAACGCGCCGCAGCGTTGGATGCCCTCGATAAAGTTGGGATGAAAGCCTTTGCCGAGCGGCAGATCAGCCAGCTTTCTGGCGGACAGCAGCAGCGAGTCTTTTTAGCGCGCGCACTCGTGCAAGATGCCCAACTCTATTTTATGGACGAACCCTTTCAAGGCGTGGATGCGACCACTGAACGCGCCATTGTGATCTTGCTGCAGGAATTACGCTCCGCAGGCAAGACGGTGGTTGTGGTGCATCACGACTTGCAAACCGTGCCGGAATATTTCGACTGGGTGACCATGCTCAATGTGCGTCGCATCGCCTGCGGACCTGTGGGCGAAGTCTTTACCGAACAAAATCTGCGCAAAGCGTATGGCGGCAAGGTTGCCTTCTTAAGCGCGGAAAATGGAAAACAATAATCTTTGACAATAGACCGTGGACTTTTATCCACGATCAATGGTCGTTTCCTATGGATATTTCTCAACTCTTTTACGACTTATTTTTTGATTACACCTTGCGTACCGTTGCGCTTGGCTCGGCGATCCTTGGCATTGTCAGTGGAGCGCTTGGGTCTTTCGCAGTCTTGCGTAAACAAAGTCTGCTCGGGGATGCCATCTCGCATGCCGCATTGCCTGGCATCGTCATCGCGTTCCTTATCACACGCAGCCGCGAACCCGCAGTGTTGATGCTGGGAGCATTAATCTCGGGCTGGCTGGCGACCCTCTTCATGTTGAAAGTCATCCGCACAACACGCATCAAAGATGATAGCGCTCTTGGTTTGGTGCTTTCGGTCTTCTTCGGCATGGGACTCATGCTCTTGACCTTCACCCAAAAATTACCCGATGCCACCCAGGCAGGCTTGGATAAATTCCTCTTCGGGCAGGCTGCCACACTACTGCAAAGTGACGTAGTCACCATGGCAGTGATTGGAACCCTGGCAATGACCTTGCTGATTATTTTCTGGAAGGAATTCAAGCTGATCACGTTTGACCCCGAATACGCCGCCAGCCTTGGCTACCCAGTCCGCTTTTTGGATGTGCTGTTAACTACTTTGCTGGTCATCGCCATCGTCATTGGTTTGCAAACTGTGGGCGTGGTGTTGATGTCTGCCATGATCGTGGCTCCGGCTGCTGCTGCCCGCCAATGGACGGACAAACTCAAGAATATGGTCATCCTTGGTGGTCTGTTTGGCGCACTGGCTGGTGTAAGCGGAACGCTTATTAGCGGCTCAGCAGAAAAACTACCGACAGGTCCCGTGATCGTTCTGTGCATGAGCGTCATTGTTTTGATATCGATGTTGTTCGCCACCAATCGCGGATTAGTCTGGAACTGGTTTCGCAATTTGCAAAACCGCCGCCATCTGCGCGCGCAGGCTGTGTTAGGCGATCTCAATACGCTTGCAATGCAACATCCTAACGAAGCCCGTGGACACTCCTCTGCAGTCTTGCGGGCGATGAGCACGAATCCAGATGGTGTTTCGCTGGCGTTGAGTCAACTCAAGGAACAGGGCTATGCTCAAGAGTTATCGAAAGATGCCTGGGCGTTGACCCAAACTGGGTTGGACGAAGCAGGCAAAATGTCGGAGAAGGAAGCGTAATATGTCACTCGCTCAAATAGAAATTCAGATCATCGCTTCCATTGTTGCTGTGGCATGTTCGCTGCTGGGCGTCTTCCTCGTTTTACGGCGCATGGCAATGATGAGCGACGCCATCAGCCATACAGTCTTGCTCGGTATCGTCATCGCATTCTTCATTACGAAGAGTCTCTCTTCGCCTTTGTTGTTGATCGGGGCTGCGTTGATGGGTGTGATTACCGTCAGCTTAGTAGAGTTACTCAACCGCACACAACTCGTGCGAGAAGACGCCGCCATTGGCTTAGTCTTCCCTGCCATTTTTAGCATTGCGGTGATTCTTATCTCACGCTTTGCAGGCGATGTGCATCTCGATACCGATGCCGTCTTGCTTGGCGAGCTTGCTTTTGCGCCATTCAATCGCATCAAATTATTTGGTTTGGATATTGGTCCCGAAGCGCTTTACACGGCGGGCGGCATCCTCGTGCTTAACCTCATCTTTGTGATTGTGTTTTATAAAGAACTCAAGCTCGCCACCTTTGACCCTGCACTCGCCGCCGCACTGGGCTTCCTCCCGGTCGTCATTCATTACGCATTGATGACTCTCGTCTCACTGACAGCGGTCGGCTCCTTCGATGCTGTCGGTTCGGTGTTGGTAGTGGCGTTCATGATCGCGCCACCCGCCGCCGCTTATCTTCTCACAGATCGCCTCTCACGTATGTTGGTCTACTCCGCACTCATTGGCATTTTCTCTGCCGTGAGTGGCTACTGGCTCGCCTATCTTTTGGATGCATCTATAGCAGGCTCGATGGCGACCATGACCGGCGCCTCTTTCTTAATCTCGTATCTGTTCGCCCCCGAGCGCGGACTCCTCGCCCAAGCCCGACGCCGCCAAAACCAGCGCATCGAATTCGCACTGACCATGCTGACAATGCACATTGCCAATCACACTGCCGCACAAGAAGCGGAGCTTGAGAATGAAGTTATCCACCTAAATGAACATCTCAAGTGGACGTCGCAATTCGCCATGGAAGTGGTCGGCATTGCCGAACGTAATGGATTGGTGGATCAAAAAAATGGTCTGCTTACGCTCACCGAAAACGGGTTGAAGCGGGCAAGCCAGGAATTCAGCAACTAACCAAAAAATAGTCACCGCAAGGTGGCTGTTTTTTTATCCCCATTTTGTAGGGTTGCCCCATTCAAGGATGGGCTGTAAAGTTACTTTATAAAGGAGAATACATAATATGAAATTTAAAGCTTTGCTCGGATGTTTAATTCTTTCTCTTAGTACGTCCCTCATCGGCTGCGGACCCGTAACACCTGCAAACAACTTTGCAGGCACATGGACTGCCAATCTTGGCACGATCAACTTCGTTCAAAATGGGACTGAAATCATTGGCAATATCGACGGCTATGGCGGCAACTGGAACGAAACCTTTAATGGCACCATCAACGAAACGGGCGAAGCCGTTTTTGAAACAGAAATTTTAGGAAACTTTACGCTTGTTCTCACCGAGGAAGACACGTTCAAATCAACATCTGAAGAGCTTTCATTCTGCGGAATTCGTGGCATCAATATGGAATTACCTACAGGCTGTGGCTTTAGCGGAAAATGGATCGTTCCATCCAAATCCGTTTTCCTGCCCGGCAGTTATATGGTTCTCACACAAGTTGGCGAGAACGTAACTGGTACGATTTACGACGAAAACGACAATGACTACGAAACCTTCACCGGCATCATGGAATGGGGCAAAGGCTGGCGCGCGAATGGCAAATACAGCGAACGCGGCGAAATATCCCTATGGATGAACGCAGCAGAGACCGGCTTTCAATTCATGAGCGACAAAGGCAATATACAGGAACTTTGCGCCGTCCGTGAGGGCGTAGACAGTGCCTACCTAAGTAGTTTCTACTGCGAACCGGAATAACACTTTAGACCCTGTCAAGCATCATCTTGACAGGGTCTTTTTTAGGGTGTAATATATGAATACTTGTTCATATATTCAACTATGAAACTTACCGAACTCAAAGCCATCAAACTTGCTGAACTCTTCAGCGCCCTCAGCGACGCAAGCCGCATTCGCATCATTGCCCAGCTCATA
Organism: Anaerolineae bacterium; assembly: GCA_017303655.1. Lineage (GTDB taxonomy): Bacteria > Chloroflexota > Anaerolineae > Anaerolineales > Villigracilaceae > Villigracilis. Next base: position 10,272 of record JAFLCE010000123.1, read on the forward strand.
GGCGGGGAAATGAGCGTCCGCATCCTCGCCGATGGACTCGGCATGACAGAGTCCGCTGTATCCCATCAACTGCGCGGACTACGCCAAATGCACCTCGTCCGCGCGCGCAGATCGGGCAGACAGGTCTTCTACTCCATTGAAGATGACCACGTCTCGCGCCTGTTCACATTGGGATTAGACCATGTACAACATGGATAATGTTGTCAGTAAATTCTAGGAAAGGAACCATCATGACAAAAAGAAAAAAACATACCAATAAATCTCAATCTCCCCTCTTTCTGCTCGTCGGCGGCGGAATTGCATTGATCGTTGCCGCCTTCCTGCTCATCAATCAAAACAGACAGGCACCCGCAGCACAAGCCCCCATCGCAGAGGAAATTCCATACCCTGAGATCGCCCGCGCCTCGCTTGAAGAAGCCAAAACTGCATTAGATTCAGGCTCTGCCATTCTGCTCGACGTCCGCTCGGCGGAGGCATTTGCGAGTCAACACATTGCAGGAGCGGTCAATATCCCCACCGCAGAAATAGAAACCCGCCTCAGCGATCTCGATCCGAACGCATGGATCATCCCCTACTGCACCTGACCGAACGAAGAATCGAGCGCCCGTTCGGCGTTCCACCTTATCGAAAATGGTTTTAACAACGTCACCCCTTTGCTCGGCGGCTTTGAAGCCTGGCTCAATTCAGGCTACCCCGTCGAACCATAATGGAAATATCAATGAAACTCTTTTTACCTCTTTACCTCTTGTTATTCTTTGGTTTAGCAATGGTGCTGCCCTCCTATCGCATTTGGAAGACAACCGGCGCCAACCCATACAAACTCGGATCGTCTGATTCAGCTCATGACTATATTGGGCTTCTCTTTCGCCTGACACTAATCGCCACTTCGATTGTTGTCGCCTTTTTCGCATTTCTTCCCGATCTATATGAATATCT
>JAFLCE010000124.1 GCA_017303655.1 Anaerolineae bacterium
CCACCAGTTGTTGTTTGCCAATGCCCAAGTCTTTGACCTTGGATGCGGGGTTGATATCCAGTTTAACTTTTTGCAGCATGACCCCGGCTTGCTGGATGGTTTCATTCCAGTCTACAAAACCACCGCTTTTGAGCTCGTGCCCCAGAAAAATATTTTCATATACAGTCATTTCAGGGATGAGTGCAAGCTCTTGATAAATAATGGCAATGCCTGCTTTTTCGCTGTCGCTGATATGTCGAAACTGTTGGGTGTCTCCATTAAAAAGGATATCGCCGGTGTAGTTGCCGTAAGAATAAACCCCACTCAATACCTTCATAAGAGTTGATTTTCCCGCACCGTTTTCCCCAACGAGACAGTGAATTTCACCCTTGGCAACTTTGAAACTGACGTTGTCCAATGCTTTCACCCCAGGGAATTCCTTGGTGATGTTTCTCATTTCCAAAATGGGAGCGTTCATCCGTGATGACTCCTGCTAGTATGCTAGATTTCGGTCAGATTATACAGGAATAGCCTTGGAAACTAAAGCCTGACTATATGCCTGTCTTTAAGATTACATTTTCTTCCAGATGTTTTCGAGTGTTGTTATGTTACTTCTTATCAATATGGTTGAGTGGATGGGAAAGCATATCGTCCACCACGATCGCAATCGCCCCGATCAGGCTCGCATCCGGACCGAACGGAGAAAGCAGAATCTCTGCTTGTTGGTCGATCTCCGGCAGGGAGTGGCGGTCTACCGTTTCCTTAATGGCAGGCAGGAGATACTCCCCAGCCATGCTCAACGGACCGCCTAGAATGATCTTTTCGGGGTTGAAGATATTGATCAACCCGGCAAAGCCTTGTCCCATGGCTTGCCCGGCTTCTCTAAAGGAATCAATGGATTCCTTGTCACCGGCATCGGCTGCCTGTTTGATCAACGGAATGCTAAGCGGAGCATTTTGCTCTGCCATTAACTTGGGAACGATGCTGGTACGTTTTACTTCGAGGCGTGCCTGTACTCGTTGAATAATCGAATATTGATTGGCGTAGGTTTCCCAACAACCACGGTTGCCGCAGTGACATACATTCTGCGAAGGTTCTGACATGATGGGGGAGTGTCCGATCTCGCCTGCGTATCCATTCTTGCCGCGATAAAGCTTGCCGTTCAGGAACAATCCGCCGCCGATGCCTACTCCCGCAAAGACGAATAGAAAATTCTGGCACTGCCGGGCAGTACCAAAAAGATGCTCAGCGATTGCAGCAGCATTCGCATCATTCTCAACAAAGACCTTGAGCTTTGTTTGTTCAGAAAATATTTTTACAAAAGGCACATTGTGCCAATGGAGATTAGGTGCAAAGATCAGCAACCCTTTATTGATATCCACAGTTCCCGGAGTGGAAAGCCCTAAGCCTAAAAATTTATAATTCTTGCGTTTCCCCGCAGAAATTGCATCTTTCACGATCATCAAAGTTTGGTTGATGACCTTTTCCTGATTATCAGATGGGTTCGTATCTTCCCGTTTTCGCCAAAGGATATTTCCAAGAATATCGGTAACCGCCACAGAAACAAAATCAACACCAAGTTCCACACCGATCACAGAACCTGCCTGCGGGTTGATCTCAAGCAATGTGGCTGGGCGCCCCGTTCCACCTGTATTGCTGCCTGTCTCATGTACAAGACCGCGGTGGATGAGTTCATCGACCAGACTGGAAACCGTGGATTTGTTTAAGCCAGTGATCGCTGCCAATTGCGCCCGCGACAATGGAGATTGATTATGGATCAATCTTAACACCAGAGATATGTTTGTTTCGCGCACAAAAGCCTGGTCAGCCGTGTTTTTTGGATTCATATATGTGATTTTTTAAATTTAGTATGTTGGAGCAACAAACAAATTATAACGCGTTAGTAATCTTTGTCAACTTCTTACAAAAACAGGTTCAAAGCCGCTCACATGGGACCTTGAACCTGTTTCAATTTCTTTGGGGTTTGTCTAACCGTTTATTTGACGCGTAGAGCGTCCCAACCGGCGTACTTGGCAATATCGCCTAACTCCGCTTCAATGCGTAGAAGTTGATTATATTTGGCAACCCGGTCTGAGCGAGCGGGAGCGCCGGTCTTGATCTGACCTGTGTTGAGGGCAACTGCTAGGTCTGCAATCGTGGCGTCTTCCGTCTCGCCGGAGCGATGCGAAGTGACTGTTCTCCAACCAGCGCGATGACAAAGTTCCACGGCTTCAATCGTCTCGGTCAGTGAACCGATCTGATTCACTTTAACCAATAATGCATTTGCCGAATTTTCTTTGATGGCGCGACGCACGCGTTCTGGATTGGTCACAAGCAGATCATCGCCCACGACCTGACAATTATCGCCAATGGTTTTGGTAAGCAGATTCCATGAAGCCCAGTCATCTTGCGCGAGACCATCTTCAATGGACACGATGGGGTAGTCCTTGACCCACTTCGCCCAGAACTCCACCATCTGCTCGCCGGTGAGTTCCTTGCCTTCTTTGCGAAGGTTGTACTTCTTGGTCTTTTCATCGTAAAGTTCAGAAGCCGCCGGGTCTAGCGCAATCGCGACTTGTTCACCGCGACCAGCTTTGAAACCAGCCTTGGAGATCGCTGCAAGAATTAATTCTAGCGCTTCGTTATTCGCCTTGAGTGCAGGTGCGTATCCGCCTTCATCTCCGACGAGTGTGCCGTAACCTTTTTCCTTTAAAACCGACTTGAGCGCATGGTAGATTTCTGCACCCCAGCGCAGACCTTCAGCAAAGCTCGGTGCGCCGAATGGCATAACCATGAATTCTTGCATATCGGTGCTTTGCCAACCAGTGTGTGCACCGCCATTCATAATATTCATCATTGGCACTGGCAGGACGTGTGCATACACACCGCCCAGATACCGATACAGTGGCATGCCGAATGAATTCGCCGCGGCTTTTGCAACGGCAAGACTTACGCCCAAGATCGCATTCGCGCCCAGCTTGGATTTGTTCGCAGTGCCATCCAACGCCAGCATTTCCGAGTCGATCCCTTTTTGGTCCGAAGCATCCCAGCCGAACAAAGCTTCGGCGATCGTGCCATTGACGTTCGATACGGCATTTGCCACGCCTTTGCCAAGATAGCGCTTCTTATCGCCATCACGCATTTCCAGCGCTTCATGCTCGCCAGTGGATGCGCCAGAGGGTACGGCAGCGCGTCCCCAAGACCCATCCAGTAACAGAACTTCCACTTCTACAGTGGGGTTTCCGCGCGAGTCGAGAACTTCCAGCGCGGAAATGCTTTCAATTGTTGTATCCATTTGATTTGCTCCTAAATGAAGGCGACGATTTTTGTCTGACGGTGTTATTAACTCGAGACAGGCCGCCCCTGATTTTTAATTTCACCCAAGTATAATCCCAAACATTGAGAGATGTCACCTTGACAGAAGTCACATTCTTTGACCCCCGCGATAAATTACATTTTTCCTTCCGTTCCACCCCTTTTCGAAAATTTGTTGTTTTTGTTATCGGAAGTTTCTTCAAACTCATCATGAAACTCAACGTGCAGGGGACTGAAAACCTGCCTACGGATGGGGCTGTGGTGCTTGCAGCCAATCACGTCACAAACTTCGACGTCATCCCCATGCAGTTGAGTCTTCCCCGCCCGATCTTCTTTATGGGCAAAGCCAACCTCTTTAAAGTCCCATTGTTTGAAGCCGCCATTCGCGACCTCGGCGCATTTCCCGTGTATCGCGGCGAAAAGGATGAATGGGCATTACGTCACGCCGCACGCGTGCTCGAACATGGACAAGTCCTGGGCATGTTTCCCGAAGGCACCCGCTCGCAAGGAAAAGGATTACGCGTCGCCAAGACCGGCTCCGCCCGCCTCGCCCTCGACGCGAATTGTCCCATCGTCCCCATGGCTGTGATCGGCACCGATAGCTTCTTTAAACGCTTCCCACAGCGCACCGTAGTGACCATCAAACTCCTGCCGCCCATTCTGCCCAAACCCGGCGAATCTCCGCTCGCCCTCATGGATCGGGTCATGTTTGCCCTTGCGAAAGAACTCCCTGAAGATATGCGCGGAGTCTATGCCGAAGTGCCCAAGGGATTTGGAGGATGACTGCGATATAATTTTGAAAATTTGTAAAACGGAGCCAACATCATGCCGCAAGATATAAAGAACGGGACATATGACCAACGCGGTGATAAGCCATTGAAGGATAAGCTAATTCCATTTCTTTCTTATTCCAAGATCCATAGGATAGCTGCACGAGATTTTGCAGAAAGACTCAAATCCGAAAGTTGGATCGACCCTTGGTTTGACGAAGAGGATATTTTGCCAGGTCAACTATGGGAAGAGACCGTTACCATCGGGGTACGGAATTCTCACGCCGTCATCATCCTGCTTTCAAAAGAAGCTGTTGCTTCTGAAGGTTTCTTTCAACGAGAGATCAGGCTGGCGTTGGATACTGCTGCTGAAAAACCCGAGGGGACGATCTTCATCATTCCCATTCGCCTCAATGAGTGCGACGTGCCCGACATGCTCAGAAAATATCAATATATCGATTACTTCGGCGGCGAGGAACAAAAAGAACGTATGTATACCAGTTTGATCTCCGCTCTCAAAGTTCGTGCTGAGAATCTGGGCATCAAGGTCTAAACGGGAAAAGAAAATCTCATTTACAATTATTATTAAGAAACGTGAGGTTTTCCACATGAAATTAAACAAAAAAATACTATTACCAATGATCATCATCTTCATTCTTTCTGCCTGTGGTGGAACGGAACCTGAAGCCACTCTCAGTGAAGAAGATGTTCTTATGACCTATTCCGTCGGTACCATGATTGCCGGTTTCTTCGGCTCACAGACCGCCATGGTCACGCCGCCTGCGCCCAGTACGAACACACCTTTGCCAACCAATACCTTCCTGCCCCTCCCAACGGCCGCTCCGGCAAGCACCCTGCCTCCTTTACCTACATGGACACCGGCTCTTATCTTTTACACCAACACACCCAGCCTGCTGCTCACACCTTCGGTCACTGGTACTTTGCCTACAGCGACAGCCAACTCAGGGGCTCTGGCATCTGGCTGCAATAATCTCGCCTTCGTCCGCGATGTGAATTACCCGCCCGGCACGACGGTTGCCCCAAGAGAAAGCTTTGTAAAGACCTGGAAGGTGGAGAACATAGGCACATGTGACTGGCAGGTTCATTACACCCTTAGTATCGTTGCGGATGAGTATTTTGATTCATCCTGGAATACTTTGGGTAGAGTTGTCCAGCCGGGGCAATGGGCAGAACTCTCTGTGATCGTGGATGCTCCCAAGAGCGACGGAACATATACTTCCTATTGGCGTTTGACGGATGGTGGTAATGCCTTCGGTGCAACCCTTGGCTTGACCGTTGTTGTCGTAGAATAAAAAATTCCCAACTAATAGAAAAAGCGCCGTGTTCTAAACACGGCGCTTTTTTGTTTTCTAGTTGCTCTTACTTCCCAGCTTTTTCTTTGGCTGCCTTTAACAACCCCACGAACAATGGATGCGGATTCATCGGGCGCGATAAAAATTCAGGGTGGAATTGACTCGCCACCATGTATGGATGATCCTTTAATTCCACAACCTCAACGAGGCGTCCATCGGGAGATACCCCAGAGAAAACCATGCCTTGCTTTTCAAATTGCTCGCGATACGCGTTGTTGAATTCCCAGCGGTGGCGATGTCTTTCATCCACGCTAGCGACACCATAAGCGTTGGCTGCCTTCGTCCCCGGTTGAAGCAGGCACGGGTAGAGTCCGAGCCGCATGGTTCCGCCCATGTCTGTAATATCGCGCTGATCGTTCATCAGGTCGATGACTGCGTGCGGCGTGCTGCGATCAAATTCAGAAGAGTTGGCATCTTCAAGGTCCAGCGCGTTGCGGGCAAATTCGATACACATCGTTTGCATGCCAAGGCACAAGCCTAAATAAGGGACATTGTTCTCGCGTGAATAGCGTGCCGCAAGGATCTTGCCTTCCACGCCACGTGAGCCAAAGCCGCCCGGCACGAGTACGGCATCCGCTTCTTTGACTACATCCCAGCCTTTATCTTTTTCGAGGTCTGCTGAATGTACCCAACTGATGGAAACTTCCACTCCGTTCGCAAGGGCGGCATGTTTCAAAGCTTCACGAACAGACATGTATGCATCTTGTAATTCGACATATTTTCCGACCAACGCCACATTCACTGTCGGTTTTTCTTTCTTCACTTCATCCACCAACTTTTGCCACGGACGCATATCCGGTTTTTTGCTGGCTTTCAAGCCGAGCTTGTTGAGCATCAATTCGCCAACGGCAAGTTCATCAAGCAAGAGCGGAACTTCATACAAAACACTGGCGGTCTTCATCGGGATGACTGAATCTTTTTCCACGTCACAGAACAGGGCGATCTTGTCGCACAAGCCCTGGTCAATGTCTGCATCGGCACGTGCGATAATGATATTGGGTGAGATACCGATCGACCGTAAGGCTGCCACAGAATGTTGAGTGGGCTTGGTCTTGATCTCGCCCGTAGCTCCAATGGTTGGCAGCCAGGTGACATGCACGAACAGACAATTCTCGCGCCCCACTTCATTGCGGAGTTGGCGCAGTGCTTCAAGGAAGGGCTGTGACTCAATGTCGCCCACTGTACCGCCTACTTCGAGGATCATGATCTCTGCGCCGGTTTCTTTGGCAGCCAGCCCAATGCGACGTTTGATTTCATTTGTAATATGCGGAATGACCTGAATTGTTCCGCCAAGATAATCGCCGCGGCGCTCCTTGGCAATGGTCTCAGCATAAACCTGCCCGGTTGTGAAATTGCTAACCCGGCTCAGGCGGATGTCAATGAAGCGTTCGTAGTGACCAAGATCTAGGTCCGTTTCTGCGCCGTCATCGAGCACATATACTTCGCCATGCTGGTAAGGCGACATCGTGCCAGGATCGACATTGATGTAGGGGTCCAATTTTTGAACCGCTACTTTGAATCCGCGCTCCTTCAAGAGCAGTCCGGTGGCTGCTGCCGTCACACCTTTGCCTACCGACGACACCACACCGCCGGTAAAAAATAAATACTTTGTTGTCATACATCTTCTCCTGATTTACACCCCACTAGGGATGGGGTGAGGGTTAATATACAAAGAGAATGGGGAGGGCGTTATGCCCTCCCCATTCGGGGTTGCGTTATTTTGTGGGGAAGTGATTTTTCCGCTTCATCCGACTAGTTTAACCAGGTCTTCAGCGGCGCGTCTCATTTCAAGGAAGACCATGCCAAGTTTCGCCTCATGCCGCGCCATCGCGGTCAATACGGCTTCTTCACCGATAGCGGTGAGCACGATCGAACCTTTATCGCCTTTGATGTATACCTGTTCAAGAGAACCGCGTCCCAATTCACCGGAAATGCGCTCGCCAAGGCTCAGCATCGCCGCAGACATCGCGGATACACGATCTTCTTCCACACCTTGCTGCAAAGCAGATGCCATGATCAACCCATCCACCGAAACGATGGCAGAGGCTTCAATGTCGGGCGCGGCGGCTTGCATATTGCGAAGTCGTTCCACGAGTTGTTCAGCGCGGGATGGTGCCATAACTTGATCTCCTAAATATTGATTGGACGATAAGAGTTTACCAGAAAAAGCCCTATTCGAGAATTGCCCGCACATTTCAATTCGTTTTCAATTTATACATTGCAGAAAAATGAGCAGAATTTGACCCGCATACCTCTTCATGCTAAACTTACCGATTGCCATGCTTGAATTGATTCTTGCCCTCACCTTGTTTTTTCAAGATTCACAGGTTGCGATCACCGCTCCCCAACCTGGCGAGACCCTGCGCGGGCAAGTAGAGATTCAAGGGCAGATGGACACCCCCAACTTTGCCTCTGCCGAGCTGGCATTTACCTTCGCCTCACCCTCCGGCGACGTTTGGTTCACCATCCAGACCTTTTCCCAGCCGAAAACGGACTCGCCCCTAGCCGTTTGGGACACAAGCACTATCACCGACGGGGACTACACCCTGCGCCTGCGCGTCACATTTCAAGATGGCACCTTCCAAGATGCACTCATCACCGACTTGAAAATCCTCAATGAAGTTCCGTCTCCCACGCCGCAGCCCACATTGGGCGATTTCAACTTTCAAGCGCCCAATGAAACACCCGTGCTTCCGAATGAACAGGTGATCCCAACACCCAATGCCTCCTATCCGACTTCAACGCCATTGCCCATGAACCCGGTTGCCCTCACAGAATCTTCCATTTTCAATGTCTTTTGGAAAAGCGCCTTATTCATTCTGATCATCTTTACATTTTTCTCTCTTATCCTACGCATACGGAAAAATACCTAATTGTTGGAATATTAACCATGGCAGAACCCTACCTCCTCATTGGTCTCGGCAACCCGGGACGTGAATATAAAGACACCCGTCACAATATTGGCTTCATGCTCATCGACCATCTTGCCGAAAAGATCGGCGCACGCGGGATGAAAGTGCAATCTAAAGCCATTGTCACTTCGGGCGTGTACGAAGAGCATAAACTCATCCTTGCCAAACCGCAGACTTATATGAATCTTTCTGGTCAATCGGTGCAGGGACTTTTGCACTTCTACAAGATTCCGCTCGAAAACTTGCTCATCGCTCATGACGATTTGGACATTCCCTATGGCACCATTCGTATCCGTCCCACCGGCGGGCCAGGCGGTCAGCGCGGCATGGCGAATACGATTGAGTTACTCGGCACCAAAGATTTTCCACGTTTGCGTCTTGGCATTGGTCGCCCGCCTGGGCGCATGGACGCGAAGGATTACGTCTTGCAAGATTTTTCAAGGGATGATCTAAAACTCATGCCCGATCTTCTCTCCCGTGCTTCTGAGGCGGCTCTTGAATTCGTGATGAAAGGCTTGAACGCTGCTATGAATAAATACAACGGAGATATTCGGGAATAGGTTCTAGGGAATTGCGAATAGATGGGAAGTATCCTGTTCACCATTCTCTATTCATTTGATTATGCAAAGCCTTCTTTCTCAATTACGCACTTTACCCTCATACCAACATTTGTTGGGTGAACTGACCGCGAGCAAATCGACCTCTGGGTTGGGTTTGCCGCGTGCTGTCCGTTTGCCGATCCTTGCGGCGCTGCATGCGGATGTGAATCAACCCATCATGCTCATCACCGATCGTGCCGACCATGCTTTGGCGATGTTCGATGAACTGGGATTCTGGGTGAAGTCTTCGCGTTATCTATTTGCTGAACCGAATCCGCTATTTTATGAAGAGGCTGCTTGGGGTGTGACCACACGCCGGGAGCGTCTTCAAACTCTCACTGCACTTTCTGCTTATCACTTACCGTTTATCAAGAAACCTGAAACGCCACCCATTATTGTTGCTTCGGTCCGCTCGTTGATGACGCGTACTTTGCCGCGGCGGGATTTTCTCAAAGCGTGTAAAAAGCTCACAGTCAACCAGACCCACCAACCCGATAGTTTGATGCGTGAGTGGGCGCGGATCGGTTACCAGCGCGTCAACACCGTCCTCGAGCCGGGTCAATTCTCTGGGCGTGGTGGCATCCTCGATGTGTGGGCGCCCACGGAACTGAATCCAGTGCGGCTTGATTTCTTTGGTGATGAGATCGAAACCATCCGTTCGTTTGACCCTGCTACACAGCGTACACTTGAAAAACTTGAAACGATTTTGATCACGCCTGCGCGTGAATTTTTAGCGGATACGACTGAAACCGAAACACCACTTTCTGAATTTCATATTCCATTGTTGCATGGTCAGCCTGCTTCGTTGTTGGATTATCTTCCGCAAAAGACTTTGGTATTGGTGGATGACCTGAGCCTGATCGATGTGATGGCGAATGAGGTGGAAGAGCAGGCGGTTAAGTTTCGGCAAGAGAGTATCAAAGAAGGCACGCTTGCAGAAAGCTTTCCTGTGCCGTATATCCCCTGGTCTGAGCTGAACGATAACTTGAGTGAGTTTGCGCATCTGGAGCTGGGTCACTCTACTGAAGCAGAAGATGAGTTGCAACTCGCTGCGCACTTCGGGCACGACGAACGCTTTGGTGGACGGCTTAAACCTTTCATTGATTATCTTGCCCCAATTGTGGATGACAGTGAGCAGGTCTATATTGTTTCACGTCAGGCGCAACGATTGCGTGAATTATGGTTTGAGCATTACCGTGACTCTGAACATCCGAATCTTGAATTTATTGAGTCCTCGCTCTCCGAAGGTTTTACGCTCAAAGCGGATTCGCGTTTCACTCTTCACCTGATCACTGACTCAGAAGTCTTCGGTTGGGAACGCCCACAGCCACGCACACGTCAACGCCAAACAGCGGATACGCCCGAAGCCTTGTACGCGGATCTGCAAGTGGGGGATTACGTCGTCCATGTGGATCACGGCATTGGGCGGTTTGCGGGTCTGACTCAGCGACAGTTGGACGGACACGAACGAGAGTATCTCACCGTTGAGTATGAGCGTAACGATATTCTTTATGTCCCTGTTCATCAGGCAGACCGGCTGACGCGTTACGTCGGCGCGGACGGTGGCAAGCCTTCGCTGGATAATCTTGGCGGGCAGGCTTGGGCAGAGACGAAAGCACGAGTCAAAGAAGCGGTGCAGAAGGTCGCTGAAGACTTACTCGACCTGTACGCGCGCCGTCAAGTGGTAGAAGGTTATCCCTTTGCCCCGGATACTCAATGGCAGAAGGAACTGGAAGATAGTTTTCCATATGTCGAAACTGAAGACCAGAAGCGTGCCATTGTCGATATCAAACGTGATATGGAACGTGCCCGCCCAATGGATCGTTTGTTATGCGGTGATGTCGGCTATGGAAAAACAGAAGTCGCTTTACGCGCTGCCTTCAAAGCCGTAATGAGCGGCAGGCAAGTGGCAGTGCTTGTGCCGACTACGGTTTTGGCGCAGCAACACTTCGAAACTTTCTCTCAACGCCTCGCGGCATTCCCGGTGAAAGTGGAAATGCTCTCGCGCTTCCGCACCCCACGCGAGCAGACGGAG
>JAFLCE010000125.1 GCA_017303655.1 Anaerolineae bacterium
GATATGTTAACTCGCATCCGCAACGCCGTTTTGGCGGGCCATGCCCAGGTTGCTTTGCCGAGTTCCAAGATCAAGCTTGAGATTGCCAAGATCCTCAAAGAGGAAGGTTTCCTCGAAGGGTTCGAAGCGGTTGATGGTGAGCAGGAAGCGCAGAAAGTCTTGCGCCTCAAAATTAAATATGTGGGCGAACGCCGCCAACGACGCGCAGTCATCTCCGGTTTGGAGCGCGTCAGCAAGCCCGGTCGCCGTATCTACACCAAGAAAACCGACATCCCCTGGGTTCTTTCTGGAATTGGCGTTGCCATTCTCTCGACCCCCAAGGGTGTAATGACCGGCGCACGTGCCCGACAATTGGGCGTGGGCGGCGAGATCATCTGCAAGGTTTGGTAGGAGGTTTATCGTGTCTCGCATTGGTCGTTTACCTGTAGATATCCCAACTGGTGTGCAAGTGGAGCTGACTGGCTCCAAAGTTCATGTCAAGGGACCGAAGGGTGAACTTCACCGGGAATTTTCCAAATTGATTGATATCAAAATGGAAGACAACCAGTTGAAGATCGCTCGTGCATCGGATAACCCTGAAGAGCGTGCTTTGCATGGAACCACTCGCGCCGTACTCGCAAATATGATCCACGGTGTGAGCAAGGGATTTCAAGTTGTCCTCGAAGTAGAAGGCGTGGGGTACCGCGCCGAAATGGAAGGGAAGAATCTGGCATTATTTGTCGGGTATTCCCATCCGGTTAAGATCGAACCGCCTGCCGGTATCTCTTTTGAAACAGATGCAAAGACCCGTCAGATCAAGGTTTTGGGTTTCGATAAGGAATTGGTTGGGCAGGTGGCTGCAAATGTTCGCAGTGTCCGTCCGCCTGAGCCTTATCACGGCAAGGGCTTGCGTTATCTTGGCGAAAAGGTTCGCCGCAAAGCCGGTAAAGCCGGGAAAGGAGCCAAGTAAGACATGGCTAATAAAAATCGTGCTCTGGCTCGTGAACGCCGTCATCTGCGTGTTCGTAAACAAGTCTTCGGCAACCCCGAACGCCCGCGTTTGAACGTCTTCAAGAGCCTGACGGGCATCTATGCCCAGATCATCGACGATATGGATGGCAACACCCTCGTCTCTGCCTCCACCGTTGACAAGGATCTGCGTGAAAAGGTCAAGGGTTTGAAGAAGACCGAACAGGCGAAAGCCATCGGTCAGGCGATTGCTGAACGTGCAAAATCCAAGGGAATTTCTTCGGTCGTATTTGACCGTGGCGGTTTCCGCTACACCGGGCGAATCAAAGCCCTGGCAGACGGCGCGCGCGAAGGCGGTCTGCAGTTCTAACTGCGGAACATTGGAGAAAGAAATGGCAGATAATCAATTCGATAAACAGTTTGAAACGCAGGACGCTTTTGAAGAACGCGTGATCGAGATCGCCCGTGTTGCCAAAGTGGTGAAGGGTGGTCGTCGCTTCCGCTTTCGTGTAACCGTTGTAGTAGGCGACAAGAAGGGCAACATCGGCATGGGCGTTGGGAAGGCGAATGCAGTTCCCGATGCGATGCGCAAGGCTTCTGAGCGTGCCCGCAAAGATATTCGCAATGTGAATATCGCCGGAACCACCATTCCTCATGAATCTTTGGGCAAGGTGGCAGGCGCTAGAGTATTCCTGAAACCCGCATCTGCTGGTACAGGCGTTATTGCTGCAGGCGGTGTTCGTGCTGTGTTAGAAGTAGCTGGTGTACGCGATATTCTCACAAAATCGATGGGAAGCGCCAATGTCCTTAATGTGGTTATGGCGACTTTCGATGCGCTGGACGGACTTCGGTCACCAGCACTAGAAGCTGCCCGCCGTGGCAAGCGCCCCGATGAATTGCTCCCATTCTGGGAACGGAGGAAGCAGCATGCCTAAGCAAGAGACTGCCTCCGGCAAAAACATTCGTGTGACTTTGGTGCGCAGCGCCATTGGTTACACCAAAGACCAGAAGGCGACCGTCAAAGCGCTTGGTCTGCGACGATTGCACCAAACCGTTGAACACAAAGACTCGCCCGCTCTGCGCGGCATGTTGAACAAGATCATTCACTTGATCAAGATTGAAGAGTAAGGCTGTGACTATGAAACTACACGATCTTGTGCCCAATCCTGGGTCGAAAAAGAACCGAAAACGCGTAGGTCGCGGTATTTCTGCCGGTCAGGGTAAAACCGCCGGTCGTGGTACCAAGGGTGCCGGTGCGCGCTCCGGCGAAGGCGGTCACTTGTACCGTCAGGGCGGTAACCTGCCTTTCTATCGCCGCTTACCGTTTATCCGTGGTGAAGGCTTCACCCCGCCTAATCAGGTAGATTTCAATGAAGTGAATCTGGATCAGCTCTCCGAGGCGTTCAAAGCCAATGCGGAAGTGACCCCGGAATCGCTTGCCGAAGCGCGTCTACTGCGCGATATCCGCAACCCGATCGTAATACTCGGACGTGGTGAGATGAGCGTAGCCCTCAAGGTTCGCGTTCATCGTGTCAGCGCCGGTGCCAAAGCCAAGATCGAAAAGGCTGGCGGCTCGGTCGAGTTGATCGCCTAACTTTCAAAGGATACTTCTGATGAAGAGCACCTTTTCTGGCTGGCACTACCTTTGGAAATCTGAGGATATTCGCCGCAAGTTGGTCATCACATTGATTCTTCTTGTGATCTTCCGAATTGCGGCAAATGTCCCGGCTCCAGGTGTGGACCAAGAAATCCTCAAAGCATTTCGCGCGTCGGCATCTGGCTCGGGCGGTTTTCTCGATTTTCTAAACCTGCTCTCCGGTGGCACAATTTCCAATTTCTCCCTGTTGTCGATGGGTGTTTATCCATATATTACCGCTCAGATCATCCTGCAACTGTTGATCCCGATCATTCCATCCTTGCAGAAAAGAATTCAGGATGATCCTCGTGAAGGTCGCCGCTGGCAGGAAAAGTGGACGTACTACCTTTCTGTGCCCATGGCTGCACTTTCAGCGATTGGTCAGATCAACCTGTTCAACTCCTTTACTCTTAGCACCCCCGGAATTGAGCGAAAGGTTTTAGAGTTCGGTTTGTTTGATGCAGAAACGGCGCTCGTTTCCTGGTCTGTTTTGGTTGCTATGACAGCCGGTACCATGTTTGCCATCTGGCTGGGTGAGTTGATCTCTGAATACGGTATCCGTGGGCAGGGACTATCTCTAATCATTTTTGCCGGTATCGTGGCTCAAATCCCGGGCAACTTTGCTACACTCCTTGCAGACGAATCCTCTCGCTGGATCATGTTGGCGTTGACTGTATTTATCATTGTTCTAACCGTGATTGCGATCGTATACGTTCAACAAGGACGCAGAAATGTGCCTGTTATGTATCCAGGTCGTCGGGTTGGAAATCGCATGTCCATGCCGGTCAAAGGCACCATGCCTTTGATGGTCAATCTTTCTGGCATGATCCCCTTGATCTTTGCCAGTGCCATCTTACAATTCCCTGCCATCATTGCCAGCTTCTTTGTTAATAGCGAGAATCAGGCAATTGCAGATTTCTTCCTTGGCGTCCAGAACTTCTTTGGCGCTACTGGCACCAGCAATTGGGGCTACTGGACGATCTACTTCCTTATGGTGGTAGTCTTTACATTCTTCTACACTACTGTTATGTTCGACCAGCAAAACTATGGCGAGAATTTGAAAAAGGTTGGCGCCAGTGTGCCTGGTGTGCTTACGGGTGCTCCCACTCAGAAATACCTGAGTACAGTTCAAAGCCGCATCACCTTGGTGGGCGCAGTCTTCCTCGGGGTAGTCGCTATCATGCCATTCCTTTTGGGATTGATACTGGCTGCATTCAATATCTCTGCCTCTAATAACACAGGTATCTTCCTGATCACATCTTCTGGTTTGCTGATCGTCGTCGGTGTTGTTCGAGATACCTTCCAAAATATTGACGCCGAATTGAAGCTGCACGGATACCAAGACTCGTTGTTAGTCCGCTAAGGGTTGAACAAATGCCTACCTACATTGTTCTGCTAGGACCCCCAGGAGCTGGCAAGGGAACGCAAGCCGAGATCCTTGCAAAAAAGACCGATCTGGCACACGTTTCGTCTGGTGATTTGTTTCGTGAGAATCTGAAAAATCAGACAGATCTTGGAAAACTCGCCCAATCTTATATGCATAAGGGCGAATTGGTGCCGGATGATGTCACGATTAATATGATCCGTGAACGTATTTCTAGAGCGGATTGTGAAGCCGGTGCCATCCTTGATGGATTTCCTCGTACTCCGGCTCAAGCGGATGCCCTTGAAATAATGCTCAAGGGTTTCAAAGGTGAAGTGAATCTTGTTCCATATATCACTGCCGCCGAGGAAACCCTCGTAGAGCGCACAAGCGGACGCTGGACCTGCCGAGCACATGGACATATCTATCACGAGAAGTTCAACCCGCCCAAGCAGTCTGGCATTTGTGATGTAGACGGCTCCGAGGTTTACCAGCGTGATGATGACAAGGTCGAGACGGTAACAAAACGCATCCGTGTGTATCTCGATCAGACCATGCCTCTAGTAGCTTACTACCGCAAGGCTGGCAAACTTGCCGAGATTGATGGAACTCAGGCTGTTGAGCAGGTTACTAAAGAACTGCTAAGCGCTTTGAAAAAATAATGTACGCATGATCAGGGTTAAATCCCCTGTGTAAGACAAGGTTTACCAACATGTTTCATGAACGCCGGATCAATATTAAGACCCCTGCAGAGATCAAGATCATGCGCGAAGCAGGGCGCATCAATGCAACAGTTCTGGCGAAAGTGAAAGAACTTTTACAACCAGGTGTGACGACAGCGGACCTCAACGCGGCTGCTGAGGAAGTGCTGAAGTCATATGGATGTGTATCGCCCTTCAAAGGCTATGGACACCCGCCGTTTCCTTCATCCATTACCGTCAGTATCAATGACGAGATGGTGCATGGAATTCCCAACTTGAAGCGCAAGCTGAAGGATGGGGACGTCGTTTCGATCGATTGCGGTACTGTGTACCAGGGCTATGTGGCAGACTCAGCCTTTTCGGCGGGAGTGGGGCAGGTCTCGCAAGAGGCCCAAACCCTGCTTGAAGTCACCGAAGCGGCTCTGCATGCGGGCATCGCACAGATGCGCAAAAGCAGACGAACAGGTGATATCTCTGCGGCGATACAGAAATATGTAGAAAGCCATGGGCTGCATGTCACCCGGGAATACACCGGACACGGTGTCGGGAAGGATATGCACGAAGGTCCGCAGGTGCCAAATTACGGCGCGGCGGGAACTGGTCTTCCTCTTAAACCGGGAATGACCATTGCCCTCGAACCTATGGTGTTAGTCGGGACGTACGAAACGCGCGTCCTGCCGGATAAATGGACGGTAGTTTCTGCAGACGGGTCGTTGACGGCGCATTTTGAACACACAGTCGCCGTTACCGAAGGAGAACCTCAAATCCTGACTGTCTTATGACCCTGCGGAAACCCGTGAAAATATAGACGAATTCGAGAACGACCAGTATAATTAGACCTTTGGCTGTGCTAATTACAGCAAAATGCAAGGAGAAATTTCATGAAAGTATCGCCATCCATTCGCAAGCGTTGTGCCAAGTGCCGCATCATTCGGCGCAAGGGAGTTGTTTACATCATTTGCGAAAATCCTAAACACAAACAGAGACAAGGGTAGTTGAACCATGGCAAGAATTGAAGGTGTTGATCTTCCCCGCAATAAGCGGACAGAAGTGGGTCTGACCTACCTGTTTGGTATTGGACCTACCCGCGCCAAGAAGATTTTGGCAGATACCAAAGTCAATCCCGACACGCGCATCAAAGACCTGACGGAAGCCGAAGTTTCCGTCATTCGTGAGTACATCTCCAAGCACTATAAAGTGGAAGGTGATCTACGCCGCGAGGTCCAGATGAATATCAAGCGTTTGATCGAAATCGGCTCGTACCGTGGCTTACGCCATCGCCGTAACTTGCCTGTTCGCGGTCAACGCACTAAGACGAATTCACGCACCCGTAAAGGCACCAAGAAGACGGTTGCCGGTCGCGGTCGTCGCCGTGGCGCCAAGAAGTAATCCTGTCCGAGAGGTAAAGAAACTATGGCTCAGAGTGTACGTTCCACGCGCCGCGCAGCCGGTGCGAAAAAAGGTAAGCGCTCCCTGTCCCGCGGACAGGTTCATATCTTCGCTTCCTTCAATAATACGATTGTTACCGTTACCGACACTGAAGGCAACACCATTTCCTGGGGTTCCGCTGGCTCTGCTGGCTTTAAGGGCTCCCGCAAAAGCACTCCTTTTGCAGCACGTCTCGCTGCCGAACAGGCGATCAAGTCTGCTCAGCAGCAGGGTTTGCAGGAAGTGGAGTTGTATGTTAAAGGACCCGGACCCGGCCGCGAGAATGCAATTCGCGCTGTTCAGGCGATGGGTTTGAAGGTGTTGTTGATCGCGGATATTACCCCGGTGCCGCACAATGGCTGCCGCCCGCCGAAACGAAGACGCGTGTAAGTGAGGTTTTTAATTTATGGCTAAAACATTAAGTCCGGTTTGTAAACTTTGCCGCCGCGAGGGAGAAAAACTCTACCTCAAGGGTGAGCGTTGTTTTACTCCCAAATGCGCGTTTGAACGACGCAGTTTCGCACCTGGGCAGCATGGCAAGACCGCAGGACGCGGCAACCCCGGTTCCACGGGCCGCGCCTCCGACTTTGCCCGTCAGTTGCGTGCCAAGCAGAAGGCTCGCCGCATTTACGGCGTGCTCGAACGCCAATTCCGCCGCTATTATGATACAGCGATCACTCGCCGCGGTCTCACCGGCTTGAACCTGCTTCAGATCCTTGAGTCCCGCCTCGATAATGTTGTCTTCCGCCTGGGTTTTGCTTCCAGCCGCGCGCAAGCCCGCGTGTTGGTAACCCATGGCCACTTCACTGTGAACGGACGCCGCACAGATGTCCCCTCGATGCTTCTTTCCGATGGAGATACTATTGCTGTGCGCGAAGGTTCCAGCAAGCTGACCTACTTCAAGGAATTGGGTGCTTTCGCTGAAAAGCGCAATTCTCCCAGCTGGCTCAGCCGCGACCTGAAGTCCATGAGTGGTTCCGTGGCTCGTATGCCGGAACGCGCTGAAATTGACGGAAGTCTCGACGAACAATTGATCGTCGAATACTATTCCCGACGCTAATCGTCCGCACGCTTCGGGTCTGGACCTTGAACTGGTCCCTGACCCGGAGCCTGATCAAAAGGGAAAGGTGAACCGTGACGGGTATCATTTCGAACATGGTTATGCCCAAGATCGAGCGCGAAGCCGAAGCTCGAAACTATGGCAAATTTGTTATCGGTCCGCTGGAAGGCGGCTACGGTGTAACGCTTGGGAACGCGCTCAGGCGCATCCTGCTTTCCTCTTTGGAAGGCACAGCGATCACATCGGTGCGTTTCGCGGATGTCTTGCATGAATTCAGCGACATCCCCGGCGTGCGTGAAGATGTCATCCAGGTAATGCTGCAGATCAAACAGATCCGCATCAAGATGGACGGCGTGGATAGCGCCCGTATGCACCTTGAAGTGCGCGGCGAGGGAACGGTCACTGCGGCGGATGTTATTACTCCAGCCGAGATCGAGATCGTCAACCCCGATACGTATCTTTTCACTGTGGATAACCCCAAGACCAAACTCGATGTTGAGTTTGTTGTTGAACGCGGACGTGGATATTCTCCCGCCAATGACCGCTCTGGGCATACACCCATCGGCGAGTTGCCAGTGGATGCGATCTTCAGCCCGGTCAAACGTGTCAATTGGGAAGTGGCATCTGCGCGCGTTGGGCAGAGCACGAATTATGACAAATTAATTTTGGAAATCTGGACAGACGGCACCGTGACCCCGGAACGCGCCCTGAGTTCCTCCGCTCGCATTCTCATCGATCACTTGCGCTACATTGCAGGTGTAAATGAAGAGATGCTGACGGTGGCGATCGAGCGCGAAACCTCCGGCAGCCGCCTGAGCAGTGAACTGGCAGAAACGCCAGTGGAAGCCCTCGACCTCTCAGTGCGCGTTTTCAACTCCCTGAAGCGCACCGGTATCACCACGGTGGGGGATGTGCTCGAACTCCTCGAAAAGGGCGAGTCCGCAGTTATGTCCATCCGCAATTTCGGTGAGAAGAGCCTCGATGAACTTCGCGACAAGATGCGCGAAAAAGGCTTTTTGAAAGACCAACCTTCGGAGAACTAAGAAATGCGACATTCAGTAGCAGGTTATCGATTAGGACGCACAAAGAGCTCACGTATTGCTCTGCGACGCAACCTGATCAAACAATTCTTTACGCACGAGCGTATTCAGACCACCAAGGCAAAAGCAGCCGCCATTCGCGGTGATGCCGAACGCCTTATCACCCTCGCCAAGAACAGCGCCGATGCCAGCGCGGACCAGAAGGTCCATGCCCGCCGCGTCGCCATCTCCAAACTTGGCGACAACCAGATCATCAAGCGCTTGTTTGACGAGATCGCTCCGCGCTTTGCTTCACGCAATGGTGGTTACACCCGCGTGACCAAACTCGGACCCCGACTCGGCGATGCCGCTGAGATGGTTGTCCTCGAACTTGTGGAAGAGTAAGAACAGTCATCAGTATCCAGTAATCAGTGACCAAGTCACTGGCGACTGAACACTGGTCACTGGTTAGTGTAAATGGCACGTTACCAAGTGATCCTTGCCTACGACGGCGTCGGGTTTACCGGCAGCCAGCGGCAGGCGAACTCCCGAACGGTGCAGGGCGAGCTTGAAAATGCCCTTCATCAGATCGGTTGGACCGGAAACTCCGTCCTTATGGCGGGGCGAACCGACACTGGCGTCCATGCAGCAGGGCAGGCGGCGGCATTCGATTTCAACGAATGGTCGCACCCGGTAGAACGATTGTTGCAGGCGATCAATGCGAAACTCCCTGCTGACCTTGCTGTCAGAAAGATAAGGTCTGTACATGCGGAGTTTCATCCCCGGTTCGATGCGCTTTCTCGCTCGTATCGGTACAGGTTGTTTTGCGAACCCATTCGTGACCCGTTACGAGAAAGGTTTGCCTGGCGCTTGTGGCCGAAACCAGAAAGTGACGCGCTCAACCAGTCGGCTGAACTTTTCCTCGGCACACATGATTTTGCCGCCTTCGGATCGGCGACCTCTGAAAAGGGGACGACGACCCGCACGGTGACAAAGTCCGAGTGGAGACGGAAGCCCAATGGTGAGTGGCAGTTCGAAGTTCGGGCAGATGCGTTCCTGTATCGAATGGTGCGCAGGCTGGTATTTGTTCAAACGGCTGCCGCGCAGGGAAGATGTTCGCTCGAAGATATCCGCCTTGCCTTGAAAAAGGGAGTGGGTAGCCTTCCTGCTGGGCTGGCTCCTGCACATGGCTTGAGTTTGACAAATGTTGAATATGGATCACTGAAAAGATAAATAAGAAACGGAGAGACGAAAGTGCAACAGAAGACATACTATCCGAAAGCCGCTGAAATTCAGCGCGAATGGCTGATTGTGGATGCCAAAGGCAAGAACCTTGGGCGCCTTGCCACGCGCATTGCACACATTTTGCTTGGAAAGCACAAACCGACCTTTACGCCTGGCGTGGAGATGGGTGATTATGTAGTGGTGATCAATGCGCAGAATGTGACCGTGACCGGCACCAAGACCGAGTCTCGCCTCACTTCCAAGACCTACTATCATCACTCCGGTTACCCCGGCGGGTTGAAAAGCATTTCTTTGCGCGACCAGCTTGCGCAATATCCCGATCGCGCACTGCGCGATGCTGTGTGGGGCATGTTGCCGCACAACCGCATGGGACGTGCCGTGCTCAAGCGTTTGAAGGTGTACGGTGGCGATGAACACCCCCATGGCGCTCAGAAACTCAAGGCTTTGGAATAAAGAAGGAAAGAAAACATGGCTCAATATTTTGAAGGTATCGGACGCCGCAAGGAAAGCACCGCCCGCGTGCGCCTGACCGCTGGCAGCGGCAAGTTCACCGTCAATGAAAAGGAAGGCGCTGTCTTCTTCAGCCGCTTCGGCGATGTGGCAGACATTATGCGCCCCTTTGGTGCGGTGGGTGAGGCAGCCGCCAAGTACGATGTGACCGTTCTGGTCAACGGCGGTGGCGTGGCTGGGCAGACCGAAGCTGTGCGCCTCGGTGTGGCTCGCGCCCTGCAGATCATGAACGCAGATTGGACCTCCGCTCTGCGCAAGAAGGGCTTGCTCACCCGCGATGCTCGTATCAAGGAACGCAAGAAGCCCGGTCTCAAGAAAGCCCGCAAGGCTCCGACCTACACCAAGCGTTAAGAATCTTCTGGGTTTATCCCATCTGATAATCCGTAATGCGTAATCCGTAAAACCTACGAGTTACGAATTACGGATTACGCGTTTAACATGGTGGTCTCGATACGGCAATGGTCAAGTAGGATAAGATCCGTATTGTGACTACACTGCCTACTCGACCACTGGAAATGGAAATACCATGGACTTCAATCAGATCAACTCCATCTTTGAGATGCTGCGCCTCACCCCGCCCTCGAAACTGACACTGCTCAGTGGGGCAGAGTTTACTCTGCGGCATTATCCTCCCACTCCGCCCGATGTGGACACTTTAATTTTGGACATCGCTTCGCCTGAAATGGCTCAACAAGTGCGGACGGTTTTGCATATAGTCTATGCGGATAGCCATAAATTGTCAGTAGTGGAGAAAGCCGGGGTGACCGAAACAAGCTTGGCTGAGTTTGGCGGCGCGGACCTTTCGTATCCCATTTCGCTTTTTGTGCCTTCTCTTGGCGTGGGGACGTCCTTTGAAGCGTTTGCAGAGATCGTGGCTCATTTGCGCGCACCCGATGGCTGCCC
>JAFLCE010000126.1 GCA_017303655.1 Anaerolineae bacterium
TGCCTGGTGACAACGTGAACCTGACGGTGGAACTCATCGTGCCGGTGGCGTTGGAGCAGGGCTCCAAGTTCGCTATTCGCGAGGGCGGTCTCACCGTCGGCGCGGGTGTCGTTACCAAGATCATCTCGTAGTTAGTTGAAAGTAAGGTAGTAAAATGGCTTCCAAGAAGAAAGACGTTCGACCGGTGATTACCCTGCAGTGCAACGATTGCAAGGAACGCAATTACACCACCGAGAAGAATCGTCGTAACGATCCGAACCGAATGGAATTAAAGAAGTACTGTGACCGCTGCAAGAAGCACACAGTGCATCGCGAAACCAAGTAGTTTCAGTAGGGGCGGGCTTGCCTGCCCCTACATCCTAGGCCAGTGGCTCAATTGGCAGAGCTCTCGTCTCCAAAACGAGCGGTTGTGGGTTCAAGTCCTACCTGGCCTGCCTTAGGCAACGCCGCGCCTCGCGGCGTTTTAGCCGTAAAATACTGAAGGAGCAAAACCTTGGCTGAGAAAGCAAAGAAAGTCAAGAAACAGGAAAACGCCATTCAGCGTTATTTCCGCGAAACAAGCGGTGAACTGCGCAAAGTCAGCTGGCCCACATGGCCCGAAGCGCGCCGCCTCACTGTACTTGTTTTGGTGGTAATGTTGGTGATTGGTCTTTTCCTTGCCGGTGTAGATTACCTCGCCGGACGATTAATGGACCTGATCATTCTCTAGATCTCGTTTGAATTGAGGACCCAGTGATGGATTTACCGGAACCGCAAGAGCAATTTGAACAGGAATCGATGGATGCCCCTTCCGAAGAGCAGTCTGCTCCTGCGGAAGTTCCCGCTTCCACTCCGGCGTCTGTGCCTGCTCCTGCACCCGAAACGAAGATCCCCTCGAACCTGCCTCCCGTCGAAAGCACCGTTGAAGGACCGGCTTGGTTCGTGATCCATTGTTACTCAGGGTACGAGAACAAAGTTCGTCACAATCTTGAGCAGCGCATTGAAACGATGGGCATGAAGGACATGATCTTCGATGTGGTCATTCCGACACAGGAAGAGATCGAAGTGAAGGATGGCAAACGCCGTACGGTGGAGCGCCATATCTTCCCTGGGTATGTGCTTGTAAACCTGATCCTCACCGAAGAATCCTGGTATGTGGTGCGTAACACGCCTGGCGTCACTGGTTTCGTTGGAATGGGGAACAATCCCACTCCGCTGCGACCTGAAGAAGTGGCACAGATCGTCAAACGTATGGAAGCTGAGTCGCCCACGGTCAAGGTTACATTCAAACAAGGCGAGCGCGTCCGCATTATCGATGGACCGTTCAATGACTTCCGCGGTGTGGTTTCCGAGATCGATATGGAGCGCACCAAGGTCCGCGTGATGGTTAGTTTCTTCGGGCGCGAAACGCCGGTGGAGCTGGACTTCCTGCAGGTTGAGAAGTCGTAACAGTGTAGGTAAAACTAAATAGACAGTAGCAGGCTAAAACAAAGCCTGATGCGGTGGGAGGGTCTCCCTAATGACCCGCTAAAACCACAGGAGTAAATGAAATGGCAAAGAAGTTAAAAGCAATCGTACGTCTCCAGCTTGAAGCTGGAAAGGCAAATCCTGCGCCCCCAGTGGGTCCTGCGTTGGCGAGCCATGGTATTAACATCATGGCGTTCTGCAAAGAATACAACGCACGTACCTCCAACCGCCCGGGCGAAGTTCTCCCCGCTGAAATTACAATCTTTACCGATGGTTCTTTCACCTTTGTGCTGCGCACATCGCCCGCTGCGGTGTTGCTGCGTAAAGCCGCAAAGATCGAAAAGGGCTCTGGCGTTCCTAACAAGGAAAAGGTCGGCAAGGTGACCCGCGCCCAGGTCCGCGAGATCGCGGAATTGAAGATGAAGGATCTCAACGCCATCAGCCTTGAAGGCGCTATGTTGCAGATCGAAGGCACTGCCCGTTCGATGGGCATTACGATCGTTGAATAATTTTGTGGGAGGATGGCTTCAAGCTGTCCGCTATTACCACGGAGGATAAAATGACTAAACACGGAAAAAAATATACCGCGGCTCTCGCCAAAGTTGATATCGATAAGATCTACTCCGCAAAAGACGCGGTTGCTCTGGCAACAGAGACCAGCATCACCAAGTTCGATTCCACCATTGAAGTTCACATGCGCACCACGCTCGATTCTCGCCAGGCTGACCAACAGCTGCGCGATGTGGTCGTGCTTCCGCACGGCTTGGGTAAGAAGGTTCGCGTGGTGGTCTTTGCCCAGGGAGATGGCGCTACTGCTGCTCGTGCTGGCGGCGCAGATTTCGTTGCGGACGATGATGAATCCCTGAAGAAGATTGAAGGTGGCTACCTCGATTTCGATGTCGCCATTGCCACTCCTGATGCAATGGGGAAGGTGGGGCGTTTGGGTCGTGTGCTTGGTCCGCGCGGCTTGATGCCGAACCCCAAGGCAGGTACCGTTGTTTCGGCGCAGGATATGGAACGCGCCATCAAGGAAGCGAAAGCCGGTCGTGTGGAATACCGTCTCGATAAGAGTAATAACATCCACGTTTCGATTGGCAAAGTTTCTTTCGGTGCAGAAAAATTGTATGATAATTACCTGGCGCTGTTGGACGCGATCAACAAGTCCCGCCCGTCTGGCGCGAAGGGCAACTTCGTCAAACGTATTACCGTTGCCTCTACCATGGGACCTGGCGTGAAGGTCGATCCCAATGAACACATTGATGGAGCCGGATAAGCAAGACATCCGATAATTCCTAGTAAACCACTTCGCCGATGAAGGCGGGTGTTCCTGAAATGGTCGTGCGGTGTTCGAGACCATTTCTAGAACTTAATACCCTGCTCAGGTGGAGACCCAGTAGCAACTTTCAGCGCCTCCGCGCTGTCTCCCTTACGGGAGTGCGAAAAAGTCTTTGCCTGCGAGAGTGGCAAAGACTTTTTTTGAAAGGAGGTGAATACCCTTTGGCAATTTCAAAACAACGCAAGGAAGAAGTGCTGGCTCAGTATAACGACTGGGTCAAGCGTAGCGAAGCGGTGATTCTTGTGGAGTATACCGGTGCGAATATGAAGTCGCTCGATAGTCTTCGCGCGAAGATCCGTGAGACCGGCGGTGAATTCCACGTGGTCAAGAATACGCTTGTTCGTCGCGTGTTTGCAGACAACAACATGGAAGTCCCCGGCGATATGCTCGTCAAGTCTACGGCTGTGTCATTCGCATTCTCAGACCCTGCCTTAACTGCAAAAGCTCTGACCGATGCCACAAAAGGCAACGAGTTCGTCAAGGTTAAAGGCGGTTTCATGGCTGGTAAGTCATTGAATGCTGCTCAGGTCAAGGCCTTGTCGGACCTGCCGCCGCTGCCCGTTATGCGCGCAACACTGCTCGGCGTTTTGCAAGCCCCGGCTGGCAAACTCGTCCGCACGCTCGCAGAACCTGCCCGCGGTTTGGCTGCCGTCATCAAAGCGCGCTCCGAGAGCGCACAGGCTGCTGCCTAGTTTTATCCATGCGAGTTCAACTCGCACCATTAAATTCAAACTATCTAATATCTTAGCAAGGAGTGCTAAACAATGTCTGACAAGCTCGCTAAACTCGTGGATGAACTTTCCACCCTGTCTGTTCTTGAGGCCGCTGACCTCGTGAAATTGCTCGAAGAGAAGTGGGGCGTTTCCGCCGCCGCTCCGGTGGCTGTTGCTGCCGCTGGTGGTCCTGCCGCCGCTGCTGAACCTGTTGAAGAGAAGACCGAGTTCGATGTGGTCATCAAGGATGCAGGCGCCAAGAAGATCGACGTCATCAAAGTCATTCGTCAGTTGACCTCCCTCGGTCTCGGTGAAGCCAAAGCTCTCGCTGAAACTGCCGGAGGCAAGATCCTCACCGGCGTTGGCAAGGATGCCGCTCAGGATGCCAAGAAGAAGCTCGAAGAAGCTGGCGCTGCCATCGTCGTCGAGTAATTCGATACGCAACAAAAAAGAGACCCTCCGAAAGGAGGGTCTCTTTTTTGTTGCTGTTTTATGCTGCTAAGCGTTCCATTTTTCGAATGACCATGACAACTTTCCCTTTGATCTCGAGGGGTTCGTTCTTCTTGATCATGATCGGCTTCATGGTGGGGTTGGCGGGCTGGAGGCGATAGCCATCCTTTTCCTTATAGAAATACTTGAGGGTGGTTTCGTTCTTGTCTGAGAGCCAGACAGCCACCATTTCACCATTGCGAGCTTCTTGTGCGGGTTTGAGGATTACGATGTCGCCGTCGTTGATCATGGCATCGATCATGGAGTCTCCCTGTACGTTGAGGGCGAACAAGTCTTTGCCTTTTTCCTTTGTGGGCATCAAGGAAGTGGCGATATCGACAGTATCTTCCGCAGTGAAGGGGTTGAAGTCGGATGCCGGGATCGGAATGGGTTCACCGGCTTGAATTACACCCAACACAGGCACGCGCAGCATATCGCCGAGCGGACTGTTGTTGACCAGCCTCATACCACGTGAGATCTTACGGTCACGTTCGAGCAGACCTTCCTTCTCCAACTGATCGAGGTAGTAATTAACCACAGATGTGGAGGAGATATCGCAATATTCTCCGATTTCACGGATTGAAGGGGGGTGCTTATGTTCGCGTTGGTAAGACGCAATAAAATCCAGAATTTTCTGGTGGCGTTCGCCAATGCCTTTGCTTTTTCGAACCATCATCATTTCAAGCCTCCTGCCAGGGGACTGGCGTAGGTTAAGAGCATTCTTCGCTCATTTGTGCTAGGAATGATAACCGAACGCCTGTTCTGTGTCAAGGAGTTTGGGTATGCAAATTGGGTTAGACCCAGGTTCGCCCACGCATCCAGATATACATGCCAATGGGCAACCCGACCAAAATTGACATGGTGGCAATAAAAGCCTGTTGACTTGTCCAACCAACCAGGTGGGCAACAGGTTCGAAGAAATTCATGCCAAAAAAACCGGTGATGAAGGTGATCGGCATGAAGAAGGTCGTGATGATCGTAAGCACCTTCATGATCTCATTCATGCGGTTGTTGGTAACGGAGAGGTAGGTATCCATCGCACCGCTGACAAGGTCACGCAGGCTCTCGTTCAGGTCATGCAGGCGGACGAGATGGTCATAAATATCGCGGAAGAAGACGCGGTCTTTAGGATCAATGACGCGGTAATCGTCTCGTGCCAGTTTATTCAATACTTCACGTTGGGGGAGCAGGATGCGCCTCATTGTTAGGAGGATGCGCTTAAGAGCAAAAATCTGTTCTAAGATCTCCCGCCTAGGGCGATCGAAAATTTGGTCCTCAATCTGGTCAATTTGAGTGTCGATCTGTTCGACCAGGGGCATGTAACTCATAACAAGCGAGTCGACAATGCGATAAAGCAGGTGATCGGCGCCGTCTTGTATGTGGCGTAGATCACGCTGGCAGGCGACCCAGGCATCTTCCACAGCGGTGAGTAATTGGTCATGAAAGGTGATGATGTAATTTTGCCCAAGAAAAATATCAAGTTCATCGATCTCTGATTCAAACACACCATGTTCATGTTTGTAATTCAGGATATTGAACACCATGTAGAGGTGATCTCCCCAATCGTCAATTTTGGCGGTGTGAGTTTCTTGCAGGGCATCATCAATAGCGAGAGGATGGAAGCCAAAACTACGCAAAATGGGTTCGGCTTGTTCTTCCGACTCGCCAATGAAATCCACCCATAACACGCCTGTACGGTCGCGGATGAGTTTAGGGAATTCAGCAGGGGAGATGTCAGTACGAACAGGCTTTCCGGGTTTGTAGTATAGGGTGCGAATCAAGAGGAGCCTCCAGTGAAAAAAATTGAAATATAGAGAAATATATCAATATTCTTAATTTAAAAGTTGATTATTTTAAATATGTACTTGACAAAACTTAAATTGTGAATATAATTTTATTAGAAATCAAGATAAATTAATTCATTTTCATAAAAATAACTTAGAAAAATTGATTTCGACCTAAAAAATAAACATTTTCACCCTATTATAAATCGGAGAAGCCACTTATGCGACCCGCACCTACCCGTTGCCCGATCTGTCAATCTGAAATGGAAGTTGTCCGTTTGCACTGCTCCAGCTGTGACACCTCAATTGAGGGTCGCTTTGCACTGGGGCAGTTTTCAAATCTTTCACCCGAACAAATGGACTTCGTTTTTACCTTTGTTCGCTGCGAAGGCAAGATCAACCGCATGGAGCAGGAACTTGAGCTTTCCTACCCAACCATTCGTAACCGCCTGCATGAAGTCATTCGCAAACTTGGTTTCGAACCAGGCAGAGATGAATCGCCTGATGTTAGCGAGGAGACTCGCAGTACTGTGATTGCCGACCTTGAAGCCGGAAAAATTACAGCCGAGCAAGCCACGCGCCTTTTGCGCGGGGAAGAGGAATAACCTATGTCGAAAACGATTTCTGCCGGGCGCACGCCCAATATCGAAATTAAATCTGTGAGCGGCGATCTCAGCCTGGTAGGCTGGGAAGGCGACGACATTTTACTCAAAGCAGATGAAGATGAATTAACTGTTGACCAGGATGGAGATAAAGTAAACATCTCCTGTGGCGATGATCTTTCGGTTAGAGTCCCCAAAGGCGCCAGTGTTTTTATCACATCCATTGAGGGCGATGCCTCCATTCGTGGGGTGCTGGGAAAGATCGAACTGAAGAATGTAAGCGGTGACCTTTCGATGCGTGACGTGAATTCCGTCGCCATCGACACGGTTCATGCCGACTTTAGCCTGCGTGGTGCAAAAGGAAGCTTATCTATCCGTAAAGCGGACTCTGACGTGTCCGTCCGCGATGTGGATGGCAGCGTATCGATTGACTCGGTCTCAGATGACCTGGCTCTGCGTGATGTGCGCGGCAGTGTCACCGCCAATGTGGGGGAGGATGTGGTCTTGTATCTAAATCCGCAACCGGGTACAGCTTATGCCGTGAACGCCGGGGACGACATTTTATTGGTCATGCCGCCCAAAGCAAATGCGACCTTAACCCTCAGTGCTGATGAGATCGATGTGGATTGGGATGGCGTGGAGAATGAAGAAGATGCCACCAGCCGCGTATTGACCCTTGGTGATGGTTCCGCCACGATCGCGCTCAGTGCAGGCGGCGATATTCGTATTTCAAATCGCTCCGATGCCGGTGACTCTGCTGAAGACTTTGGCAACTTTGCCGGGATGGGTATGGACTGGTCTGGCTTTGGAGAACGCATCTCGCGCCGTGTGGAACAGGCAACCGAGCGTGCCCAGCGTAAGATCGAAGCCGCCAGCCGAAAAGTGGAACAAAAGACTCGCGACGCCGAAAAACGCGGACGCGGTAAAGCTGTTATAGAGATCGGGCGTTGGAATTGGAATTTATCTTCGAAAGGCGTGCCAGTTTCATCCAAGAAGCCGCAAGCCTCCGATGAAGAACGCTTGGCGATCTTGAAGATGTTGCAGGAAAAGAAGATCACTGCTGAACAGGCAGAAAAACTTTTATCAGCCCTTGAAGGAGGCTCGTAATGTCCTCTGAAGAACGCAGGAAGATCCTGCAAATGGTTGCAGATGGAAAGATCAGCGCCGAAGAAGCAGCGACGTTGATGCGGGTACTGGAGGATGAAGCTGCGGCGGAAGCGCCGTCAGCGGAGCCTGAGGTGATCGAGGCTGGACCCTTTTTTAGCGGGGAAAGAAGCGAAGCGCCTGAGATCGACGAAGTTCGTCGTCGGGCAAATCGCTTTTCAGGCGCATTCCTCTGGATCGGCATCCTGCTCACTGTCTTTATGGCGTGGGGCATGTTTGGAATTCAACAGAGTTCAGGGTTGAATTTCTGGTTCTATTGTTTGAGCATGCCGCTGACCCTGGGTATTTTGATGATCGTGTTGGGCGCGGGCAGTCGTACTTCACGCTGGTTGTATGTGAATGTGGATCGTTCGCGCTCGAAAGACCAGGATGGACCACGCCATATCTCGCTGGCTTTTCCGTTGCCGTTAGGGTTTGCGGGCTGGTTCATTCGTACATTTGGGCGTCACATCGATGGTTTGAAGAATACAAATGTGGACGATGTCGTGAACGCCATCTCGATGGCGAAAAATATGACCGACCCGTTGATCGTGCATGTGGATGACAACGACGACGGCGAGAAGGTGCAAGTCTTTATAGGATAAATGGAGAAGAATGGAAACGGTTAAGAAACAACCTTTATTGAGTGGAATTTTGATCTTGTTCCTGACGGCGATGATCTTTGCGAACATCGGCGGGAGCATGTATGATGGTTTGCTGCCGCTTTACCTGAAAGAACTGGATGCAGATATCACTGATATTGGGCTGTTCTTTACACTGGCAATGATCGTGCCTTTGTTTTTACAAATTCTTGGCGGCTGGGTTTCTGATTCGCTTGGGCGTTTGCGCGCGATTGCGATCGGCAGCGTCTTTGGCGTGTTGGGATACATTCCGCTTTTATTGGCAGATACCTGGCAGTGGCTTCTGCTGGCAACTGCGGTGGGCGCCGTGGCACGTTCATTAGTTGGACCCAGCTTTGATGCGTTCATTGCCGAACATTCCACGGAGCAAAATCGTGGCAGAGTCTATGGCATTTCACAGGCGATCTTTATGATTGTCGCCGTGGTTGGACCTCCGCTCGGTGGGTGGTTGACCGGCGCCTATGGGTTCAAGTTAATGTTGTTCGTGGCGGGTGTGTTCTACTTTATTGCAATGATCATGCGTTTGAGCATGGCGCGCGAAGCGACCAAAGGGGAAACCGGCGAGAAGAAAAAATTATCATTCTCAGATCTCAAAACCAACCTCGGTGCAATGATCGGTTTGATCTTCTCCGGTGGGTTGATCACCTGGATGCTCATCACTGACGGTTTACGAGATATCTCTTTCCAATTCTCTGGGAATCTTTTCCCTGTCTATATGCAAGAAGTGGGCGGGTTGTCTTATCAGCAGATCGGCTGGGTGACTTCCATGTTCGGCGTCTTTATGATGTTGAGCACCTTCCCTGGCGGCTGGCTTTCGGATAAAGTGGGCGAACGCTTCTGCATTGCCTTGGGCATGGTTCTGCTTTCTGCATCCTTATTCATCCTGGTTCTGATCCCGGAGGGTGCACAGTGGTTGTACTTTGTAGGCTGGGGTGTGGCTGGAGTAGGCGCGGGTATTTCTGGACCGGCATATCAGTCGCTGATTAGCAAGGCTGTCCCTCAAAAGCTGCGCGGATTGGCGTTCGGTTTGTTCAGCACCAGTCTTGGTGTCGTCTCCCTGCCCGCCCCGTGGATCGGTGGACAGTTATGGCAGCGCTTTGGTCCATCCGCTCCGTTTACGATCACGGCGGTTGTCATTATGCTTTCGGTGATTCCAATTTGGTTGAAATTCAAACTTCCCAAGACCGAAGAAACATCTGAGACAGCACTGCCAGAAGAAAATATCCCTGTTGTGACAGGATAAAATAAAAGAAAAAGGTTCAGAAAATCATCCTGAACGGCGAAAGGAAATAGATCATGGCAAACAGTGAAGAACGAATGAAGATCCTGAAATTAATCGAAGAGGGCAAGATCAGCGCGGAAGAAGGTGCCAAGCTTCTTTCAGCGCTTAGCGACTCGCGGAAGGGTGTTCCCATGCCGCCGCGCCCGCCTTCAGCAGGCGGTGCCCGCATGCTGCGCGTACGTGTAACTGATACCCGTACCGGGCGCTCAAAAGCCTCTGTTCAGATCCCACTGGCGCTGGTGGATGCCGGTCTTAAGATTGGCGCACATTTCGCTCCTGAAGTTCAGGGTGTGGACATGAGCAATGTAATGGAAGCCCTGCGTATGGGCGTGACAGGCAAGATCATCGATGTGACCGATGAAGAGGACGGCGAACACGTGGAGATCTTCGTCGAATAGACGAGTTCTCACCGAACGCCGATTGTTTTGAGTAACAGAGGAGAGTGAACAATGTTTTCGATGCGTTTAAGTCCCTTCTACCGTTTGATGTTGTAACCAGCACGGCTCTATAGCCTTGCATCATCACCGCCATTCAGACAGGTGACAGTCACTTTCTGCCAAAGTGGCTGTCGCCTACAATTTTATGGAAAGGAATAAACATGCAGGAACAAACTTCAAACAAACCTAGCGGCTTGTTTGGTTTTACCATTGTCTGGCTGGGGCAGATCATTTCTGTCCTTGCCAGCTCCATGAGCCAGTTTGCGCTCACCATTTGGATGTTCGAACAGACTCAAAGTGCAACGGCGCTGGGTCTCATGCAGGTCTTCTTTATCACTCCATTTCTGCTGATCTCTCCCATTGCTGGTGTGATGGTAGATCGTCATAACCGCAAACTGATGATGATGGTCAGCGACCTGGCTGCCGGGCTTGCCACGGTGCTCATCCTTATCTTTCAATGGCAGGGCATCCTTGAATTCTGGCACATGTATGTTGCCAGTGTGATCTATGGTTTGGGCATGTCCTTTCAATGGCCCGCCTATTCTGCTGCCATTTCGCCCATGGTGCCAAAAGAACAATATGGACGCGCCAACGG
>JAFLCE010000127.1 GCA_017303655.1 Anaerolineae bacterium
TTGGGGGGCGTTGGGGTCGCGGTAGCCGCAGTAGGAGCCTTCGAAGCTGAAGCTGCTGGCGGGGCTGCCGTTGATGAGGATGGCGATGTTGATGGGGAAGGTGATGGGTTGAGGCAGGGTGCAGCTGAGCACGGTGGGATTGTCGGAGGGGACGACGCACTCGGAGGAGACGCCGTTGATGTTGATGGTGACGATGGCGGTGCTGAAGTCGAAGATGGGTTGGGCGAGGCGCAGGTTGATGTAGCGGTCGGGGACGTTGCAGGCGGTGACTTCGCCGGTGAGGACGGGCGGCAATGCCGTGGGGGTGCTGGTTTGGGTGGGTGCGGCGGTGACGGTGGCGGTGGCTTTGCTTAACGACTCGGCGGTGCAGTATTGCTTTTGCAGGTTTTGCAAAACGGTGGTGGAGACTTTGCTATCTTCGGCTACGGCTTGTAGTAACTCGGAAGAGGAGAATTCTGTGAAAGGGACGGTGCTGCCATCGGGGCAGGGTAGGGCGCAGTCGTAGGTGGTGGAATTGCCGCCGACGGTGCGGTAGTCTATAAATTCTCTGCATTTCATGCTGGTGCCATCTTCAAAGCTGATGAGGACGGGGACGCCGCCGTCTAAACTGCAACGGCAGAAGGTGATCCAAAAGGCGGTAAAGACAAAAAACAAGGTTGGAAATCGTTTGGCTTTCATTACTCTCCAGAGGGGATGCGGGATGTATTCGGATGTAGTGTATCTGTTTATTAGCTGTGTGGGAGATATGGGGGAATGAAATGCCAGTGGTTGCATGTGAGGCGGGCGCGGCAGGTATAAAGATCTGTGCCCTTAAAAACGGACTCACCTCGAAGGGGATGTTTCGAGATGAGTCACGGGTACTTATGTATGGGTTAAGGCTTAGTCTTGGATGGAGATGAGCTCGTCGGGGTGTTCTTCGTTCCACTTGGTGATGAGTTCTTCGCTGGTCTTGCCGATGTTTTCGCGGTTGATGATGGTGCCACTGAAGGTGCCAGGCAGGTTGATGCCGTGGTTGAGCGCCGGGTCTGGGCGGAAGGAGATCGAGAGGGTTCCATCGAGGTCGATACTGGGTGAGAAGGTGCCCAAGCCTTCAACCTTGACGGCGCGACCCGAGCGGTTGAATTCGATGATGTGGTCGCGTAGTTCTTTGTTCGCCATATCGATGGAGCCTTCCACCAGCCCAGTGGAGCGCGATAAGGCGCGGACAAGCTCGGGCTTTTGGACGGTGTTGCCCTGCTCAAGGCGCGGGCGGTAGGCATTGATGGCTTTGATACGTGGGGTCATGAGGTTTTTCTCCTTTGAAAAAAAGATTTGGATACGACGCTGTCTTTTCTGTTGGGAGAGCGGGGCAGATGCTTTCTGCCGGTTTTGCATCCCCCTTGGGAATGGACATTAACAATATTATATAAATCTGCGCGGGTTTGTGTTTTGCGAATTTGTTATTTTTAGCAATTCGCTATAAGCCACACCTTGCAAACACCTAAAAAAACGCCCGGGTTGGCGGGTTTGAAATTTTCAATAAGGGGATTTAAATTTCTAATAAGGGATTCATTGATTCCCTGTAAGGGATTGGGCTGTTTCTAACAAGGAAAATAAAATTCCCTATAAGGGATTTTGCCTCCGGCAGTCTCTTGGATGGGGATTGCCACCCTCTGCCCATTTTTTGTAAAAAGGTCGGGTAAAATTGGGGGATGTGAGCGGGGAAAACCCTGCTGAGGAACTTTTATGAATAAAGAAGCCAAAGCTAGAATCAAGATCAATAAGCTATTGGAAGAAGCAGGATGGCGTTTCTTTGATTCCGAAGATGGCTCTGCCAATATTCAACTTGAGCTGCATACCAAGATCACCCAACAAGAATTTGATGCGTTCGGAGAGGATTTCGAGACAACAAAGCATGGTTTTCTCGATTTTCTTTTACTAGATGAGCGTGGGTTTCCGTTGATTGTTCTGGAAGCAAAGTCTGAAGATAAGCATCCATTATCAGCCAAAGAACAGGCACGCAGATATGCAAAGTCGCAAAACTGCCGCTTTGTAATTCTTTCCAATGGGAATTTGCATTACTTTTGGGATTTGGAGCGCGGCAATCCGTATGTGATTACGCAATTCCCCAAACCGTGGTCGGTAAAAGGGTATCAAACCACCAAGCCCAATCCTGAAAAGTTGATCTCTGAGCTTGTCACAAAAGAATATATTGCGCTGACTCAATATCCCACCTACAAAGAAGAAGCTGGCTGGAAGAACGAACTTGAACGACCAGCCTTTATTGAGAAAAACAGCCTACGTTTTTTGCGTGAGTATCAAGTACGTGCCATTCAATCCATTCAAAAATCTGTCAAAGAGGGCAATGACCGCTTTTTGTTTGAAATGGCAACAGGCACAGGCAAAACACTGATTGCGGCAGCAGTATGCAAACTCTTTTTGAAAACAGGCAATGCCAAGCGTGTATTGTTTTTAGTAGACAGGCTTGAACTGGAAGATCAGGCAAACAAGCGCTTTAAACAGTTCCTGAAAAATGATTTCAAAACGGATATATACAAGGAAAACCG
This sequence comes from Anaerolineae bacterium, assembly GCA_017303655.1. Lineage (GTDB taxonomy): Bacteria > Chloroflexota > Anaerolineae > Anaerolineales > Villigracilaceae > Villigracilis. The sequence continues at coordinate 2,547 of JAFLCE010000127.1, forward strand.
CGAGAGCTGGCGAAACGCGGATATTGTTGTCACCACAGTTCAATCGCTGTTGTTCAACAACAAATATAAAAAGCTCTTTTCGCCCACCGATTTTGATCTAATCATCTCCGATGAAGCCCACCGCTCCATCGGCGGGAATGCCCGCGCAGTGTTTGAGTATTTCATTGGGTATAAACTCGGCTTGACCGCAACGCCTAGAGATTATCTCAAGAAATTCGACCACGGCAATGCACGCGACCCGCGCGAACTGGAAAGACGCACTTTGCTGGACACGTATCGAACGTTTGGGTGTGAAGGCGGGCAGCCGACTTTCCGTTATTCGCTTTTAGATGGCGTGAACGATAAATTTCTCATCAATCCAATCGTTGTAGATGCGCGAACCGATGTGACCACGCAACTTCTTGCGGACGAAGGTTATTCTGTAACAGTTGAAACAGAAGAAGGCGAGCAGGAAGAAACCTATTTCCAACGATCCTTTGAGAAGAAGTTTTTCTCTGAACCGACGAATTACCTTTTTTGCAAGACCTTTCTCGAAAAAGCTTTGCGCGATCCAATTAGCGGCGAAATTGGCAAGAGTATCATTTTTGCTGTAAGTCAGCATCATGCTGTAAAACTAACTCAGATTCTCAATGAGTTGGCTGACCAGATATTTCCAGGCAAGTATCAATCAGACTTTGCCATGCAGGTAACTTCGCAAGTGTCGGACGCTCAGCAATTCAGTATCAATTTCTCAAACAACAACCTGGGCGGCTCTGCAAACTTTAACCCTACTTACAAAACCAGCAAAGCCCGTGTTTGTGTGACGGTTGGCATGATGACCACAGGTTACGATTGCGAAGATATTCTAAATCTATGCCTCATGCGTCCCATCTTCTCACCGACAGACTTTATCCAGATCAAGGGACGTGGAACACGTACTTATGAGTTTACAAAAGACCTGCATGACCCTGTACTTAAGTCGGAAATCGTCTCTTCAAAGAAAATAAACTACAAGCTATTCGACTTCTTTGCCAACTGTGAATATTTTGAAGAGAAGTTTAATTACGATGAAATTCTAAAACTGCCTGCACGCACAAAAATAGGAACTGGCTCAGGTTCTGGCATTGATACAGGACCAACCACAGTCATTGAAGGTTATGAACGCTTTGACCCTGACGCATTGAAATCCCTTCAAGAGCAACAGATCGGCTTGGAAGGCATGAAGATTGACCGCATGTTCTTCGAGAAGTTTGAAGAACGCGTCAAGGAAGATGAGTTCATCAAAACCAACGTGCAGGAAGGCAATTGGGAGCGCATTGTTGAATATGTTTCAACCCATATTTTAGACAAGCCCGAGGAGTTCTTCACGCTGGATAAACTTCGCAAAGCCGCAGGCGTTGACCGGAGACTCTCATTGCGAGAGATTGTTGAAAAGGCATATGGTTTTATCCAGCAATTCAAAAGTAAGGATGATTTGCTCGAAGAAGAGTTTGAGAAATTCATTGCAGATACAAAGCCCGAAAAGCCTGAGATCATCATGCCGTTGAAGTATTTTTTCAAGGCATATCTGACCGACAATCGCGTCCGCGACATTATCGAGAATAAACGCCTGACTGAGTTGAATACCAATCCGACCTTCACCATGCAAGATTTCAAAGCCGTACCCGCCGCATGGCGCACACGAGTTCCTGATTACATCAAAGATTATGTGCCGTTGAATCAATTCATGTAATCTTGAAAACGAAACCCTAAGGGTCTTAAAGACCCTTAGGGTTTAAGATATAAAATGACCAGCCCTTCACCTCTCCTCTACGATACCTACTATCACATCTACAATCGCGGCGTGAATGGCGAGAATATTTTCATTGAAGAGCGGAATTACGATCTTTTTCTGAAGTTATACGAAAGACACATCACGCCCGTTGCAGATACGTTTGCGTATTGCATGTTACGAAATCACTTTCATGTTGATTTGAGGGTGAAATCGGAAGAGGAAATACTTGAAACTAAAAAGACCCTAAGGGTTTCTTCCGTAAATAGTGGTCAAGTCAAGCAAGGGATTCTTGCGAATCAAGACGAAGGTCGGACGAGAAAACCCTTAGGGTCTAAATACGTAAGTGATCAATTCTCCAATTTCTTCAACGCCTACGCCAAGACCATTAACAAAGCCTACGGACGGACAGGTAGTTTGTTCCAGCATCCCTTTGGGCGTGTGCCGATCACATCTGACCGCCAATTCTGGAACGTGATCGCGTATATTCACCAGAACCCGCAAAAACATGGATTTGTGAAAGATTTTCGAGATTGGAAGTACTCATCGTATGGGATAATCCTGAACGAGAAGCATACCGTGATAAATCGCGGGGAAGTGATGAGATGGTTTGGGACGAAGGAAGAGTATTTGTCACTTCACAAGGAATGGATGTCAGACGCGCAAGCGAAGTGGTTTGCGGAAGATGATTACGATTAAAATAATAATTCGAGACCCTAAGGGTTTTGAAAACCCTTAGGGTCTAAATACAAGGAGAATAATGTTAGATTCCGAAACCAAACGCCGCATTGACTCAGCCCGCGATATTCTCGTGGGCAAAGTGCCAGACCCGAAGAGTCAGGTGGAGCAGATTACGATTGCGTTGATTTATAAGTTCATGGATGATATGGATGCGGAAGCGGAAGAATTGGGCGGAAAGCGCAGTTTCTTCGTGGGCGAATATGAAAAATTCAGTTGGGCAAAGTTATTAAGTCCCGCGTTGAGCGGATACGATATGCTCAATCTGTACGGCGAATCGATTGACAAGATGACGCGCAATCAGGGCGTGCCGCAGTTGTTCCGCGATATTTTCAAGAACGCGTATTTGCCGTACCGTGACCCCGAAACGTTGAAAATGTTTCTCAAGGTGATCAACGACTTCAACTACGACCACTCTGAAAAGTTGGGAGATGCTTTCGAATATCTGCTATCCGTTCTCGGGTCGCAGGGAGACGCGGGGCAGTTCCGCACGCCGCGTCATATCATTGATTTCATGGTCAAGGTGCTTGATCCGCAGAAAGATGAATCCATCCTAGACCCTGCCTGCGGCACGGCGGGATTTTTGATCTCTGCTTATAAGCATGTGATGGCGAGCAATGCAAAGGATGGGAAACCTGGCGGCGCGCTGAAACCCGCTGAGCGCAAGAAACTGGCGGATAACATTCGCGGCTACGACATCTCGCCCGATATGGTGCGGCTTTCGCTGGTCAACCTGTACCTGCATGGCTTTACCACGCCGAATATTTTCGAATACGATACGCTTTCGAGCGAAGAAAACTGGGATCAAACCGCCGATGTGATCCTTGCCAACCCGCCGTTTATGTCGCCAAAGGGCGGCATCATGCCGCACAAAAAGTTTTCGGTGCAGTCGAACCGCAGTGAAGTGCTGTTTGTGGATTACATGGCGGAGCATCTCACGCCAAACGGACGCGCCGCCATCATCGTGCCTGAGGGCATTATCTTTCAATCGGCAGGGGCGTACAAGCAATTACGCAAATATCTGATCGAGCATAATTTCCTGTGGGCGGTGGTCTCTCTGCCTGCGGGCGCGTTCAACCCATACTCAGGCGTCAAGACTTCCATTCTGTTATTGGATAAGTCGCTCGCCAAAAAGACCGACAAAGTTCTGTTCGTCAAAGTGACAAACGACGGATTTGATTTGGGCGCGCAACGCCGCCCGATTGACAGGAATGATTTGCCAAAATCCCTAAAGGTTTTAAAAACCTTTAGGGATTCTATATTGGATGGAAAAACCGCTTCTTTCGCCCCCGAAACTGATTCTGCTTTACTGGTTTCAATCTCCAAGCTGACAGAGACGGGCGACTACAACCTGAGCCCTGACCGTTACCGTGAGGTAATCCGCACTGGAAAACAAACCTATCCAATGGTGAAATTAGGGGATGTTATTGAATATGTTCGTGGCGTGACATACTCAAAGTCTGACGAAGTTGAGGGAAATGGTGTCTTTGTTTTACGCGCCAATAATATTGATTTGGAAAATGGCGCTATAAATCTTGATGATTTGAAACAAATAAAACCTTTAGCATCATTGAAAGAACATCAATTGCTGAGGAAAAACGATATATTAATTTGCTCAGCAAGTGGAAGCGCAGACCACATTGGCAAAGTGGCAATTTCAGAAAAAGACACACCGTATTATATTGGCGGTTTTATGGGTGCAATTCGCACTACACCTGAAATAGAGCCAATGTATCTTTATTATCAATTGCGTAACGCACATTTTCGGGAGCATATAGAAAGCGCATCGGTTGGTGCTAATATTAAAAACTTAAATTCTTCATTATTAGCCAGTTTCCAAATCCCCCTGCCGCCGCTCGAAATCCAGCGTCAACTCGTGGACGAAATCGCTGCCCATCAGCGCATCATAGACGGCGCACGTCAGGTTGTCGAAGGCTGGAGTCCAGATATTGAACTCGAACTTGCTGAGATGTCACCTGCGGGAATGGAAGAATTTCCCAAATTTACTTTAGGCGAGATAGCAGAATTAGAATATGGCTTTACTGCATCTGCTGAGGAAAAGGGTGATGCTCGGTTTATTCGAATTACTGACATCAATGAGAATGGCACTCTCAATAAAGAGGCAGCAAAATATGTAAGTGTTACTGACGAAAACAAAGCCTACCTTTTAGAAGAAGGTGATTTGTTGGTCGCAAGAACTGGCGCAACTTACGGAAAAACTCTGTATTTTGAAGGTAAAGAGCAGTCGTTATTTGCATCGTACCTAATTCGGATACGGTTCTCTAAAGACGTTGTGTTGCCAAAATATTATTGGTATTTTGCTCTTTCAAATGATTATTGGTCACAGGCAAAATCATTGATGACTGGTGGTGGTCAGCCACAATTCAATGGCAATGCATTAAAACTTATTTCGCTTTCTGTTCCGCCACTGGAAATCCAGCGCGAAATCGTCGCTCGCATCGAAACCGAGCGCGCCATTGTCCACGGCAATCGGGAGTTGATTCAGATTTATGAAGAGAAGGTCAAGAAGGTCATTGAGAGGGTGTGGGAGGGATGATGGCTACCAAAAAAGAAGGTACGATAAAACCAAAACGACAAAAGTCAACGGTTGAAAAACCAGAGCAAAAAAAGAAAGCAATTGCTACTTCGAATTCAGATAAAGAAGAAAGAGCCAGGGCTAACGAAGCCAACAAATTCACATTTGAAGTAGCCAAACACATTACTACGTTAGACTCTGGGATTATCTTGGTGTTCACGAGCTTGAATTCCAACTGGATCACAGCGTTAAACATCAACTCGAATATTGACTTTATCCTCATTGCACTTGGACTCATTACGGTAGCAACCTTTCTGGTCTCGACAATTAGCTGCGTTCTTGTCATGTTTTTAATTCCGTATCAACTACGAGAAGAAAAGGTTAGCTTCTGGGAAAACTGGAGCGCTCACGGATTCCTCTTGCTAGGTCTTGCATCGTTTATCGCAGGTATTTTATTGATTATCATCATAACCTTTATCAATCTTGTTTATTAGGAAAACCTATGAAACCAAGACGCAGAAATAATTCAGGCACCCTGTCAATCATGATTGCTGTTATAGGTGCAGTAGCCACTGTAATTATCGCTCTCGAGGGGACATTTTTTGTGTCTTCGCGCATACCCAACCTGCCTACCACCACATCAACGGCAGCAATAGCACTCTCGCCTTTTAAGACGTTTCTTCCACTTACAGATACAGCAACGCCTCCACCTGACCTGCTCACGCAAATCATTGAAGAGACATATATCGTTCAACGCGACGACACATTTGAGGAGATAAGTGAGAGGTTTTTTGGATCAAGAGATTATGCTGCCGCAATACAAAAATCAAATTGTATTGACACAATCCGAAGAAACCAAGAGATAACAATAAAATATTATGTTATCAAAAATGGGGATGATGTTTTTGAAATTGCAGATCGCTTAAATATTAACTATCAGCGTCTTCGTTATATTAATACCAATCAAAATGAGTTAATTATCTACCCTGGTCAATATTTGATATTGCCTGTGAGCAATATATGCAGTTAAGGTGCCCACTATCTTTATCTGTCCAGCGCGAAATCGTCGCCCGCATCGAGACCGAGCGTGCCATTGTCCACGGCAATCGGGAGTTGAATCCGCTTGTACGAGGAGAAGGTCAAGAAGGTGATAGAGAGGGTGTGGGAAGGATAACATGGAGACCCTAAAGGTTTCTTCCGTTAATCTTCGTCACGTCAGGCAGGAGAGTCTTGCATGATAAGTCACTTGTCAGCCGAGAAAACCTTTAGGGTCTGGACTAGCGAAATCGTCGCCCGCATCGAGATCGAGCGCGTCATTGTCCACGGCAATCGAGAGTTGATCCGCTTGTATGAGGAAAAGATCAAGAAGCTGATTGAGATTATTGGAAAGGGCAATACATGGGAATAAAAATTACAATTGACGAAACGAAAATAAAATACCGCCAACCCAAATCACTTATTGAAAAGGTCGGCGCGGAACTTGGTAATTGGCTCCGAAAAGTCTCTCTAATGATATTAGTTAATCCACCCTATGAGTACAAAGGCATCAAAAAATGGTTTAGTATTCTTAGATTCGATCAAATTGGAAAGACCATCCGAATAGAACCTCAAACCATCGAGGAAGAATTTCTTGTCCATAACGAGAGACTAAAACTATACAATTCATTATCGACGATAATATTTTTTGCTGTCGCAATTGTGATGACTATATTAATCACCGGAACATTTATTTTCACAAGCGTCACAATACAATCAGCACCATTAAAAACTTTGGTCACCGGGTCATTTAATGTCTTATCAGGAATATTGGGCATTTTACTTGCCGTATTATCTGCCCGTATAGCCAGTCTACTTTTGGACAAAGGGTTTGCCGATAGCCTGATTCTAGCCTCAAGCCTTTATTTAGTAATTGATTTACAAAAATACGACAAACTTTCAAATCCAGATTTCAAGCGATCAATTCTGGAAAGAATTCGGATATTAAGAAGAAACATAATCTTACTGTCTCAAACTTTCGTCGATTCTAATTTGGAAGGAAACAAAGAGGCAATTTCTCAGCTACGAAGTATCGAGGCATTTATTCACGAACGTGAAAACTGGGTAATTACCCCGAAGAAAAATTCTCTAGAATTGCTGCGAAAAGATTTTGATAAATTGGCACTCATCCTTATTAGCGGTCAATACGGGGAATTTAAATCCAAGAAAAAAATCATGGTCAGGGAAGTAGCTCCTACCCCTCCTACCTTTACCGACAAAATACTACAAGCTATATTCTTTCTTTTTCCCTATGGGTTAATACTTGTTTTATATTTCAAGCCTGAATTCATATCAAACCTGGGTTTAAATTACACGACTGTATTTCTAGTAATTATTGCCTGGATATTGCTTACAATTGATATACGCCTCAAACTTGGGTTTGTTGAGCGTGTTGCAGGTCTAGCTAAAACAATGAAAGAACTAAGATAAATATTTCGAAATGCAGGGAAATTCATTATGGAACCCATATTCATAAGTTACACCCAAAATGACAGCAAAGTCGCCCATTTGATCGCTGATGAACTCGCTCGCTGGGGAATTGTTCCAAGCATAGACGAAAGACTGGATAGCTTGAGAAACTGGCCACCATCTATACAAGAGAGCATAAAAGGCTGTGCGGTCCTTGTATTAATCATGTCCCCAGAATCAAGAAAATCCGATTGGGTGCAGAAGGAAATCGAATACGCAAAATCGCTTCGCAAACCGATCTACCCCATCTTAGTTCGTGGAGAAGCATGGGGATCTTTCATAACCTCAACCTTGTTGGATATTCGAAATGGGAAACTTCCTGATCGAAGCTATTATCAAAAAATAGAACAAGCTATTAAGAAACCCGCTCAACCAACCATTACGGCATCCCCT
>JAFLCE010000128.1 GCA_017303655.1 Anaerolineae bacterium
TTGGCAGGTATTGTAATTGTGGTGATCCCTGTCACAGGCGCGCTAATTTTTATTAGCCAAAAAGACAAGATTCAGCGCTAGAGAAAGCTTTAAACAGCAATAGCTCATAAACCCCGCTGCCTGAGATTCCTCCCCTCGCAAGGGGAGATTGGGAAGGGCGAGCAGTCTGTGTAGACCACAAAAACAAAAAACGGTATGAAATACTGCCTTGCTTAAGGTGCCTGACTAAAACATCCTAGGATGAGGGCATCCGGTAAGGCAGTTTTATGTTGTATTTCCGATTAAGCCCAGCGATGTTGATAGAACGGTTCCTCCATGGTTCCTCATGGTTTTCTATGGCCCCCTGCCTCATAGCTCCTCTTCAGAAGCGTGGAGAAGAATGGTGGAGATTCTGTTCTTTAACTGGTTAACATAGGGGCATAGAGCATGGAGAGTTGAGAATGTTAAATTGGAGCCTTGGACTGGGGGGCATCTTAGGCATCGTGCTGGCGTTATCAGGAGTGGGGCTGTACTTTTTACGCACTGTCCGTCCTAATTTAGCGAGGGAGCATGATATTTTCTTTGCGGCGGTAGCGCTGCTCTGCGGTGGCATATTGCTATTTCAGAGCTGGCGACTGGACCCGATTCTGCAATTCGCCCAGTTCTTGTCAATCGGCTCTGCAATTTGGTTCGCCTACGAAGCGATTCGGCTACGCGGTATCACCACCGAACAGGCAAAACGCTCAGCACCTACAATAGATGATGATCGGCCTGTCAGCCGTGTCTATCGGGCTGAGCTTGACGAACTGACCCCCTTGGACGAACAGCGCACCGTTACTCGGCGGATTCGCGGCAGTCGCGATAGCCGCTCTGCTGGTCGTCCAGAAGTAGATGATTATGGAGATGAATCTCGCCAGGGCCGTGGCGATCGTTATAATGACGCTAACGCCCGCTCTCGTCGCCCTCGCAATTCTCCGCCTCTGCCGCCCGATCGGGACAATAATTGGGACAATTGGGAAGGCAATCGGTCTACGCGGACTGAAGGGCGCAGCGATCGAGATCCTGGACGAGATCCTGGGGCGGGTATGCGAGAATCTATCCGCGATAACAGCTTTTCACCCCGCACCCGTAATACCAGCGACCGTCCCTCCCCTTCGCCTAGGCGACGCGGTGGCGATGCAGACTAAGTAGATTTCCAGCCCATCGATTTTCCCGAAGATAATCCCGATCGCCCAAAGGATGACTGGCGGTAGTCAGCACCCTAGTCGGCTTGATTGGGTGGGTTTGTCTTCATGGGGGTAAAAAATGCCGAGGTAATGTCCCTGCATCTTCTTTGATGTAACCTTTCGGAGCGCTTCAGGTAAGGGGCAGTTTACCAGATATACGGTGTAGATATTTTAGGCCAGCTTTGGGAACTCTCAGCAAAGGACTCAAGGCTGTTTTTTAGGGTTAATTTTTTAGTTCGATTTAGGGTGTTGGTTTGAGGCTCAGTGCATTACTGGTTATCTCAAGTACAGCAAACTCATTGCCTATAATGATTAATATTCATTATCAGTAGACCACAAAAGGCACACAAAGGGCGTTGATGGGAGCGGCTTCACTGCCCCCATCAACAAGCCGAATCAGGATAGAGCAGGTGCACTTGTGATCTACTGGTTATTAATAGTCTTAAATTAAGAGTTCTAGATTAATACTCATAGTTATTGACAGCTGTAGGTTACGGCAGGCTGTAATTGAATAGAATCATTCACCCTCGGCGTTCACAATTTCGACATCTGCAAGCCTGATTCAAGCCTGGTTCTGGTTATCTCACGTCCCCTCACACCTCACACGTTAAGCCACGGTTACAGCATGAATACCAAATTGCTTCGTCTTCCAGCTCCAAAATTCATCTATTCGGGACTCACTGTTATTACAGCTGCCTTAGCCCTCAATTTTTTGAATGCGGTGGCTCCGGTTGAATTGTTGAATTTGCCTACCCTCAGTGCCGCGAATCGCGCCTTGGCTCAAGATGTTGAACAAGATGTTAACGTCCGTGTCTACCAGTCGGCCAGTCCTGCGGTCGTCTCGATTGAGGCTGGAGACGGCAGCGGTAGCGGCATTATTATCGATGCCGATGGCCTGATCTTGACCAACGCCCATGTCGTCAGCGGCTTCCGTACAGTGAAAGTCATCCTGCCCAATGGTGCCAAGTTAGAGGGCGAAGTCATTGCTTTTGGCGAAAGCGATGTTGATTTAGCAGCAGTCCGGGTGCGGGGGCAGCGCAACTTACCAACGATTCCCTTGGCAGCACCTGATTCAGTAGCAGTCGGGCAGCGGGCCTTTGCGATTGGCAACCCGTTTGGCCAATTTCAAGGCACCTTCACTACTGGTATCGTTAGCCGGATCGATCCGGATCGGGGCTTGATTCAGACCGACACGGCGATCAACCCTGGCAATTCGGGCGGTCCGCTCTTCAACATCAACGGGGAAGTGATTGGCATCAACCGTGCCATTCGCACCACAAACTTCACAGAGACGGGTGAGCCGATCAATTCAGGCATCGGGTTCGCCATTTCAGTCAACATCATCAAACGTGTTGTGCCCGTGCTGATCGAAACTGGTGAATACAACTATCCCTATCTGGGAGTATCCTCCATCAGCACACTCACCCTCGATGCGCTCAATGCATTGGGCTTGAAACAATATACCGGCGCGTATGTCACGAACGTTGTGCCGGGCGGTCCCGCCGATAAAGCCGGACTCACGGCTGGTGACACCCCCACCAGTTACGCAGACCTGTTTGCCGGTGGAGATTTGATCATCGCCATCGACGGGCGCGATGTGCGTACCTTTGATGAGATGCTGGCATATCTCATCACCAACAAAAGCCCCGGCGATACGGTCGTGCTGACCGTTCTACGCGGCGAAGAGAAAGTAGACCTGACCATCACGTTGGGAGAACGACCGTAAAATAAAAACTTCCGAAGTCTTGAAGACTTCGGAAGTTTTTATAACTATCCAAACCGTTCTTCACGCCAAACATCGGCGCGGTTGTGATAGCCCGCCTGTTCCCAAAATCCGCGTTTATCGCGTGGCATGAATTCAAGCGAGCGCAGCCATTTAGCGCCCTTCCACAGATATGGGGTTTCCAGATCTTCTTTGCTGGGAATGTACCCCACCACTCCGCGCAGGGGATACCCATGGTCGGGTGTGACAGGTTCGCCATTGAAGTGCGTCGCCAATAGGAAGTTCTCCTGTAAGACCACCTCCAACGGCAAATTGACCGTGAAGCCGTATTCCGCATGTTGCAACACATGGGTGGCGCTAGGCTTGATCTTAAAGAAGCCCTGCTCCACAAGTGTTTTTACAGAAACTCCCTCCCAGTCTGTATCAAACTTACTCCAGCGGGTGACGCAATGAATGTCCATATGCAGTTTCGTACGCGGAAGCTGGTTGAACTCATCCCAACTCCAGCGTTTCTCTTCCTCCACCTCGCCCCATACACGAAAGTCCCACGTGGCAGGGTTAAACGCTGGGACGGGTCCGTAATGCAGAACAGGGAATTTTTGAGTCAGAGATTGCCCGGGGGGCAGGCGTCCTTCTGCACGGACTTGGTCTTCCTGCTTGCGGCGGTCAAAACCTTCAAATTGGAACATGCTATACCTCACTACAATAATATCTGTTGGATCAACACGTCATAGACACAGAACCAACGCCCGATGTTACCTTTAAGACCTGAATGTTTCCTAAGAGAACATGCAAATCAAATGTAATGCAAATGTCCTATGTGTAGGATTGTAATTGCTCTTATAATAAGCTAAATTTTGAAAGTCGCAAGGAGAGTGTTTGTATGAAGCAGCCCACGTTTAAGCAGAAATTTCAATATTGGTTCGATAACTACATGTCACGCGGCACCATTGCCCTGATCGGCGGACTTGGTGTTCTATCATTGGTCATTATTTTTATTGCAGCAGCCATTATCCGCATTGGTGCCATCGCCATGGAAGGCGAATCCGCTCCCAGTTTTGGAGAAGCGGCCTGGATGAGTCTGATGCGTACCCTCGACGCCGGTACCATGGGCGGGGATACCGGTCCTGGTTTCCGTATCGTCATGCTGCTCGTCACCGTTGGTGGTATCTTCATCGTCTCCACCCTCATTGGTATCCTTAGCAACGGGTTGGAAGAACGCATCGAAAACCTCCGAAAGGGACGTTCTCTCGTGCTCGAGAATGAACATACCCTCATCCTCGGTTGGACTCCGCAGATCTTCACCGTCATCTCCGAGCTCGTCGCTGCCAATGAAAGCCGCAAAAGCGGCGCGGTCATCGTCATTCTCGCGGACCAAGACAAGGTCGAGATGGAAGATGCGATCAGTGAACGCATCTCTGACACGAAGAACACGCGCATCATCTGTCGCTCTGGCAGCCCCATGGACATGACCGATCTTGAGATTGTCAGTCCGCATTCCGCACGTTCTATCGTCGTGCTCTCCGATGGCGGCGACCCCGATACTCACGTCATCAAAACTGTGCTCGCCATTACCAACAACCCCAATCGTCGCAGTGAGCCGTATCACATCGTCACCCAGATCCGCGACCCGCAAAACTTGGATGTCTTGAAATTACTCTCCAATCAAGATGTTGTTCAACCTATCCTCACCACAGACCTCATTGCCCGCGTCGTGGCACAGACTTCACGCCAAAGCGGTTTGTCTATCGTCTACACCGAGCTGATGAACTTCGGCGGCGACGAGATCTACTTCAAACAGGAACCTGCCCTTTCTGGCAAGACCTATGGTGAAGCCCTGCAAGCCTACGAAACCTCCACCGTCATGGGCATTCGCACTGCAGATGGATCAGTCATGATGAACCCAAAGATGGACACCCGCATTCAACCCGGCGACTCCATCTTTGCGATTGCCGAAGATGACGACAAGATCCAACTGGCGAACCTGCCACGCCTCCCGCTCGAAGAAAGCCTGATTCAGCGTTCTGGAAAAACTACCAAGCCCAAGCCTGAGCGCGGACTGATCCTCGGTTGGAATCGCTCTGGAGCCACCATCGTCCGCGAGTTGGATAACTATGTTGCCAAAGGCTCCGAGCTGGTCATCGTTTCTCAGGTCTATGACCTCGAAAAGCAACTCCAACGCGAAGTGGGCAAACTCAAGAATCAAAAACTCAAGGTCATGGAAGGTGATATCCGCGACCGTAACTTGCTTAACCAGCTCGAAGTCACAGAGTATGACCATGTCATTGTTCTGGCATACAGCCATCTCGAAGCACAAGAGGCGGATGCTATCACGCTGGTCACACTCCTACACCTGCGCGACATCGCCGAGAAAGATGAAACCCCGTTCTCCATCATCAGTGAAATGCTCGACCTGCGCAACCGCGAACTCGCCGAAGCCGCCAAAGTGGATGACTTCATCGTCAGCGAACATCTCGTCAGCCTCATGCTTGCCCAACTCTCCGAAAACCCCGACCTGCTGGGAGTCTTCACCGATATGTTCGACCCCGAAGGCGCCGAGATCTATCTCAAACCCATTGGCGATTATGTAGAGATCGGGAAGCCGGTTAATTTCTACACCATCACCGAAGCTGCCAAACTGCGCGGTGAAACCACCATCGGCTACCGCCTGATGAGTGAAAGCCACGACGCCGAAAAAGCCTACGGCGTTCACACCAACCCGAAGAAATCTGAAAAGGTACTCTTCAAACCCGAAGACAAATTGATCGTGATCTCGGAAGGCTAAGCAATCAAGAGACGGTCACCTGTATGGTGACCGTCTCTTTTTAATTTCCGCATAAAACATCCACAGATGTGGATGATATAATCTCAAACTTCTTCCAGAGAATCTCACATGGCACAAAGAGTGGAAATCAATCAATACAAATTTATAGACGCCCTACGCGGGCTGGCGATCTTGCTTGTCATCGCCACACACGTCGCTTCGATTGCAAGACCAAGCGTACCCACGCTCAGGTTAATTGCACAAAATGGTGCGTTTGGCGTCCAGCTTTTTTATATTGTCAGCTCACTAACCTTATTCCTTTCCACTCATCAGCGCAGTCAGATCGAAAAAAGACCGTCTCTAAATTTCTTCATCCGAAGAATTTTTCGAATTGTACCTCTGTATTATCTTGCCATTGTCGCCTACACCCTCAAAAACGGGACGGGTCCCAATTATTGGGCACCGGATGGCATCCTCTGGTGGCAGTATGGTTTAACCCTGCTGTTCCTGCATGGCTGGCATCCCGAAGCGATCAACGCGATCATTCCACTTGGTTGGTCAATTGCCATCGAAATGACCTTTTACCCATTCATCCCTTTTCTCTACCGAAAGATCAATGATACAGGCAAAGCACTTTTACTCATCCTTGGCAGTTTGATCCTGCAACTTGTGCTTATTGCTGTGTATAAGCCCATCCTACTTCAATATGCTACAGGCTATATTGTGCAAGCCTATTTTTATTTATGGTTCTTCGCTCAACTACCGATCTTCGGTTTGGGAATTCTGGCATATCAGATCCTACGCGACCGTAAATCAGAAAACAATAAAAGCCTTGGCAACGCGTTCATTCTGCTGGCTTTGTTCTTGTATATAGCCTTTTTGCAAACATCCACATACCTCAATATTCTGCCAACTTATTTTCTTTATGGGGTTGCATTCCTTGTTCTCACATTTGGGCTGTATTTCAATCCCATCAAATTACTCGTCAACCCCATAACGCAATGGATCGGGAAGGTCAGTTACAGCCTATATCTGGTTCATTTTATTTTTCTAGTAGACCTAAAAAGCTGGATACCTTTAGATGCAAGTTTTGGAAAAACCGCCCAATTTGCGCTGTACTTTATGATCCTCCTTGGTATTTCATCTGCAATATCGTATGTCACATACCGCTTCATTGAAGTTCCCGGCATGAATCTTGGAAAGAAATTGATCCAAAGACTTGAATCCCAGTCTTCTACATAAAGCGCCTAAAATCCTTTTATAGAAATATCATTCTTCTCCAATACCTCTCGCAACAACCTCGCATTCGCCGCCGCATGCGGGTGATCGCCATGCAAACAAAGCGTTTCCATCATCCCTGTTCGGCATAACTCCACAGCATGTCTCGCCACCTCTTCAGGTGATTCGATCAAAGCCCCTGGAAGACTGCGGGACATCAACGACCCGTCGGCGTTATAGCCTCTATCAGGGAATCCCTCCGCCGCGACTCTGACTCCCATCTCCCGCCCCGCCTCCATCGACCTTGAGCCTGCCAGCCCAACCAAAATTAAATCCACGCTGATAGTTTTCACTGCCCGCGCAATCGCTGTTGCCAATTCAATATCCTTTGCGGATTGGTTATACAGCGCCCCATGCGGCTTGACGTGAGTCAACGTCACGCCTTCTTCTTTTGCAATCGCCGCTAAAGTTTGAATTTGCTCAAAGACTAGCTTGTCCGCTTCTTTGGGAGAAACATCCATTTCCTTGCGCCCAAAATTCTCATGGTCATTCCAGCTTGGGTGTGCTCCCGCATTTACGCCAAAACGCTTTGCCAAACGGATTGTCTCGCGCATGGTATGTTCATCGCCTGCATGGAATCCGCAGGCAATATTGGCAGAGGTGATGTACGGCATGATGGCTTCATCATTGTCCATGCCTTCGCCGAGGTCGCAGTTGAGGTCGATTTTCATAAAGACTCCTATCGTCATTGCGAGGAGGGTGCTCTTCCCGACGAAGCAATCTCAGGATTAGCTCATAAGATTGCTTCGGGCTAGAGCCCTCGCAATGACGGAATATGTTGATTGTGCTTCTTCCACCGTCGTTTCTCTAAACCGAATTTTACTCACACCCGCCTCACACTGTGCCAGCAACGGCAGACTTGCGCGAGTCACATTGGCGATCTTGGGATATCCGCCCGCGGTGGGCGCATCTGCCATCATGACGATGGGTTGCCCATCGGCTGGGACTTGGATGCTGCCCATCGTCATCCCTTCGGAGATGAGTTCTTTGGTGATGGCTTTCTCGATGGGCGAACCTTGCAAACGATAGCCCATGCGGTCAAAGGACGGGCTGAGAGTGTATTCGCTTTCGTAAAAGGTGCGGATGCCTTCGGGGGTGAACCAATCCGTTTGGGGAGCGGGGATGACTTCGATGGTGGGTGTTTGGCTGTAAGGCATGAACTTGTCCACAAGGAAGTCGCGAGCAGCAAGTTTGAGCAGGTCTGCTGTGGGCGCAAAGGAATTGAGAACGTCACCAACTTTGAGGGCAGAGCCGATTCCGCCGCGCAGATATGCTGAACGAGAATTCATAATAGCGGGTGAATCGAATCCACCTGCAATGGCGATATATGCCCAATTGCCGCCGCTGATTTTCTTCACACGCACCGTCCACCCAGCGCGGACATAAAAGGTTGTCCAAAGCGGGAAGGTCCAGATGTAGTTTTCTACTTCAAAGCCTGCACCAGTGATAGCGATAGTCGTGTTGCGTAATGCGTGAAACGTAATTTCACCGAGACCGAGTTCTATTGTTCCTGAGTTTGGTGGATTTTTGAGCAGAGAGTTCGCTGCTTGATAGGCAAACCAGTCCATGGGACCAGAAGTAGGCACGCCGAATTTATTCCATCCGTGCCTGCTGGAGTCTTGGAGGGTGGAGATGCCGGTGACTTCAAGAATCTCAAGCATGATCGCCTTCAATGGGGATGAACTTTACAGTGTCACCAGGCGCAAACAAAAATGGACTTTCACTCAGCGGGTCAAATAATTTAAGCGGAGTGTGACCAAAGATGTGCCAGCCGCCGGGCGAGTCGACGGGGTAGATGCCAGTTTGGGAACCTGCGATGGCAACTGAGCCTGCGGGCACACGAGTCCGCGGGGTGGAGAGGCGGGGGAGGGTCAGGCGTTCATCGAGGATTCCCATGTAGGGAAAGCCGGGCGTGAAACCCATCATATAAACGGTGTATTCGCGCTCGCTGTGCAGGCGAATCAGTTCGGAGGGAGATAAGGCTAGGGTTGCGGCAGCAGGCTCAAGGTCCGGACCGGAGGCGTTGCCATAGAGAACGGGAATTTCCAAGCGACGGGAAAGTCTGTGAGTCGACTCATCCAACTGGGAGATTTTTTCCTCGATCAGGTTTTTGATTTGGTTGTAGGTTGTTGCGAGCGGGTCGTAGTGAACGAGGACGGTGCAGTAGGCGGGGACGGTTTCGATGACGGCGGGGATGCTTTGCAGGAGCGTGCTCAGGGCGTGGACGCGTTGATTGAGGATGGGGTCGATCGCGTCGCCGAGTTGGATGAGGATGG
Source organism: Anaerolineae bacterium (assembly GCA_017303655.1). Classification (GTDB taxonomy): domain Bacteria; phylum Chloroflexota; class Anaerolineae; order Anaerolineales; family Villigracilaceae; genus Villigracilis. Next base: position 9,247 of record JAFLCE010000128.1, read on the forward strand.
ATGAGTCGCCGAGCGGCTTGAGCATGTCAGCGTTCGAAGATGGAGATGGACTCGATGTGATAGGTCTGCGGGAAAAAATCGAAGGGCGTGACCTGCTTGAGGGTGTAGCCGCCTTTGATGAGGCGCGCCGCATCACGCGCGAGGGTAGATGGGTCACAGGAGACGTAGGCGATGACTTGTGGGTTGATCTGCAAGATGGCGTCGAGGGCGAATTTGTCGATGCCAGCGCGGGGCGGGTCGATGATGACATGAATGAGTTGAGTCAGTTGAGGTGCGAGAGCGGGGAGAATTTCTTCAGCGGCACCTTCGTAAAGTTCGACGTTGTCGAATTCGTCGAGGTTGATGGCGAAATCTTCATTCGCAGATTCAGAGGATTCGATGCCGATGACTTTGGCGTATTTGGAGGCAAAGAATTTACTGAACAAGCCGACGCCGCAGTAGAGATCAATTAAAGTAATTGGTTGATTGGTAATTGGTAATTGGCTTTGAAGATACTGCACCATTTTTTCTGCCATGGGGGTGTTGACTTGGAAGAAGGATGGCGCGGAGACGTGGAAGTCTTTGCCGAGAACTTGGATTGTGAGTGCGTTGCTTCCTGCGATGACGACCGGATGATTTTCGTAAACGTGGACGATGGAGATGTCGGCTTCGATCTCGAGTTCGGGAGTTTCTTCGGTTTCGGATTCGAGGATGAGCATGAGGTCATCGCCTGCGCCGGAGCGGAGGGAAACGCGTTCAAGGTTCATGCGCGATTCGAATTGCAGGTCATTACGGAAAGCGTCAATGGTGGCTTCGGGCAGGTGACATTCTTCGATTGGAATTGTTCTGTTTCCACGTGCGTTGATAAAGCCGACTTTGCCATCGTCGGTGAGATGGAATTGAACGTGGTTGCGATAGTTCCATTGATTCGGCGACGCGACTGTGGCTTGAACGGGCGGATTTTCAATTTTGCCGATGCGTTGAAGTTGGTCGCGTAGAATGTCTGCTTTAGCTGTTAGTTGTTTTTCGTAGGGCAGGTTCTGGTAGTGGCATCCGCCGCATTGGGTGAAGTGCTTGCATT
>JAFLCE010000129.1 GCA_017303655.1 Anaerolineae bacterium
ATCACCATCTTGGTGCTCGAATTACGCGCCCCCTGAGAAGGCACACTGTCCGCGCTCCTGCCGCTGTTGCCTAAATTCTTAAGCTACATCCTCAGTTTTGTACTCGTCGGCATCTATTGGAACAACCATCATCATCTCATGCAGGTGGCGAAAAGCGTCAACGGCTCGATCCTTTGGGCGAACATGCATCTGCTCTTTTGGCTGTCCATCGTCCCATTCGCCACCATTTGGATGGGCGAACACTTCGAATCAATTCCCGTCGCGATCTATGGCGGGGTGCAATGGGCAGCCGGGTTGGCGTATTTCATCCTGACGCGCGCCCTCATCACCCATCATGGCGTGGATTCAGTCCTTGCCAAAGCCGTCGGGCAGGATCATAAAGGGCTGCGCTCGCTCTTTCTTTATACTGCCGCGATCGCCCTGGCTTTTTTCTCCCCGTGGCTTTCAGCTGGTTTATACGTCGTCGTCGCTGTCATGTGGCTGATCCCAGACCCGCGCATTGAAGAGAAGTTAATCCCCGGGAAGCAGTAGCACAAAAGGGCGATATCGCTTCTATTCAAACCACAGGTATGATGGAAGCATTGATCTATCATTCTGTTTTATTTATTGGAGTTATACATGGAAAGCCAATCTCTTAAAGTATTCAAATGTCCGTCCTGTGGCGCGCCGCTTGACCTGAAGACAGATGCATCCACCACGAAATGTCCCTACTGCAATGGGACAGTTGTGGTGCCGGAGTCTTTGCGAACATCCAAGCCTGCCAGCCTTTCGGATGTGACCCGCCTCGCCAAAGAAGGCAAACTCGAAGAAGCCGCTCGCATGTATAGCAAGATCACCGGGCTGACCTACGAGAATGCGATGTTCAGCGTCAAGTCTATGGCAGGGATTCGCAATGATGAACCCACCGCGTTATTTACTGGCTATCAGGCGCCATCCCAGCCTCAACCGGTGTACCAGCCCGCAGTCCGTGTAGGAGGCGGCTCTTGCATCTCAAGCATTATCCGTTTCGTGGTTGTCATCGCCATTTTGGGTTCGGCAGTCCCTGCTATATTAGGTGCGCTTCAATTAAAACTGCCGACTGATGTGCCTTTCTTGACGGGAGAAAACTCCATCCTCCCGGTTCCCTTTGCAAAAGAAGTACTATCTGTCAGCTCAGGTGTCTTGAAAGACCCGCGTGCCATCGGCGTGGATGGAAGCGGAAATGTCCTGACCCTTAATTACAATGACTCCAAAGTGCAGATATTTGACTCGCAAGGGAATAACACTTCTGAATTTACCGCCACAGAAAGCAACGGCACAGACCTCAACCCCGATAATATGGTCGTTGGCAGCGATGGAACCATTTACATCCCTGGGTTCAACGGCATTCTGGTCTACAACCAAAGCGGCGAACTCTTGAGAGAACTTATAAACAAGGAAGATCTTTTCATCATCCACTCCATTAGCATTGGACCCAATAACGTGCTCTACGCCATCTCCAACGAAGGCGTTATCCGATTGAATGCGGATGGCAGTACCGACTTGAAGATCACACAAGAAACCATTCAAGAAGTTTCTGGTCAGTCGCCTGGTCTTGGTGCCATGGGCGTAGATGCATCTGGCAATATTTATTTCAGCGGCAGCATCAATAAAGACGTGCTTAAGTTCTCGCCAAGCGGTGAATTTATCGACAGTTTTAGCGGCGATTTTGACAGCCTGCGCCAGATCACCTTTGATAACTATGGACGCATCTATGTGGTCGACTTCTTTGACGTAAAGGTCTATGATGCGAATTACAACTTTATTGACCAAATCGACGGTGCTTTCTGGGGTGTTGACTTCGATTCGCAAAACTTCATGTATGCCCTCGACACCCAAAGCGATAATGTCATAAAGTACGAGCTCAAAGTGCCTGATACACAACCATAAATTATCTACTATGAACAAAGGAATAATCTTATGATACATGCTCGAGGAAATGTTTTAGGAATCATAATGTTCATCGTCGGCGGAGTGATTGCTGGCGTGGGCGGCTTTGTCTTCAAATTGGGTGATGCCACAGTGATGATCATGGTCGGCACCGCGCTCTTTTTGATGGATCTGATCATTCGCCTGCGAGTGCGAAACCAAAAAGGCTGGCTGATGTCCAAATTATTGGGCGGATATTTCTTCTTTGTCCCTGTATGGATACTTGGGGTGATTGTCATTGTTGTAAATACTCTCAACGGTCTGGGTATCCTTTCTTAACTCATGCGGTTTCCATTCAGCCTTCCCGTGATACAATCGAATTAGATGCATGGATAAGGGCGGGGCATCAAACGGAAGGACGCCTTACGAACCAACGCCTGGATGTTTGCCAATCAACTTATCATGCATAGTTTATTCACCCGCTCGCTGAAAGTTGGGCGGTGCTTTCAGGCGTAGACGCACTCCCTTCCGGCGGCGTCGCGCACATCCAGGAGATCAAAATGGAATACAAGCTTTATGTCGGCAACCTTGCGTACTCGGTCACTGAAACCGACCTGCAAACCCTGTTCGCAGAGGTAGGCGGCGTCAAATCTGTGGCGCTGATCAAAGATAAGTTCACGGGTCAGTCCAAAGGCTTTGCCTTCGTTGAAATGGAAACCCAGCAAGATATGGAAAAAGCCATTTCCGCGCTCAACGGCAAAGACTTTCAAAGCCGTGCCCTTTCGGTCAGCATTGCCCGCCCGCGCGAAGAACGCAGTGGCGGTGGTGGCTTCGGCGGCGGTGGCGGCGGTTACAACAACAATCGCGGCGGCGGCAACGATCGCAACAAGCGCAAGCCCAACAACAATCGTGGCGGCGGCAACGACCGCCAACGCTGGTAAATCAAACAAAAATCCCCTGCAGATGCAGGGGATTTTTATATCCAATCTTTAGGTTCAGGTAAGAGATGCTCCCAGCAACTCCATCTGAACGCAAACTAAGAATGGAAAATAAGATGACCCTACCCACTAACTCTACCCGTCCCTTTGAAATTGGCATTTATAACTTTGTAGACGGCGGCAACAATCCACTGACCAGCACAAAGAAAAATCCTGCCGAAGTCATCAAGAACCTGCTCGAAGTCATCGAGCTCGCCGATCAGGTCGGCTTGGATGTCTTCGCCATTGGCGAACATCATCGCGAAGAATATCTCGCCTCCGCCCCAGAAGTGCTCCTGGGTGCCGCCGCCGCACGCACGAAGAATATCCGCCTCTCTACCGCCGTCACCGTGCTCAGCTCCGACGACCCGGTACGCGTCTTCCAGCGTTTCGCCACCGTTGACCTGATCTCGAACGGTCGTGCTGAGATCATGGCAGGGCGCGGCTCCTTCATTGAATCCTTCCCGTTGTTCGGCTACGACCTCAACGATTACGACGGTCTCTTCGATGAAAAGCTTCGTATGCTTTCCCAGTTAAACAACGCCACCCACATTACCTGGTCTGGCAAGTTCCGTGCGCCACTCCAAAACCTTGGTGTCTTTCCACGTCCGGTGCAAGAGAAACTTCCTATTTGGGTGGCAGTCGGCGGCACGCCTGAGTCCGTCGTCAGAGCCGCAGGGTTGGGTCTGCCTATGGCACTCGCCATCATCGGCGGCATGCCCGAACGCTTCGCCCCATTTCTAGACCTATATCGTCAAGCCTCCAAAGAATATGGCTTTGAGCCCAGCGAAATTCCGCTCAGCATCAACTCGCATGGTTTTATCGCCAACACTGCCGAAGAAGCCGTCAACGAATACTATCCCATTCAAACCGTGATGATGAACAAGATCGGGCGCGAACGTGGCTGGTCACCTGCCACTCAAGAGCAACTCGAAAAACAGCGCCACTTGCGCGGCTCCGATTTCGTCGGCACGCCAGAAGAGATCATCGAAAAGATCCTCTTCCAACACGACATCTTCAAACATCAACGCTTCCTCATGTACATGGGCAACAATGCCATCGAGCATAAAAAGATGATGCATGCCATCGAACTCTTCGGGACGAAGGTTGCGCCAGTCGTGCGTAAAGAGATCGAAGCCCGGAATAAAAAAGCCGCCTCCATCCAAGCCTGAAGCGGGTTCCACCTCCCAAAATATGAGCCAACGCCGAAACTAAAACCTGCCAGCTTTATAAAGTCGTATGTAATTAACTTCGAACCCACAAAATCTCCCGCAGGTGCGGGAGATTTTTTCTCGGCATATCTTGTATAATCCCAGCCCTATGGAAAAAATTGAACTTGTGATCTTTGACTGTGATGGCGTTTTGGTGGATACCGAACCGCTGGCAAATCGTGTCTTCGTACAGCTCGTCCGTGAAAACGGATTCGACGTGGATGAAAACACCTACCTGCATAAATTTTCTGGTGTCACCCTGCCTGACCGTATCCGCACTACAGAGCAAGAACTAAGCTGGTCTGCGCCTGAAGATTTCCTTCCTCAATTTCATGAACGGCTGATCGAATTGACCGAAGCCAACATGCAGCCTGTGGATGGCATCCATGAACTCGTGCGTAGTCTGCCTGTTCCTATTTGTGTTGCTTCCAATGGAAGCCGCGCTGAAATCGATCTGCGGTTGAGGTTATCCAAACTTGCACCATTTTTCGGCAGCGCCATCTTTAGCGGACTCGAAGTCGCCAACCCCAAGCCTGCCCCAGATGTATATCTCGCCGCTGCACAGTCGTTCGGTATCGAACCGTCCCGTTGTGTAGTGGTCGAGGACAGCCTCCCAGGCGTCAGCGCAGGGAGAAGCGCGGGCATGCGCGTCTATGGGTATGCGGCGCTCACATCCAAAGATAAATTGGTCGAGGCTGGGGCAATTCCATTTGCAAGTATGAACGAGCTGCAACATATCCTTGCCCAGGAATTTCAAAGCATTCGACCATAAAAAAAGAGCGGAGATGATCCGCTCTTTTTTTATACCAAATAATATTCTCTTAACTTCGCAACATCCTGTTCGCCAAGCAAAAGCCCATCGCGAACGTAGTTATCAAACGAAGCATACTGCTCTTCAATAGCAGTAAATGCCGCCGAAAGATAGCGCTCATCAGCTCGCATAAATCCACGAATGCCTTCTGCAAAGCGTTTACCACGCAACAAACCCGCCACGAAAATTTCTCGCCGATATCCATCTAGAAGATATTGATTCGTCAATAAATAATCCTCAAGCACGCTTTCATAAGGCACACCCAAAATACGCAAAATGCAAGCCGCTGCAAAGCCCGTGCGATCCTTGCCCGCTGCACAATGAAACAAAAACGGATCACCGTTGGACGCCAGCAATTCGCGGAAGAACAAACGGTATTCAGGCGTGAACTTCGTTGCCAGCTCCACATTAGTTTGGGTCATATACTGCACAGGGTCGAGAGTCTTTATATTTTTGACCATCTCCTCACGGGCTTCGTGCCAGACCTTTGTGCTACTATCTTCCATCGGCAAGTTGAGGGCATGTACAGCCAGATCATCCGGCAGACGGTCCGGCTCTCGCAGAGCTTCATACGGCGCACGGAAGTCAATAATACGCACCAGGTTCAATGCCGAGATGAATTTCAGATCTGCATTTGTCAACTTATGCAAACTGTCTGAACGGTACAACACATTCCAGCGAACCGTGCGACCATCATCGGTGGCATACCCTCCCAAATCGCGGAAATTCTTGGTTCCGGAAAACCTCAGGTGGCGTTGTTTTTCATATGTTCTGGTAGACAGAGCATACTCAAGGGCTTTATGCATTTTATTTCTCCAAGTTCATTAATTGGCGGAATTATAGCGGGACTACAAAAGGACAATATTAATATCGGATTATCCTTTTGTAATAAAATACCTATTACACACAAACTGGCTAAAAACATACCAAAGGCATTGAAATCTTGAAAAAATAGATGTATAGTAAAAAAATCAGGACAAGTTGGTATCGTTGGATATGAAAAACGCCAGTTCTTCTGAAGTGATTGAAACTGATCTCACGCCTAAATCTTCAAAGGTGGAAAATTGGCACATTCCGGCACTACATACCCAATTCAAAACAGAATTTCACCTGAGGATATTAAACCTACCTGATATTACCGAAAAAGATATATCAGCTTGGGCTGACCTGGAAAACTATTCTCTCGAGGATAACGCCAATCTATCTCCTTACTTTGTCTTACCCGCTATTCGTAATTTTGAAGACCCCAACAAGATCATCCTGCTTTTCATAGAGAAATTATCAAGCGGACACATGGAATTAACAGGTGTTGCTGTATTTAAGACCAGCCCGCCAAACAAACATTTCCCCCTCCCGCATCTGACCATGTTCGACATTGCCCACACTAGTTTATGTGGAATGTTGATACACAAAGAATATGCACAAGAAACTCTCGAAACAATTTTTTCTTTTTTGCATAAATCAAATCATCGCTGGCATGCAGTATATTGCGACAAACATTCTGCAGAGGGTCCGCTTTACGATCTTGAGCACACAGTTGCAACATCCTTGGGCAGTGATTGGAGGGAATATAGAAGGTGGGAACAAGCAACGTTACTTCCATCAGAATGTGATGATACACATCTTAACCAGCAAATATCAAAACCGGTTCGAAAAAACCTCGAGCGGCGTCTACGCCGATTTGAGGAACTGGGAAAGGTTGAGTGGAAAGTCAAACGCGGGTGTGACATCGACTCTGAAACCATTAAACGTTTTCTAGAATTAGAGCATATCGGTTGGAAAGGTAAAGCAGGCTCCTCGCTTTTATCAAAACCAGCTAACCTGAACTTCTTTAATGAAACAGTGGATAACTTCCAAAAAGAAGCGCGGTTTTTATTTACAGAATTCCTACTCAATGATCAGGTTATTTCTTCTACGACCAGCTTTATATCCGGCAGATCGTGTTTCTGCTTCAAACTTGGCTGGGATCCCGAATATGCAAAACTTTCACCTGGCACACTCAATCTTTTCAACTGGTTCAGATATGGAAGCCAGCAATTTCGGGAATTTGATCTCATAGATAGCGGCGCCTCTGAAGATTCATTTGTAAACGAAATTTGGGGTCGCCGCCGTACTTTGCATGCAGGTGTATATGCGCTTTCAAGCCTTGGAGGGCTTGTGTCACCTGCACTTTACGAAGCATATAACTTAAAACGAAAAATCCGTACATTTACAAATAAAACAAAAATACGGTGAATTAATCTTCCAGCATGTATAATGCGGTTAGAAGTTTTCGTAATGCGTAGAGGAACAAATGGAAATTCAATTCACCTTAGAACATTTACAGACCCAGCTTAATCATATTCAAGAATCTCCCAAAGACAACGGCAGCGTTTTGTTAATCATCCGCAGACCAGCTACGGAAGAGCGCGAGATCATCACACAGGGACGTTTAATTCCAGCATCAGGCTTGGAAGGCGATAACTGGCGCGAACGCGGCAGTACCTCCATGCCAGACGGCTCCGCCAACCCCGAAGCAGAGATCACGCTGATGAACACCCGTGTCATTCAGGCGCTTACCCAAGATGAAACACGTTGGGCATTGGCAGGCGACCAATTCTTTGTGGATTTTGACTTGAGCGAAGAAAACATTCCTGCCGGTACGCGGCTTGCCATTGGCTCCGCTATTGTGGAAGTGAGTCCGCTCCCGCATAACGGCTGCAAAAAATTCTCAGCACGCTTTGGCGTGGATGCCTTGAAATTTATCAGCATGGCAGAGAATAAACCGATGCGCATGCGCGGAATCAATGCAAAGATCATCCAGGTGGGTGACGTGAAGCAAGGTGATCTCATTCGGAAGATTTGAGATGAACATTCAATTGACTCCCATTGCTATTGTTCATAATTTACGCATTGACGTAGAGGATGATAATTGGGGAGAGGTCGTCTCGATCCTTGAACTGGATCCGTCCATGCCGGAGGATGCGCTCGCTGGCATCGATGATTTCTCGCACGCCGAAATCATTTACTACTTTCATCTCGTGTCTGACGCGAAGATCGAAACAGGCGCACGCCATCCGCGCAACAATACGGACTGGCCCAAAGTAGGGATTCTCAGCCAACGGGGAAAGAATCGCCCCAATCGGTTGGGAGCAACTCTGGTTAAGATTCTGAGGCGCGCAGGTCGTCAGCTTGAAGTGCAGGGACTGGATGCAATCGACGGGACTCCCATCCTTGATATTAAGCCGGTGATGCGAGAATTTCTTCCAAGAGAAGAAGTTCATCAGCCGGAATGGGCAACGGAGTTAATGAAGCAGTATTGGAAAAAATAATCCGCACAAAATAAACATAGTTTCTTCATTCTTTTATTATTCCCGTTGTTTACACTGAATCAACTTTATAAAAGGAGAACTCATGGACAACGACGACAAACCAATTGGCACGATCCTCAATCGCAGGGATGTTTTGAAAATTTTAGGGCTAGGCAGCGCGGCAACTTTAGTAACAGCCTGCGCGCCAGATGTGATCGAAAGTTTATCCCCCACAACCGTTCCGTCTGAAACATTGGCAGTTCCCACATCTACACTTGCAACGACACAAGCCGCAAGCGTACCGGTGCCTGCTTGCGTGGTGCGACCTGAAATGACCGAGGGTCCGTACTTTGTAGATGAAATGCTCAACCGCTCAGATATTCGCAACGACCCGAGTGATGGAGCTGTATCGGTTGGCGCGCCGTTGGAGTTGACCTTTAACGTCTCGCTAGTGAGCGCAAACGGATGTGTAGTCCTACCCAATGCCCAAGTGGACATTTGGCATTGCGATGCTTTCGGCGTGTACTCGGACGTGGAAAATGCACAGGGTAAAAAATTCCTACGCGGGTATCAAGTCAGCGACGCGAACGGAGTGGCAAAGTTCGTGACGGTCTACCCAGGCTGGTATCCGGGTCGGACAGTGCATATCCATTTCAAGATCCGCATCAATGGCTACGATTTCACATCACAGTTGTTCTTCGACGATGCCTTTACCGATCAGGTGTATTTGCAGGAGCCGTATAATCAACGTGGTGAACGCAACACCCGCAATGAACGTGATGGTATCTATGGAAATGGCGGCAGTCAGTTGCTGTTGAATGTGACCCAGAATGGCTTGGGATATTCTGCAGTGTTCGATATTGGGTTACAGATTTAATTTATATTCTTGTGGGCTTTCATAAAAAATCTCCTGAAGGTTCAGGAGATTTTTTATTTCCCTTGTATAATCCCCATCCATACAATTCAACTCGGAGGAGCCATGAAAGCCGTTCGCTTTATCGGTGTTAATCAGCCGTTGCAAATGCAAGAAATTCCCGTGCCCGAGATCGGCGAGCGCGATATTTTAGTGAAGGTCAAAGCCGCAGGCATTTGTCATTCCGATGCGCATTATCGCGCGGGCATCTCGCCAGTGCGACCGGTTCCTCTTACGCTTGGGCATGAAGTGGCGGGTGTGGTAGAAAAAGTTGGCTCGCAGGTTGCAAATGTAAAAGTCGGAGATCGTGTTTGTTTGCATTACAACCTCTCCTGCGGCGATTGTTATCACTGCTCCACCGGCAATGATCAATTTTGTGAAAAGGTTTTGATGATCGGTCACTACACCAATGGCGGTTATGCC
>JAFLCE010000013.1 GCA_017303655.1 Anaerolineae bacterium
CCGCGCTCGCCAACGACTTCGTCACCGCCCGCAAACACATGGACAAACTCCTCCCGCTCCTCCGCAACATGGAAAGCGGCGGCTACACCCAAAAGGTCAAAGTCGGCTGCGAACTGCGCGGCATCCCGGTTGGAAATCCACGCCAGCCGCTGCTGCCATTGTCCGCTGAAGACCGCGCGGAATTCGAGAAGATATTCAAGAGCATCTAACCATAAAGGGTCACAAAGGAGCACGACGTTAAAACCTTTGTGACCCTTTGTGACACTTCGTGGTGAAAAAATGATTCGAATCCCCTTCTTGGACTCCCACACTGGTGGCGAACCAACGCGATTAATTACATCGCTTCCCTTCGACCTCGGAATTGGTTCCGTTGCTGACAAATTATCCACGCTGAAAAAAGACCACGACGACCTGCGCCGCACCGTCCTGCTCGAACCCCGCGGCTCGGACGTGCTCGTCGGCGCATACCTCGTCCCGCCCGCCGACCCGACCTGTCAATTCGGCGTCATCTACTTCAACAATGTCGGCTACCTCGGCATGTGCGGACACGGCACCATCGGTCTCATTGCGTCACTTGCATATTTAGGAAAAGTTCAGCCTGGAATTATTCGGGTAGAAACTCCTGTTGGTGTTGTTGAAGCAACCCTGCACAAGAATGAAGCGGGTGAGTATCCGAACAAAGTCTCCGTCCAAAACATCCCTGCTTACCGCCACTTGACTCACGTCCCCGTCACCGTTGACGGCAAAACCATCCACGGCGACGTGGCGTGGGGCGGCAACTGGTTCTTCCTCTGCCACGACCACGGACTTGAAGTCAACATGTCCAACCTCGAAGCGCTGACCGAATTCTCATGGCGCATTCGAGAGCAGTTCACCGCCAACGGAATCACCGGCGCGAACGGCGCAGAAGTTGACCATGTTGAGTTATTCGCATCTACACCCGAAGCCGATAGCAAAAGTTTTGTCCTCTGCCCCGGCAAAGCCTACGACCGCTCTCCCTGCGGCACGGGCACAAGCGCAAAATTGGCTTGTTTATATGAAGATGGAAAATTACAAGCGGGACAAATCTGGAAACAACAAAGCGTCGTCGGCAGTATTTTCGAGGGCAGCATCCAGATTCAGGATAACCGAATCATCCCAACGATTACGGGCGAAGCGTGGGTTATGTCCGAAGGCACGATTTTGGTGGATGAACGCGATCCGTTTGGCAATGGGATCTAATCACTCTGAGTTTCTGCACGATGAGAGGAAAATGGAATGTCAATCAATTTAGGCTTTTATGATTTTTTCTCGTATTTACTGCCTGGGTTTGTCTATCTTTATGCGATCAATGATCTTTTACGTGTGTTAGGTTTGAAGTATGTCAACCTGACGAATTTTATGCAAGCGGGTCAAGAACCAGCGTTTGGACTGGTCGCTCTCGCTTTATTCGCGGCGTATATTGTGGGGCATATCTTTGACCCACTCTCACTTAAGTTTTTCTTCCATTTTATTTTTCGAATACGCAACCCGCTTGGCGCCACGACAATTACTTTAAATACAATCAAAGAGAGATATCCTAAACTCGGCATTAAGTTTGTGCCAAAAGATTGGGAGACGCTGCTTATTATTCTTCGTCAACGCAGTTATGAAACCGCGCAAAGCATTGACCGATTTCAAGCAGATAGTATTATGTTGAGGAATATTGCCTTTGGACTTTTACTGATGACAGTCGCAAATGTCATTGCTTTCTTTATGACCATGACTGCGTCTTATTTGCTGATTGCCTTGGCAGAACTCTTTGCTTGTTGGATGCTGGCTTCTGAAAGCTTTAAGTTTCGGATTTGGTTCTTCACCCAAATTTTTGAAGGGTCTTTGATCTATGGCACGAGTATCGAAGAAGTCATCTCATATGAGAAAAACCGAGACTTAAAAAGTAAAGGTCAAAAGCAAACCAATACCAAAATAAAATTGTAAACATCATGACTAAAAAATCAGACGTACTCATCATCGGCGGTGGACCGGTAGGCTTAAGCTGCGCGTATTACCTTTTGAAATCGGGCAGGCAAGTGACTTTGCTGGATGCCAAAGAGATCGGCAAGGGTAGTGGCTCGGGCAATGCGGGACATATCGTGCCGAGTCATATCATTCCGCTGGCAGCGCCGGGCGTGGTGGCCTCTGCCCTTAAGTGGATGCTTGACCCGGCGCACAGTCCCTTTGGCATGAAAATCAGCCTCGACCCAAATTACCTGATGTGGCTATTGCGCTTCACTCTGTCGTGCAGCCAAAACAATGTGGATCGCTCGCTGGCGCCGCTCAATCAACTCGGTCAACTCAGCGCGAAGAATTTTGCTCAACTCATCGCAGAAGAAAAATTCAATTGTGCTTATCAAGAGATGGGCTTGTTGCATCTTTTCAAAACAGAAAAAGCATTCCTTGAGGGACAACACGAAGGCGAGTTCATGCAGAAGCATGGCATTCCCGTCAGCGTGTACGACAAGATAAAAATCCACGAAGTGGAACCCGCCGCAGTGGATGATGTCATCGGCGGCGTGCATTTCACGGGCGATGCACATCTCAACCCGGCAGTGTTTCTCAAGTTATTAAGTGACCGCGTCCGCGCGATGGGGGCAGAGTTGTTAGAGAATACATCCGTTACCGGTTTTGAAACGGCGAATGGCAAGATTACGAAAGTCAAAACCACAGCTGGAGCTTTTGAAGCCGAACAGATTGTTCTTGCTGCTGGGGCATTGAGTCCATCGGTTGCCAAAGACTTGAAGCTGAATATTCCCATCCAACCGGCGCGCGGATACAGTATGACCATGTCCGCGACGAAGACAATGCTGAGCCATGCGTTGATTTTGGGTGAACGCAGAATCGCCGTTTCACCGATGGCTGGCTTGCTGCGTTTTACAGGTCGACTCGAAGTGGGGAATTACAGTATGGAACCGAATCCCATTTGGATTCAACGCATTGAAACTTCCGCGCGTGAGTATTTGCGTTTGGATGAAAAACTGGACGTGAAAGAAACCTGGGCGGGTTTGCGTCCAACAACACCCGATGGCGTGCCGATCATTGGCAAATCACCCAAGCATAGCAATCTTGTGCTGGCAACAGGTCACGCCATGTTGGGCTTATCGCTTGCGCCGGGGACAGGTCAGGTTGTGAGTCAACTGCTCAATGGGCAGGAACCAGCCTTCAGTTTAAGTCCGATGCGCTTGGAGCGATTTTAGAAATAAAAAGCGGTGAGTGGAAAGTATAATCAGCCCGCTCACCACTTTCCACTTTCTACTCATTCCTTATTTCTCATCCCTAACTTCCCTTGCCCCCTTCCTTCTTTATCATCCTCGTTTCCGTTTTTGTAGACATGCTCGGCTACGGCATCATGCTGCCCTTGCTGCCGTTCTTCGTGCAGGCACAGGATGGCGGTGCCGCCATCGCAGGCGGGTTGATGTCGATGTACTCGTCCATTCAACTTTTCTCCGGTCCCATTCTCGGCGCACTCTCCGACCGCTACGGGCGCAAACCCATTTTGCTGCTTTGTCTCTTGGGTACGGGTACGTCCTATCTTTTACTTGGCTTGGCGAATTCACTTCCCATTATTTTTCTTGCAATCTTCATCGATGGTCTGACCGGCTCGAACCTAACCCTTGCGCATGCCTACGTGGCAGATACCACCAACGCTGAGAATCGCGCCCAAGGACTCAATTATTCTCAACTCGCTTTTGGATTGGGCATCATGGCGGGACCCATCCTCGGCGGACTTCTCAGCGGATATGGTCTCAGCACCCCAGCGCTCGTCGCCTCTTTCTTAGCCTTTGCCAATGCTGCTTTCGGATTCTTTTTCCTCCCCGAATCATTATCCCCTGAACGCCGCGAGACCAAGCCGTTCTCGCAAGTCTTTTCATGGGCGGGTCAATTCAGCGGCATTCTTCGGCAGAAGAACATCCAAAATTTTCTCGTCGTTCTCTTCCTACTCAACCTTGCCTTCGCCGGGTTGCAGACGAACTTTCCATTATTCTCCAACGCCCGCTTCGGCTGGACTCCCGCGCAGAATAGTTATTTCTATTTGTATGTCGGTTTGTGTGGAGTGATTGTACAGGGAGTTTTGTATGCCAAGTTGCAAGCGCGTTTCGGCGAAAGCAAACTCATCCCCGTGGGACTCACTTGCATGGTGATCGGTTTGGCGGGCATGGCATTCGTCCCTACGGCATGGATGATCTTCCCCGCTGTGGCTGTTGTTGCGCTTGGGACGGGCATCAGCATCCCGTCGCTGACGGCATTGGTCTCGTTGCGTGTCCCTGAAAATGAGCAAGGGCGCTTGATGGGCGGCAATCAAACTTTGCTGGCTTTCACCAATATCTTCGGTCCTGCCATTGCAGGGATTTCGTTCGATGTGATCGCCATCTCCGCGCCGTATTGGCTTGGGAGTTTGTTTTCAGCATTTGCCTTGGCTATAGCTATTTTGACATTGCGAAGAAATAATCCCGAAGGGATGGAATGATTCTAGACTAATTTGTTCGGTCAAATAATCCCGAAGGGATGGCATTGATTTGTGTCGTAAATATGTCACCCCTTCGGAGTTTTACAGTAGTTTTTTGATTTGACTTACAGCAACTCCAATTCCATCTTCTTTATTCAACGCTTCGCTTATCTCTATTGCTCTTGCATACATTTCTTTGTTATTCAATGCTTCAATGATTGCTTGGGCTAGATTCTTTGGATTGAGTTTCCTCTGCGGAATGGACAAGCCTACGCCCAATTTCTGAATCCGTTCGCCCCAGAAGAACTGGTCAATGGCGAGAGGCATGGTGATGGTGGGAATGCCTGCATGCAAACTCGCGGACGTGGTCCCAGCGCCGCCGTGGTGGATGGCGACTTTGACGCTTTTATACAGCCAATCATGTGGGACGTATGCAATGGGGAAGATGTTCTTTGATTTGATCTCGCCATGATATTTTTCAGGGAGGGTTAGCACAGCTTGGGCATCCGCAAGGTTCAATGCTTCTTCAAGCATAGACAAATATCCCTGTGTGCCGGGGCTGCCGAATCCGATGGCGATGGGATTCTTTGCCGAGTCAATAAATCTCTGCACTCGCACTAACTCGTCAACTCGTTCACTCGTTTCTTCTTTCACTCGCCAATAACCCGTGATGACTTGCTTCTCATTCCAATCTCGTGGACGTGGCACAACAATTTCACTGAAGGCGTTGAGGGTGAGAGGCTGGGTAGCGTCAGCTTTCAGAGTAGGGTCAAGTAGTTGCGCGGGAGCAAGCCCAAAGTCCGTGTGACGCGCGTGGTTGATCTCCGAGCGCCACGAAAGCCAGGTGGCTTGAGTCACTGCCCAATGCGAGAACCAATTTCCAATCCCTGAAAGAGAAAAACGAAACGGAAGCAAAGCTGATGGAAATTCACGAGTGGGTGTGAGCGGCTGCAAATTTGCTCGAATGGCAGGAATACCCAGTCCTTCGGCGATATGTGCGCCCCAGATGGTGGGCAAGCCGTGAATGAGCAGATCGGAGCCGCGGCAGGCTTCGGCGGCAGTGTGCAGCATGTGACGGTATAACGGGCGGGCTTTTCGTAGAAATTCTTGTGTGGCTTGCAGTGACCGAATGGGATTCGTGCCAAGCGTCATCGGTGTGGAGTCGCCTTGCTCGATGAGCAGGTCAGTTGGGTTGCCGTCGAATGGAGAAAATGGGACGTGATGGTTTTGAATGAGATTCGCAAACCCACGCGGCGCAGCAACACGGACGTTGTACCCTGCTTCGATCAACCCTTTACCAAGGGCAATATAGGGGAGGACGTCTCCGATGGTGCCGCTGGTGAGGAGGGTGATGGTTTTAGACATTTTTTATAACCGCTAAGAGCGCTAAGAACGCGAAGAAAAACCTTTTTAAACTTTGCGCCCTTTGCGTGCTTCGCGGTTAATTCTTTTCGAATACAAGGAAGCGATATTCTACAATCTTCATGTGCAGGCATTGTTGCAATGCCATACTACCCAGCATGGACGGGACGATGGCGTGTTTGATGGGAAGTTTTTCACCGAGGAAGAGAAGTGTGCTGGCAAGAAAATCGGGCAGGTTGCGCAGGCGGAGATAAGGTGTGAGTTCTTCGTTCTTTTTCAGTTGAAGTCCGTGGTTGTTTGCAAATGAAATGACCTGCTTAATTGTCCGCACGCCGGGGACGTACCAACCGTCAATGTAGGCTTTGAGCCATTTATTTTCATCCGCAGAGAACGGACGCGCCGCCTGATAATCATCCACGAGAATGAGCCTGCCACCTTTACGTAACAGACGGCTGGCTTCTTTGAAATATTTCTCTGGGTCAACGGCATGACAAACTGCTTCGACGGAATAGACCGCATCAAGCGATTCGCTGGGCAGGGGCACGGAAGTAAAGTCCCCTTCGGCAAAGCGGATGTGATCTTGTAAGCCAAGTTGCTGAGCAGACTCTTGCGCAAGCCTGGCTTGGACGGGGCTGAGAGTTAACCCAAGGGCGGGGGCAGGATTCTGCAAACGCGGATAAATGTAAAACAGACTCGCACCCACGCCGCAGCCGAGGTCCGCGATGCGGGCGTTATTTGGCGCAATGGATTCGATCTCCGCTTTGATGAGCGCGTTCGAGGTGTTGAGCGCGTCTTCGAGCGTCTTCGTGTCTTGCATCCACAACGTGCGGTGGATGTTTTGGGCTTTTTTGCTCCCACTGAATTTTAGGAAGAGGCTTGTGTTTTCGTCATAATAGGTGCGGACGGAGTCGGTGGTAATAGGCATGGGCAAATTATAATGTAGGGGCGACCCGCCCATGATGTTTTGACGTTTTGATAATCATTGAAGGGTCGCCCCTACAATCGAATTCAAGGAGAAACCATGTCCCACACTGCCTTTGCCACCACCACCCGTGGACTGAATCGCGAACTGCCACCGATGCGCTTGTATGAAAAAGCCAAGAAGCTCGGCATTTGGAATCCTTCAGATATTGACTTCACCAAAGACAAACAGGATTGGGCAGGCTTCACCGATGAAGAGAAAGATCTGTGCCTGTTACTCCTGTCCATGTTTGTGGCGGGCGAGGAGGCGGTGACGCTTGATCTACTGCCGCTTATTCAAGCCATCGCGCAGGAAGGACGTATCGAAGAGGAAATGTTCCTGACGACTTTCCTTTTTGAAGAAGCCAAGCATACCGATTTCTTCCGCCGATTTATGGATGAGGTCGCTGAGGCAGGCGTGGACTTGTCACGTTATCACGGTGGTAACTATCGTCAGCTATTCTACGAATCCCTGCCTGACGCATTGAACGCGCTTCGCTCCGACCCGTCACCTGCCAGCCAG
The DNA here is from genome assembly GCA_017303655.1 of Anaerolineae bacterium. Taxonomy (GTDB): domain Bacteria; phylum Chloroflexota; class Anaerolineae; order Anaerolineales; family Villigracilaceae; genus Villigracilis. The sequence goes on from JAFLCE010000013.1 coordinate 7,308, forward strand.
ATCCGGGCATCGGTTACCTATAACATGGTCGTTGAAGGCGTGCTGGCGGAGACGGGCTATCAAGCCTTCTTCACTATGCTCGAACGCAATGACCTGCTGCCTGGTTTACGCAAAGGGATTGGGCTGCTCAAGCAAGATGAATCTCGCCACATTGCCTACGGCGTTTATCTTTTGTCCCGTCTCATCGCGGAGCATCCACAGGAATGGGACAATCTCCAAATGCAGATGAATACGCTGTTGCCCTCCGCCATTGGCGTGATCGGAGATGCGTTCGCGAGATATGAAGTTGTCCCGTTTGGCTTGAAGGAAGAGGACTTTGTCAATTACGCGATGAGTCAATTTAGCAAGCGCTTTGAACGGTTGGAAAAAGCCAAAGGCGTAAGTTTGGATGAGATCAACCGCGTGGCAAGAGAGAATGAGGAAGCTTAAGTATGACTCTTACTCCCTGGAAGATCATCGATTCGCGCCATCCCTTCCCAAAGTTTCGCATGGACAATTGCGAACTTCCGAACGGGAAACCGTATAAGGCATTTGTGTTGGAGTTTGACTCGTGGGCAAATATTCTTGCGATCACGAAGAACAATGAAGTGGTGCTGGTAAAACAATACCGTCACGGTGTGCAGGAACTTTCGTTGGAATTGCCCGGCGGCGTGGTGGATGAGGGCGAAAGTCCGCTGGAAGGGGCGAAGCGCGAGTTGATGGAAGAGACAGGCTACAAAGCTGGGCAGATCATTGAGGTGGGGAAGTTCTATCCGAACCCGGCGATTCAGCAAAATACTTTATACTGCTATCTCGCTACCGATGTGGAATGGGCAGGCGAGCAGGACTTGGACGAATCGGAAGAGATCGAAGTTGTACTTGTTCCATTGGATGAATTGGTGCAGATGGTTCAGCAAGGCAAGCTTTTGCATGCCTTGAATGTGGCGGTTATCTTCCAAGCATTGGTGTATTTGGGGCGGATTCAGTAAGTGCAAACAGCTTGGCAGAAAGTAAATGCTTGCAGCGCTGAGTCAACTCATGGTCAAAGAAAGAGGCGCAGATTTTCATCCATGAATTTGGTTGTGCAATTCCGTCAACGGGCGTAAAATGGGCGCGGTCAAGAATCATGTATACCAACGACGAAAGTGATTTAGGTTCTGCCGAGAACAACCCGCCAAGTATAGGTGGGCGGCACGCGTTAATTCATATAACCGTCACGTAGGTGCGCAGCGCGCCCTTGCGTGACTATTTCACGCAAGGAGGCTGCCATGCTGAGCATCTACAAAAATACCGAGAGCGGATTCGAAACGCTCGATACGATCGCCAACGGCGCCTGGGTCAATGTTGTGGGCCCATCGCCAGATGAGATCGAAAAATTGGTCAACTGGGGGATGGACATGGACTATGTCAATTATTCGTTAGATCAGGATGAAATGCCGCGTATGGAACGGGATGAAGATTACACCTTCATCTTGCTTCGCATTCCCATTCATCAACCAGATAGCGATATTCCATATAACACGGTGCCGCTTGGCATTATGATCCTGGGCAATAAGATCATGACGGTCTGCCGCTATGACAGCGATATTTTCAAGTCGTTGACTAATGGCAAACACAAGCAAATGAAAACCGGCAAACGCTACCGCCTGACGCTCTACATCTTTTTGGAAACCGCCGTGCGTTATTTGAACTTGCTGCGCGAGATCAACCGCGCCACCGAGTTGGTAGAAGACCGCTTACAAAAATCAACCCAGAACCGTGAGCTGCTTGAACTGCTCAAATATCAAAAGAGTCTCACCTACTTCGCAACCGCATTGCGCGCCAACGAAGTGATGATGGAGCGCGTGCAAAAAACGCAACTCTTCAATTATTACGAAGAAGACCAAGACCTGCTCGAAGATGTGCTCACTGAAAACCAGCAAGCCATTCAAATGACCAGCATCAATACTGAAATTCTTTCGAGCATGATGGGCGCCTTTGCTTCGGTCATTTCGAACAATCTTAACGGCGTGATGAAAGCCCTCGCTGCACTCACCATTATCTTCAACGTACCGACCATCGTCGCATCTTTTTACGGTATGAATGTCTATTTGCCTGGCGAGGGACACCCTCTTGCTTATCTTGGAGTCATGGGGCTCGCATTGGGTCTCACTGCATTGGCAACTGTATTTTTCTATAAAAGGAATTGGTTCTAATGAATGTTGAATTAATACTCGACGCCAAAGCCACACTGGGCGAAGGTCCTGCGTGGGATGAAAAAACGCAAACCCTGTATTGGGTGGATATTCTTGAGAAACGAATCTACACCGCCGAAGGTGTGCTCGCCGAGCTGGATGAATTTATCGGCTGCCTTGCTCCGCGAAAAAATGGGAATTTGATCCTCGGAAAACGCGCCTCCTTCGTGAACTTTGACCTTGCCACATCCCAGCAGACAGTTCTCGTCGCTTTGAACGAATCTGCCACCAATCGCATGAACGATGGCAAATGTGACCCCGCGGGTCGCTTGCTGGCTGGCACCATGGACATGAACGAGAAAGACCCAACCGGTAACTTATATTCCTTCGACGGCAAATCCACTCGCACCTTGTTCGGTGATGTGACCATCTCCAACGGCATGGCGTGGAGCCCAGACTATAAAACTTTTTATTACATCGATACGCCCACTTGCGAAGTCCGTGCTTATGATTACGACATGAAGACCGGCGAGATTGCAAATCGCCGTCGTGCATTTGAAGTCCCCAAATCTCTTGGCTGGGCAGACGGCATGACTTCTGATGTTGATGGCAATTTGTGGATCGCCATGTGGGGTGGGGCACAGGTCACCCGCTGGGATCCGCGTACCGGTCAATTGCTGGAGCAGATTCCTGTACCCGCTTTGCAATCATCCTGCCCGGTGTTTGGTGGGAAAGATCGCAATGAGCTTTATGTCACATCCGCGCGAGTGGGCATGAGCGAAGAGAATTTAACAAAATACCCGCTCTCTGGCGGGCTGTTCAAGGCAGTCACGAAATACGAAGGCATGCCAACGTTTGAATTTGGGTAAATTTGTAGGGGCGCATCAATGCTGCGCCCCTACCTTGTTTTACAGGTCGCGTTGATTGAACATACTTATTGTTGCCATCAACATAATGATTAGATAGATAACTGCATATCCGACCATTAATGGGCTGGGGACGGAGACTGTACTAAAGGGTGACATGCCAATGGCTGCGGAAATGGGGGATTGCATTTCGAATGCTGCCCGCCGCCAAAGAGACTCGCTAGGGATGAGCAGGCTGGTGATGATTCCAACCTGTACGGCGGTTTCATTTTGAAGGATCGAGCCAATCTGTTCCACCCAACTACCAATGAAGGCTAAACCATACATACCGAATACCACGCTGCCGGTTGCCAGCCCAGAGAGAAAACTGGAGCAGGCAATGGAAATCGTCATGATGAGCAGCGATTCGAGATAAATGAGAGCAACTCCCGAAAGGATGTTGTGCGGGGTGTACCCAGATAACAGCCACACGCTAAGCACTGTCCCACCGGACATGAGAAAGGCATAGCCTGCCAATAGAATGGCAAAGCCGAGCCATTTGCCAAGCACCACATCCATCCGGCGGATGGGTTTGGCAACGATGGTTTGGATCGTGCCGGATATGATCTCGCCGGAGAGCGTGTCTGCGCCAAGAAGCGCGCCCATCGCAACGGAGAGGAAGGTCACTGCATACAACCCCGCGAGCATGAGCATATTGACCGCTTCGTTCATCATGAGATTGGTAACTGCTTCTCCTGCTGTCGGCACCTCTTGGGAAGCATTGATGAACACAAAATGGAATCCGATTGAGAAGATCGCCAGAAACACCAACCCTAAAATCACTCCGGTGAGAATGATGCGCCTCCGAATGGCTTCGCGGAAGGTCATGCGTGCGATGGTCCAGATATTTTTCATTGCACACCGTCCTGTCCGAGGGTTTCGATAAAAATTTCTTCGAGCGAAAGCCGATTGGGAGTGAACGCATAGACTTGCACATTGTTTGCGATCAAAAAGCGATTGATCTCGGGCAGGTCAGTCTCGCCGCGGATGGTCATCGTCAAGTGGTCAGAATCAAGGCGCAGGTCATCGCCCCAGCGACGTAGACCAGAGACAACTTCCGGCGTAAGCCCTGAGGCGCGGATGGTCAACATCGAGATGTTTTGATTCAGTGCAGACATTTCCATCACGCGGATCACTTCTCCGTGTTTGATGAACGCCACCCGATTGCAAGTCACTTCGATCTCGCTCAGCAAATGCGAGTTGAGGAAAACGCTCGTGCCTTCCTCGCGCAGTTCGTGGATGATGTCGCGGACCAGCCTGCGCCCAACCGGGTCAAGACCGGAGGTTGGCTCATCTAAAAATACGAGCGCGGGGCGGTTCATCAACGCCTGTGCCAAACCGATGCGCTGCAACATGCCTTTGGAGAATGTGCGTAGTTGTTTGTGCCGAAATTCCGCAAGCCCTACCCGTTCGAGTAGTTCATCACGGCGATGGTTTAGGTCAGATGCCGACATGCCGAATAGTTCGCCGTGCAGTTCGAGGAATTCATGTGCGGTCAGCCATTCTTGAAAGCGGAAGTGTTCCGGAAGAAAGCCAACATGCGCTAGCGAAGCACGATCACCGATCGGCGCGCCAAGCAGGAATCCCGCGCCGGAGGTGGGCGTAACCAACCCCAACAGCATTTTGATGGACGTGGTCTTGCCCGCACCATTAGGACCCAGAAAACCAAAAACCTCACCTTGCTCTACTTGCAGAGTGAGTCCTTTTACAGCGGCTTTGTCGCCAAATTCTTTGCGAAGAGCATCAGTTCGTATTGCGGGTGTAGTCATGAATGTATTTTAATGAGAAATGACATTGCCTGCAAACAATGCAGGCAATGTCATTTTGTTTAACGTACTACCGAAGTGAATCCGCGATGGCGAAGGCAGCAGATGTGTCTGAACCTGCGCCGCTGATGGAATATAGAATACCATCTTTGACCCATAGCAACACATATCCAGGAGCATATTCATTCGTGCTTTGAATATATGTGCCGGTCACGCCATCCACACTGATCTCGGAGTGGGTCGAGGCATCACGCGGAATAGGGATGACCAGAGTCGTTGCCCAGTCCACGCTGGCGGCGAAGGCTGCAGCTTCATCACTGCTCATGCCGCTGAATTCGAGCGCGATTTGCGCGAGCTGTGCCATATCCACGCCTTCAGGCGCGTTGACCACGGGGCTGGTCATCTGGGTGAAGACAATACAATCCGGGTAGCTTTCGCCCATATTATAAGGACCTTCGCTGCGTTCTGCGTCTGGCTCAGGGCAGGTTCCAAAGGACGCGTTCACTGCGGACGGAATGTTGACGGAAATTTCTGCGCCGTCGATCGCTTCTGGCAGGGTGAGGTCTTCACGCCCAGCACCATCGATCAACGCCTGCGCCTTTTCGCGGTCAATGGTCAATACGAACGCAGCGGAATCGGTCACGTAGATTTCTGAAGTAGCAGGTGCTTCGGGCAGGCGCACAATGAATCCTGCCAACTCACTGGCTTCATCACCATTTGCCGCTTCAACCGGTTCACCGGGTTCATCGGTCACAACCGTGGAGCTGGATACTAACTCACTCAACTGAGTTCCGAGTGCTTCGTTACCAGTCAGGCTTTCCAAATTAGCCGGATCGATGGATAACACGGTCACCTGTTGCACGCGGAACAAGTTCAAGAACTCGCTTGCCAACGCGCGCGTGGATGGGAACGCCAGCAAAAGCGCCAGCGCCAAAATTGCAACGACGCCGAAGCGCGCTACGGGAAATGCAAACCACTTTTTCAACATGGATGTCTCCTTTTTATTTAAATACTTTTGTGTAAAATGGACCCAGGCAGACCGGGTGGAAGGTACAGCCCTGATCTCACTGGATAAAAATGACAGCCGTTTCGCGTTTCGAAGATGCGCCTGTTTCATTTGCTTCAATTGCTTCTGACAAGCGACGCATGTGTGCAAGTGACCCAATCGCACGGCTTCCAACTCATCATCGAGGGATGCGCGCAATTCACCTTCAGTCAAATGTCTCTTCATAGTTCCTCCGGGGCAAGCGCCCTATACTGTTCTTCGAATTCGCGTTCGGCTCTCGCTAACAGCGGTCCAATGGACGCTGGGGAAAGCCCAAGGGTTTCGGCGATCTCCTTGTAGGACATGCCCGAATATCGCAAAACCAACAATTGCGACTGCCGTTCGTTCATCGCAGCCAAGGCTTGTCGCGCCGTCTCGCCTTCCTCGTTCGCCGCCTGAATTTCCACCGGACGAGTTTCTGGCGCTTCGTCGAGAGCGAAACGTCCCGCAGTCAACTCATATCCCTCACGCCGTTTGAAACTGCGGATCGAACGTAGACCGAGGTTAGTCGCCACACGATACAGCCAGCCACCGGGTTGAAAGCCATCTTCCCGAAATGGGCGGCGCTGATACAGGCGAAAAAACGTCTCCAACGTCAGGTCTTCGGCTTCGGCAGGGTCAACTACCAATCGGCGGACGATGCGGTAGACATACGCCCAATATTCCCGAAACAGAGATTCAAAATCCTCGTCCTGAGAATCCGCGCGCGCATAAACGGATTCGGCGTTACGTTTCTTCATTCCCTGAATCATACTCGTGTTGGGTTTGTTCTGGTCATGAATATTAAGGCTGTCCTGATTGTATAACCCCGCCCGCGCTGGAAATGAGACAAAACCCCGCGCCTCTTTTCCTGACTTTGAGCTGGTCGCTGACCAGCGACCTTTTCAAACAAGGTTTAGTTTTTTCCCATTTTCTTTCAACCACTTGCGCTGACGTTTAAAATCGGGACATAGGCTTTCGACTAATTTCCAAAAATGGGGTGAATGATTCTTTACTTTCAAGTGTGCTAATTCATGCAAGACTACGTAATCAATAACTTCCAACGGAGCCATGACCAACCGCCAGGTGAAGTTGATCGTGCCGCTTGAGGTGCAAGAGCCCCAACGCGTTTTCGCTGAGTTAACTTTGACTTGCTTGGGTTCAAATCCGTGCTGTGTAGCGTAGAACTGAACTCGTTCTGTAAAAACGGTGCTAGCTTGGGTTTTATACCATTTGGTAAAGGCAACTTCTCCGCGTTCTCGCGCAGAAGCTGACAGTGTGAATCCGCCGTCGAATTTGAGAGCAGGCCGCTGAGGTGGGACGAGGCGCAGCTCGTATTCATATCCAAGAAAGAGGAAGCGTTCACCATCCACATATTCTTTTTTCGGATGTATCACCATGGCTTTGAGTTTTTCACGCGAGCGCAGGATCCAATCCGTTTTTTCTGTGATGAAGCCATGAATGTCTAGCAATGTCGCCCGCTTCGGCGCGCGGACAGTGAGGCTGCCATCCCGTTCGAGAATCAGGGCAATGGTGCGGCGTTTGGCGCGGACGAGTTTATCGATTTGAATTGGCATGGGTTCATTTGGCACGCGCGAAATTATACAGGCATTCTACAAACAAAAAGACGGATGGGAGTCTCGAAAACCCATCCGTCAAGGACTGACTATGTCGGGGAAGGAGGCGAATAATGCAGCCTTCCTTTCGTTAGGGGAACGTCTGGTGCTAAAGGTTGAACTTCGACCAGCTTATGGCGTATCGCCCTTCCCTTCGTATTTTGTTTCAGGCGGTGTTTCTATCGCAACCTCCTTTCTTGTTCTTGAACACATCGTACACCCAATGCAGGGCGTTTACATTAAAAAGAGTTTGTAGTTTTGAAATTGGTTGTTTAGTCATATTGTTTGCGTGTAACCCAATACAACATCTCTTTATGAATTGGATACAACGGCAGGCTCCAGGCTCCATACCAAAACCCGGCGAATTTCGTCATCAGCTGTTGCGCACGTCTTAAATTTGTACGGTCAAAATTCAGGGGCAGGCTCAGTATTTCTTCCAGTTCCGGTTTAAGTGTTTTACCAGTTAAGCGTTTGAACAAACGGAATTCATATTGCCATGCATCCAATTCGCCATAGATAGACATCGCAGTCAACATACCTTGTTCTATATGCCGCACTTCATGCACAAACATTGTCCATGCACGTGGGTTTTCAAGTGCCGACTCCATTGTGTAATGACGTGAATTCAAATAGAAATTGCGATTTAATTTCCAAAACGCGCCGACGCTTTTCCGTGCCCGCCTCATTCCAACCCGGATGTTGTTTGCCCGTACAAAGCGTACCGCCGCCGCACCCTCTTCCGATGACGCTGCGACCTTTTCGAAATATTGTTCCAACCATTCGGCTTTGTTCATCTTATTGCAGTGCTGCATCCATGGTCTGGCGTAGGAATTGAACCAACTCGCCCATGCCGGATTCGCCAAGCGATAGGTCATCTGCACTGGCGATCATCTTCTTTCCGCCGCTTTCGATCTCAAGCTCATACTCGAAACAATCAGCACACGCGGATGGGTTTTTAGGCGCTGAAACTTCAAGAGCAGAAATCAATGCCTGTAACGTAGTCAGGTCTACTTCGGATAAAGTCCCTGTAACGACCTTGCCAGCACGTTGATCTGCAACCGAGTAGCTGCCAGTTGAATTCACATCAATAGTACGCAGTAACCCGGCAATACCGCCGGATAAGGTCATTTTCACTGCCCAGGTTTCTTCAAGCACGGGCGGAGCGTATGTTGGGCTGGCAGATTTCGAACAAGCGGTAAGGATCAAGGTGAAGCTGGCGAAAATTGCCCAAATAGTTTTAGACATGGAAGTCTCCTTTTGTTTCATAAGGATAGCAAGAAAAGGACGAACCCGCAACGGCCTTTGTTCCTACGGGCTTCTTATCTTATTTAAAATTCATGATAGCTCTTGAGAGGCGAATACATTAGAATCAAGAGTGAGGTGTTATGAGAAAAGTAGCGATTCTTGGGATTGGTCAGACCAAAGTAGATGAACAGTGGGATAAGTCCCTGCGCGAGATCGGGGGCGAGGCGGCTTTCCTTGCCATGCAAGATGCTGGCGTGGACAAAGTCGATGCCCTGTATGTAGGCAACATGCTCTCCTCCATGGTCAGCGGACAGAATCAGCTGGGCACTTTCTTTAGCGATTGGATCGGGCTGTGGAAACAGGAAGCGGTTAAGATCGAAGCGGCTTGCGGGTCGGGTGGGGCGGCTTTCCGCTCGGGCTTGATGGCAGTCGCCTCTGGCGAAGTTGAATCCGCACTCGTGGTGGGCGTTGAAAAGATGACTGACAAGGCGGGCAGAGACGTCACCTCGGCGCTGGCAACCGCCGCTGACTCCGATTATGAAGTGGAACAAGGGGTATCTTTTGTTGGCATCAATGCCTTAATCATGCGGCGTTACATGCATGAATTCGGCTGGAAACATGAAGATTTTGCGCCATTCTCGATCAATGCCCATGCCAATGCCATGCATAATCCTTATGCGCGCCTGCATGAAAAAGTATCTGTTGATAAATTCGAACGATCTGCGATGATCGCAACTCCGATCAATCTGCTCGATGCGTCACCGGTAGGGGATGGGGCGGCGGCGGCGATCATTGTGCCTGCCGATAAAGTGTTGCGCCAACCTAAGATTGTTGTGGCAGCTTCAGCCGCAGCGACGGATACTATCTCGGTCCATTCGCGTAAAGATCCGTTGTTCTTGAATGCTTCTTATCTTTCATCCAGACAGGCATATACCATGGCGGGTGTGACTCAGGATGACATTGATGTCTTTGAATTGCACGATGCTTTTTCCATCATGGCGGCGCTTTCGTTGGAAGCCACCGGCTTCGCAGAGCGTGGTCAGGGTGTGAGGCTTGGTTTGGAGAATCAGATCGGAATACAGGGCAAGATTCCCGTTTGTACGCGAGGCGGATTGAAGGCACGCGGTCATCCCGTGGGGGCGACGGGCATGTATCAGATCGTGGAAGTTGCCCAACAGTTACGCCATGAATGCGGCACGACTCAGGTGGATGGAGCCACGATTGGTATGGCTCAGAACATTGGCGGTTCGGGCGCTACCATCCTCACGCATATTCTGCGCCGGGAGAATTAAGCACACTTCTGTGAATTTCAACGTCAGGAGAAAGTTGCAATTTCATAATAATTGACGTTTTTTCACTCTATCCGTTGGTGTATCTCTTGTCACCTCATTGGGTTTGCACTACAATGAAATTACCTATCATTTTTGTAAGGAGGTCGGCATGACATCGGATAAAAGAAAATTACCACGCAGAAACTTTTCCTACTATATGCGTGTGTTGGATAAAAATTCGGGCGAATTGATCGGCCAGATTTCAGACATCAGCACCGGCGGATTTAAGCTTGAGAGCAGTGTGCCCATTGCGATCGGTGTCAGCAGAGAATTGTCCATCGACCAGGTCGGGCAGATTTCTCAAAAAAGTTTTATCAGTTTTTCGGCGCGAGCTTGTTGGTGTCATCGTGATCCCTATGACCCTACAATCTATAATGTTGGCTTCCAATTGATGGATATGACCCCTGCGGATTACGACGTCTTCGTAACGATGTTCAACTCGTACGGCGAGCAAAAACAAGCACATCATAAATCCAATACCAATTACATTTGGGGTTAGCGCTTTTTGAAATCAAATGTCCCGCTTTAAGCGGGACATTTTTATTTTTAACCCTTGGTAAAAATAAAAACGTGTAAAATTGACCCTATGAAAAAGTTCATCGTGCTTGTGATTCGAATTGTCATCCGGCTGATTGCAAAAGTAAAAGCAAGCGGATATGAAAACCTCCCTGAAACGGGAGGCTTTGTTATTGCTGTAAATCACCTTGGCTTTTTAGATGCCCCGCTGGCATATTATGCCTTGAATAATTGGAATCTTTTCATACCGGTTGCCGAGAAATGGGCAGAAAGTGCCATCCTGCGCTGGCTAGGCAAACACCTCAACGCCATTTTTATCGACCGCTTCAACCCAGACCTAAAAGCCATGCGCGAGATGATCAAACGCATGGAGGATGGGCAGACCCTCATCATTGCGCCCGAAGGCACTCGTGCCCGTGATGAAAAAATGGCGCAAGGAAAACCTGGTGTGGCGTACCTCGCCTCGAAAATGGGCTGGACCATCTTGCCGGTCGCCATTGTTGGCTCTGAAGATCGCCTTGTGATCAAAAACCTCAAGCGGTTCAAGCGCACGCCCATTCAACTCATTGCGGGCAAAGCCTTTACCCTGCCGCCTTTTCCTAAAGAGAATCGCGAAGAAAAACTACAAGAATACACTGACGAGATCATGTGCCGCATTGCGGTCATGATCCCTGAGTACAACCGCGGCTATTATGCCGAACATCCACGCCTGAAGGAACTGCTGGCGGAAACAGCATGAGCGCCGTCATTCGGTTTATTGCGCGAAAAATCCTGCCGCTTCTCGCAGATATCGAAGTTCATGGAGACATAAGTAAACTGCCAGCGGGTGGGTATATGTTGGCGTCCAACCATCTTGGCAGGCTCGATTCACTTGTTGTTTATTATGTGATTAATAATGACGATCTCATCCACCCACTGACGGATAAATATAAAAAATACTGGTATGGCAGACTCGCCGGACGAATCTTCAACGTCACCTGGTTGACTCGCGGCGAAGCAGACTTGAGCGCCATCAAGGAATTTATCTCACGTTTGAAAGGCGGAGCGGTGATGATCATCGCGCCCGAAGGCACACGCTCCAAAACAGCCAGTTTGCTGAAAGCCGAACCCGGCGCGATCTACATTGCCAATGCTGCAAATGTTGGCATTATCCCTGTGGCGCTCACTGGCACCGAAGATTCGGATGTAATCGCACGACTGAAAAAATTTAAACGACTGAAGATCACCATCACCGCCGAGAATGAAATGTACTATCCGCCCAATATCAAAGCTGTGAAAGGTGCCGAGCGAGATATACTTCTGCAAGCCTCCGTCGACGAGTTATTCTGTCGCATTGCGGCGATGTTGCCGGAAAGCTACCGTGGTTATTACAAAGACTTTCCGCGCACCAAAGAATTATTGAATCAAAAAGCCTCCGTCTAAAACGGAGGCTTTTATGTTTGTTATACGATCAGCCGCACTGCCAGCAGCATGATTGCGCCTGGCGCTAGAGTTGCCAGCGCCAGCCAGCCAGCCGTGGCGTCTTTGCGTCTTGCAAACATTACCCAGGCAGCGATACCCAACCCAATAAATACCACCGGCAGGATATACCCAAGAATCATCAGGAAATTAAATCCCGCCGATTCTTGCGCAGATTTAACTGCGCTAAACGTGAACAACACAACCACCGGCGCCAGCACGATCGCCGCCCCTGCGATCTGCGAAGAGATCAGCCACAAAGCCAGCGCCCAGCGTATGATGGGGGATTTGTTTTCCATAAGTTACTTCTCCTGTGCAATAGGTTTGACTGCCCTATTATATTCCCTTCGCGAGAAATTGAGCGGATAAACTACTGCGGACAGAACGAACATCCGCGCCTCTCTGCCTCAACGATGGCTTGGTCGCTGGACCAGAAAAAATTTTCCTCGCCGATAATTTTTACGAGTCCGCCGCGCTCCATCATTTGCTTGGCAGAGTCATGGATGCCTGCAAACATCAGCGTGCCGCCATTCTTTCGCAGGCGTGTATGCAGTTTGTGAATGGCTTCGATCCCGGCGGTGTCAATGAGGGGTACACCGCGCATTGAGAGGATTAAAGCATGCGTATCCCCTAAGTCTGCAAAGGATTCGCTGAATTGTCCAGTAGCCGCGAAAAATAACGGACCAGTCAGAAACGCCACGCGGACGTGTTTACACTTCCCTGCGGTTTCGATCCCTTTTTGTTTGAGTCGTTCCACATCCACTTCCTGAATCGAAATATCAATGCTGGCGCTTTTGTTGAGGAAGACTGCGCCCATCAGGAAGGTTCCGAACAAGATGGCATTCGTTAGGCTGAGGACAACGGTGGCAATGAATGCGATCAGGAAGGCACTCATATCGGTCTTGAAAGAATTGCCAAAGCTGAACTTGACCGTGCTCAAATCCACCGAGCGGATGGCGGTGACCATCAAGACACCTGCCAGGGCTGAGAGCGGAATCATTTCAAGATAGCTTGCTAGCGAAAACATGATCAGCATAAGAATGAGCGCATGGAGGATGCCCGCGAGGCGCGTCTGCCCGCCGGAGTGGATCGCGACTTTGGTGCGCAAAATGCCCGAAGTAGTGGGAATGGCTCCAAAGAAAGGCAGGATCATATTGCCGATGCCTTGCGCGATGAGATGTTGATTGACCTGTAAACGTTTGCCAGTTAACTCAGCTCCGGTAGCACCGCATAATAAAGTTTCGACTGCGCCCAGAGCGGTGAGGGTTAACGCAGGTGCAATGAAATCAGAAAGGTTTCCCCAGGGAATGGCTGGGATGCTGAAGTTCGGTTGCAGGAACAAGGTGCGGGGGATGGAGTCGATCACTGGGACAGACCAGCCCAGAGCGGAGTTTGAAGCGGTCGCAGCGATCACTGCGATCAGCGCGGCGGGAATCCGTTCATTCCATTTAGTTGGGTAGAGGAACATGATCCCTATCACCAGCACACCCAGAGCGAGGCTGTGCGGGTCAGGCGTTAGATTTGGCGTGGTGAAGTAAGCGATGAGTTTTTGCGCGGCGGTGACCGTTGTGGGCGTGTGGATGCCAAGCAGCGGGTCGAATTGCCGGATGATGATAATGGCAGAGATACCCGCCGTGAAGCCGCTGATGACAGGGGCTGGGATGAAGGCAATGAAGCGACCGAGCCGGAATAAACCGATGCCGAAGGTGAGCAAGCCTGCCATGAAAAGTGCTACCCACATGCCTTCGAGACCATATTGCTTGACCAGTACGATCAGAACCACACTGATGACGGCTTTAGCACCGGTCATTTGATAGGGTGCGCCTGAGAGCAGACCGATGACGATGCCGCCGACGATGGACGTGACCAGACCCGCCGCAGCTGATGCGCCGGAGGCGGCTCCGAAGGCGAGGGCAAGCGGCAGTGCAACGAGTGCAACGTTTAGACCTGCGCTCAGGTCATTACGAAATTTGGCGGGTGTGTACCCTGTGAATTCGTCCCTGTAAAGGCGGGCAAGGGAACGACGAGGCATAGATTGTTTCTCCGAAATGATTTTAGACCAAAGGCTCGATGCTCCCCCAAGGCGTCCTTTGGCTTATGTGGGCAGTATTTTATCACTGAAGATTTTATTTTTCGCACACGGCTTCTTAAAAATATGCTTTCGATATGTTTCGCGAACCACGTTTATTTCTTTATCTCTCATGACTCCTGATGTTATAATCACTCTACAATGACTGAAGGTGCATTACTTAACGACCGATATCAACTCGAAGAGGTGCTGGGCTCGGGGGGCATGGCGAATGTCTATCGCGCACGCGATGTTGTGCTCGACCGCCCTGTTGCGATTAAAGTCCTGCGCAAGGAGTACTCGAGCAACGAGAATTTCCAAAAGCAGTTCTGGCTGGAGGCGCGATCCGCTGCCAATCTTTCGCATCCCAACATTGTCACCGTGCATGACTTTGGCTCCGCTGATGATTTACTTTATATTGTCATGGAACACGTGCCGGGCAAAGACCTCAAACAGCTTGTCCGTGAACGCGGAAGGTTTCCATTCGAGCAGGCGATTCCATTGCTCATTCAAGCGTGTGCAGGCGTTGGGTATGCCCATCGCGCCGGGCTGGTCCACTGTGACATCAAGCCGCATAACATGCTCGTCTCAAAAGATATGCGCCTCAAAGTGACCGATTTCGGGATTGCACGTGCTCTTGCCACGATCAAACCTGGCGAACGAAATGACGTTGTGTGGGGCTCGCCATTATATTTTGCTCCCGAGCAAGCCGCAGGAGAATCGCCGACACCCGCTTCCGATGTTTACTCGCTGGGGGTTGTGTTGTACGAAGTTCTTTCGGGCACAACTCCTTTTACTGCCGCCACCGCCGACGAGCTTGCGCGCTTGCATATTTCCGCGCGCCCGCTGCCGCTAAGTGAATACGTCCCTGATGTTCCACCCGCGCTCGAAGAGATCGTTATGAAGGTGCTTTCCAAAGAGCCTGCCATGCGCTATCGCACTGCCGATCAGTTGGGGCGTGTGCTGCAAAAATTCGGCAACGAGCCTGCTCCGGTCAAAGTGAAAAAAGAGCCGATTTCTGCGCCGCCGGTGATTACGATCAACCCTGAAATTGCCGAACGACTCTCTCCTCCGAGTCAGCCTCGACCGCAGCCTGAACCTGCTCCGCAATATTATCAACCCGCATATCCGCCTCAAACCGTTCAGCCGGAGCCTGTTCCTGCGCATGAGGCAGAATTCCCCGCCGAACCCATTGACTGGATTACGGTTGGTTTGAGCCTCACGGCAGTGCTTGTATGGGGCGGGTTAATTCCTTTTGGATTGGTCATCTACCTTAGCTATTTCCCACCGAGTTAATGAGTAAGACCTGACAGGTTCTAAAACTTGTCAGGTCTTTTTGAAAATTTATGAATAACTATCTGCTTGCCCCCTCTATTATTGCATCTGACTTTGCCCATATTGCCGACGAAGTTGCTGCCATCGAATCTGCTGGTGCCGACTGGATCCATGTCGATGTCATGGACGGTCACTTTGTCCCGGATATCACCATCGGACCATTATTCGTCCGCTCGCTTAAGCGGGTGACAAACCTGCCGCTGGATGTGCATTTGATGATCTCCGAGCCGGAGAAATACATCTCTGCCTTCGCCCAAGCTGGCGCGAACAATATCACGGTCCATGTGGAAACCTGCCCAAATCTGCCGTCTGTGATCCAAAAGATAAAGTCTTTTGGCTGTATCGCTGGTGTGACCTTGAACCCTGCTACGCCAGCTTCTACTATTGATTCTGTTTTGCCTCTAGTGGATCTGGTTCTAGTGATGAGCGTTGTGCCTGGTTTTTCAGGGCAAGCCTTCATGCCAGAGATGATCGACAAAGTGCAGGAGATCCGCGCTAAACTGAATGCATTGCGTTCATCTGCTCATCTCGAAGTCGATGGCGGCATCAATGCTGAGACGCTTCTGCTCATGAAGAAAGCCGGGGCGAATGCCTTTGTCACTGGCAATGCGGTATTCAAACATCCACAGGGCAGTGCGGCTGGCGTGCGAGCTTTGAAGGATATCCTAAACGTGTAGGGGCGGGGTCACCCTGCCCCTACAATTTTTATTAAAACAAAAATCGCGGCGCTCAATGCGCCGCGATTTTTGAGTCGAAGGGAAGACCTTACGAAGCCGATTTACCGAGTGTTTTGATACACTTGGCGCACAGCGTCTTCTTCACGAGGCGACCCTTCTCGAGCACCGAAACCTTCTGGAGGTTGGGCTTGAACGTGCGGTTGGTGGCACGTTGGGAGAAGGAGCGGTTGTGACCAAAGGTGGTTGCCTTGCCGCAGTGATTGCACTTTGCCATGTCTGAAATCCTTTCTTTCTCGTCTTTCCTTGCAAATAATTCCATTTGCCCTTTTTGAAGGCAGGGCATTTTACCATAGAACGCAACCAACTTCAAGATATGATGTTAAAATAAGAACAGGTACACTAAAAACAGGCGATAATGCCTTAATCTGAAAATGAGGAACCTATGGGCGAAGAAATGACTTCTTTAGGCGGGATCCACGTCTCACCGAATGCAGTGACGACGATTGCATATCATGCCACCCTGCAATCCTATGGGGTGGTGGGGCTTGCCCCAAAAAATCTGGCGGACGGTATCGTCTCGACCATTACCCGTGAACCTTCACGCGGCATTTCCGTGCATTACAAAGAGGATGAGATCCATATTGATATTCACGTGATCGTGGAATATGGAACCCGCATCAACTCGGTGGCGGAAAGCGTGGCAAACACTGTGCGTTTTCATGTAGAAAAGGCACTCGGTCTTAAAGTAAACACGGTTAATGTGCATGTGGCGGGACTGCGCATTAGCAACACGGATTAGGAGATAGCGATACATGGCGATTGATACCGCACGAGTCGAGAAACTCCGCAAGCGAACGATAGATGGGCAGGCTTTCAAGCGCCTCGTTGAAGCCGGGGTGACTTGGCTTCGCACCAACCAGCAGATCGTTAATGCGTTGAATGTGTTCCCCGTCCCAGACGGTGACACAGGTACGAATATGAGCCTGACCCTGCAAGCCGCCTGGAACGAGATCAAGGATAGCGGCACGCATCATTTTGGGGAGATGGCGGCGGCATTTTCAAAGGGAGCTTTGATGGGCGCGCGCGGCAACTCTGGTGTTATCACCAGCCAGATCTTGCGTGGGTTTTCACGCGGCGTGCATGATCAGAAGACCTTGACTTTGGATGCATTCGTTAAGGGGTTGAACGAGGCGCGCGATACGGCTTATAAGGGTGTGGTCAAGCCGGTTGAAGGGACGATCTTAACCGTCATTAAAGAAACGGCTAACGGGGCAGAAGCAGCTCGCGGGTCCGTTAAAGATGCGGTGGAACTGCTTGAAATGGCACTCAAAGCTGCAGACGAAGCGGTCAAGAATACGCCTGAACAACTTCCCATCCTCAAACAGGCAGGTGTGGTGGATTCGGGTGGTAAGGGTCTCTTCTTTTTTCTCGAAGGGATGTTACGTCACGTCTACGGCGAGTCGCTTGAAACGCCGACAATGCAAGTGCAACCTCTATCTGCAATGAGCCTTGAAGGTGCTTTGGAGGATGTTGAAGAAGGACAGGATTACGAGATCGTCGTGGATTTTGTTCCGAATGGCGAGTTAGACTTGCAAGGTTTTTATGCCAAGCTTGAAGAGATGGGGACGTCGATTCAGGTGGGTGAAGGGGAAGGCATGTATCGTATGCATATCCATGTGCCGACCGAGAACCGCTACGTGCCGATCGATTACATCATGGGCATTGGCACGGTGACAAAGGTTGCCATTGAAAACCTTATGGCGCAGATGGATGATATTCAAAAGAGTAAGTCAACGCAGATCCAATTCGGCGCGGTGGAGCCCGGCAATATTGCTGTGGTGGTGGTTTCGCCGGGCACGGGCATCAGCCGCATCTTTGCCAGCCTTGGCGTGGCGGCGGTGGTGGCAGGCGGGCAGACGATGAACCCGTCTACGCAGGATATTTTGAGTTCGTTCGAAAATATGCCCACAGATAAAGTGATCATTCTGCCGAACAATAAGAACATTGTGATGGCGGCGAATCAAGCCAAAGACGTGACGGTGAAGAACGTGCAGGTGGTTCCGACCCGTACCGTGCCGCAGGGACTTGCTGCCATGCTTTCCTTCGACCCCGGTGGGGAAGTGGCGGCAGTTGCAGAACGCATGTTGAAAGCCATGACTAACGTCAAAACTGGCGAGATCACTGTGGCGACCCGCTCGGTTGAAATTGACGGCGTGACGGTCAAAGATGGTCAGGTGATCGCGCTGCTGGATGGCAAACTGGTTGCTTCTTCAGATACTGTGGAACATGGTCTGTTTGAGTTGCTCGAAAAAGCCGGAGCAAGTGAACACGAGATCGTGACCCTCTTTTTCGGTGAAAATATGACCCACGCAGAAGCCAATCGCTTTGCGGATGCGGTGCGCGGGAAATTCTCCAACCTCGAAGTCGAGGTGCAGGAGGGCGGTCAGCCGCACTACCAGTTTATTTTGTCGATTGAATAATCGGAAAGAAAAATCCTGAAGTAGAACTTCAGGAATCCATTTTAAGCAAAGTGACAGTCACCTACGAGGTGACTGTCACTTTTAATTTCAAACCTATTTTGTTTCAGATCTCATTTTGAACAAGCGATACACGGCTTTGACCAACTCGATGCTTTGGATGATGATGACGATCGCCATCACGATCGGGAACATATACGTTGCAATAGTGACGAATATTTCAGCCTGTTCAGGCTCAAAGGGTCCGTTGGCAAAAGACTTGGCACTGAAGCCGATGACGCCGGGAGTGCGAAGGATGAGCACGGTCAACGTGAGGCTGGCGGCTTCGATGATTACCTTGCCCAGCCGGGTCAGGCGATTCCAGATCGCGTTGCGTAACAGGAAAATATCGAGCAAGATCTCTGCTACGAGCACAACATTGATCCACGGCACGAACTGAAAGAACTTCTCCGTGAACATGGGGACGAAGACTTGCTCATCACCGGTGAAGAAGATCATGCCAAGCCACTGCGGGTAGATATTCAAGATCGCCAGCGCCACGAAGGTGAACACAATCTCAGTAATGAGTTCGAAACGGCTCACAGAGTCAGGATCAGGTTCCTTGGCGAGTGAGGCGGGGTCCCAATCCTTTTCATCGTCGAAGCTGCCGATCTCTTTATCCGGCAGAACGCGCTCAAGGATAACGAAGACCAGCACCACATTCCCGAAGGCGGCGATGGCGGCGGAAAGCGCACTCCCCAAGCCCTGACCAATGATCTTCACAAAATCAGCACCCATGAAGGGCGTATCCGTCACGGCTTGAACGCCTGCCAGCACAAGCATCACGCTGACGACAACAGTAATCACGATCTTCAAAACGAAGAGGAAGAACGGGAAGAGCTTTGGACCGATCAAGTAGGGGTGCGGATTGTAGGTCTGCGCCACTTTTTGAGGCGAGCCATACTCCTTCAACACTTCGAGCTCCAGCGCTTCATCGCGTACACGTCCGCTGCTTTGCGCGCGGTCTTCCAACATATCTTCGAGCGTGGACTTTAATTCCTTCTCGATATCTTCACGTCCGTTCAACAACGGCAGGTTCTTGCCAACTTCAGCTACATAACGATCAATGAGGTTCATCACGATTCCTTTCTCTACGCCAGCGTCTTATTCATAACAGCGACGATGCCAGCCCATTCTTTTTTCAACTTCGGCAAAAGTTTTTTTCCTTCTGCACTCATGACATAATACCGACGTGGGCGCGCTTCTTCCAACTTCCAAACAGACTCGAGCAAGCCTTGCGCTTCCAACCGGCGCAGAAGGGGATACAACGTGCCCTGGTCCACTTCCAAGCCGAGGTCGGCGAGTTTCTTCAGCAGCGAGTAACCGTATTCTTCAGTGCCCAGTTGGCTGAGCGCCGCCAGCACGATCACTCCGCGCCGTAACTCTAGAACGACATTTTCAAGAGATTCATTGTTTACCATATCTCAACCTTTATGGCATTATACTGTGTGAAATACAGTATGTCAAGGATGAAGTATCAGGTGATTTAACCATTATTGGGGAGGCAGAGCGCCCGCAATGACAAAAACATTTATGCTACACTTTGCCCATGAAACTAGGAATCGTCACCGACTCAACTGCCGCCCTGCCGCCCTATCTCATTGCACAACACGAAATTCATGTTGTGCCTACTGTGCTTATTTTGGAGGGCAAAGAATACAAGGATGGGATTGGCATCTCGCGTGAAGAGTTTTACACGCGCCTGCCCTCGCTTCATACCCCGGCGACGACTGCCGCGCCTTCCATTGGAGATTTTCTTACGCCGTATCAGTCTCTGCTCAACTCCGGCTGTGACCATATCCTGTCCATTCATGTCTCGGGCAAGTTATCTGGCGTGATCAATATCGCCCGCCGTGCTGCAGAGGAATTCCCAGGCAAGGTGACCTGTGTGGATAGTGGCTCGCTCTCCATGGGCATTGGGTTTCAAGTATTGGCGGCGGCTGAAACGGCAGAGCTGGGAGTGAAAGCCGCTTTGGAAGCCGTTGAATTGACCAAGCAGAAGTCAAAAGTCTTCGCTGCGTTGGACACGATGGAGTACCTCAAACGCAGTGGACGAATCCCAGCTGTGGTTGCCAACATTGGCGGGATGCTTTCCATCAAGCCAGTTGTTGAGTTGCGCGAAGGCGAAGTGAAGCCGATGGCGGTTAACCGTACTCCTAGGCAGGCAGATGAATTTATTTTGAGTAAACTACTGGAAGTGGGGGAGATGGAACGCCTTGCGATTTTGCATACCAATGCCGAACATCGCGCTCATCAATTGTTGGATGGCATGATGCAAGGCAGATCACGCACGTCCGTGCCGAGGGATGTGCTGTTCGTGAATGTCACTGCAGTGATCGGCACACATCTGGGACCGAATTGCATCGGCTTCGCGGCGGTTAAGAAGTGAACAGAAGAGAGACTTGAAATAGCCCGCAGTAAGTTGTAAAATCACTTATAAATCGTCGGAATCAATTAAGGGTTGGTATGGTTACAAATAACTCTCCAATTTCTCAACGTAAAATTCTTCTCGATATTTCTCTTTTTGTGCTTGATATGTTGAGTCCAGAAAAAATTAAGAGTAAATATAGTCGAGATGATGGCGTTATTTTGGAAGTGCCAAGTGCGCTTATTACCATGATTGCTGACGCTCAAGTCGGCAATATCTTGTTGAAGGAATTTATTCGAGCATATCTATATGCTTTTAAGAAGAACCCAATTCATAAAAACTCTCAAGACTTGCAAATACAAAGCATTATTAATGCAGATGACTTGGTGCTGGAAGAAATAATTAATAATGTACATAAGACCATTCTTACAGAGTTTACACCGCTAATACGTGATATATCAAAGATAGATCAAGCTAATGAATCAAGAGATGATCAAGGTAAATATCCAATTCAATTGTATGAACCTTTGGTGCCAGTATCACCTAATGAGTTGCATAACCTGCGGCAAGCTTATTGGCATGAGATAGAATTATCACCGCATCCATTGTTTGATGTTTATTTTCTTCAAATTTATCATGCGCAATCCGTATTTTCTGAGGCTACTGATGATGGGCGGGAATTATTGTCCGTGGGTTTGACAACATACAAAACAATAAGAGTGTGGAGGTACGCAGTTTTTGGGAAAAAGATACATGATCAAGATGAAATAATTGAAAAACGAGATGGTAAAAAGTCGGAAATGAAAGACCGTTCATTGGATTTTTTACGATGGTTTGCTAGTAGTTATTTCAGAAAGAAATGGGAAACTATTGTTGATGATGCAGTAGGACTTGGGGTAGAACTTGCCTTGACTTTTGCTCGTACTGGGGCCATTGGTTTACAAGATGTAGCTATGGTTGCAGTGACCATTCAAGGCGCAAAATTAATCGCTAAAGGTATTAAAGATAAGGATAGTCCGATCTTAAAGAGATTGGTAGATATTGTTTTGGGAGTTATTATGATAGGCTTCGTTTGCTTGTTTTCTGTTCCCTTAGCAATGAGATTTATAGAAGACATATTATCCCCATCCTCGTCTATTGTTCCCTTGCCTACAATTATAATAACTATCCAAAACACAGCAGAATCGACGTCCATAGTTTCTTCAACTCAAGATTTGTCGATATCACCAACAAACATTGTTCAGAGTACATCAACTCCAAATCTTATATATACTATTACACAATTTTCAGATTTTCCTAATTTAGATTATTGTATGTACTTAATCCAGCCCGGTGATACAGCTCAAACTGTGGCATTCCGTTTTGGAATATCTGAGGTTGAAGTTCGTTACCCTAATGATAAAATACCGGTTAATACTGTTGTTACGAATCAGATAGTGCGAGTTAACTCTTCTTGTTGTTATCCAGTTAGTGGTGGGGGTATTTCCTATACAGTTCAGTATAAAGATGATTTGCTTAGCATTTCCCGATTATTTTCAGTGAGTATAGATAAGCTTATCCAAGCCAATAATTTATATAATCCTAGCTATATTCAAGGCGGGCAAATGTTGTGCATTCCCAACAATTAAATAACAAAAGCGGCTGATGAAGCCGCTTTTGTTTTACTGAACTGGAACTTCTTGAATGTTCTCTTTGCTTTTCCAAAACAACGTGACCGCAATTCCAATCACCAACACAATCGTGACTGCCAGACCGCCTTCGGGACCGAACTCGCCGCCGGTGAGCCAATCCGCGCCGGTTTCCATTAAGTTGATGAGGGTGCCGCCTTCTGCATTCGTGCCGCTGACCTGGAAGCCGAAGAAATTACCCTGTACCCAGTTCCAGACGCTATGTAAGGCGCTGATGCCCCACATGGAGCCTTCGCGCATGGCATACAAACCAGCAAACACGCCAAACAAAGCAAGGTTGACTAATGCAATGGCGCTCAAGCCGGGGTTGAGTCCATGCAGGAGGGCGAAGATGATGGATGAGATCAGCAAGCCAAGCCAGGGTTTGTAACGTGCGCCAATTACCGGCAACACCCAACCGCGGATCAACACTTCTTCCGCGCCACCTTGAATGACCCAGCCGATAAGGACGAGCATAACACCTGCCACAGCAGCGAGTCCTTGTTTGGAGGGATCGCCCTGTTCAAACGAGACACTCCCAAACAAGCTGAGGATGCCAACTGAGCCAGCGAACATCAAGGCACCAATCAGGAATCCGCGCCCATATTGGGAGAGGGCGTTTTTCGCTTCATAGCCAAGCGTCCAAAATGGACGTTTCTCGAACCATTTGAGCCATGCCCAAAGGAAAACATACATGAGGATAAAGGCAAATATCAATTGCATGCCCATCCAAAAACCAGCCATTGTGTTGGAAATGCCCGCCAACGAGACGCCGGTTTCGGTAAAGCCGTAGATCAAACCGAGCACGACAATAACTGGAATCACTCCCAGTTGCCCTATAAAAGCGAAGACAAATGAAAGCGGAATGATTGCGGCAATGTGGGTGAGGCGTTGTCCCTGACGGGCGAGATCGAAAAGTCTGCTATTGTTGAACCAGTGCATGAAAGACTCCTTGAGTGTGGGTGTAGGACAAGTCTATAGACTTGTCCTACATATTGCAGGATTATACGCCCCGTGGGGGAATTGGTTGCGCCCATGATAAAATTACCTTCCTATGCAACCGTCTCTTGAAAAATTACGCAAATTCTTTCGTCTCGAACACGAAAACAAATACGAAAATACCGCCATCATTGGTGGACTTGCCAAAATGCTCGATTATTGGGAAGGGGAAGCCCGCGCCGATGGCGTGGCAGAAGAAGTGATTCAAGCCGTCGTTTCGCGCTTGCGGGGCTATGAAAAGCTCAGCCCCACTGGGCGCGCGGATTCTCTCAAAGGTTTGTGGAAGCGCATCGGCGAAACCTACCCGGAAGCCGGGCAAAAGCCCAAAGGGCAACCTCAGCCACAGAGACCGACTCAAGCTCCCCGTGTGGAGAGAAGCGATGAACCGGCGCAAGCAAAAGCCAATGACGCTGAAGCGGCTCCGGTGCAGAATCAAAGCCAGCCGAAGCAGAATCCTCCAAGACAACAGCAACAACAGCAGCAGCAAAAGCAAAGACAAAATCCTCCGCAGCGATTTGAGTCTGCCACGAGCGCCGTGCATAGCCAGACGCCCGCCGCATTAGGCGCGGAGTTGACGGTGTTGAATGGTGTGGGTCCGAAGAATGCCGAGTCGCTTGCGAACCTTGGCATGAAGACGCTGGGCGATATGTTGTATTACTTCCCGCGTCGTTATGAAGATTACTCGCTGCTCAAGCCGATCAATGCTTTGATGTATGGAGATGTTGTGACGGTCTTGGGCACGATCCAAAGTGTTCACAACCGCCCTGTACGCGGCGGCAAGATGAATATCATTGAAGTTGTGATCAGCGATGGCACGGGCGGATTGAAGATCTCGTTCTTTAATCAGCCGTGGTTGATGAACCGCTTTAAAGTGGACGACGCCATTTCGGTTTCCGGCAAGATCGATCAGTATCTTGGGCGCATTGTGATGAATAGCCCCGATTGGGAACCCGTGGAGATGGAAAATCTGCACACCAATCGCATTGTGCCGATCTATTCGCTCACAGAACGCATCACGCAAAAATGGCTGCGCAATCAAATGAAGCAGGTCATTACTTATTGGGCACCTGCCGTGGTGGATGCCCTGCCCGATGCGATCAAACGTGAAGCGCGTTTGGTCTCATTAGGTGAAGCGCTCACTCAGGCGCATTTCCCTGATTCTCAAGCGCGGCTCAAACATGCGCGCGAACGCCTTGCCTTCGACGAAATTTTTTATTTGCAAATGGGCGTGCTGCGCCAAAAACGTGACTGGCAGGAAGTGGAAGGCAAGCGCTTCACCGTCTCGGACGAGTGGCTGGATGCGCGTTTAGCGGCTTTACCTTTCACCCTGACCTCTGCCCAACAAGAATCGCTGAACGATATTCGCCGCGACCTCGACTCTGGCAAGCCGATGAATCGACTCATTCAAGGCGATGTTGGTTCAGGCAAGACGGTCATTGCCGCGTTGGGTGCAAGCATGGTCGTTGCCAGTGGAGCGCAAGCCGCCATCATGGCGCCGACATCCATTTTGGCGGAACAGCATTATCGTAATTTCACGAATTTGCTGGCTGGCGAAAATGGATTTTTACAAAAAGAAGAGATTCGTCTCTTGGTTGGGAATACTACCGAATCAGAGAAGGAAGCGATCCGTCAGGGACTCGCCGATGGCTCGATCAAGTTCGTGATTGGCACACACGCTGTTATCGAACCGGATGTGCAGTTCAAGGAATTGCAATTCGTGGTGATCGATGAACAACATCGCTTCGGTGTGGATCAGCGCGCCGAGTTGCGTAGCAAAGGCACGAACCCGCATCTATTGGTGATGACGGCGACTCCCATTCCACGCTCGCTGGCGTTGACGGTCTTCGGCGATCTCGACCTTTCGGTAATGGATGTGATGCCGGTTGGCAGACAGCCGATTGCGACCCATGTTCTCCGTCCGCAGGAACGTGAGCGCGCATACACAATGATCCGCTCGCAGGTGAAGAATGGCAGTCAGGCGTTCATCGTTTATCCGCTGATCGACGAGAGCGAGAAGATCAACGTCCGCGCGGCGGTGGATGATTTTGAAACGCTTTCTAATCAAGTATTTTCCGACCTCAAGGTGGGCTTGTTGCATGGACGCATGAAGCCCAGTGATAAAGATGAAGTGATGTTGAAATTCCGCGATAGGGAATTTGACATCCTTGTTTCAACGACGGTCATCGAAGTGGGCGTGGATGTTCCCAATTCCACGCTGATGCTAATCGAAGGCGCGGATCGATTCGGGCTGGCGCAGTTGCATCAATTGCGCGGACGTGTCGGGCGCGGTTCGGTAGCTTCGACCTGTCTGCTGATTCCCACGCATGAAGACGCGGCAGAGAATGAACGTCTACAGGCGATGGCGACGACGAACAACGGTTTCGAGCTCGCCGACCTCGATTTAAAATTACGCGGACCCGGCGAATTCCTCGGCACGCGTCAGGCTGGCTTTGCTTCATCGTTGAAGATGGCGAGCATCACCGATGTGCCGCTAATCGAAAAAGCCCGTGAACAAGCCAAATCCCTGTTTGCGCGTGACCCATACCTAACCCAACCCGAACATGCCTTATTGGCTGAAGCCTTTGAGCGATTCTGGAAGGGCACGTCGAGCGATGTATCATAAATAACCCGTAGGGGCGCAGCATTGCTGCGCCCCTACAATAATATTGGAGACAAATGGTTAGAGCCTTATTCCCCGGAACCTTCGACCCGATCCATTACGGTCATATGGACATTGCCAACCGCGCTTCGAAACTTTTCGATGAGGTGGTGATGGCAGTATATGACAAGCCTTTGAAGAACCTGATGTTCTCACCTGAACAGCGTATTTCTCTTGTTAAAGAATCTTTTCAAGATAACCCAAAGATAAAAGTGACAGGCTATAGCGGGCTGACCATTGAGTTCGCCAAGCAGATCGAGGCACAGGTGATTGTGCGCGGCTTGCGAGTCTTCTCCGATTTTGAGTTCGAATTCCGCATGGCATTGGCAAACCAGCGTATGGCTGGGGATGCTGTCGAAACGGTGGCATTGATCACCGCTGAACAGCACACCTTCCTTTCCTCATCTACGGTGCGGGAGATCGCCATGCTAAATGGCAATGTCTCCAGCATGGTGCCGCCCTATGTGGAGCGTGCCCTCAAAGAGATGGTCGCCCAAATGGGGGAGCAGTCTCCGCCGAATGCATTGCGGGATTAATGTGCTAGAATTAACAGAAATCGCTTCATTTAGTGAGTGACCTATGGATATCCTACAATTAATTGATCGCCTGGAAGAACTCTTCAACGATGCGAAGGCTGTGCCCTTCACGCATAATGTTGTTGTGGATGAAGATAAGATGCTGGAACTCATCGACCAGATGCGCATCGCCATCCCTGAGGAAGTGAAGAAAGCGCAACAGCTCGTGGCGCAGCGCGACCGCGTGATGGCTCAGGCACAAGAAGAAGCCAACCGCACCCTGCAGATCGCGCGTGATAAAGCCGATCAGCTTGTGCAGAAGGATATTGTCACGCAGGAAGCTCAACGTCGCGCCGATCAAATCTTGGCGCAGGCGCGCGCCGAAGCCGAAGGGGTACGTGCTGACGCCGATAACTATGTGCTCGACACGCTGATGCAATTGCAAGATCAGATCGCGAAGGTGAGCAATCAGGTCAACAACGGTGTGCGCATGGTGCAAGAAGATCAGATGC
Organism: Anaerolineae bacterium; assembly: GCA_017303655.1. Classification (GTDB taxonomy): domain Bacteria; phylum Chloroflexota; class Anaerolineae; order Anaerolineales; family Villigracilaceae; genus Villigracilis. The sequence goes on from JAFLCE010000013.1 coordinate 34,638, forward strand.
GCAAGAACCCGGCTGGTTTTGATAGCACTGAGAAGTAAAAGTAAAAGAGAAAAAAACTCCCCGCTACAATGGCGGGGAGTTTTTTTATGAATAGATGAAACTCTTAATCTTTAGATAACAAATCTGCAACCGTTTCCCGCCTTAGCATTTGCAGTACCTGTCCTTCTTCCAACATCAACACAGCCGGTTTACGCGCGCCGTTATAGTTCGAAGACATACTCAAGTGATACGCACCCGCCACCGGAATTGCGATCAGATCCCCTTCTTTGACGTTTGGCATGAGCAGGTCTTCGATGACGATATCCCCGGACTCGCAATATGGTCCGGCAATGGATACGCGTTCGCCTCCTTCTCCGCTCGGGCTTGATACCGTTAAACAAGAATATCTCGCCCCGTACAGTGCAAAGCGTGGATTATCCGCCATGCCGCCATCGGTGAGTAGCCAAGTTTTGTCGCCGCGTTTTTTTACTGCACCCACACGATACATGGCAACGCCTGCCCTTGCCACCAGGCTTCGCCCTGGCTCAAGATGCAAATGCGGTAAGTCCAATCCGCGCAGTGTACAACCTTCGATCACGGCTTCTGAAATTCCGCGCACATAACTCTCCACCAACGGCTGCGGCAATTCATCTTCATGATAGGCCACACCCCAGCCGCCACCGGGGCAGAAATGCCATTCACCTGAAAAGCCAATTTCTTTGGTGAGGTCGAGTGCCATCTCAATGGCGGGAATCAAAGGCTCGGGGTCGCGGAAGTTGGAGCCTTGATGAAAGTGAATCCCTTTAATGGGTAGATTGTTTTCTTTGCAAAAATTGGCTGCGTTGAGTAGTTCTTCGCGAGTCATGCCAAACTTGCTTTCGTGGTGTCCAGTTTGTGTGTGGGTGTGATGCGTGGTAACGGTTACTCCGGGGAGAAGGCGCAGCCAAAGATCAGGGAATGGGGAAGAGGTGGTAGTGAATAGATCTTTGATACGGTGGAGTTCGCTGAGATTATCGACAACGATGGTTGCGGCATTCTTGATAGCGGACTTCAAATCAGCATGTGATTTATTGACCCCATGCACCAGAATTTTTTCACGCGGCACACCCGCAGCGACGGCAATGCCGATCTCACCTTCGCCCGTGCAATCGATGGTCAAGCTGTGCGACTGAGTCCATTGCGCGAGGGTAAGGCAGAGGAATGCCTTCCCGGCATAGGTTATAGAAGCAGCTGCGGGGTAGTATGAAGCGAGTGCGGATTTATATTCCAACGCGGCGGCATCGAGTGTCGCACGGTCATACAAGTAGAGCGGAGTTCCATATTGTTCGGCGAGATTTGTGAGGTCGTGCCCGGCAATGGAGAGGCGCTCGTTTTCGATTTTTGTTGTGATGGGAAAGAGGTCAATTCGTTTCATAGTCACTGGCGAGTTTGATGCGGTTTCTACCCTGTTGTTTGGCACGCATAGCGGCATGGTCTGCTGCGATCAGCAGTTCATTCGATTGAATGGCATCTTGCGGGTAGGTGGCGATCCCAATACTGAGTGTGTGCCCGGGTTTACGCTTGTCGTTTTCTGGCATTTCAGGTGACTCGATCTGTGCGCTCTGGTGCAGGCGTTCGGCGAAGGTAGAGGCATTCTGCTGGTTGCAATCTGAAAGGATGATGGCAAATTCATCTCCACCGTAGCGAGCGGCAACGTCGTATTTGCGCAGGTTCACTTTGATGATATCGGCAACTGCTTTAAGCCTTGCATCTCCAGCGGGGTGCCCCCATTGGTCGTTGTATTCTTTGAAATAATCAATATCGAAAATAATAAGTGATACAGGGGTGCCATTGCGCCCGGCGCGCTCCACCTCGGCGACTAGTGCCTGCTCGAAGACATGTCGATTCGAAAGACCGGTCACGGCATCGGTGGTTGCCATTTTCTTGAGTTCCATATGCAATCTGGCATTATCCACTGCCACAGCAATGGGGCCTGCAATTGCGGTCAAAAGATCAACGTCAGATTGTCTCAACGGTTTCTGCGGCGTTGATTCTACGTTTAAGACTCCAAGCACAAGATCGTCTTTTAAGAGAGGTACACATATCTCGCTGGTGACCTGTATATCGGCTCTCAGGAAGGTATCTTCCTTGGTTGTGTTCTCAATAAATTGAGCCGTCTTGGTGCGAATGGTCTTTCCGGCAACGCCCTGGCTGATGTGGATCATACGGATGACACTGTCTTCTGGGTAACCCGTCTGTGCGGCGAGGTGTAAATACTCATCTTGTAAAAAATAAATGCTGACATGACTATATCCAAAGGCTTGCTTGAGGCTTTCCACCACCGTTTGGCTGATAGTTTCAAGATCAAGCGAACTGGCTACCAGTTTGGAAACGTCCTGAATGGTTTCAAGGGTGCGCAGATTCTCGCGGGTTTGGGCAAAGAGCAAAGCGCGTTGTAGTGATTCAGAAACTTGAGTTGCGAGCGTTTCAAGCGTAAGCACATCTTGAATATCGAATGCCTGAAGCTCAAAACTTTCGACATAAAGGACACCATACAAAACTCCCTGCTTGAAGATCGGGGTACACAGGGCTGACCCAGAACGGTCGCTGGTGGAAAAGTAATGTCTATCCTTAGATACATCCCCCGTGATATAGGTCTTTTTCAGGCTGGCGGTGTACCCGATAATGCCTGAGCCAAATTCCTGCCGGTAACCAGGTTGGTAATTGAAATCTTCAGTCCCTGAGATTACAGCGATCTCAAGCATATTGTCCGGGGTGAGCAGCGAAATGGCTGTTTCCGGGTATCCCAATAAGCGTGTGATGGAATCCACTGTACGTTGTAATATTTCCAGTTCTTCAAAACTATCGGCAATGTGTCTGCCGGTTTCCTCGAGTAGGGATAAAAACTGTGAACGGCGTCTTTCGGCACGTAAAAGCATTTGTTCGTTGCTGATGTCGTGGAGAATGACCGCTCGTCCGACCAGATCTGCGCCGGTCTTTGGAATGGGAATGACCCGTGCCTCATACCATTTACTGATGCCCTCTTCTACTACATGTTCAAATTTGAAGTTGGCTTCAGGAGAGTTCCAAATTTTCTTAAATTGCTCAGGCTCGGGCAACGTGGAAAAAGCAGATTGTTTTTCGCTCGAGATTTTTAATCCCAGCCGTTTCAAAGCCGATTGATTGATATCGGTGATCTCATCATTTTTGTTGACGACGATGATGGCATCACGTAAATTTTCCACCACCAAAACCGCCGCCAAAGGGAAAAGAGAAGAGATGCCAAAGCGGAAAAATCCAAACGCGATCAATGGAGCTGAGATCGCAAAAGATATAGGGGTAGGATCTAGTTGGTGATTTTTCCCATAGAACAGAAATATGAAATTTACGATTGCAGTTAAGAAAACGCCAAGTAGCATGATCCCCGTTTTAACACGTAGCACTCTATCACTTTTTATGAATGCGATGATGTAAACAATGATGCCAGTAGCGATCATGCCATAGGCGATCGCGGCGCAAAGCCAGAAGGCGGGTCCGTATTCAATCATGAGCGGAGCTGGTTGATTCTGCGCGAGAGAGTGCGAAACCCATATCAGCCCATGGAATTCATTGGTAAACCCTAGAAAAAAAGAGATTATCGCAGGAATAGTCAGTAAAAAGATTCGCCCGCGGCGCGACCACCATTCGTGGATCCCGGTATAACGCAGCGCGAACCCCAGCCATAAGGCAGGCGCAAGCCCCATGCCCAGATAGAGCATTTTACGTGCGAAGATTTTCATTGCCAGGTCTGGGTGCAGGATCTCTATTAAGTAAAAAACTGCCCAAACCGTCATAGACAGCATTAAGAAACCCAATGTGCGTGCGCCGGGAATATTCCATTGGCGCAAGACACGGATGCTAATGCCGGTTGTTATAACGATGAGAATGGAGAGCGAAAATAAATATAAAGTAAGGGAGGTGTCCATGCGGTATCTTATGGATCAAAAAACAACATCCACCAGATCTCCCAATTTTGGACGGGTGCGGCTGTAGGCAGGGGTGTGGCTACAATGACGGGCTCAACGCCAGGCACACTGACAGGGATAACCGGCTGATCGCCTTCCTGTAAATAATGTCCGTCGGTTCGCGCCCATTCTTCCACAGCATCGGTTGAAGCTGCGTAAGCTACCTGAGTTTGCAAAGCGACCTGAGTTTGTACAACCTGTGTGGCAGATAAACGCATTTCATCGCGTTGCTCATTCAAGCGGTTTAATTCTTCGAGGCGGGAGTTAAATTCAACAACAAAAAGAACAAGGATAAATATGCCTGTCATCACCGCGAGGCGCCTGAACCGGATTGGGAACTGGAACATGGCATTATCTTAACCGTATTCGCTTGCATTGGCAAACCCTCATTTGTGGTAAAATCTTGCCCCGCAGGTCGTTGTACCCTTCGATCTGACACCAATTTTTGCCAGAAAGGGCTTAAATCATGAAAGTACTATTGATCAAAGACGTTTACAAACTCGGACGCGCCGGTGAGATCAAGAAAGTCGCCGATGGATATGGACGCAACTTCCTGCTTCCGCAGGGGCTGGCGGTTCTCGCCACCGAAGGCGCGCTCAAGCAGGTTCAGAAGATCAAGTCTCAGGCTGAAGTTCGCCGCAACACCCAGAATAGTGAACTCAAGGGCGTTGCCGACCTTATCCAAGGTGTGACCCTGATCTTCCCCGCCAAGGCTGGCGATACCGGCAAGCTTTACGGCTCCATCACCACCGGTGATATTGCCGCCGCGCTCACCGAAAAGATCCGCTTCGAAGTCAAGCGACAGCAGGTGGATACTCAACCCATTCGTTCCCTCGGTGAATTCACCGCTCACGTCCGCCTGACGATGGACTTGGTTCCTGACCTAAAGATCATCGTCCACCGCGAAGGTGAAGCAGTGGAAACGGGCAGCGCCCAACACGAAGAACCTGCCAAGGCTGAGAAAATCGAAGAGCCTGCCGCAGAAGAAAAAGCAGAATAAGGGAATAGAAACAACATCACATCACCGGCGCAAGTCGGTGATGTTTGTAATACAATACTCTTATGCAAGAAACCATCGGTCAACGATTAAAACGCGAGCGTGAAGCACGTTACCTCTCGCTTGAAAAAGCAGCTGAGCAAACACGCATTCGCCGTGTCTTTTTGCAGGCGCTCGAAGCCGATGATTATTCCGTCATGCCTTCGGCGGCACAAGGGCGCGGCTTTTTACGCAACTATGCCGAATACCTCAGCCTCGATATTGATGAACTCATTGCTGAAATTCAGCGCAACCCCATTCCGCCTGCCGAAGTAAGCGGACCGTTGCCGCAAGTGAATCTTGCCGAGACGGAACTGCCCCCATTAACCGAATCTCAGGATGAAGAACCCGCGCCTCCTTTCTGGACCCGATTCCTGAGTCGTAAACCCAAAGCTGAGCCAACGCCTGAGCAGACTCAAATTGACGCGTTGCTCGAAGAATCAGAGCCGTCGCTTTCAGTGGAATCTCCGCTTGATGGGGAAGTGCAGGTTGAGGCGCAGGAAGAAGCGCGGCTAACTTGGTGGGAACGAGTCCGCTCACGGTTTGGGATCAAACTTCGAAAGCAAGAGTCTCTTCCGGCGGCTGTCGATCCAAAGGAAGAAGAACCGACTCCTTTGCCGCAGCCTGCCCAGCCGGAAAAGCCAGCCGATATTATTATGGCAGAGATCGGCGTGACCTTGCGCGCGCGTCGCGAGTTGATCAGCCTCACGGTGGATGAAGTGGAACGTCATACGCATTTGCGGGCGGTGTTCGTGAAGGCGTTAGAAGAAGGTGCGTTTGATAAATTGCCTTCCACTGTGCAAACCCGTGGGATGATCTCAAACTATGCCAGCTTTCTTGACCTGGATGTAGACGAGATCTTGCTACATTATGCAGATGCCTTACAAGCGCGGCGGCGTGAAAAATATGCTGAAACACCGCGTGAAAAAATTCAAACTCAGGTGATCCCCTCGATGCCGGTCTTACGGACTTTCATTGCGGGCGACCTCATCTTTGGTGTTTTGATGATCACGGTGCTGGCGGGCTTATCGATCTGGGGTGTGGGACGTATCATTCGCACCCAGGAAGAGAATGCTGCTCAGCCGACCGTCCCCCCGCTCGTGGATGTGTTTGGCAATACGCCTGAGCCCACAGCTTCACTTGTGTTGACTTTTGTGGCGGTGGACGATCCTTTGATCGCGACTTCTGAAAGTGGTGCTGACTTAACGACCCCCGAAGTGGTTGCTTCTGTATCCAATGCGAATGTGGTTGTGAGTGTCTTTGCTTTGGAGCGTGTGTTCGTGCGTATTTCAGTAGATGGCGCCATTACATTTGAAGGACGCATGGCTCCGCGTGAGACGAAGGTCTTTGAAGCCGAAAATCAGGTGGTTGTCCTTACCGGGGATGGTTCTGCCTTGCGAATCACGTATAATGGTCGCGACCTCGGTTTAATGGGCGGACCGGGTGAAGTGCTTAGCCGTGTCTATTTGATCTCGGGTGTGGTGACACCCACGGCAACCATCCCGCCGACACCGACGAATACGCCGTTGACCACGCCGACCCTTACGCCAACATTAACTCCCACGCCTTCGGCAACGCCAACGGTAGCTCAGTAATTTTTATTTGTTTCTCTTTAGGATGATAACGTGACAAAAAATACTTTTCATTTGGTTTCTCTTGGTTGTTCTAAAAATACTGTCGACTCAGATTCGATGGCGCAGTTGTTGTTGCGTGATGGCTATCAGTCTGTAGAAGACCCCACCAAGGCTTCGGTGTTGATCGTGAACACTTGTGGGTTTATTGGTCCGGCAAAAGCTGAGTCGTATCGTGTCTTGGGGGAGTTGGCAGAAGGTAAGAAAAAAAATCAAGTATTGATCGCGGCTGGCTGCCTCACTCAACGCTATGGTATTGAAGTGGCGCAGAAAGTCCCTGGTATTGATGGGGTCTTGGGAACCCGACGTTGGATGGATATTGTGCAAGTGGTGACGGAAGCTCGCAAAGGTAAACATCCTGAGCCGATCTATCATTTACCCGAAGCTGCTACTGTCGGTTCTGATGAAAATGGTGCTTTGCGCGTGAGCATGGCGGGTGCCAGTGCCTACTTAAAAATAGCGGATGGCTGTCGTCGTCCTTGTGCGTTTTGTGCTATTCCTCTCATTAAAGGCACGGCGGTATCGCGTCCGATCGAGTCGATCATTCATGAGGCACGTGAATTGCGTGATGCCGGAGTACGTGAGTTGATCTTGATTGCGCAAGACTCCACGGATTATGGTCACGACCTGGGTATGAAAGAAGGTCTTGCCACTCTGCTTGAGCAGTTGACCGACTCTGTGCCAGATATGGATTGGATCCGTGTTATGTATTCCTTCCCCGGTTATGTGACGGATCGTCTGATCGATGTGATGGCAACCCGTAAACAGGTGTTGCCGTATTTGGATATTCCGCTTCAACATGCCCACCCCAAAACGCTGTATCGCATGAAGCGTCCGTCTAACATGGACTGGGTGCATAAGACCCTCGGCAAGATGCGTGCGACGATCAAAGACCTGTCCATTCGTACGACCTTTATTGTGGGTTACCCGGGTGAGACGGATGAAGAGTATCAGGCTTTATATGACTTTGTGAAAGAAACCCGTTTCGACCGTGTGGGTGCATTTCAGTTTTCCTTCGAGCCGGGGACGACCTCCGCGCCGCTGGGCGACCCTGTCCCTGCGGAGGTGAAGCAGGAACGGTACGAACGTTTGATGGAACTGCAGCAGAATATCTCTCTGCAAGTGAATCAATCCTACGTGGGCAAGACCCTGGATGTACTCGTGGAAGGTTTCGATAACGGCATTTCCATTGGACGGTCTTACCGTGACGCACCTGAGATCGATGGCTTGGTCTTCATTGAAGGCAAGGCAAAGACCGGTGAGATTGTGCCGGTGCGTATCACAGGCGCCATGGCATACGACCTGACCGGTGTACTGGTGGAACAGGGAAATTTGATCAAGCTGTAAATTGTTAGCTCTGATTATGAAATAAAAAAAATCGGAAGTCGTTGAGACTTCCGATTTTTGATTTAAGAAACTCTTGCCAGTGCGGTTGCCCCAAGGATCAATGCCGAGAGCAACAGGTTGATCCGCAGCAGCCGGACTTCGCTTTTTTGCAGGCGAGCGAGTTCGGCTTCATCTGCTTTTTCTTTTTTGAGCAAGATCCTTTGAATGGAGGGCAGCACTTCCCAAGTCTGTATGGCACTGATGACAACCATGATGACGGCAAATCCGTGTTTGACGAGGATGGCAAGCGACCATTGCGTGCTGATTGAAGCAAAGCCATCGTAATGTTCGCTGGTACTCATTTGAAATAGTCCAGTGACCAATAAAAGTCCCATGCAAAACCAAGCTAGGGGCTCAAGTCTTTTTTGTAGGGCGGTGACAAGGCTGAGTTGGTCGACCAGTTTCAAAGTCCGGGTTGCGGCGGGCAGAAAGAGCAGGTTGATCGAAGCCAAGCTGCCGATCCAGACGACCGTTGCCAGCATGTGAATCCAATAAATAACGGCGAGGACTGGAGTAGAAGGTGCAGGCATGGTTATGGGTAAGATGGTGCGGTAGTAGCCGTAGCGGTTGGTTCGACGAAACCAGCGGTAGGTGTGGCGGGATAGCAACTGATGAAGGCTTGCGCAGAGTTATTGGCAGCCGTTCCATCCAATACGCCGACAGTCGCCGCTTTTTGATATTGATCGTAGGCGGCGCAATAGTTTTGTGCCGTGTACAAGTCGTTCGCAAATTCAACCGATGCCATGAAGTAACGTTGACCAGCGGTCATCGTGCCATCCCACATGGAAGGCCACCCGGCGGCGACCTGCGAGAAGTAATTGGCGGCTTGTTCCCAATCCAACTCCCAGAAACTGGCACCGATCATGTAAGTGCGGGCGCCGTCGCGCAACCCCTTTGAAGTATTATCGAGCGGACCAAAGCGCTCTGCCAAGGTGATGTAATAAATGCCGCCTTCAAGATCGCCTGTGCGAGTAATAAGGTCATTGCCTTTGTTACGTAGTGCAAAATAATACATCCCGTCCACTTGAGCGGTTTTGTAATTCTGATCGAGCTTGCGGATGGTATCCAAGGCTTCGAGTGCAGCGCTCCAATCCTGTAGGCGAATGAGTTCCTGGGCACGAGCATAAGCACTTTCGGCGCCGCTGAAATCGGGCGTGGACGTGGCAGTGGGGGCGAGGGTAGGAGTAGGGATGGTGCTCAGCACAAGCACTTCAGTCAGTTTTTCCTGAGCGCCTGGGAAGTTGGGATCTTTTTGGATGATGTATTCCAAACGTTGACGCGCATTTTCATAACGCCCAAATTCGATATCGACTAGGGCAAACGAGAATTGCTGCGAAAGCTGTGTAGCGAGAATGGCTTGCTGCGCATTTTCACGTACAGAGAGCGCTCGGTTATAACCGCTAAAGCTGCCCAAACCGATTAGCAATAGAAAACCCAATACGCCAATCAGGATTGAACGCCAGCGTGACGTTTTTTTGACGGGCGGTTCTGTCTTCGGTTCTTCCGCCGCCGAGGGTTGATCCTCCACCTGCAACGGTTTACGCGGCTGAGTATCATCCGGTTTGAGAGTTTTCATCTTTTGAGTGCCGTTTGGGTCGGCGGGTTGATTTGGTTGTGTAGATTCGATTTCTTCAGACATGGCGATGATTATACATTCTTTTAATTGAACGGTTTTTTTTCTTAATTGCAATTTATGGTGTGTAAAGTGCGTCGCACGGTCATTACAACTTAATAATCTGCTTCGCCTCAGACCAAACGATAGCCAGCGCGATCGCTCCGCCGACGATCATGCCGATTAATGAAGTGACCACGGCTCCGCCGGGCAGATACAGCGCGATCAGATAAGTCACAATTCCGCCAACGACGGCGGCGACGAGTCCTTTGAAGACGGCGCTATTTGTTTTCAAGGGCTCATGAGTTCGGCGCGAAAGCCATACAAGCAGAAGCAATGCTTCAATAAGCAAAGCAAACTCCGCCAGCGCAATGATAGGCGCACCCACTTGCGGGAAGAATGTGAGACCCAGCACACCGAACCCAAAGAAGATGCCAAGCCGCAACAGCACCGCGTACAAGGGGATCATCGGTTCTTTGCGTGCATAGAATGCACGGACTGCTACTTCGTGAATGACATAGCCTGTCAATGTGGCGAGATAGGCGCGGGTTGTCCAAGTTAATAAGGTAGTGATGGACTCGTCAAAGCCGAAGATCGCCCGCACGAGCGGATTGATGCCCGCCGCCATCACTGCTGCAATCGGCAAGGTAAGTGCGATCAAGATTCGGAGGGCACGTTCCACTGTAGCGCCGAATTCTTTCCAGTCTTGTTTGGCGGCGAGTTCAGAAAGAGTTGGCAGCAGCGCTGTAGCAAGCGCCGTCCCGAGAATCGTCTCAGGCACTTGCATGATCATCCAGCCATACGTTAACGATGTGACCGCGCCAACTTGATCCAGTCGCGACGCAAGGTTATCGCGCGCAATAAAGATCAACTGAATCCCCGCCATCGTCAACAAGCGTGGAGCCATTAACTTCACTGCTGCTACCAAACCCGTGTGACGGATATCTAATGCGGGCGTCCAACGGAAGCCGAACTTAAAGAGCATCGGCAGTTGCACCAGCAAATGTAACGCCGCACCGATAATGGTTCCATAGACCAATCCATAAATTCCATAGATCGGCACCAGCACGATCGCGCCAAAGATCTGCCCTACGTTATAGACGCTGGGTGCGATGGCGGGCATCACAAAATGTTGATTGGCTTGCAGCGATGCCATCACCAGCCCGCTGATCGAGAAGATCAACGTGCCGACCAAATTCAATCGCATCAACTCTGCCAGCAGAGTACGCTGTTCCTGACCAAAGCCCGGCGCAATGCCGATCTCCGCATCTACAATTTGCTGCGCGAAGATCGCCACTACAAGCGCGAAAAGTGCAGTCACCACAAAACCAAAATTCGCCACGCGTGAGAACAAGTCCCATGCAGCGGCGCGATCTTTGGTGGTGAGATATTCCGTCAATAAAGGAATGAATGCCATCGCCAGCGCGCCGCCTGAGATCAACGCGAATAATAGATCAGGTAAATTGTTCGCCGCATTGAACGTATCCAACAATTCCACTTCATTCGAATAAATGCGCGAGACGATGACCGTATCTCCCAATGCCAGCACTTTATTGATAAAAAAGAGAAACGCAACGATCAACGAGTTTCGTGCCAAAGGTGAAAGTTTATTCATTTACAAAGTTCCTTTAAAGTTTCCGCCATCCACAAGCAGCATCACACCGGTGATGAACGATGCGGCAGGGCTGACCAAAAATACCGCGGCATTGGCAAACTCTGCGGGCTGACCCATCCTCCCAAGCGGAATCTCCGCCACCTGCCGCTGCGCCTCTTCCTCCGCCGAGGTTTGATTCGCGGTTGCCCGGGCATTTAGCAACTCTGAGACTCGTTCCGTCTCCGTCCAACCCGGCAAGATTGAATTGACGCGAATGCCTTCCTTGCCAAGATCATTTGCTAGAGACTTGGTCAATCCCACCGTCGCCGCGCGGACGCTGTTCGAGATCAGCAGATTCGGAATCGGTTGTTTGACCGCATAGGATGTGACTGTCAGAATGCTCGCCGCAGCAGATTTCCTCAAATGCGGGAGCGCCGATTTTATCAAACGGACATGAGTCATCAGGCACATGTCCACGCCTTTTTGCCAGGCTTCTTCATCCAACGCTTCAATCGGACCTGGCTTCGGTCCGCCAGTGTTGGTGATGAGAATATCCAAGCCACCAAAAGCCTCAACCGTTTGTTGAATCAGTTTTGCAGGCATATCCAGCAGAGATGCATCGCCCACAAGAGCTATGACCTGCGTCCCAGTTTCCTTGCTGATCTTTTCTGCCGCACTCTTTATCTTTGCTTCATCCCGCCCATTGATAGCAACCTTGCAACCTTCCCTTGCCAGTTGCAACGCTGTGGCATAGCCCAGTCCGCGTGACGAACCGGTGACGAGGGCGATCTTGTCTTTGAGGTGTAAGTCCATGAAAGTCTCCTTTTACCAATTACGTATCACGCATTACGTATTCCGTAATTCGTAATGCGTAAAGAACTATCCCACCAATTCTATCCTGCTATCCCAAACATCCCCATCGCGCCAATTCGCTTCCGCCCATTTTGCCACAGTTCCCAGCGTGGACTGTAAAAATGCATGGTCATTTCCCACCATCGCACAGACGATGATGGCTTCTTCCCATTTGTCGTGCAAATCCATCTCTGCGACAGAGACGTTGAACTCACGATGCAAACGCGACGTGAACGGCTTGATCCGTCCGCGTTTTTCTTTGAGGGAGGAGCAAAGGGGGATGCGTAGGTGAAGGGTGAGGGTGGCGAGCATGGGAAATTTTTTAAGTAGAATGAAATAGGAATGTTAAGGTATTTTGCTTTTTAGAACCCTAATCTCTTTTTTATCATCGAAGATTACATCATATAAGACAGCAAAATAAATGTCAAAGATTTTCTCAAATGTTTCATTTTGGATTTGGAAATATTTCAACCACTTCTTTTTATTTTCTGCCAAGGATTTTTTGTAAATCGGGGTAATTAATTTGCTAAAGGAGGCGGTGTCGTTAATGAAAAGTTCTAGAAAAACAAGCCGATCTAAGTCGTCATCTTTATATCGGTTCTGGTGTACATGACGACTTCTTATTGCATTTATGACGTTAAAATACTCACTCAGTTTTTCATTTAAAATTGCAAGCTTTTTAAGCTTATTGGTTGTGTCTTTGTTGAATTTATATAACCTTGATATTTTTGTTGTGTACGCTTCAATCCTTTTAGTCAGGATATAGGTTTCGTTTAAATAACCCGTAATTACAAGTTCTAAATATTTAGATTTTGATGGTAGTTTTCCAGGAAGTTGGCGAAGAAAATAAGGAGTTTCTTTTAGGGAGTTGTATGATGATTCGATTTCAAAGAACCCTTCCAGTATTTTCGCCAATAACTCTTCTTTAGGATCTCTTTTTCTATTTAATATTCTTTGTCCTTCATTAAGTATTATGTTTAGTGTTACTTGCCCCCACTCTTCACGATTTTCGGAGATTATTTTCTGTGTAGTCTGCCCTAAGATACTTAGAGCTTCCTTTTTGAATTTTCTGTGCCTTCCAATCAATTCTTCTGGTATCTCAAACATGACCATCCTCTTGTCTGGGTTCTTTACGCAGATTACAATCTTCATATGGATATAGAAACCCGATACAACCAAGCCCTTGATTACCTATATTCCTTCGTGGATTATAGCCTGAAACATTCGTCCGAATTAGCGAAGGCAGACTTCAACCTCGACCGCATGTTCGCGCTGATGAAGTCGCTGGGTGACCCGCAGACGAAATATCCCATCATCCATGTGGCGGGGACGAAAGGGAAGGGGTCTACGTCCGCGTTGTGTGCGGCGGGACTGATGGCGGCGGGATACAAGACGGGGTTGTACACGTCTCCGCATTTGTTGGATTATGTCGAGCGGATTCAAATTAACGGCGAGCCTATAACTCATGAGCAGTTGATCGATTTAGTGGAAGAGATCAAGCCGCATGTGGCGCAGATCGAAAAACTCACGACGTTTGAGATTACTACAGCATTAGCGTTCATGGCATTTGCCAAGTATGGCGTTACCGCGGCGGTGTTTGAAGTCGGCTTGGGCGGGCGCTTGGATGCGACCAATGTCGTCACGCCGAAGGTTTCGGTCATCACGTCACTGTCGTATGACCATATGGCAGTGTTGGGTAACACCCTCGCATTGATAGCAGGGGAGAAGGCGGGCATTATCAAAGAAGGTGTGCCGGTTGTCTCTTCCCCACAGAAGGATGAAGCACTTCAAGTCTTACTGCGTGTAGCCAGTGAAAGAAATTCTGATATAACTCTTGTAGGACGGGATGTAGGGTTTGAATTTGTGGAGTCATCTTTGCAGGGGCAGGAATTACGTATTACGTATTACGTAATGCGTAAAGAACCAATCACAATTCATATTCCGCTTCTTGGAAAACATCAAATTGAGAATGCCACTACAGCGTATACAGCCTTGAAAACCAGTGGGATTCCGATCACGGATGAACAGATAAAACTGGGCTTTTCTCAGGTACAATGGCGCGCTCGCTTTGAGGTGGCAAGGGTCGAACCGCCGGTGATCTTCGACTCGGCGCATAATCAGGATTCGTTCGAGAAGCTGCGCGAGACGTTGGAAGAGTATTTCCCCGGAAAGAAAGTCTATCTCATCTTCGGCGCGTCGGAGGATAAGAACATTCCCGGCATGTTTGCGGAGATGAAACCGAAGATTCAAAAGATTATTATCACGCGAGCCGATCATCCACGCGCTCTCAGCGTTGAGTATATTTCGGATCTCGCCGAACAGGCTGGAGCGGAGTGGGAGGCGCTGGTCCCCGTCAAGGAAGCCTTGCGGCGCGCGTTGGAATTGTCGTCAAAAGATGGTAGTATCGTGCTATCCGCTGGTTCGATGTTTGTGACTGCGGAAGTGATGAGAGAATGGAAATTTTTGAATGAGTCAACCAAATTGGAATGAAGATGATTTTGATCTGACGCTCTCGCAGCGGACGGAGGAACTGTATCGCATCCCGAACATGGAGCCGAAAGCCGATGGTTTGATCGAGGCGGCTGTGCTCCCGTTGCGGGATATGGTCATTTTTCCGCGTATGGTCTCGCCAATTTTTATTGGTCGCGAGGCTTCGCTGCTGGCGTTGGAGGAAGCGCATACAAAAGAACATACGGTGATCGGGCTGACCCAGCGCGACCCCGATGTGGAAGAACCGGGTCCTGAAGATTTTCTGCCCATCGGTGTGGAGATGGCAGTGGGGCGCTTGTTGGATATGCCCGACGGTTCGCACTCTGCGCTTGTGCAGGGACGTCGCCGTTTGGAGATCGTGGAGTTCATTCGCCTCAAGCCGTACATCCGTGTGCGTGCGCGCATTATCCATGAGCCGACATCCGCAGATAGACAAACGCAAGCCATGATGCGCTCGGTCTTGAATCAATTCGAACGTTGTATTCAATTGGATCGTTCCATCCCCGAAGAAGCGCATGTCTTTGCGTTGAACATTGCCGAGCCGGGCTGGCTTGCAGATATGATCTCGACCTCGCTGGGTCTGACTTATGAAGCCAAGCTGCGTCTGTTGATGATCCTTGACCCCAAGGCACGCCTCACACAACTGAATAACTTGCTCGCTGCCGAAGTGGACGTGCTTGAACTCGAAGATGAAATTCATACTCGCGTTCAGAACGAAGTGGATAAGAGTCAGCGCGAGTATTATCTGCGCGAACAAATGAAGCAGATCCAAACTGAACTTGGCGAAGGCGATATCTTTACCCGAGACTCGGTCGATCTGAAAAAACGTGTCGAAGCCGCGACCTTGCCGGATGAAGTCCGCAAGGTGGCGATGAAGGAAGTGGAGCGCCTCAACCAAATGCCGCCGATGGCGCCTGAAGTCGGCATCATCCGCACCTACATTGATTGGATCCTTGACCTGCCTTGGAGCAATTCCACGGCGGATAATTTGGATGTAAAAAATGCGGCGAAGATTTTAGACCGTGATCACTTTGGTTTGAAGAAAGCCAAAGAACGCATCCTTGAATATATCGCGGTGCGTTCACTCAAGCCGAAGAAGGAACGTCAGCCCATCTTGTGTTTCGTCGGACCTCCTGGTGTCGGCAAGACTTCGCTGGGTCGTTCCATTGCGGATGCGCTTGGGCGCAAGTTTGTGCGCGTCTCTTTGGGCGGCGTGCGTGATGAAGCCGAAATCCGTGGACACAGACGCACGTATATTGGCGCATTGCCGGGTCGCATCATTCAGACGATGAAGCGGGCTGGGACTTCCAATCCGTTGTTCATGCTGGATGAAATTGATAAACTGTATTCAGACTTCCGCGGCGATCCTGCCTCGGCGATGCTTGAAGTGCTCGACCCGGAACAGAACTACGCCTTTAGCGATCACTATCTCGAACTGCCTTTCGATTTATCAAAGGTGATGTTCGTGACGACTGCCAATTCGCTGGGAAATATCCCCGCGCCCTTGCTCGACCGCATGGAAGTGATCGAATTCCCCGGTTATATCGAAGAAGAAAAAGTTGAGATCGCCAATCGTTATCTCATTCCGCGCCAGATCGAAGAGAATGGCATTGATGAACTCGGCTTGACCTTTGAAGCGTCTGCCATGCAGCGCGTTATCCGCGAATATACTTATGAAGCCGGTGTGCGCGGACTGGAACGTGAGATCAGCCGCATTTGCCGCAAGGTCGCACGCCTGAAAGCGGAAGGGAAGAAATATCCCACCGCGATCGTGGGTGAAGGCATTGAGAAATTGCTCGGACCTCAGCAAGTCTTCCCCTCTGAAGCCGAACGGACAGACGAAGTGGGCGTCGCTACCAGCCTGGCATGGACGGAAACCGGCGGCGAGATCATGGCGGTGGAAGTTGCCATCATCGAAGGCAAAGGCGGCTTGCAGATGACTGGTCAGATGGGCGAAGTGATGCAGGAATCCGCTCAAGCTGCGATGACTTACATTAAATCCCGTGCGGCGGCGCTCAAGATTGACACCGATGTTTTTGAACGCATGGACATTCATATCCATATGCCTGAAGGTGGCATTCCGAAAGATGGTCCTTCTGCAGGCATTACGATGGCAAGCGCCATCATCTCCGCGCTCACAGGTCGCCCCGTGCTCAAGCATGTTGGCATGACCGGTGAGATCACCCTGCGCGGACGTGTCTTGCCCATCGGTGGTGTACGCGAAAAAGTCCTCGCCGCTCATCGTGCCGGGTTGCGAACCGTCATCCTCCCCGAAAAGAATCTCAAAGATCTGGTTGACTTGCCCAAAACAGCCAAGTCTGAAATGAAGATTGTCCCGGTCAAACACATGGATGATGTTTTGGATATTGCGTTGGGAAAGACCAAAGTCATCGAGCCGCCCAAGCCACGCAAACGTCAAGACGAGCAGGGCGAAGAGTAATAAAGAGCTGGAATTTCAGACCGCTGACCGCAGACCACCGTCTGCAGTCGGCGGTCTTTTTATGCAATGAACTTATGATTTCACCAATTCCATTTTTCGTTTTACAATAGCCCTGCCATGAACTTATTTCCCATCCCCCTTGAAAACAAAGTCGTCCTCATCACCGGCGCATCCTCAGGCTTTGGCGAAGATGCCGCCTGGCTGTTCGCTCAGGAAGGTTGCAAAGTGATCCTTGCCGCGCGGCGGTTGGACCGTTTGCAACGCCTTGCCGCAAAGATACAGGATGCGGGCGGTGAAGCCCTCGCCATCCCGGTCGATATCGTCAACCCAGACGATGTGGACAACATGGTGCAAACTGCAATTGAGCTCTACGACCGTGTCGACATCCTCTTCAACAATGCGGGTATGGGGCGTGTCAGCTGGTACGAAGAACACGAACCCGACCGTGATATTGACCTGCTCATTAAAGTGAATCTCATCGGCACGATGCGCGTCACCCGCATGGTGTTGCCGCATATGATCGCACGCGGTGAAGGTCATATCATCAATATGATCTCAGTTGCGGGTCTTATCTCTCCGCCGCTAATCGCCAGTTATTCTGCCAGTAAATTTGGGCTCAAGGCGTTCAACAATGCCCTTCGTCGTGAAGTCGCTCCGCTCGGCATTCAGGTCAGCGGAATTTATCCCGGTCCTGCTTCCACCGAGTTTGGTTCGCATGTCGGTAAAAGTTCAGCGTATCAATCGGTGCGTTCCAGCCTCGGCATCCGTCTCACCTCGGCTTATGTTGCCAAACGTGTCGTCGATGTTGCCAAACGTCCGCGCCGCAGCCTGATCATTCCGTGGTGGTTCCATCTTGCCACCTTTCTTGAATCCTATTTTCCCTTCATTGTGGATTGGGGTTCGTATCTCTTTTCAAAACTCAAACATAAACAGGATTAGGAGACACGCATGACTCAATCCCGCCTCGACAAACTTACCGCTTCACTCTTAACCTCGAACCTGGATGCGGTTATCCTGAATCCGGGTCCTACGCTGAAATATCTCACCGGGTTGAACTTCCACCTCATGGAACGCCCGGTGGTTTTGTTTGTTGCACCCGGCAAAGACCCGGTGCTCGTCCTCCCTGAACTCGAACTCCCCAAAGTAGACTTGTTCCCCTACAAAGTACAAGGCATCACCTATGGCGAGAATCCGCTCGAGTGGGATGACGCGTTCAGAAAAGCCGTTCAAGCCCTCGGCGTAGATGGGAAGCGCATCGGTGTCGAGCCGCGTCAACTGCGTTTGCTGGAGTTTCGCCATGTCAAATCCGGCGCACCCGAAGCGGACTTCCCTGATGCAAGCGATGTCCTCGCCGATTTGCGTCTGCGTAAAGACAAAGCCGAAGTGGATGCCATGCGCGTGGCGGTGAAGATCGCTCAAGATGCGTTGGAGGCAACAATTCCACAGATCAAAATTGGCATGACCGAAAGAGAAGTTGCCTCTGAGTTGGTCATGCAGTTGTTGAAGCATGGTTCTGAATCTGAAATGCCATTCGCGCCCATCGTCTCTGCCGGACCGAACTCAGCGAACCCACATGCTTCTCCCACCGATAGAAAACTGCAAGCCGGTGACCTGCTCGTTGTTGATTGGGGCGCGGCATACGACGGCTACATCTCCGATCTGACACGCACCTTTGCAGTAGGGGAGGTAGATGCGGAATGTCAGAATATCCACAAGATTGTGCAGGAAGCGAATGCTGCCGGTCGCGCCGCCGGAAAGCCGGGCGCTCCCTGCGCAAATGTGGATAAAGCGGCAAGAGATGTCATCGAAAAAGCGGGTTACGGAAAATACTTCACGCATCGCACCGGTCACGGCATCGGCATGGAAGGACACGAAGCTCCCTACATGCGCGGGGATAATATGCAAATTTTGGAACCCGGTATGGCATACACGGTCGAGCCAGGTATTTACCTCACCAATCGCAATGGCGTGAGAATTGAAGATAATATGGTTGTTACCGAGAATGGCGCAGAAAGCCTCTCCGATATGCCGCGAGAGATTCGAGTTGTGGGTTAATGTAGGTCAGGCTATGTGCCCGTAGGGTATTTAGCTTGACTGCTTTTAATAGTCAAGGAGATGGCGGGTTACAAACCCGCCCTACAAAATGAGCCGAAATATCGTTGATACCTACCTCACCCTCATGGACGCGCAGCGCGAATCTGTATTCACAGTTTTGGATGGTCTTACCGACGCCCAGCTCTGGGAACGACCCGCCCCAAAAGAATGGAGCATCGGCGAGATCCTCGACCATAATTACTTGCTGATGGCTTCTTCTTATCCCATTGTCAAATTCATGTGGGGGTGGCTCGGCTGGTATGGACGGATAAAGCGCAATCGCCCCTACCCGACTGAAATTGGCGATGTCTACCGTGACCCGAAATTTCCCCAATGGGTCGGTTTCATGTGGACGCCGCGTTTCAATCCGCGCAAGCCTGTGCCGTTGAAACAGCTCAAAAAAGAAGTCCGCGATCTGCATACCAACATCCGTCTCTTTTTTGAAGGCAAGGACGAAGATATATTGGGCAATCTCTACATTTATGATCCGGTCTTCGGCTGGTGTAATTTGATCGTCACCCTGCGCATCGGCATCTATCACGACCAATTGCATTTCGATGATGTGCTTAAACAGGCAGCGGCATTCAAATGATCGTCCGCGCCCAGCCTCAACACGCAGACGCCCTCACCCAAATTGCCATCGCTGCTAAACGTCATTGGAATTACCCCGAAGTATGGATTCAATTTTGGATTCCACAGTTGACAATCTCTGCCGAATATATTTCTTCTAATGAAGTTTGGATGATGGCGGAGAAAGAAAAGCCAATGGCTTTCTATGCTTTGAGCCAAAACGAAGGTGATTGGGAATTAGGTCACCTTTGGGTCTTGCCTGAATATATAGGCAAAGGAATTGGTAAACAGCTATACAATCACGCACTTGAAAGATGTAAATTTCTCAATATCCATACGTTGAAAATTTATGCAGACCCGAACGCCCAGACCTTTTACGAAAAAATGGGCGCAACCAAAATTAGTGAGCATCATTCCGACTTGTTTGGTGAAGACCGCGTTTTACCCATCATGGAGATCAAGTTATGACGACCTACTGCGACTATTGCAATTCTCACCCTGAAGATACTTTCAATAAGACCTATCATGACACCCAATATGGCTTTCCTATTGACGATGATAACGAGTTATTCGAGCGGCTCGTGCTTGAGATCAACCAGGCTGGGCTATCGTGGATTCTGATCCTGAAGCGCGCGCAGAACTTTCGAAAAGCCTTTCATAAGTTCAACATCAAAAAGGTTGCCAAGTACACCGAAGCGGATCGTGAAAGACTCATGAGTGATGAAGGCATCATCCGTAATAAATTAAAGGTCAATGCCGCCATCGTCAACGCGCAAAAGATAATCGAATTGCAAAAAGAATATGGCTCGTTCAAAGGTTGGTTGGATGCACATCATCCGCTCACAAAAGAGGAATGGACCAAGCTGTTCAAGAAGAACTTAACACAATATCCTCCTCGCTATTCGGTAATTCACATGACACATGCAATTTGATTTGATCGCCAAGGTCATGAAATTGAACTTTTACTTGGAAAAGCTCAAGCAAATCACGCATATCTTCAAAGGTTGCTGCAGGTAGATTTCCTCGTACATTTGCTGATATTTCCAGAATTCTGTTTTCCAAATTAGGGCTGATTTCCAGCGCAGCCAAATCTTCCTCAAGTTTTTCTTTTTCCTCAAAAAGAAGTTTTTGTTCAGATTCTAATTGACGTATTTTTTCCTTGATTGCTATCTTTACAGTTTCACCTTCAAAGTCGGCAAGCTCATCAACCATTCGTTGAATTTTTTCAGACGTGGTATTTAAAATTTTGACTACATACCCATAGCGTTCGCGCTTGGGTTCTAATTCTTCTTCCCTTTTTTCTGACATATCGTGTACGCCCGCCAACAGTGCCTCTTCATCCATCAATAATGAAGTAAGCCACTTCCAGACTGCCTCATCCGCTTTCCTCATTTTTACACTTCGTTTTCGGTGCCAGCAAACGGCAATCTTGTTGTTGTAACTTGCACAACGATAATATGGAACAGCCCCATCCCATTTTCGGAAGCCATACATAGCCAGTTTGCAGCTTGCACATCGGATGTGCCCTACAAGGAGATATTCATGTTTTCTATTACGCTTCGCAAACTCCTGATTACGCCTTGCCCTCACTTGTGCAGCATCAAATGTGGCTCTATCCACCAAGGCTAAATGAGGTACATCAATCGGAATCCATTCCTCCTTTGGGCGCGGAACCTGCCTTCCGTCCTTGAGGATTTGAGTTTTTGCGTAGTAGTTTAGGCCGGCATATGTTTCATTAATCAGGATCATGCGAATTGAATTGGGTTGCCAAACGTTTGAAGACCGGGGTTTGATACCCATTTCATCAAGGCGTTTAGCGATTGCCATCAAGGAAAGCGGACCACCGTCCTCATGAGTGGTGTACCAGCGGAAAATCAATTTTACAATTTCGGATTCGAAGGAATCAATAATCATTTCTGCATCGCGTGATTTTCCAATGCGCCCGTATCCATAGGGGACTTGCCCGGTCATAACAGGTTTTTTATCATCCTTGGCTTTTTTGAGCCGCCCATTTTTTGTACGGTCAAGTATCTTTAATCTTTCGGTATGGGCAAGCATTGCAAAAATGCCATCTGAGATCATGCCTTGAAGGTCATTATGAGATTGTCCGCGATCAACAAAATGAAGTTCAATATTTTTGTCCTGCCATTTACCAATTAATGGAACATAGTCATAATAATTTCTGGAGATTCGGTCCGAAGTGTAGGCAATTACAACTTGAGCCTCACGATTGGCTAGCATGGACTCAAGTTGGGTAAAACCGGGGCGATCCAGTGTAGCGCCGGATGTGTTGTCCACAAACTCACGGATGACGTGAAACCCCAATCTGTTTGCATAAGCACGGCATTCTTCCAATTGGAAAGGCAGGCTATGCCCCTTTTCCGCTTGTTCATCTGTACTAACTCTGGTGTAAATAACAGCGTATTTTTTCATTAGAAAATCCTTTGGATATTTTTTTCCAGCCGTCCGGCCGGCTGGTTGATTTAATTGTTGCGGGCAGGGGAGTGCAGGAAATCTTTTAGCTCCTGATACAAATCAGCGCCAAGGACTTGAACCTGCTCGGTAGTTCCAAGGTCAATGCCATTGATCAGATCGGCAAGCAACATGCCCATATTGCCGTCCACTTCGATCAGGCTGTTGCTCCCGGCAGCATCCTGCCATTCATGACGAATGCGTGAAAGGGTTGAAATCAGTTGAGTACGGGGTGATGAGGGGTTGAACATGGAAATCTCCTTTGATTTTTTGTTTGGATGGCGATCTGCTTGTCCCTGTCCGGAAAGGGAAAACAAATCGCCCTGATGGAATCCCACCCGGGCGAATCAAAGGGGCTGTATAATCAAACCAGCCCTTCCCTCCGCTACTACCGGTGGGTTGGGTAAGGGTCGTATCGGTGCTCTAACACCAGTGCGGCCCGTTTTTCTGGCAGGTAATTTCATTGCCAGCAATGAAATTATTATAGCACATTTATTCTACATATCAAGTCTCAAACTTCCAAATGGCTACTTCTTGTCTCGTGGAATGGGCTTGCGGCCGCGCTTCTGTCCCTCATGTTCCCTGGATTTCAGGAACGCCAGAAGAGAGGCTCGACTGACCTGCCAGGATTGTCCCCACTTACGCCCAACGATCTTTTCGGCGCGCACTAATTTTCGGATGTAATCCAATTCATAACCGCTGATGCGGACGGCTTCGTATGTGGTCAACCAATCTTCCATGAAATGGGCCTCCATGTGAGATTATACCCAGTGTGGGCATTAAATAATGTCTACATAAATGGGTATCGGACTGGTGTTATTGGGTTGGTAAGGTTCCTGCCGCTGTTTATAGCTTGTGGGAGTACGGTTACCCTACGGGTTTGTCTCCGAATATTCCCAGTCATGGATTGAAAATGAGTTAAATCCCATCAAATTAGTACCAAATATCAGTTGTCTTATCCATAAGGTTTTTCTAAAATATACCGCCCTACCATATTGTTTGAGGTTAACAACAATGAACCACATCAAGAGGCTATGGGGGCATTACCTGTCGTTACTGATCCTCATTGCCTTCCTCGCTTACCCCATTTACTGGGTCCGCAAATTCTTTCATTCCAAATTCGGACCTGAAGCCGCATTGATCGCGCTGACTCTCTCCATGATGATCGTCCTGATCTTTGTGGTCCGCGGAGCCGTGCATACGCATAGACTGGTCCATGACTTGAAACGGGACATTGAAAAACAAAACGGGAATCAGAGCCCGGACCTGCCCACTTCCCTGATCTTAAAGCTATTCAAGATCGATCCTTCCCCCAGAAAACAAACAAACCCGGTTGATGAGAACCCGCAGGAGGGAATTGAATTCCCCAAACTCCTTGACCCTTCCCCCAATCGTCATCGCGGAAAACCGCCGCGCTTCCCCAGGGAACAAATACGCAAAGCTGTCCTGAAGTGGGAGCGCCGCGATCCATCCATCACCGCATTAACACTTGAACAATTCCTTGCCCAGGAATTTGGCAGCAGCCCCGACGGCATCCTGCTCATGGCAACCACCGCAGATGAACTGCGGTTTGAAGATTCCGCCGAAGAGGTCGTAGATCAGGTCGGGGTTGGGGAGGTTATTCATTGGGACTCCAAACATAACCATCCGCCGTGGTGACGGTTTCAAACCCAAGTTGCTTGTAAATCGGAAAGCCCGATGGCGTGGCGAACAAAATGGATTGCTTGTGTCCAGCGCGGCGCGCGGACTGCATGGCGGCGAGGGTGAGCGCTTTGCCGAGTCCGTGACCGCGATACCGCGGCAATGTGGTGACGTGGTAAACGCCTGCGCCGTGTTCCGCATGGAGTAAGGTCGAGATGGCACACGGCTCGCCTTGCCAACGCGCGAGGAAATGCTCGAAGACGGGTTCAGGTTCAGTCAGGGAGTTGGCGAGGAACTGTTCAAAGTCAACGCGGCTTGGTTCGGGTTCTTCGAAGCCTTCCATGAGGACGTTCAGCCAGTCCGCTCGATCTTGCGCAGATCGGACGCGCACGAGTTCCACTTCTTTTGGGAGCGACACTTCGGGCAGGTCGTCCAGTCCGCGCGTCATGCAGGGCATTCCCTTGAAAGTTTCCCAGCGAATGGTTTTTGAATTCAGGTAATCGCCCAATCCAGGCGTGCCACCATCGGGAAAGTCCGCCCAGAAAAACGGAAGATGTTTCGAGAGGAACGTTTCGAGGATGGGTTCGGCGAGTCCGCCTAATTTTTCGGGGCGAGTCGCTGTGCGGACAACGCCGTTGAAACGGTACAGACTCCGCCGTCCCGTCGTGAACCAGGCGATCTCGTCCGTTTCGATAAAGCGACCATCCAACAGGCGGGCGATGCCTTTGTAGTAGGTCAGGGCGTTTTCTTCAATGGCTTGGATGTGCGTCATACGACTCATTGTTTCCATAGGCAACGATCGGGCGCGGAAATCAATACATCATTCTTCCGCGCCCTGTTCTTCATCAACTATATCAGCTTGCGGGCCTGGAACGTGATGCCATGCGTGCCGAAGTCCAATGCGTCCGAGGGATCGGGCGTACTTGTGAACGATCTTGCCGTCTTCAAAACCAGCCGCGCTCACGGCGCGGAGCAACTCTGCATCCAGCAGAGCGCCGGCAATTCAGCCCGTCCATAGCGAGATGTCATCCAGCGCATCGGATGGCACTTCGCGTTCGACGAGAATATCTCCGACCTGCAATCGTCCGCCTGGCTTGAGGATGCGGAACCACTCGCGCAGGGTCTCGGTCTTGTCGAGGGTCAGGTTGAGGACGCCGCTGCTAATGACAACGTCCGCGAAGTTATCGGGGAGGGGAAGCGACTCGGCGAGTCCTTCGCGGAACTCGACGTTGGACGCGTCCATCGCCTCCGCCCCCGCCCGTGCCTTTTTCAACATCTCCTCGGTCATGTCCACGCCAACGACGCGTCCCGCCAAACCGACAAGCCGCGAGGCAATCAACGAATCGAAGCCTGCACCCGACCCCACGTCCACGACCGTTTCTCCAGCGTGGACGTCGCCTACAGAAAACGGATTCCCCGTCCCTGCGAAAGAGGCGATATTCGATTCGGGCAAGTCGGCATAGAGGGACTTGTCATATCCGAGGATGTCCGCGAGTTTGCGACCCATGTGGAAGTGATACCCTTTGTTCGGGTCGAGGGCGACGTTGGTGTATTCTTTTTGAATCTCCACCCTGAGTTCTTCGAGCGAAATTTTTGGAAGGTTTTGATGGTGTGTCATGTGTCTCTCCTTTGGCTTGAAACAAACGACGACAGAAAACTTTACAAGCGCCTCCTTTT
Organism: Anaerolineae bacterium; assembly: GCA_017303655.1. Lineage (GTDB taxonomy): Bacteria > Chloroflexota > Anaerolineae > Anaerolineales > Villigracilaceae > Villigracilis. The sequence continues at coordinate 60,095 of JAFLCE010000013.1, forward strand.
TGTTTTTTCAACGTAACAGTCACTTCCAAAGTGACTGTTACGTTGTCCGTGACCCTACGCAGGGGTAATAATCGCTTCGAGCGTCTTTACCAGATCCGCCTTCTGCTCCCCGGTCATCGAGTTGAAAATTT
>JAFLCE010000130.1 GCA_017303655.1 Anaerolineae bacterium
CGAGATTTTGAAGCAATCTCGCAGAAGGCGAAAAATCACAGCATAAGTTATTTCAAGAATCAAGCCTGAAAAAATTGCATTGAGCCTTTTGGCGATTGTAGTTTTTTCAGGCAAGGTTCTGGTAAGCGGGCAGGCAACCCAACAAAGCGTCACGAAAGGGCATCGGGGGAATGCGCCTGATGTTGGGGACTGCCTGTAGGGCGATTGCAATTTCACTCAGTTTCCTGCCCATTGGCATTTTTCAAGTTGGGCGGCACACCAGCGAAAAAGTTGATTAATTTTTACACCTTAAGCAAACGGAAACAATAAAATGGTTGAAGAGAATCAAATTTAATTTTGAAAGGCGCACAGAAACTACAGGTATAGGAAGAAGAACGACCACGGTAACAGGATTAAAGTTAAATGCAAGGTTTTGCCGAGAATATAGTTTTTACCAATTTTCAGGTTTTCAAAATCAGCGTTTCCACGCCTTAGCCTTTCCTGGTTGGATAGCTTCGCCTTCCCTGCCCAACTCCGGGGTCCCGTGAAGATCCCACGGGACAAATGGCACAAATCGTAGGGCTTTTCTGAAATCAGATAAGCAAGAGAATCATGAAAATCATCAACAAAAAAGTAAAAATCCCACTATTTCTGATTGCAGTACTTTTGACAGGTTGTAACCGTTTTATTCCATCGCCTGCGCTGGGTCCAACAAGCGCTATGGAGACATTTGAGTCTTTCGCCATGACAAGTATCGTCGGGACACAGATGGCAATTCCTACAGCGACGCCAATGCCGCCTGTTCCCACTTCCACTCCAACTTTTTCCGCCACCGAACCAACCGCACCTGTATCCCCCTACGAGGCAGATCACGAAGAGATCAGGAAAGTGATTGACGCATATTTCGACAAAGCCTATTCCATGCGCAATAGTTTTCAAGTGGATGGGCTTGGCGATACCATATCAACCAGTGAAGAAGCGAATGGGTTCCTAAGAACAGAATTGAGAAAGCGGGCAGTTGATATCGTATGGGCTAGGCAAAATTACCTACGATACGCTTCCTACGAGTACACGCTTGACTACAGCGAAATCATTGTTTTTGACGGGGGGCAACGAGCTCGGGCCAACTTTACCGAGGGAAATGAAATTGTGTACGAACTTTCGATCCCTTCGGGGATAGTGTCGCGCATGTCTGGTGTAAAACACATCATGAACCTCAAGAAAGAACAGGATGGATGGAAAATCATTTACGATGTACACGACGATCAATCTCATCGCTCGCTGTATGCGCCAACTCCATTTCCCAATGATGTATTGAAAGATCTCGACCAGCAGCTAATTCGTTTGAATGAAGGGCAGGGCGGTCCTGCGCTGCCTGGAGAAGGAAAGTCGTATATTCCATCCGACCCTGCTCAATTGGAAAATTGGGAGGAATATGAATCTGCCTTTGCAGAAAAACTCATGCCGCAGTATCCACATGACAAAGTTCTATGCGAGTGGGAATTAATGGAAAAATCTGAACGAAAGATAAACGTGTGGGCAATGTGTTTAACGACCATTACTTCATCCGAGATCGGAAATTATTATTTCCCAGCCGCAAGCGTGCCTGCAGTTATACATCTCGATGCAGAGGGGGGAGTGAAAAGTGTAGAGATCCCAGAATATGGAGAGAACTATATTGCTGGTTTTTGGAAACTGGTCCCTAAAAACATTTGGAATCAGCTTCCAAATGTTTCTGCAATGGAGAAGCATCTTCATTGGCGGCGAACACATCCCGCAGAACCGCCACTGGTCGTACTTAATGCAGCTGCGATCCTACTTGCAACACCCACAGCAATTCCTGCCCCTACGGCAACTGCGATGCAAGCTACCCCCATTATCGAATCCAATGTTTGGGTAAGTCAGGGACTCGAGGGTAAAACCATTTATTCCCTTGCTATTGACCCGCTGACGCCCACTACTCTCTATGCAGGGGTATATGGAGATGGAGGCGGTGTATTCAAAACCACTGATGGCGGTTGGAGCTGGAGCGCAGCCAACAAAGGACTGACATCTGTTATTGTTCAGTCCCTGGTCATCGACCCGAAGACACCCACCACTGTCTATGCGGGAACAGGCAACAGTGGTGTTTTCAAAAGCACAGATGGCGGCGGGACCTGGAATAAAAGCAATATTGGACTAAAGAATTCCACAGTTGCAGCCCTGGCAATTGACCCGACCACACCAACCACCCTTTATGCGGGAACATCTGGAGGCGGAGTATTCAAAAGCGTAGACGGCGGCGCGAATTGGAGCGCGGCTAATAACGGCATGACCAACGCTTATGTTTCCGCTCTGGCGATTGACCCAACCATGCCAACCACTATCTATGCAGGGACATTGGACGGTGTGTTCAAAAGCGTGGATGGCGGCGCGAACTGGAGCTCTTTCAATACGGGTCTGGCTGATAACCATGTTATCGTCCTGGCGATTGACCCAACCACGCCGACTACCATCTATGCCGGGGCAAATGATTCCTGTTGCGTGTTCAAAAGTACGGATGGCGGCGCGAAATGGAGCGCATCCTACGATGACATGGATTGGAGTTCGGGTATTCTTGCTCTGGCGATTGACCCAACAAAGCCAACCACCATTTATGCAGGGACGTTTAATCTTGGCGTATTCAAAAGCACTGATGGCGGTGAGAATTGGAGTATATTGAAAAATGGCATGTCTGCGAACGTTGTTAATGCCTTGGTGATTAACCCCAAGACGCCAACCACTCTCTATGCGGGAACATGGTACTATGGTGTATTCGTTACCAACTTGGCAAAATAGGCAACTCGCGTGTGGGATTCCACTACCGGACAGAAAACAACCCACATGAAGAGGGCGCAACCTCGACTATCTGCAGTCCTGATGGAAAGGTTGTAGTTTCGGGTGGTTGCGATAAACTCAATTCGGGAATGGTACTCTGAAGATTTAATTTCCACTGCATGTTCGCGCGTAATCTGAATCCTTATGCGCGCTGGGTGGAAGCTAAATCCTGGGGATGCAGTATTTTAAAAATCGGTTTGATCTGATTGCCAATGGAGCCAGAGGCTAAAATTATCTCTACCCCATAACCACATACCGACATCCGAAGAGCTTCCCGCAAAAACTTGGACTGGCAGCCGATCACCAGCGGTTAGATAGTGTAATCCTTCAGATAAATTACATGCACGGTGCAGCTAACAAAATTTATTAGTTTTCTCGATTAGACAGTTATTCTGTAACACATTTTTGCCAACTTACCACATGCGAGATGGGTATAACTAACGATGGAATATTTTGAGCTTATTGCCGCACGTTACAGTGTGAGGGCATATCGCCCTGACCTGGTAGAAGACGAGAAATTGCAGGCCGTTCTGAATGCGGCACGCCTGGCACCAACCGCGGCCAATCGGCAGCCTATCCAATTGATAGTCATGCATACGGCTGGCCACGAAGAAGAGATCGGGAAAATTTACCGCCGTCCCTGGTTCGTTCAATCCCCTATCGTGATTGCTGTTTGTGCAATTTCTTCACAGGCATGGGTGAGGGAAAGCGACAGGTTCAACGCCCGCCTGATCGATGCGGCCATTGTGGTAGACCATCTCATTCTGGCGGCTACCAGTCTGGGATTAGGTACCTGCTGGGTCGCGGCCTTCAACGTGGAGGCTGCACGTAGCGTACTGCGCTTGCCAGATGAAGTAGAGCCCATTATCTTCACACCCCTTGGCTACCCAGCTGACGAACCTGGACCAAAAATCCGTAAACCGCTGACCGAACTGGTGCGTTACGAACATTGGTAAATTCATTGCCCGACCAAGAAGTCCCCATCTACTAGTTGTTCAATATCCAAGAGTTTCTGATCCCGGAAGGCAGATATTTATCCCATGAAATTATCCCAGGAAGAATTAAGTGAATTGATCAAGGCTATTGAGACGAAAGATCTAAGCGGACTTGACTTGAGCGAAGCTGACCTGGTCAGTGCCAGCTTGAGCGGCGCAAAGTTGAGTGATGTCAACCTAAATAACGCGGACCTGACTGATGCGGATTTAAGCAAAGCGGATATGAGACGTACCACTCTACGGGGTGCTGATCTGCGCAGGGCGAATTTGAGCAAAGCCAATCTGAACCAATCCGACTTGAGCGGCGCCAAATTGATCAGTGCAGATCTGGTCGATGCGGACTTGATCAATGCCAGGTTCATCGGCGCCAAATTGAACGATGCCGATCTTAGCAAAGCTGACTTGATTGCTGTAGATTTAAGTAAGGCGGATCTAAGCGGTGCCAGGCTGATCCGCGCCAACCTGAGCAAAGCCGACCTGAGTAGCGCCAAGTTAACCCGTGCCGATCTAAGCGGTTCCGACTTGCGTGGAGCGAACTTGATTGGTGCTTTCTTGAGTAATGCAAATTTGAGCGGCGCAAAACTGAACAGTGTTGACTTGCGTTGGGTTAATTTGAGCAAAGCTGATCTGAGTGGAGCCGATTTGAGCGGGGTAAAACTGGTTACTGCCGACTTGAGTGAAGCCAACTTGAGCGAGGCCAAACTGGGCAAAGCCGATCTGAGCGAGGCCAATCTGACAGGCGCCAACCTGACCAAGGCCGACCTAAGCGAGACAAAACTGATTGGCGCAGACCTAAGCGGTGCAAACCTGCGCTGGGCTAACCTAGCCGAAGCTGTCTATGCACGAAACACAATTTTCCCTGATGGGTTTGACCCCAAAGCGGCCGGGGCGATCCTTAAGGCATGAGAATATCCAGCCTTTCCAGCCTACCATATCAGAGTGCTGACTTTGTTGCGATTGATCTAAACTTTCCAATGCCGATCACAGGCATCAATATCCCACATTCTGCTGGCAGATCATTTTCCCATGTCGCGGTTGAATGACATATTTACAGCGCTCACCGTGGCAGGTTCGCTTGTCGTTCTGTTGAAAGGATTTGGTCAGATCAAAATCTCTGATTGGCTCATCGGAATTGGTACTGGCTTATTGGTCGGCGTGACGATGTATTACGCCACACTGTTTACCCCCTATGATTTTCTCGGTATCGTGCAGGGGAATGTTGAACAGGCATTGGTGCGTGGCGTCTGCACATTCATTGCCATGTTGGGAGGTTTGGCGATCATGCGTCAGGATGGAACGGTACAGGTCAGTCTGGCGCACGGAAAATTTCGGAAACTGTTCGTCGATATCCTTATTGGATTGGCAATTGGTTTACCGTTGGCAATCCTGAATGTCTTTGCATTGCAGTTAACACAAGGTCAATCCATCACCTGGCAAAACCCTTTAGCCGCCTTGTCAGACGCCCTTCAGCCAGCCCTTGTCGAGGAGTTCGTCTATCGATTTGCTTTTTTAGGTCTCGTGTGGATGGTACTGCGACATTCCATGCCACGATCGGCAGATTGGCAGGCAGGTTTATTGGCTCTGTTCGTCCACAACTTCATGCATTTTGATGACCTGTGGCTTGAAGAGCCGTTGGTTGCGCTGGGAATGGGACTGGTGATGGCTCTGGTGTGGGGTGTACCGCCTACGATCCTTGCTTTGCGCCGCAACCTTGAATCCGCTGTCGCCTTTCACTGGATACAAGATGCTGCCCGCTTCTTGACAGGCTTTTAGTTGCTCCTGCCCGAATAGCATCCTATCCGTTTGACTAGTCCAAGACTCCTCTGATGACAGGGGAGTCTTTTCGTCTACCTGACTATGATACATACGAAAGGGAATGCAACCATGAAAAAAATGATATTGTTTTTATGTGTGCTCGTTGTCATATCTTTAGCGTGTGATGTGTTAGTCAATATTTCACCTACCAATGATGTTCCCACCGCTACGGAATCTCTCGTTTTGACCGAACCTCCTACAACTACGCCTGAAGTGTTCATCTCTTTGACACAGGCGATTCCCGCGACTGCGGTTCCCAGTGCGACATCGCTCGTCCAGCCGTCGCCTGTCGCAAAGACGTCGGTAACATTCGGACGATTGAGCCTCGACATACCGCAGAGTGTTGCAAGCGGCGCAAGCGGGCGGGACTATCCACCTGTGACGAATGAAGATGCGCCCTATTGGGAGAAGACCCCTGGTCACTTGCAAGTCTCATTGAATGACTACTATGCCCTGCAAGGAAAATTCCACCAGCCGCAGATCTACGTATACCCTGCGATGCCTTATGTGGAACTGTCCAATGCCGCGTTTGAGAGTATGCATCGTTTGCGCAATGTGATGAATCCTGGAGTGTCGATCACGCCAGACCAACTTCCGACGGTTCCGTTCTTCAACGCCGCACAGGTCTTTGCATCGAACATTCAAGCGGTCTCCTTCCAGAATGGGAGCGGTGTGCGCTTTCTGACCGAATACGCCCAAAATGCTGCGTCCATCAACAACCATGAACTGTTCTATCACTTTCAGGGATTCAATAACGATGGTGAATATTACATCATCGCGATTCTGCCGATAACCGTTCCAGTGTTGGCAGAGACTAATGATCCAGGAGCTGCCATACCCGCAGGAGGTATCGCATTTCCTGACATCAATAATCCCAATGCTGATTATCAAGGATACTACGCCTCCATAACGGACCTGCTCAATGCCACATCTCCTGATGCTTTTACTCCCTCGCTCAGCCAATTGGATGCGTTGATTCAATCCATGCAAGTTGTTCCGTGAACCAACTATCTACTCGGATAGTTCCAAACTCCCCCAGCGGCGGGGGAGTTTGGACTGTGGGAGAGATAAGATATGAGTAAACTAATCTGCAAAAGGAAAACAAGTATATGGAAAAGCAAAATCAATTTAATTGGAAAGTATTCTTGGCGCTGTGGGGCGCATGCATCTTTAGCTCGCTCGCGGTCTTGCCATACGCGCTGACGCTTCAAGCAGCAACGCTCGAAAAAATTAAAGCAACAGTTCCTTTGAGCATTATCATCATGGCGCAAGTTATACAAAGCGTTGTCCTGTTTGGTATTGCAACGGCATTAGGTTTGTTGCTGGCAAAAAGGATCGGTTTGGGCGCGCCGCTGTTGGAGCGCCTCTTCGCGGGGCAAAAGGTGGCAGACCACATCAAGCCGTTTCTCCTGCCTGTAATTCTCTTTGGCGCAGTCGGCGGGTTGGTCATCATCGGCTTGGATAAATTTGTGTTTATGCCCGCGCTCACCACAGAGCTTGTGCAGGAAGGCGGGAGTCAAACTACGCCCTGGCAGGGGTTTCTGGCTTCGTTTTATGGCGGCATTGGCGAAGAAGTTTTACTGCGCCTGTTTTTGATGTCATTGCTGGCTTGGCTGGGTAAATTTGTCAGCCACACTGCTGACGGTAAACCAACGACTGGCGTGTTGTGGATTGCGAATATCCTCGCGGCAATTTTGTTTGGGCTGGGACATTTACCCGCCACCGCCGCCATAATGACCATCACGCCGCTGGTTGTCGTCCGCGCGCTGGTGTTGAACGGCATTCTCGGAATCGGTTTCGGCTATTTCTATTCCAAATACGGGCTGGAATCCGCCATGCTGTCCCACTTCTCCGCCGATATTATTCTACACGTGGTGTTCTCGATCTAGCGATCTGCATTGGAAAATGGACTATCTACTCGGATAGTCCCAAACTCCCCCAGTGGCGGGGGAGTTTTTTGTTTCCTTTCGATATCATACGCCTGAAAATGCAAATCAAAGGAATGTACACATGAATCTTAAAACCTGGGTGTCCCGTCATCCAATTCTCACATACATCATCTTGACGATGACCTGGTCGTTTGGCATCTGGTCGTTTTTATTCCTGTATATCAAGCCCGGTGAATTGATGAAATCCGCCCCGCCAATTTCCTTCTTGTTCGTCGTGTTGGGTGGGTTTGGACCTTCGCTCAGCAGCCTGCTCACTACATGGCTAGCCTATGGACGCGAAGGATTGCAAGCCCTGTGGACCAGGTTCCGCATCGGACATGTGGGAAGCTGGTGGTTTGCCCTGTTGGTTATTCCAATGGTGACAGCGTTGACTCCGCTCCTTCGTTGGCTGGCAGGTTACCCCGTCGATACTGAAGCGATGTTAAACCTGCTTGGTCCTGGCATCGCCCTGGGACTCGTCGCCGGGTTGATGGAAGAATTCGGTTGGCGCGGCTTTCTGTTACCGCACCTGCTCAAACGTCATTCCCCACTTGTCGCCACTTTGATATTGGGTCTGATCTGGGGCGGGCTATGGCACGGATATGCTGATTACTTCGCACTTGGTGGCAGAGGTTTTGACTCACTGATGTTGATCACCTTGCTTGGTCCTGTCCTGTTGACTGCCTGGTCATTCATCATCACCTGGGTCTATGAACGAACACAGGGCAGCCTGTTGCTCGCTTACTTCATGCACGCCAGTCTTTCATCCAGCGCATTGATCTTTGGGCAAACGTATACAACCGCGACCGAAGAGATTACCTGGACGGCGATCAGTATTGGGCTGGCCATCCTCGCGGCGGTTTTCATCTGGCTATTCATCCGCCATTCCAACTCACAAGCATCGTAAGAACAAGGAGATCACTAATGAAAAAGTTGACTCTTGCCGCAGCCCAAATTACCTGCCAGGATGGCAAGGTGCAAGAAAACCTTGCCCGCGCCACTCAAATGGCCGAACAAGCCAAAATGCAGGGCGCACAACTGGTTTTGTTCCCCGAATTCATGCCGCAAGGTTATCTACTGACACCTGCACTCTGGGACTCAGCCGAGCCGTTTGACGGTCCCACCACCCAATGGTTGAGTGAAACATCCCGTCAGCTGGGAATCTACCTCGGGACAAGTTTCCTCGAAGTTAGGAATGGGAATTTTCTCAACACATTCGCTTTGTCGGATCCTTCGGGCAAAATTCTCGGCGCGGTGCGTAAGCGCAACCCCTCCATGTGGGAAGCTTACTTCTTCAAAGGGGAGCACGGGAATCCCTATCTCGATACCGATCTCGGTCGAATCGGCGTGGGAATTTGTTTCGACAATCACACATACGAAATCGCTAGTGCTGTCTCGCAGAGCAACATTGATCTGATGTTGATGCCGCATTCTTATTGCACTCCCACCCAACCCACCAAAATGACATCCCAGGCTGATATTGACCGTTTGAATGGATTGCCTGTGCGTGTGGCTCATCTGTACAACGAATGGTTCGGTGTCCCGGTGTTGATGTGCAACAAAAGCGGAGCGTGGGATTCCCCTGTCCCAGATGCGACACTCGGTACTCCGAAGGATTTCCGTTTTTCGGGTTGCTCTACTTTGCTGGATGCCGATGGGACCCTGCGTGGCGAACTCGGTGATGAGGAAACCATACTGGTCGGAACGGTCACGCTTGACCTGTCGCTCAAAAAGCAGACCCGCCCGCCGAAATACAGCCGCTATATCTATCCCGGCTCGGCGGGGCGCGAGATCATCCGCCTGATGGAATTTCGTGGCAGTCTCTCATACAACTTCAGCGCTTTGCGCAAACAAAAGGCCCAGGCTTTCGAATAAGTCAAAGGATAACAAGATGACATCATTCAATCCCATTTCCATTTTTATGGACGCACGACG
>JAFLCE010000131.1 GCA_017303655.1 Anaerolineae bacterium
TTCGAGCGCGTGTTGACCAGATAATAGTCGCCGGATTTCATTTCTTTTTGTTCGCTGCGAAAATCGCGGATAGTGATATTTGCTTCCGCGTAATAGGCGGCGATATACGGTTCACGCCGGACAAATAACTGTGTGCCCGGTTCTGCGAGTTGATTCAAGCCGAGAACGGCTTCGCGGTAGCAGGTCAGCCAGTATTCTGTCTCATAGTTGCGGAAGACTCCATCCATGCCGCCTGCGAAGTTGTTGTAGTAGGCGTATTGATAAGGGTGAAGTTGGATGATGGGAAGAATTCCAAAGGCAAGGAGGGCAATAGTGAGAATAATTTTTTGCCAACTTTGTTTCAGCCAATGGAATAGAACATCAAATGCGAAGCCTGCGAAGATGAACAATGGCGGAAGGATAAAGAGGAAGTGACGATAGCCATCGTACATGGCTGGGCGTTTAATTAGGATATATGCTGCAAGAATACCAAACCATGTCAGCAGAATGGCAAGGGTCAGGCGTTTTTTGTTATCTGCTTTCCAGAAGCCCAAGAAGATACCAGTTGCAATGAGCAGGTAGGTCGGTTCGGTAAGAGTGTAGCTGAGCAAAATGGGGAAGTAGCGGAGCGGAATCTCTCCGGCTTGATAATCGTTCCCAGCAAAAAGCACGTTGAGCTGGGTTGGGTTATCAGACATGAAGACAAAGACTTCAATAAATTTTTCTGTCAGGTTAAGCCAAAGATAGGGCCATGACAGGAACATGATGACTAATGACAATACTGCGTATAGCCATATTATTGAACGCTTTAGTAAGTCCGTGACTTTGATGCCTTGAACAAGTGCATAGAGTAAAACGAGGATCGCGGCGAGGGGTCCGAGGATGCGGATGGAGGTGGCGACACCAAGGAAGAAAGAAGCGAGAAGGAGTTTGCTAATTGGTAGTCGGGAATTGTTTTTCCATTCATCGATCAGTTCAAATCCGAAAAGAACAGCGCCGAGGAAGAAGGTGAGGAAGGGGATATCTTTGGGGTTGATGAAGGCGTGTCCCCATAGGAGGGGTTGAAAGGTGAAAAGCGCAGCCACTGCAAACGCAGACTCCTTGCTCATCCATTTGGAGGCGAGGCGATAGAGCAGATAAATGCCGAGGTTGAAGGTCAGGAAGTTGGTCAGGTGCCAGGCTGAGGCGGAGTCAAATCCAAGCCCTTTAAAAAGTGAGACAAGCGGCATAGCAACCAGAAGATAAGCAGGACCACGATTGGCGTGGTCACTGCCGCTGGAGCCAAACGATTGGGTGACATCGAAATTTCCGCTGAACCAGTTGGATGGGGTGTAGGCGTATTTGAGCGCTTCGCCATAATCGTAGAAGAGCGGCTCGTCCCAAGATAAGCCGTAGGAACGAAATGTCATCAACCCGATGATGAGGTTGATGACGAGAAGAATCAGAATGGGATGGTTACGAATAGTTTTCAAGTGCCTATTTTGCGATGCGTCGTTGTTGACGCAGTTTGGCTTGTTCGTATCTGGCTTTATCTTCGTCAGTTTCCAAGATCAATTGTGGAATGGTCGTGGGGTGATTGTTGTCATCTAAACCGACATAGACGAGATAGGCTGTGTTGGTATGGGTGCGTTCGCCGGTGATTGGATTTTCTGCGATCACTTGCACTTCGGCTTCCATGGAGGTGCGACCGGTGTAGGTGACTTCAGCCGTGAGGGTGACGAGGTCGCCGATCTTGATGGGTTCACGGAAGACGAGCGAGTCGACGGCGACGGTGACGACACGAGTTTGGGCATGACGCATGCAAGCGAGGGCTCCGGCTTCGTCGACCAGTTTCATGATCCAACCACCGTGGACATTTCCATGATGATTGGCATGTTCGGGTTGCATTAATTGAGAGAGATAAACACGCGAAGCGCGAGAGGTTTTTGAGGTTGACATGTTAATCCAGGTCTAGGCGATACTCGCCAGTATCCAATGTATGTAGGCGTTCGGGAGCTTCTAGCAGTACATCGATTATGGAATGAGTTAGTTCGGGCATCATGGGTGCCAATGGCACGGTGCCAGGTGGAAAAACTTTTTCAGGAGCCGGTGGCGGGGCGATGCGCGGTTTGAGCCCGGAGGTTGCGCGTTTCCCGACGATGCGTGGGTCATTGGTTAATGTGCCGACGAATTCACCTAACACGGAATAGACTTCACGCGCGGGAGTGACGAAACCGACCCAATCTCCGTTGCGGTTGAAGAGGTAAGGATATTTGAGAAATACCTCAGCATCCCCTTTTGTGTTGTAAACGGGAATTAATGGATTCGGTCTGTTCATGAACGTTTTCCTTTTCAGGCTTCGTCGATGTCGTTGTAGGTCCAGTAGCGATTGACGAAAAAATTCCACATCATGACGATCCCAACTGCAAGGGCGAGCGTGAAGTTCTTGGCAACAAACTCGGCGCTCAGGTGTGATGTGTGAAATGTATTTTCGACGAACTCAAGTAAAGGTGGCTCGCCGAAATGCAGGATGGGGATGCGAATGAGAACGCCAGCCATATTAACCAGAAAGAACATTCCCAACTGGTTGAGTAATGGACGGGATCGCGATTCGGGGTAGGTCCAGAAGCGATTCCAGGTGAAATTGCTGATGACGGCGAAGAGAAAAGAGATCGTGCCTGCTATCACCAACGGCAATTCCAAAATCCCATGCGAAAGCAAGTTCATCACCCCAAAATCGATCGCTGCGCCGAGTGCGCCTACGAACGCGAATTTAAAGAAGCGCGTTCGTTCCCTCTCGTCTGTCAAGATCATGCCAGACCCAGCTTTTCTTTAAAGAACGGGATCGTGCGCCGAATGCCTTCCTCCAAATCAACTTTGGGTTCCCAATTTAGAAGAGATTTGGCACGGGAAATATCGGGGCGGCGGCGTTGAGGGTCACGCGCACTGCGGGCATTTTCCATAAAGTTGATGCCAGCCTTGTTACCGGTGATGCGGTTGATGGCTTCTGCAAATTCAAGCACTGACATTTCAACCGGATTGCCAATATTGACCGGCATATGTTCTTCGGAGTAAAGCAATTTAACAATGCCATCGACTAGATCATCAACAAAGCAGAAGGAGCGGGTTTGACTGCCCTCACCATAGACCGTAAGAGGTTGACCAAGCAAGGCTTGCTTTAGTAAATTAGGGAGGGCACGGCCGTCGTCCAAGTCCATGCGTGGACCGTAGGTATTGAAGATGCGCACAATGCTAGTGTTGACACCATGAAAACGATGATATGCCATCGTCATGGATTCGGCAAAACGCTTGGCTTCGTCGTAAACGGCGCGTTCCCCAACGGGATCCACATTCCCGGCATAGGTTTCTGCTTGCGGGTGAATTTCAGGGTCGCCATAGATCTCACTGGTGGAGGCAAGAAGAAAGCGTGATTTTTCACGCCTTGCCACACCAAGACAGTTATGTGTGCCAAGCGCGCCCGCCTTCATGGTTTGAATGGGCAGATTGAAATAACCAGATTTCGACTGAGGGTTGGGGCTGGCAGGCGATGCGAAATGTAAAATGGCATCTACAATCCCCGGAACGAAGATGTAATTTGAAACATCTCGTTTGTAAAACTCAAATCTTTCGTTATTTGCCAGATGGGCAATGTTATCCGGGCTGCCGGTGATGAAGTTATCCATGCCGACGATTTCATGACCATCCTTTAGGAGGCGGTCACTCAGGTGGGAGCCGAGGAACCCGGCTGCGCCAGTAATTAATATTCGCATTATTGCTTTACCTCATTCTTATTTTATTTCCAGTCGATCTTGGTGATCAATCCGTCACCAGTGACTTGATATGTATTGCCATTGCCGCTATCCACCAGCCAAAGATTTCCCTGATAGGTGATGGCGATAAAATCACCAGCCTGCCCAACTACTTCAGCAGGAGCCCAAGCAGGTGATTGCGGTTCAATCCCATTTTTATCCGCAGGCGGGAACAGTTCGCGGCTGTTCGATCCATCACGATCCATCACGATCAGGCGGTATCGGCTTGTATCGCTTTGGTCCACAAAGATCGATTGAAGATATGCCACTTGAAAGGACTTTTCCCTTCCATTCGATTCGATGGAGGAAACGGCGGGATACGAGAACATACCAGCCGAGTTGACTAGGGAAACCGCCGCTTCGCCGCTGAACGATAGAGCTGAGAGGTCAAAATAAGGCGACTCCTCGCCGGTAATGGGTGCCGGTGCCGGAGCATGGCTAACGAAGTATAAACTGTTTCCGTCTGCTCCCCAAACGATTGGAGGAATCCATGCCCAGTCGCTATAGGTGTTAAGTGGTGTGATATTCAGCAGAGGTTTTAGATAGCCGCCATCTTGGTCTACCAAACCAATTCCATCTGGGCGGGCGTAAGCGAGTCTGCCATCGGGGGCGAAAGCAAACGACATGCCCCACCAGCCGTACACGCCGCCGCTGTTTGAGCTTATTAATTTACGCGGGCTTCCACTATTGGTGATGCTAACGCGATACAAATCATTGTTCGCTTGCCAGCCGGGAGCGGCACTACGCGGCTCAACCGTGGAATATGCAACCGAGTTTGTGCCGGGGATCCATGCCGCAAAGTGGACGACGTTGCGCGCTTGCAAAGAGATAAGCTTCGGATCCAGGTTTTTTGTGCGGACTGCCCATAGGGTGTTGATCTCCTCACTGGCAGGTTTGCTCGATTTGCGGGTGAACACAAGATACTCACCATTTGGCGATAAGGTGAAAATTCTTCCATCCAGATCACCCGTGCTGACGATGACCCTGCGATTGGCAGTCGAGTCTTCCATGATCCAGGCATTGCCACCAGCCAGGTAAGCGATCGTGCCAGGGATGTTCAATGGCACAAAAGAGGCTTGCGCCCCTACCATTACAATTTCTGGTAGTGGTTCTTTTAAGATGAGAGTCTTGACGATATTCTTGCTGACCTCAACCTTATCTTCGATAATTCGGCGGTACGTCACTTCTTCCAGTCCATTGGAGCCTGCTTGAACAAGGCGGGTTTCGCCTTCGGGTAGTGTCTCATTGCGTACGACTTGCCGCTCGAATGGGATAACACGTTCTTCGGTTTCAAAGACTTCTTCAACGCGAGTCAATACAATCGTATCGCCGTCACTGATGACGGTATAGAGCGGCGGCTCGGTTTGATCAAGGCTGCCCAGCGTGATGCCTGCGCTTTCCAATGCCTGCGTGACGGTGATGCCAGGTGTGACCGTCTGCTCGCTAGTTTGCCCATCGGCTGTGATCTGGATCGTAACGCTTGCATTGACCTGTGGCGAACGACAGGCAAGAATCAGCGTAGCAAAAAGCAGCATGGTGGCGATCAAGCCAGGGCGGGGTGAGAAGCGGGGCATCGTCGGGTATAATCCAGCCGCTATTTAATTCGTCCGGTGATGGTCATAATACCATCTGCGATGCTGATGGTTTGCAATCGAAATCCTACTGCAACGGGTCCAAAAGAGCCGGTAAAGGCTTCGTCAATGATCGAGCTGATGGCGGTGTTCAAACCTTCAGGGGCGGGGAAGGGACCAAAATCAGCAGAGGCAATTTGGATCTTGGGTTCTCCGGTGATTTCGTCGATGGTCACGTTCATGGTGATCAGGATGTTTGCGGTGAGCCAGCCCTGAGTGATCTTCCCATACATTTGCATTTGACCGTTGCGAAGAAGGATCTGCGGGTCGGTGAATGGCGGGTTGGTTTGTTGCGAAAGTTTTTCTGCCATGTAGCCGGTCAGTTGCGCTTCGGTAATGGACAAGGTAATGACGCCCGTTTCTGCACCGGTGAGGATGGCTTGCTGGATCATATCTCGCAAGGCTTGTGCTTCGTTGGGCGAGGCTGAAATCGGTTGTGCCGGATAGTCAGGTCCGCCGACGTTGATAGAGCAAGCCAGCGATGACAGGATCAAGGTTGTTAGAAATAAATAGAGGTAAGTTTTTGTTTTCATGGTTATTATATTGATAGTTGAATTTGAATACAGCGGAGTAATTATAGCATGAGCGATTCTCAATCCATTTCCAATGCTGAGCTAAGCCTGGCGGCGAAGATCGAAGCGATGTTATTCGTTTCGGCGGAACCCGTGCCGGTGGGGCAGTTGTCGCAGGCGTTGGATGTGACGGCTTCGGTAGTGGAGCGCGGTTTGAAAGAATTAGAGGAATCACTTCAGACTCGTGGTCTACGGCTGCAACGCAATGCGGGACGTGTGCAGTTGACTACGGCTCCTGATCTGGCTGGTTTGGTGGAAACTTTCCTTGGATTAGAGGCGATCACACATCTCAGCCGCGCCGCATTGGAAACGCTCGCAATCATTGCGTATCAACAGCCGGTCACACGCCCGCAAGTGGATTCGATCCGCGGGGTGAACAGTGACGGTATGATGAAGAGTTTGTTGAGCAAGGGTTTGATTCAGGAATCTGGTCGTACTGAAGGACCCGGTCGCCCGATCCTTTATTCGACCACGCCCGAGTTCTTACAGCATTTTGGTTTGAGTTCGATCATGGAATTGCCGCCCCTGGCTGCGCCGGTTGAAACCGAACCCGAGCCAACTGAGTTATTGAAAGGTTAAGTTATGGAAGAACGATTACAGAAATTACTTGCTCAAGCCGGGCATGGCTCCCGCCGTCATTGTGAAGAGTTCATTATTGCTGGTCGTGTGCGAGTGAACGGTGAGGTCGCAACTCTCGGTCAGAAGGCGGATCTCTCAGTAGATAAAGTGACTTTGGATGGCAAGGCGTTGCCTAAACAAGAGGCATTGAACTACAACTATATTGCACTCTATAAGCCGCGTAATGTGCTGTCTGCGGCTGAAGGTCAGGATGATCGCGAGACGGTGCGTGATCTGATCTCTTTGCCCGGTCATTTGTACCCTGTGGGTCGCTTGGACTATGACTCAGAAGGTTTGATCTTGATGACCAATGATGGGGCGTTGACCAATAAGTTGACTCACCCAAAATTCGGGCACTTAAAAGAATACAGAGTTTTGGTTGCGCGACGCCCCGATGAAGAACAGTTGAGTACCTGGCGGCGTGGCGTTGTTTTGGAAGATGGCGATAAAACGGCTCCGGCGGATGTCAGCTTTATTTCGATGTCTGGAAAAGGCGCATGGATTCGTATCATCATGGGTGAAGGCAAGAAGCGCCAGATCCGAGAGGTTGGGAAACTGCTTGGCTTGCCCGTTGTAAAGATTATCCGTCTGAGAATTGGTACGTTGAAATTGGGTAATCTCAAACCGCGTCAGTGGCGGCATTTGACCGAGGATGAAGTGTTGGAATTGAAAGGGGAAAAAGCCCCTGCGGATAGTCGCACTACTCTTACACGCGTTAGACGCCCCAATCCAACGGATCGTCCCAAGCGTGACCCGAAAACTGCAACACGCACTTCAGATTCAAGTTTTGGAAAACGACCTGCCACCAACAAGGCAACTCGCCCGTCTGCAGATCGTTCACGCGTAAAGCGCCGTGGATAAGAAAGAAGTATTATTGCCTCTTGACTCTCATCTCTCTAGACCTTAGAATTTGGATAACAATTGAACAGTTTCAGGGAAGAGATCCCCGCAAGAGGACGCCGAAGGTGCAAATCTGGTAACAGGCGAACCCAGATGAATCTCTCAGGCAAAAGGACCCCGTAACTGGATATACTCTGGAAAGTCTCACTAGTTGAGACACCGACGGTGTAAATCTCGCAAGAGATAATCTCTCAGGTTCCATTACAGAGGACGCGCGATGATGAATTGCGCGTCCTCTTTTGATTCGCCATAATCCAATTAGGAGAAAAAACATGAATACCCCTGCCAATCTTAAGTACGCCAAATCTGATGAATGGTTCGACCCTACCACAGGTGCTGTGGGCATTTCCGATTATGCCCAGGGACAACTCTCGGATATCGTTTTCGTTGAGATCCTTGTGGATGAAGGCGAAGAAGTAGTTGTCGGCAAAGCGATTGCGTCAGTCGAATCGGTGAAGGCATCTTCTGAGATCTATGCGCCTGCGGCTGGTAAAGTGACCGCAGTGAACAAAGACCTCGCCAATGCACCCGAGTCGATTAATACCGATCCCTATGGTGCGGCGTGGATGATCAAGATCGAAGGCGGCGCGGCAGGGGATGTGATGGATGCAGCTGCGTACGAAACTTATTGTGAAGGAAGAGCGCATTAATTAGGTAAGGGCGGGGTTACCCGCCCTTACAATTAGAGGTAGCCATGACCTATATTCCCATTAGTCCCGCAGAACGGGATGCGATGCTCAAGACCGTCGGCGTTAAATCGCTGGACGACTTGTTCGAGGCAGTCCCTGCCAACCATCGCTTCCCCAACCTTGACCTTCCCCCCGCGCTTACTGAAATGGAAGCCGCTGCTCATTTGAGCGATATGGCATCCAGCAATGAGAACGTGCGCGAACATCTTATTTCCTTCCTCGGGGCGGGCGCCTACAATCATTACGTCCCCAGCGTGGTGGATCATATGCTTAGGCGTGGAGAGTTTTACACGGCTTACACACCTTACCAGCCGGAAATTTCGCAAGGCACCTTGCAAGCCATCTTTGAGTATCAATCATTGATGGCTTCGCTCACCGGCATGGAAGTGTCCAATGCGTCCCATTACGATGGTGCGACTGCCACAGCGGAAGCTGTGAATCTTGCATACGCTCAATATCGCGGCAAACGCAAGAAGATCGTTATGTCACCTTCGGTACACCCGCAGTATCGCGAAGTTATCCGCACGTACTCACAAGGCATGGGACTGGAAGAAGCCGGGGATGACCTAAGCAGCTCCGAGTTAAGTCCTGAGGCGATCATTTCCCTCATCGACGAAGCCACCATGCTGGTCGTTGTCCAATATCCCGATTTCTTTGGGCGCATCTATGATTACACCAAACTGATTGATGCAGCGCATGAAAAAGGCGCATTGGTTTGTATCGTAGCGAACCCAACTGCATTGCTGATGCTCAAGGCTCCCGGTGATATGGGCGCGGATATTGTGGTGGGTGAAGCGCAGCCTTTTGGTATTCCGCTTTGGTATGGTGGACCGTATCTTGGTTT
>JAFLCE010000132.1 GCA_017303655.1 Anaerolineae bacterium
TTGAAAACCTCAAAGCGTTGATGGATTGGAACAAGATCATCCTGAAGTAAATACGTAGGTCACGCTTGTAGCGTGACCTACAATTTTCAACACAGCATTCATGCGAAAATTATCTGGTATCGAATCATCACTTCTTATTGGTTTAGCCATTGGCTTTTTGGGGTTGTGTTTGCTGATCGGCTACGCAGCCATCGTTGTTGCGAATGAACCAGTGGGAACACCCACGCCGATTCTGAATCTGCCTTTCATCAACTCTCCCACCGCCGAAACCTTTCTCAGCCCTACCGACTCTGCCGCGCCTCTTTCTACCCCCAACCTGATTCCCACCATCGAATTTATTCCAACGCCGAATCCTTCCTTCAACGATACACCGCCGCCCAGCGGAAAGATCGTCTTCGCCTGCTATGTGAAACAGATCGACCAGATATGTTTACTCAACGCCGACGGCAGTGGACGAATTCAACTCACCAATCTCAAAGCGACGGCTTTCTATCCTTCCGTCTCGCCAGATGGACAGACCATCTACTTCTCCTCACGAGACAGCGGAAATTATGAAATCTATTCGATTGATATTTTTGGGAATAACCTGCAAAAGTTGACGAACGGAATCGGCTCGCTCTACGCCCCCGAACTTTCCCCCAATGGCGAATGGATCATCTTCACCAACAACGGCAATGGACTCTGGCTCATGAAGCCCGACGGTTCTAATGACCATGCCCTCACTAACAAGGACGATATCGACCCATCCTGGTCACCCGATGGCTCGATGATTTCCTTCGCTTCCTCTCGGGCAGGCGCGCGTCAGTTGTTTGTAATGAATGCAGATGGCTCGAACATCCGCCAAGTGACCGACCTCAACAACATGGGCGGACGTAACACCTGGTCGCCTGATGGTACCAAACTCGCCTTTTATCGCGGACCTCAAGGTGACCGGAACATCTATGTCATCAACGTAGACGGCACTGGCTTGGTGAAACTCACCGACGGCGGCGACAACCTCGGTCCCTCCTGGTCACCCGACGGCAACTGGATCGTCTTCACGTCCTTCCGCGACGGCAACAACGAACTCTACATCATCCACCCCGATGGCACTGGATTGACACGCCTGACGAACAGTCCCATCTCCGATTGGCAGCCGAGGTGGGGAAGGTAAAAAAAACAGCCCCGCATGTTGCGGAGCTGTTTTTAGTAAAAGGCTATTGTTTAGCTTTATGGCGGGCAATTTGGGTAATAGTATGCCGGTCCATCATAGGGGACAGGGGGGACGCAATTTCCAGAAACATCATAATCAAAGAAAATGACCGAGGCATCAAAGACTCCATATTCGGGGGCATTGTAATAGACTTGATCGCCCAATTGAGCATCCCCTTCCTGGCAGTGCGAGCCCATATTGGTCCATTCAAAATTGGTAGCTGGCCACCAATCCCAAATGCCATAGCAATGCAACTTCCTACCGGGCACATCTACCCAGAAGCGCGCACCACCAAAGCCGACCACCACACTTGAACTACCTATTTTCCTGGAGGCATGGCAGACGACCGTATCTTCATCTGTTTGGGCGCAATAGAGCGGAAAATCTTCCCCGCCATCAACAGAGACGAAACCTGCATCGAGTTCTGCTCTTGTAAATTCACCGATCACACGAAAAACGAAGGTTGGACCACCATCATCATTGCGGACCTCAACCAATTCCATGGCAGAACCGGCAAATGCAGTTCCCGTAGTCATGGCGAGCAATGCAACTAAAGTCAACAGCGTAAAACAAACTCGCTTCATAAATGATCCTTTCTTAACGGACTGATAAACCAATTAATATATTCATTATATGCACGAATAGACTGCTTTACAAGGTCGCAGTCTTGCAATTTATTCAGGCGTAAGGCGGAACTACCCATATAGGGCAACTACAAGCGGGTAGTATAATTTTTAAATACTTAGAATATGGACGAGAGCATGTATATGACAATAAAACGATTTATAGTATTTCTCCTGAGCTGGTCGGTTTTGATGTTTACTGCATGTGCCCCGGCAGCAACCGAGACCGAGGTTCTGCCCAGTCCATCTTCCCCAACTGAAACCCTTACGCCAATTCCAACTTCTACTTTTGTCACGCCAACCTTGGCTGATCCGTCTACATTGCCGACTCCCACACTTGTGAGTAGTTCCAATGGTGTGTTGATCTATGACGATACTGAAAATATTCTCTCCATTAATCTGGATACAGATGAGACCAGGGTGTTGGTCTCCCGTTCAGAACTTGAAAAGATCTTTATGGAAGATCGCTCTGCCGACTCATATACATATGGATATGATAAGCCGATCGCGATTGAACTATCCCCTGATCTTCAAAAAGCGCTGATAACGATCTGCGCCTCACTCGATAGCCGCTTTCGTTGTGTCTTCGAAAATTTTGTGTACAACCTTCAGGGAAAGAATGCCGTGCGCTTGCCTTTGCCTTCAGATGCCTATGGCATGTATTGGAAATGGTCTCCAGATGGTTCGAAATTGGCTGGAGCCTCCTGGGGATATTCAGACATTTCATTTGAAGTTATAAAATTCTATTCAGTCAACAGTGACGGGACGGATCTCAAGTCGATGGCTCCCATCACGAATGGACATTGGCAGTTTGCCTGGCACCCGGGCAGTCAGGTGATCTTGCCGCTGACGTTCGTAACGAACTTTCAATCCCTGTTCGTGGATGGTTCAAACCAAATAGATATTTCTCTTCCTACTCTCCAATGGAATGACAAATTGGAATGCCTTGCTTTTTCGCCGGACACAACTAGAGTGGCATTTGTCTTGCGACGGGAGAACCCCAAGGATCATGATTGGGTCTATATTGCCCGCTCTGATTTTGCCGAGCTTTCGCCGTTGACCGAATATGACATCGATGCGCGTTACACCTGTACGCTGGCATGGTCAGCGGATCAAAACTTGATCCATGTGGGCTATGTTCCAGATGACCGCGCCGAAACCGGAGAAGAGCTTTGGTCAACCAGTATCTCGACCGTGAACAAAGTGATCAACCTGCAGACTCTGGCATTTGTGGAGACGCCTAAGAATTCTCAAGTATGCGGTTGGACGCCCACGGGCGACCTTGTGTATGGGAATGTAGACTTTGCAGGCGAAGAAGCAGGCATCGAAACGGTCAGCCTTTCCGGCTCCGAGCCGAGCCGCTTGCCAGACAAGTTCAAAGCCACAATTCGGCATTGTCCGCTTTACTGGTTGGAACAAGAACCGGCTTTGGATATTCCAGTGGGTTTGCCTGTCCCCAATGCTTGTAGTGCCAATGTTCAAAAAACGGATGAGGTGGAAACCGAACCGATTCTTGCGCTATTCGATCTTTTGGAAGTTAACTCTTCTTTGAATGGTGAAACGTTGAATGTTGTGATGACCTTTGATGCTGCCACCGCAGATTTGAATGCTTACCTGACCCCCGAGGTGAAAGATTTTCTAAATGGGTGGGAAGTGCTTGTGGATGTGGATAACAATGCGCTCACCGGTGACAGACTTGGGATCGAGTATCGCTTTTCGGTCGTGATCAGACCCGGTGAAGGGGCAACCCCGCCTGCATTTGGAACCGCTATTTTGGGCTGGGCTCCGGCTGCCAATACCTATGAAAAGACAGGCACATTGGAATATGGCTTTGACCCGAACGCAAAGACATTGACCTTTACAGGAGCCGTGCCTGGCATTACCGAAAATTCGCGCGT
Source organism: Anaerolineae bacterium (assembly GCA_017303655.1). Taxonomy (GTDB): domain Bacteria; phylum Chloroflexota; class Anaerolineae; order Anaerolineales; family Villigracilaceae; genus Villigracilis. Next base: position 3,714 of record JAFLCE010000132.1, read on the forward strand.
GGTCTTTTTATCTCGCCTTGTAGAGCAGGTGGCGGGCGGCGCTCCTAAAGTGGTCGTAGACCGTATCTGTGAGTGACGAACAGTCCCATCTCCGATTGGCAGCCGAGGTGGGGAAAATAATTTATACACAGAGTAGGGGCGGGGTCACCCCGCCCCTACGATTCTCATAGACCACTTGCAACTTTTCCCCCGCCCCGCCTGTATTACACTCTAGCCATGAATGCGCCCACCGACCGCGACCTGATTCTGCGAGCCCGTCGCGGTGACTCCGAAGCCTATGGCGACCTTGTCTCCCGCCACCAGACCGGCGTGTTCAACGTCTGCTACCGCATTCTGCACAATCGATCCGACGCCGAAGACCTCGCCCAAGAGACCTTCATCCGCGCCCTCGACCGGCTGCATACCTTTGACCTCGAACGCGAATTCAGCCCGTGGATCCGTCGCGTCGCCGCCAACTTGTGCCTGAACCATATCGAGTCGCACAAGCCCGCCTTTGCACTGGACGAAGAACGGGACGAAGATAAAGCTCAAGGTCCCAGCGAGCAGGTCGAGGTCAGAGAAAGAAGCGAGCAGATCCGCAGTGCGCTCGCGTCCCTGCCGCCGCATTATCGCATCGTCGTCGAACTGCGGCATTATCAAGAACTGTCTTACGACGAGATCGCAAGCGAACTCAACCTGCCCCTTAGCGACGTGAAGAGTCATCTCTTCCGTGCGCGCAAACTTCTTGCGGAGAAACTCCATGCACCTGACTGACGAGCAACTCAACGAATACCTCGACAACGAAACCGCAAACCGCGCGGAGGTAAAAACGCATCTCGACTCATGCGACGAATGCGCGGCGCGACTCTCCACCCTCCAAGCCTTATTTGTGGATTTGGACTCTCTGCCCGAAGTGGCTTTATCTCGCGATATCGCCGCCCGCTTCAAACCTCGCCCAAGCTTGGTTCCACAACTGCCACGTTGGCTCACACTGACAGCGTCTTTGCAAGCCGCTGGCGCGCTGGTCGCGCTCATCGTCGCCATCCCGTTCTTCTCGGTCATGTTGCCCAAAGTGGAAACGCCATCGTTCACAACCTGGTTCTTTGAGATTCAATCCCTCTGGACTTCATGGCTTGACCAACTTTCAACCTTCAACTTGCCAACTTTCCAACCCTTGCCTCTTCCCATCATGGAAATGTCAACGCTTTTCATTGCCCTCGCCATCGTTTCCATCATTTGGATCTTTGGAAACGGATTGTTATTAAGAAATCGCCAATCGTAGGGGCGTGGCTTGTGCCACGAAGTGGTATCTCCCCGCCCAATAATAAAGGGCGAGAGAACCTCGCCCCTACAAAAATCAGGAGCCTTTCATGACCGACATCCTTCGCCTCACCCTTATCACTCTCTTGCTGACCATCACCCTCGCCGCCTACTTCCTCGTCATCGGCGCATTATTCACCAGCCGCGTCGCCAAGACCCAAACCATCCTCAACCTCACGCCGGGACGTTCCTTCGGCTTGGGCATGGTCAACTTTTTCTTCTTCGGCTTGATCGCCTTCGTCTTGTTATCTCTTGCCGAGAATGCAGGTTCTTTTGTTAAAGGGATTCTTACCATCCCCGCCTTAATCATCCTGACCTTTCTCACTATCCTCCTCAGCCTCGGTCTGACCTCCACCGTCCAACACCTCGCCGAGCGCCTCTTCCCAGACCTAGTCAACTGGAAGCGCAATCTCTGGAGCGCGGTAATTTTGTGCATCGCCTGCGCCTTGCCCTTCGTCGGCTGGTTTTTGTTATTGCCTTACGTCGCCTTCACTGGCATTGGTGCAACGATCCTGGGATTCTTCCAACGTAATCCATAACCAAACCTGACAGGTCTCCGCGACACCTTTGTAGATCAGGATACTTATCCACGCATATGTTCTGATTGACAAACCACCTGTAAGACCTGTCAGGTTTTAGACCTTTCAACCAAAAGGACGCGCTCACCCCGCGTCTTTTTGATTCCACTTACTATTCCCTATTAACTATTCACTATTCTCCACTTTGCAACTTTCTCCACCCCACCCCTGTATCCCTTATATCAACCAAACCTGAAAGGACATATCTAATGGCTGACATTTCTGCCTTCTTCTTCATCCTCTTAATAATCGGCACTGCCTTCCCTGCCATGCTCACCGCATGGTGGTTGTTGTTCCCCGCTCTCATTGCCCGCGCCCAAACCCGCGTGGAAAAGACCCCCTGGGGCACCTTCTGGCTGGGACTCATCCTCGTCATTGCTGTGACCATTCCCATCGTTATTCTGCTTGCGCTTCCATTCGGACCCGCCAAATTCATCGGCTGGATTCTGCTTGGCGCAGCGCTCGCCATCTCCACCATTGGCTCGGCTGGCATCGCTGCTCACCTCGGCACGAGACTCACCAAACATAGCAACCTAACTGCATTGAACGGATTCATCCGCGGCGCTGTCATCCTCGAACTCGCCGCCTTCTTTCCAATCATCGGTTGGCTCTTCGTGTGGATTCCCATCATTCTCATTTCTTTTGGCGCAACCGGCTTTGCCTTGCTCAACTGGTCTCCGCGTGAGAAGACCCAAATTTCTTCTGCGCCTTTACCAACTCAGATCTAATTAACCGCGAAGAGCACTAAGAACGCCAAGACAAAAAGTTTTTTCTTCGCGACCTTCGCGTGCTTAGCGGTTCAACTAATCACTATTTACCATTCACCATGACCTTATCCCGTAGAGACTTCCTCAAACTCGCCACCCTACTCTCTGCCAGCGCAGCGCTTTCATCTTGTGCTCCTGCCGTCCGCAGACTCACAGGTGACCTGCCCGCTGTGGCATGGAGCCCACTCAGCGTTGCAGATTTCACCGCGCTGAATCGCATCACCTTCGGCGCAAGAGTCGAAGAGCGCGCCCGCTTGGCTGAGATCGGCTTGCAGAACTTCATCGAAGAACAACTCGACTACGAAACCATCAACGACTTAACCTTAGATCTGCAACTTTCATCCTTCAAAACCTTAGGCATGGCAGCCAATGAGATCGAAGCCGTCACCAATCAACTCTTCGACGGCTACGACCGCGAGCATCCCATCAACGAATTGCGTCAAGCTACCTTCCTGCGTCAACTGTATAGCAAGCGTCAACTCTACGAAGTGATGGTGGATTTCTGGAGCGACCACTTCAACATCTTCATCGAGAAAGAACCTTGCTTCTATCTCAAGACTGTCGACGACCGTGACGTGATTCGCAAACATGCTCTCGGCAACTTCCGCGACCTCGTCTGGGCGTCCGCGCATTCACCCGCCATGCTGACCTATCTCGACAATCAAGCCAACGTCAAAGGCACGCCCAACGAAAACTACGCCCGCGAGTTGATGGAACTTCACACCCTCGGCGTGGACGGCGGCTATTCTCAAAACGACGTCATGCAACTCGCGCGTTGTCTCACGGGGTGGTCGGTCAAAGAACATTTCTGGCTAGGCGATTTCGTCTTCAAGGAAGATCAACACGAACCCGGTGAGAAAAATGTTCTGGGTCTCGCGATTCAAGAATCGGGTCAGAGTGAGGCGGAGCAAGTCATCGAACATCTTGCCTTGCATCCATCCACTGCAAAATTCATCTGCACAAAACTTGCGCGTCGCTTCATCGCCGATGAACCGCCGCAGGAAATTATTGAGAAGGCAGCCCAAACTTTTCTAAACACCAAAGGTGATATCAAATCTGTGCTGCGCGTCATCCTGCTCGATGGTCTTGCCTTCGCGCAGCCCAAATACAAACGTCCGCTTAATTTTGTGCTTTCCGCACTGCGTATGCTCAACGCCGAAACCGATGGCATTGCCATGCACGACCCGATCATGCAAATGGGTCAGTTGTATTTCAACCTGCCCACGCCCGATGGCTACCCTGACCGCAGTGACGCCTGGCAAGGCAGCCTCATGCCGCGTTGGCAGTTCGCCTTTGCATTAGTTCGCAATGAACTCAACGACACGACTCACAATCTCAACTCTTTATTGGATGTCTCATCTACTGGCAGTTTACACACCGACGTGGATTCACTCACCTCATTGCTTTTAGGCACGCCGCTAGATCGCCTCACCCGCGACGGGATGATTGATAATGTCCATTCAGCCGGTGCCACCGAAGAAGAGACTCTGCAAATCATCGCCGCGAGTCTCATCGCGTCCCCTGCATTTCAGTGGAGATAGCATTCCGTCATTGCGAGGAGGGTGCTCTTCCCGACGAAGCAATCTCGCACATCATGCTTGGAGATTGCTTCGGGCAAAGAGCAAGAGCGCCCTCGCAATGACGGGAAAATTTAATGGAGATAATAATGTTAGAAACCTTACCCTTAATCCAACACCCGCAAAAAACCTGGATGCCGCGCCTATCCTTCGCACCCAAGAACACCGCCCCACGCGGAGATACACTCGTGGTCGTCTTCCTGCGCGGCGCAGCAGACGTGCTCAACATGGTCGTGCCGCATGGCGAAGATAATTATTATTCGTTGCGCCCCACGCTCAACATTCCAAGACCTGATGATCCAAGAAGCAAGAAAGAAGAAAGAGCCGTAGACTTGGATGGTTTCTTTGGCTTTCATCCAAATATGCAAGCGTTGGTCGAAGCCTGGCAGAGTCAGCAGCTTGCCATCATCCACGCTTGTGGCGCGCCGGATGAATCGCGCAGTCACTTCAAAGCGATGGAACTCATGGAACGTGGCGTAGACGATGAACGCGGCCCCGCCTCCGGTTGGATCGGGCGTCATCTTGCCACCTTGAACACAGGCAACTCATCCCCTTTGCGAGCTGTGGGCATGGGCACCCGCCCTCAGCGTAGTTTGAGCGGAAGTGTGCCCGTCTCTGCCCTGCGCTCCATCGCAGACTTTCATCTCGGTGGTGATCAACGCGCCCTGCAACAAATGCGTGCCGCGTTAAACTTTGTCTACCAAGATAATGTATTAGGACAAGATACTTTGTCCATTATGGATACGCTCCAAAAACTAGACCCGCTCAAATACAACTCACCAATAATATATCCCGACACCGAATTCGGTCTCGCCCTCAAACAAACTGCCATGCTCATCAAAGCGGAAGT
>JAFLCE010000133.1 GCA_017303655.1 Anaerolineae bacterium
AATATCGGGTGATGTATTGGAAAGACATCCCACAATCGTTCACCGTGGAAGCGGATGGGCAGACTGTAAAGAAAGAACTTTCGCAGAAGGTTCAAAATAAGATCGATGCATATGCAATGGCACTCGGGGCAACCTCCACGACGGATTATGCCAAGCAATACAAACGCGGACAGTGGATCGAACGCGATGGCTCAGCCGAAGAATTAGCCGAGGCGTTGCTGGCAGAGTTGGAAGCAGAAGCGGCGAAGGTTGAAATCCCTCGTAGAGAAAATTAAACACAAAGGACACGAAGTCCACAAAGAAGAAAGAGGAAAGAATTCCTTCGCGATCTTTGCGTGCTTTGCGGTTAATACCTTATGACAAAGAAACACAACATCATTTTGCAACCTTCCGGTCGGCGCGGGCAAATTGACGAAGGAACATCCGTTCGTTCGGCGGCGCGTGAATTGGGCGTGGAGATCGAGTCGATCTGCGCGGAGAATGCCACCTGTGGCAAGTGCATGGTCTTGGTGGAAGCAGGTCGCTTCGAGAAGTACAACATCGAGTCGAGCCAGGAAAACCTCTCCCCTGTTGGCACTGAAGAACTTGCTTACCTGCAACGTCGTCCCAAACTGTTGAAAGACAAAGGCTGGGAGATCGGTCAGGTACGACTCTCGTGCCAGGCAAAAATTTGCGGCGATGTGCTTATCAACGTGCCTGAAGAAAGCCGCGGCAACAAACAGATCGTGCGCAAGAGCGCCAGCAACCGCGAGATCGAGGTCAAACCTGCGATTCGCAAATATCTGGTTTCGATGAGTCCGCCGACATTGGAACGACCCGTAGCCGATTGGGAACGTCTCGCCAAGGGATTGGAAACTTCCATGGGGTTGGTGCGTGGCGGCGAGGAAAAACTTCCACGCTGGTATGACTTTGACATTGATTACGCCTGTCTGCGGACCTTGGCAAAGACCTTGCGTGAAGCAAAATGGAATGTGACCGTCACCGTGCGCAATGACAAGGAAGTTATCGCCGTGCAAGCGGGCTATCACGAAGATAGCTACGGCGCGGCTGTGGATATCGGCTCAACGACGGTGGCGTTGTATCTATGTAATTTGCGCACTGGCGAAGTCGTTGCTTCTGAATCGGAGATGAATCCGCAAATCGTTTACGGTGAAGATGTTATGTCCCGCATTCAGTATGCGATCGACCAGCCTGATGGCTTGGAGAAATTGCACAAAGCCATCATCGCCACACTGAACAAATTGCTCAGTCAGGCTGCGCATGAAGCAAAAATCCGCTTGTATGATATTCACGAAATGGTCTTGGTGGGCAATTCCACCATGCACCATGTCTTGTTGAATTTGCATCCGAAGGATTTAGGGTTGGCTCCGTTCGTACCAACGATTCATAGATCAATGGATATCAAAGCGCGCGAGTTAGGTTTGCACATCAACGCCTCTGGCAACATTCATGTGCTACCCACCATTGCATCTTTCGTCGGTGCGGATACGAGCGCGGTCATCCTAGCCGAAGAGCCGCACAAGCAAGACGAGAACTGGTTGCTAATTGACATTGGCACGAATGCCGAGTTGGTCTTGGGCAATCGTCATCGTTTGGTTTGTACATCTACACCAACCGGACCAGCGCTCGAAGGCGCACATGTGGAGTATGGCATGCGTGCCGCGCCGGGCGCGATGGAACGCGTCCATATAGATGAAACGACCCTCGAACCGAAGTACAAAGTCATCGGCGTGGAAGGTTGGAATACTGACCATGCGGAGTTTACCGGTCAAGTCAAAGGCATCTGCGGCTCGGCGATCATTGACTCTGTGGCAGAATTGTTCCGGGCGGGGATTATCGATTCTCGGGGCAAGTTCAAGAAAGACTTAGACTCGAAGCGTGTTCGTCAGGGAGAGTCCGGCTGGGAGTATGTCATTGCTTGGAAGGATGAAACCTCCATCGGGCGCGACATCCCCATTACGCAGCAGGACGTGCGCCAGATCCAATTGGCGAAGGCGGCGCTTTTCACGGCGGCACGGACATTATTGAAGCGCAGTAATTTAGAAAGCCCTGATAAAATCATCCTCGCTGGCGGCTTTGGTAGTTATATTGATAAAGAAAAAGCCATGCTGATCGGCTTAATCCCTGATTGCGAGTTGGATAAGGTTTATGCGGTTGGGAATGCTGCGGGTGATGGCGCGCGGATCGCGTTGTTGAATATTGAGAAGCGCAACGAGATCGATCTGGTCACGCGCAAGGTGGAACGCTTTGAATTGCCCACCGACCCGGAATTTCAAAATCAGTTCATGCTGGCAACGAGCTTCCCGCACATGAGCGAGCCGTTCGAACATATCGCCCATCTGATCCCGAACCGCAAGGCGGATCCGTTGGCGAAAAATTTCATGAGTAAATAATTTTTGTAGGGGCGAGGTCTCCCCGCCCCTACGTGAGGTGAATAGATGAATAAGTTTTTGGAACGATTAAACAGCGGGGAAATTCTTGTTGCGGATGGGGCAACAGGCTCAAACCTACAGAAGATGGGACTCAAACCCGGCAAGCCGCCGGAGGATCTAATCATCGATGACCCGGATACGTTGTTGAAGCTCGCCTCTTCCTTCGCCCAGGCTGGGTCTGACATTATCCTTACCTGTACCTTCGGTGGGACTCGCATGCGCATGAAAGATTCGAAGTATCAGGATCGTACGCCTGAGGTCAACATCCGCGCTGCAGAAATTGCCCGCAAAGCCGCTTCATTGAATAACGGATTAGTCGCCGGTTCAATGGGACCGGTGGGCGGCATCATCAAGCCGTATGGTCCGCTCGAAGTGGACGATGTCCGCGCGACGTTTGCAGAGCAGGCGAAGGCATTAGCTGAAGGCGGCGTGGATTTGCTGGTGATTGAAACCATGTTCGCCGTGGAAGAAACCACCGCCGCTTTTGAAGGCGCACGCTCCGTGACTGACCTCCCCATCGTGGTCTCATTCAGCTATGACCGCGGCACACGCTCGATGATGGGTGTCAAGCCGAAGGATGTGATGAAGCGTTACTCCGAGATGGGCGCAGTGCTCGTCGGCGCGAACTGCGGCACGACACTCGATAACATGGAAGCCGTGGTCAAGGAATACCAAGCCGCCAAAGTAGACATGCCTCTGTGGGTCAAACCGAATGCAGGTGTGCCGCACATGGATTTGGAGACCGAGCAAGGCGTGTACGACATGGGTCCCGAAGACATGGCGACTTATGCCAAAAAATATGTAGAGCTGGGCGCAAAAGTGGTCGGCGGGTGTTGTGGGAATACAGCTGAACATATTGCGGCAATTGCGAAGGCAGTGAAAAGCTAGTTGCAGGTTCAAGGTTACAAGTTGAAAGTTACGGATTACGAATTGCGTATTGCGTGGTTCGTAATCCGTAATTCTTAATTGGAGGTCCTGATGCGTGATGAGATTTTGAAGTTATTGAACGGCGAGAAGATCGCTTCAACGCCTGCATTCAGCGGGTTGATTCACGTCTCAGCAGAGGGACTGAAAAGCGAAGGGCTGTCACTGAAAGAAGTTCATCACGATGCAAAGAAGATGGCGAAGGCTGCTGCGAGTACATTCAAGCTAACAGGGATGCCCTCCGTGGCACTGCCATTAGACCTGTGCTCCCCTGCCGAGGCGTTGGGCGCGGACTTGATCTTTTACGATGACGAAGAGATGCAATTCCCGCAGGTTAAGAAATTATTGTTCCAGAGTACAAAAGAGATATTGGAGCTTGAGAGATTAGAGATTGGAGGGAGGATACATTTAATTTGCGATGCAATTCAACTCTTGAAAAAAGATATTGGGGATAAGGTTGTGATTTCGGGAGTGATCCCCGGACCGTACACTCTGATGATCTATATCTGCAAGGCGCAAAATTTATTTGGGGAAATGAAGAAAGAGCCGCAAATGGTTCTGGATGCACTCCTTCATCTTTCAGCTTTCCTAGCTGAGATCGGGAATGCGTATCTACAAGCCGGTGCGGACTTTATCACCATTCACGAGATGGGCGGCTCGCCTGGGTTTATTGGACCGGCAAAGTTCGAGCAGTTCGTGCTGCCGCCGTTGCAAGCGTTGCATAAAAAAATAAACGGGAAGCGAGTCTTATCCGTGTGCGGGAAAACAGACGTCGCTATGAATCTGCTGGCGCAGGCGGGTGCGGATGCGATCTCTGTGGATCAGCTAACAGATTTGAGCACGGCGCGCGCGGCATTGAAAGATGTCTTGCTGTTCGGCAACATCGACCCGGTGGCGACTCTCTGGCAGGGTGATGCAGGCTTGGTTGCAGAGGCAGTTCAAAAGGCGAAAGAGGCGGGCGTGGATGCGGTTTGGCCCGGCTGTGATTTGGTCATCCAAACGCCCACCCAAAATCTACTTGCTATGATGAAGTCGTAATAAATCCACATTCACGGGGTTGAGATAACTAAACCTGTGTAAAATTAGGCAGGTTGTAACTCTCATGACAGGAATTCGATGAATAAAACACCCCGTATTCTCATCGTGGATGATGAGCCCTATAATGTGGATTACCTTGAACAGGAGCTATCAGAAGCGGGGTACGAAACCGTCTCTGCCAAGGATGGACAGGAAGCTCTGGAACTGGTTAAGAAGCATGCACCCGATTTGATCTTGATGGATGTGATGATGCCGGTGATGGATGGTTTTACGGCATTGGAACAGTTGAAAGCGGATATGGATACCCGCGATATTCCGGTGGTGATTATTTCTGCCAATACCGATCTTAAGCGCATGGTAAAAGGCATTGAACTTGGCGCAGAAGATTATCTACCGAAGCCTTTCGAGCCGGTGTTGTTGCATGCGCGCATTCAATCTTGTTTGGAAAAGAAGCGCCTGCGCGACGAGCATCGCCGTTTGATCCGCACTTTCACAGATTCGCATGTGGCAGATGAGTTGATGAAGCAGGGCTTTTCGTTGGGCGGCAAGCAAACTCGCATTACGGCATTGTTCTCAGATATTCGTAACTTTACGACCATCACCGAAGCGAACGACCCCGCCGATGTGATCGAACTCATCAATGAGTATTACTCCATTGTGATCGATACGGTGCAGGCGTTTGGCGGCAATGCCAACCAAATGCAGGGCGATGGGGTGATGTGTTTCTTCGGTGCGCCGGTCTTTTATGCGGACCATGCCCAGCGTGCCGTGCAGTGTGCGATTGAGATTGTGAAAAAGCTGGAAGTGTTCAACCAAGCCCGAGCGGAGCGTGAGGCGTTTTCGATCCAGGTAGGGATTGGGATCGCCACCGGGCGCGTCGTCGCGGGGTATGCTGGGACTCAGTCGCGTGCCACGTATATTTGTGTGGGTGACCCGGTCAATTTGAGTTCGCGGCTCGAAACGCACACCAAGGTGGTTCATCGCGCGATTGTGATCGACGATTACACCCATCGGGATCTGGATGATTCCATTACAGTGGAGCCGTTGGGGGAAGAATTATTCAAGGGGAAAACCGTTCCAGTGCGGATTTTTGCAGTGGTCTTTTAAGATTACGACCCTTTCTGACCGTTTTTGTTGACGAATACTATAGAAGCCTGTACACTTAACTATAACCAAAAGACCGAGGAGAAACGGAATGACAAAGGCGTCATCGTCCGTACGGAAGGCTACCCATAAAGACCGCCGACAAAAGACCGCTGACAATAGAAAGCGGAATATCGTCAGCGGTTCTTCTTTAATCGTGGATATCGAACACATCCGCCAACTCGCGTGGACGGGTCAGCACGCGGCGGCAATTGATTCAGCGACACAAGCATTGGCTACGCTGGGTAAGGGCGGATCGCGATCCGCCCCTACGATCATGTCCCTGCTCAACCTGCGTGCGGAATCCTATATCGCCCTCGGCAACCTCGACCTCGCCATGAAAGACGCCAAGGCGATGAAAAAATTGGGCACAACCGCCGTGTTGAAAACACAGGCATTGAATCGACTCGCGCTTGTGCAAATGCGGACGGGTGATTTGAAAGCCGCCGTCAAATCCGCCACCGTAGCCGTCAAGGCAAGTTCAGGCAATCGTCAATCCAAAATCGAAAATCGTCAATCGCTCGCCATCAGCCTCTTCCGCCTCGCCGAAGCGCAATGGCGCGCAAGACAACTCGAAGCCGCGCTCAAAACCACACAAGAAGCCATAACGTTCTATCAAGAACTTGGCGATACCTCTGGCACGGGACGCGCGTATTGGGTCTTGTCGGGCGTTTTCTTTCGCTCAGATCGCGCCGAAGAATCGCGCCGCGCCGCGCAGACCGCGCTGGAACTATGCAGACAGGCAGGCGACTCGTATGGGATCGGCAATGCCCTGCTTTCGTTGGCAAATACAGATGTGGATATCGCCGAACAAATCCAACACTATCAACAGGCAAAGAGCGCTTTTGAAACCGCGGGCTATGTCGAGCGGCAAGGCGCTGTCATGGGCAACTTGGCAAACACGTATGGCGAATTGGGTTTGCACGCGCATGTCCGCCGCCTGCGAAGGGAAGGCGTTGAACGGGATCGCGCCATGGGGGCAAAACTGGGTTTGACTGTAGGACTGATGGGTCTCATCGGATCTGAAACAACTTTCGGTGAGTTGGAGGCGGCGCATCTGCACCTTCGGGAGTTGGAAACACTCGTCCCCGACCTCGGCGACCCAAACTTGGAAGTATATCTTTTCAGCCAACGGTCAGACTTGGCATTTGCCACAGGCGATATCCAGACTGCCATTCGCCATCAGAAATCTGGGTTGAAACTGATAAAAGAATCACAGATCAGCGGCGAGCATACAAACCTCACCACGTTGGCAATGCTATATCTCGCTGCGGGGAACCCCGCCGCCGCGCTCAAAGCCACAAACAAAGCTACAGCCCTACACCGTGCCCAAAACTTTGCCAGACCCGAAGGCACTGCTTCACAATATATCTGGTGGTGGCATGCGCAGGCGCTAAACGCCAACAAGAAAACAAAAGAAGCGCGCGATATCCTCGACCGCGCCTATGACTTCTTGCTGGAAGGCATCACCAACATCCGCGATGCAGGTTTGCGCCGCAACGCGCTCAACAAGGTCGAAGACAATCGCAAACTGTTGCAATATTGGGTCAAGGATGGGATAAAACGCAAGTTACCAAAGGAAAGACTATTCGCCCATCTCGCCATCGAATCCAATCTGCGCGAGCCCTTCCAACGCCTCGCGGATACGGGTCTGCGCCTCAATGCGCTGCACACCGTTGAAGAGATCCAAACCTTCCTCGTCGAAGAAGCCACCGAACTCAGCGGCGGCGAGCGCGTGATGTTGATTTTGGAGAACCAGCAGACTTCCGAAGTCTTAAAGACTTCGGAAGTCTCAAACCGTGTGGTCGTTGAATCCATTTTGCCACTCCCCTCTTATCAATCAGGCAAAGGCTACGAACAAGCCGAAGACCCCAAGGATGTGTTGAAACGCATTGGGAAGTATTTGGATCAGGCAAAGAAGACGCGGGTGGTGCAGTTGTTGGAAGCAAGAGGAAAGAACAAAGAAGGCAGTCTTTCAAGAATCGTCGCGCCATTGATCGCGCAGAATCAAGTGCTCGGTTATTTGTACGTGGACATGGATGCCTTGTATGGAAAATTCGACGACACCGACCGCGACATGCTCGGCATGTTGGCGAATCAGGGCGCTGTCGCGTTGGATAATGCTGGTCTGTTGGAAGGACTCGAGCGCAAGGTCGAAGAACGAACCGAAGAACTTAATCAGCGTGTGGACGAACTCGCCATCCTCAACTCGGTGGGCGAAGCGATGGCAAAGACGTTGGACGTAAGGACAGTGACGAAGATCGTGGGCGATAAAGTGCAAAGCATCTTCAATGCGGAAACAGCGTTTATCCGCTTGCTTAACCCACAAACCAACATGCTTGAACAGTTTTATAACTACGATCTCGGCGAACTTGAATTGGATATTCCCATACCGTATGGCACAGGAATGTCATCCACGGTGATCAAAACCAAACAGCCCATTGTATTTGACTCAGGCGATCAGGCAGATACTTTAGGCGCGGTAACTTCGTCGTTGTTAAATGCCAAGGGCGGGGAGGAAGAAAATCAATCGGGGATCCTTGTGCCGATCATCATGGGCGAGAAAGCCATTGGCGTGGTCAGCGTACAAAGTTACAGGGTCAATGCGTTCGACAAAAATGCTTTGAGCCTGTTGCAAACCCTCTCTGCTAACATGGGCGTCGCCATCCAGAACGCGCGTCTCTTTGAAGCGGAGCAGGAGCGCGTCGCCGAGTTACAGATCATCAACTCCATTCAGCAGGGACTCGCATCCAAACTTGACTTTCAATCCATTATCAATTTGGTTGGCGAAAAAATTCAACAAATCATTAAATCTGATGTTGTTTTCATTGCACTTTACGACTCAAGCACAAACCTAGTTCATTACCCTTATGTGCTGGGAAATGGGCAACGGTTTTACCCCGAATCTTTAGAACCAGGCGGATTTTCAAAAGTAATTTTAGACACGGGCAAATCGATTGTCATCAACGACCACATGGCAGAACGTGTAGCAGAAGTAGAGTCTGCCAGCCTTGCTGATCGAGAAGTAGATATAAAGTCTGCGGTTTACATCCCAATCAAGGCAAATGACATCACAACGGGTCTGGTTTCCATTCAAACCGAAGACCGTGAACATGCT
>JAFLCE010000134.1 GCA_017303655.1 Anaerolineae bacterium
CGGTGACGTTCCGCTTTTGGTCGGCACGGATGGACAAAACAAAATGTCCAAGTCGCTCAACAACGCCATTTATCTCTCCGACGACGTCGAGACGGTCAAGCAAAAGGTGATGAACATGTACACCGACCCGAATCGACTCCGCGCCACCGACCCAGGGACGGTCGAAGGCAATCCCGTCTTCATCTATCACGACGCGTTCAATCCCTCCTACGCCGAAGTGGATGACCTCAAGGAACGCTATCGCCAGGGCAAAGTCGGCGATGTGGAAGTCAAGGAAAAACTTGCCCGCGCCATCAATAACTTCCTCGACCCCATCCGCGAAAAACGTGCCTACTTCCTCGCCCATCCCATGATTCCGCGCGACGTTCTCGCCAACGGCATCCGCCGTATGCAAGCCGAAGCCAAACAGACCATGGAACTCGTCCGCGAGAAAACAGGCTTGTCCTACTCGCTCGATCTGTTTGCGGATGAATTGGACATCTTTGGAAATGAAGACTAAAAAGCAGTTAACCACGGAGACACGAAGACACAGAGGAAAACCAATTTAAAACTCCGTGACTCTGTGCCTCCGTGGTTCAGAAATTTTCGTGCATCTTCGTGTCCTTCGTGGATAAAAAAGGATTTCAACATGTTGGTTCTAATTGATAACTACGATTCTTTTACTTACAACCTCGTTCAATACTTCGGCGAACTCGGCGCGGATATTCGCGTCTACCGCAACGACCAGATCTCGCTGAACGAACTCATCGCCCTCAAGCCCGACCACCTCGTTATCTCCCCAGGTCCAGGCGAACCGCTCAAAGATGGCGGTGTCTCACCCGAAGCCGTCAAATACTTCACGGGTAAAGTCCCCGTGCTCGGAGTCTGCCTCGGGCATCAATGCCTCGGCGCAATCTACGGCGGCAAAGTGGATCGCGCTCCGCGACTTATGCACGGCAAGACCTCACCCGTCAAACACAACCAGCAGGGCATCTTCAAAGACATTCCGACTCCCTTTGAAGCCATGCGCTATCACTCGCTCGTCGTCTATGACCCCGTCCCTGCCGAACTCGAGGTCATCGCCCAAACCGACGAAGGTGAGATCATGGGACTCAAACACAAGCAGCACCCGACCTACGGCGTGCAGTTCCATCCCGAGTCGATCCTCACCGAGCACGGCAAGCAATTGCTCAAGAATTTTCTTGATATCAAGATCGCGCCTCCGCCCTCGACCGAACCCGTCATGCTCAAACCCTTCATCGCCAAAGTCATCAACCGCAATGACCTGACCGACCTCGAAGCCGAAGAAGCGATGACCGTCATCATGACAGGCGGCGCGACCCCCGCTCAGATCGGTTCATACCTCACTGCCTTGCGCATGAAAGGCGAGACCATTCCCGAGATCACAGGTTCCGTCCGCGCCATGCGTAATGTCGCCGTGAAAGTTAACGTCAACTCAACCGACCCCATCTACGACATCGTTGGCACAGGCGGTGACGGCGCGCACACCTTCAACATCTCCACCGCCGCCGCGTTCGTCCTCGCAGGCACTGGACGCAAAGTTGCCAAGCACGGCAATCGCGCCGCATCCTCTCAATGCGGCAGCGCCGATGTGCTCTCCGCCCTCGGCGTCAACCTCGACCTCACACCCGATCAAGTTGCCAAAGCTATCGAACAAATTGGCATCGGCTTCATGTTCGCGCCCAAGTTTCATCCCGCCATGAAACACGCCGTCGGTCCGCGCAAAGAGATGGGGCAGCGCACCATTTTCAACGTCCTCGGTCCGCTCACCAATCCCGCAGGCGCGAGCATCCAACTCACGGGCGTCTATGACGCCAAACTCACCGAGCCGCTCGCGCACGTTCTCAAAGAACTCGGTAGCCAGGCAGCGCTCATCATTCACGGCGCCAATGGTCTCGACGAACTCAATCCCACGGGCGTCAATCGCGTCAGTCATCTGCGCAACGGAGTCGTCGAAACATACGACCTCAATCCCGCCGACCTCGGTCTCGCACCCTGCACCGTCGCCGATCTTCGTGGCGGTACTCCCGACGAATCCGCGCAGATGATGAGAGATATCCTTTCCAACAAACTCACAGGCGCCCGCCGCGACGCCGTCCTGCTCAACACCGCCGCCGCCCTCGCCGCCGAAACAGGCGATTTCAAATCCGCGCTCGCCGAAGCAACAACTTCTCTCGATAGTGGTGCAGCCCTCAACAAACTGAATGCGCTTATAGAGTTCACTCGCCAATGAACATCTTAGAAAAAATACTTGAACAAAAGAAATTGGAAATTGCGGCGCTCGACGCCCAAGCCTTGCGCCACGTTGCCGAGCACAGTCCAACGCCCAGAGATTTCCTTGCCGCCATACAGCGCCGCCGCTTCGGGACTCACCCGAGCCTGATCGCTGAACTCAAACGTGCCAGCCCCTCAAAGGGAATCCTCGCCCCACACCTCGACCTCTTCCAAGTCGCCGACATCTACACCCAAAACGGTGCTTCAGCCATCAGCGTCCTCACTGATGAAAAATTCTTCCAAGGCAAACTCAAAACACTTCACGATTTACGTTTCACTCATCACTCACCACTGCCTTTGCTTCGAAAGGATTTCATCATCGACGAATCCCAAATCTACGAAGCCCGCGCCAACGGAGCCGACGCCATCCTCCTCATCGCCGCCGCCCTCCCTGACGACTCCCACTTCGCCGACCTCCACGCTTGTGCCCAAAGTTTGGGACTAACGGCATTGGTTGAAGTCCACAATGAAGCCGAAACCGAACGCGCCCTAAAGATTCCCAACATCCATCTCATCGGCATCAACAACCGCAACCTCGCTACCTTCGAAGTTTCGCTCACCACCACCGAACGCCTCCGCCCAATGATCCCCGCCGAAATCACCGTCGTCGCTGAAAGCGGCATCTTCACCGCCGCCGATGTCGAACGCTTGGAAAAAGCAAATATCGACGCGATTCTCGTCGGCGAAGCGTTGGTCACATCCGAAAATATTCCCGCGAAAGTGAGGGAGTTATCAGGTTTGAATGTTTGAAAGTTCAACCTGATAACTTTCCAACCTTCAAACCTTATGACCATCATAAAAATCTGTGGCATTAAAACATTGAAAGACGCCCTCGCCGCCATCGAAGCAGGCACGGACTACTTGGGATTCAACTTCTATCCCAAGAGCGTGCGCTTCATCGAAAAATCTGCGTGCGCTGAGATCACATCCGTGTTGAAACGCGAACATCCACAAATCAAACTCGTTGGCGTGTTCGTCAATTCATCAGTTGAAGAAATCAAAGACATCCTTGCAATCTGCTCGCTTGACCTTGCTCAACTCCACGGCGACGAAACGCCAGAGATGGTTGCTTCATTCAACGGAAAAGCCTTCAAAGCCGTCCGCTTATCTTCATCAGAATCCTTTGACCCGTCCATTTTTGTCCGTGAATCCGTGACAGAGTCCGTTGATAACCCTGCCATGTTGATAGACGCCGCCGTCAAAGGCGTCTACGGCGGAAGCGGAGTCACTGCCGATTGGGCATCCGCCGCAAAACTCGCAAAAAAATATCCACTCCTGCTCGCGGGCGGACTTACCCCCGAAAACGTCGCGGATGCCGTTCGCCAAGTCCAACCCTGGGGCGTGGATGTGGCTTCGGGTGTTGAATCCGCTCCAGGGGAGAAGGATGCGGAGAAGATGAAAGCATTTGTAAGAGCAGTTCAATCAGGTAGTCAAAACTCCAGATCAAACTATTCTCTATTCTCTACTATCGAGGTTTTATGACAACTTTATTACCCCACAAATTCGGTCCCTACGGCGGACAATTCGTCCCCGAAACACTCATGCCCGCGCTCATTGAGTTGGAGCGTGAATTCGTCTCGGCACGCAATGATCCAGCCTTCAATCAAGAGTTCGACAAATTAATGGCGTCGTTTGTTGGCAGACCCACGCCGTTGACCTATGCCAAACGCCTCTCTGAAAAATTGGGCGGCGCGCAAATCTATTTGAAGCGCGAAGACTTGGCGCATACAGGCGCGCACAAGATCAATAATGCGTTGGGGCAGGCGTTATTGGTCAAGCGTATGGGAAAGAAACGCATTGTCGCGGAGACGGGCGCAGGTCAGCACGGAGTCGCATCCGCAACGGCGGCGGCATTGCTCGGACTCGACTGCGTTGTGTACATGGGTTCCGTGGACATTGCTCGCCAAGAGCCAAACGTCTTCCGCATGAAGTTGCTTGGTGCGGAAGTGCGACCTGTTGAATCTGGCACGAAGACCTTGAAGGACGCCATCAACGAAGCCATTCGTGATTGGGTGACGAACGTGCGCGACACGCATTATCTTTTAGGCTCTGCATTAGGGCCACATCCATATCCGACCATCGTACGGGAGTTTCAATCGGTCATCGGGCGCGAGGCACGCGAGCAAATGCTCATGGACGCGGGACGCCTGCCTGATACGGTCATTGCCTGTGTGGGTGGTGGTTCAAATGCCATCGGTGTCTTCAGTGGATTTGTGGACGATGAAGGTGTGGAACTCATCGGCGTGGAAGCAGGGGGCAGTGGCATTATTTCAGGTAAACATGCGGCTCGCTTCGGTGATGCGACCAAAGCCCGCGTGGGAGTCATTCATGGAACACGCACGTATGTCTTACAAGATGAAGATGGACAGATCGCAGAGACTCATTCTGTCTCCGCTGGTTTGGATTATGCCGCCGTCGGTCCCGAACATGCCATGCTGCGCGATACCGAACGTGCCTTCTACACATCCGCAACGGATGAAGAAGCGCTGAGCGCCTTCCAAACCTTATGCCACACCGAAGGGATCATCCCCGCGTTAGAGTCGTCGCATGCGGTGGCAGAAGTCATCAAACGCGCACCAACGATGAGAAAAGACCAGGTGATCTTGGTGAACTTGTCGGGAAGAGGGGATAAGGACTTGAATATTGTGATTAAAGAATTGGGAACAAATATGTAGGGGCGGGGTTTCCCCGCCCAAGTTAATGAAACACATAAAATGGGCGAGGGGACCTCGCCCCTACGAGGAATTATTTATTATGAACCGAATCGAAAACGCCTTCAAAAACAAACCCATCTTCATGCCCTACTTCCCCTTGGGCTATCCTGATCTCGCAACATCCATTGACGTGATCGAAGCGCTCGCCAAAAACGGCGCAGACTTAATTGAAGTTGGTCTGTCCTTCTCTGACCCGCTCGCCGATGGCCCTGTGATCCAACAAGCCACTCAAGTTGCGCTGGAAAAAGGAATCACCGTCAAGAAATCGCTGGAAGCCGTGAAAGAACTTCGCAAGCGCGGTGTGACTATTCCGCTGATTTTGATGGGGTATTTCAATCCTATGCTGGCGTATGGACTGGAGAAATTTATCCACGACGCCCGTGAAGCAGGCGCGGACGGATTCATCATTCCCGACCTGCCGTTGGAAGAAGCGGAGGAATTTCAATCCATCAATGGCGATATGCCGTTGATCCAAATGCTCGCACCGACTTCGCCCGATGAACGCATGGAGTCGATTGCGCGAACTGCAAAAGGATTTATTTACTTGGTCTCGGTTACGGGCGTAACGGGTGAGCGACGGGAAATTTCAAATGACCTTGGTGAGTTGGTTTCTCGTGTGCGGGAACATACGTCCGCGCCAGTGTGCGTGGGATTTGGCATCGGCACACCGGAGCAAGCCAAACAGGTTGGTCAACTCGCAGATGGAGTCATTATCGGTTCGGCGTGTGTGAAAACGATTGGGAGTAGTGAAAAGCCTGTCGAAACAGCGAAACAGTTTGCGGCGGAGTTCCGAGGCGCGTTGTCTGGAGTCGGAAAATGATCCTAGAAGTGGTCATCCTGAATATTATCCCCGGTCAGGAAAAAGAATTTGAGGCGGCGTTTGCAAAAGCGTCGCCCATCATTTCCAGCATGGATGGGTATCACTGGCATCAGTTACAGCATTGTTTGGAAATGGGGAATCGATATTTGTTGTTGGTGCAATGGGAAACGCTGGAAGCGCATACAGTTGGATTCCGTGGCTCGGAACAATATCAAGAGTGGCGTAAGTTGTTGCACCCTTTTTATGATCCGTTTCCCACTGTGGAGCATTATGAAGTGGTGCAAGACTATAGAAAGACGAATGAATAATTTAGCTGGTCAGTTCTCCGCGTAGATTGGTTTGCATCAAGCGTTTGATTTCATTCACTGGAATATTTTGACTGAATAGATACGAGAGTTTTGCCAACGCGGCTTCGGCGGTCATGTCGAAGCCGCTGATGACTCCGGCTCTAGCTAAGGCGGAGCCGGTTGCATAGTCCCCAAGGTGGACACTACCGCGCAGGCATTGTGTGCAATCCACGATGACCACGCCGCGGGCAGTGGCTTCTTCGAGAGCGGCGAGAAAATCCGCATTGTTGGTGGGACCATTGCCAACACCATAGGCTCGCAAGATCAATCCTTGTAATGGCGGTTGGAGGAAGTTGCGCACGACCTGCGCTGGGATGCCGGGCCACAAGGGCAGTGCTCCCACATTGACTTGTTTCAACTCTTGCACTTGCAAGGTGCTTTGTGGCGCAGGCAATACCAAATTTTTATGGATGCGAATTTCCACGCCGATGTCACCGAGTGGAGGCAGGTTGGGGGAGGCGAAAGCATCCAAGCCATCGGTGCTGACTTTGACTGAGCGGCATCCGCGCAGGAGTTGATTGCCAAAGCATAAGCAGACTTCGGGAATATCGAAATTAGCGGCGACGGTCAGCGCGGTGATAATGTTGGCGCGGGCATCGTTGCGGACTTCGCACAGCGGGATTTGCGAACCGGTGAGTAAGGCAGGCTTTCCTAATCCCTCAAGCATGAACGGTAAAGCAGATGCAGTGTACGCCATCGTATCCGTGCCATGCAAAATAATAAAACCATCATAATTGTTATAGTTCGTGCCAATATCGCGGGCGATCTTGTACCAGTCTTCAGGCGTCATGTTGGCTGAGTCGAGTAGCGGGTCATATTCATGAATATCTACATCGGGCATCAGGTCGCTTTTGAGCTCCGGCATAGACATGATTTGTTCCGCTAGATAACCGGGTGCAGGTGCATAGCCTTCGGATGTAAGTTGCATGCCGATGGTCCCGCCGGTGTAAATGATATAGACGCGTTTTTTCATTGAGGTATCACCTGAGATTCATGAGTTCTATCTATTAAACCATGATTACAATTTAATAAAGAAATCCCTCCATTTCGGAGGGATTTCTTTATCTATCTAACCCATTGGGTTCATCAATTGAAAGTAATTTCCATCGGGATCTGCCAGAGTGGCGATTGACCCTTCACTTTCACCCATGCTGTATGGTTCTTTAATAATGGTTGCTCCAATAGCTTTGATGCGCTCGAACTCTTCCTTAACTTGCGCCGTTTCAAAGTTGAGCATGATACGCCCAGGATCTTTGGTGTTGCCACCCATTTCCGAGTGGGTCAGGATTCCCAGAAAGCTACCTCCCAGTTGCCAACCCCAAAAGCCGTTCTCGGGGTCGACCATATCGGCAGGCTTGCCAAGAACCTTTTCGTAGAAAGCCGCTAGGATAGCGGGTTGCTTTGTTCCAATCATCACGGAATTTAAATTCAACATTTTATTTCCTTTCTAAAGTTCGCTGGTGTCAATACGAGTAATGCAGCACCTGATTTTATTTTAGAACAAATTTTCTATTTTGGCAAGGCTGGCGTAGAACATCTTCTGAACTCACCAAAGACATTGGGCTTTTAAAGCCAGGACTACAAATCTTCGCGCTGAACGCCATCGAATTGCAAGATAAAGTCCGCGCCATAAGCTTTGCTTGGCGTTTGAAAGCCGGGTTTGTAATCGCCTGAAAGGATGCGCTTCATAATTTCAACGGATGTGAGTGCAGTCAAGTAATATGCTTCGGGTGTGCGCAATTTTGCGCGGACGGTATTTTTTCCATCACTTACTTCAGCAATCATAAAACTAAAACCTGTTTTATTTTTCTCGCGTGAAGGACCGGGTGCGATTAAAACCCCGATCAACCATTTGACGAAGTTTTTTGCCATACGCGTGTATAACAATGCACCCACATAACGGGTCAGGCGCATCATTCGAATCATTACTGGTGGGAAGCTCATATACACAGTCACATTCGGAATGCCCGTGCTGTGATATGCCGTGCTCACGTCGCCCCAGCCCATCGTAATCAAACGCGAAGGACCGCGCCCAAAATCTACATCTTTGCTGTCCCACACATTCGGCACGCTCACGATCTTGCCATCGCGGCGAATGCGTCCTTGCTTGTGACTGTTCTCTATTCCCGACCGTGCCGTGCCGCGTGAGATCCCACTACCAATGCTTTTGATGTACAACTCCAAACTCGTTGCACTTGGAAGTTTACCCGCCGTGTGCGCGATCAAACAATCAGACGGCACCACATCAAAGCCGCCGCCGGGTAATAACATTACACCTGCTTGCTTTGCATCATTATCCATCAAAGCTAATGCTTCAAAGCCTTC
>JAFLCE010000135.1 GCA_017303655.1 Anaerolineae bacterium
AAGGTTATAATAGTACAAAAGATGTCTTGAGTCTTTTCAAATACTGTACATAATTATCAAAATGAACGATCCTCACGTTAAGTCTGGCACGGTTTTCTCACGAGCCTGGGAGATTATCTCTCAGGATAATTCCATTTCACCTGAAGAGAAAAAAGCGATCTTGAAACTGATTCAGGTGCTGGTGGAAGCCCGCGAGCGCGCCACCGACCAACCCACCAGTGATGAAGATGCCAAGTCTATTACGCAAGAGGTGATCTCGAAACATTCGCTGATGGCAACCGTCAAACATCAGGCAGATGAACTGGATGCGCTCAAGCGCATCAGCCTCAACTTGATCTCGAACCTCGATCTGCAAAAGGCGCTTGAAGCCATGGCAACCGAATGTATGGGGCTGATCAAGCATGCCCGCGCCGTGAATATCTACTTAAATCAACGCGGCACGTTGGAATTCGGCACATCTCTAAATGACTCCGGGGTCCGCAATAAACCCTATGGTGCGCCCCGCAAAGATGGGATAACCTATTCTGTGCTTAAGGGCGGGAAACAGATCATCGTCGAGGACATGTCGAAACATCCCTTGTATAATAATGCACCCAGTGAATGGTATGGCTCGATCATCGGCACCCCTCTCAAGTTCAAAGATGAGATCCTCGGGGTGATGAATATTTCACGCAAAGAGGTGGGCAGGTTCTCACGCTCAGAGCTGCGTCTTATCAGTCTGCTGGCAGATCAGGCGGCTGTGGCGATCTTCAATGCCAGCCTGTATAAACGCCTGACCCAAATGGCAAACACAGACAGTGTCACCGGGTTGCCCAACCGTCGCGCGCTGGACGAACGCTTGCAAGAGGAGTGGCGCATCGCCGATCAGACCAAGTCCTCTTTTGCTGTGGTGATGATGGACTTGGATGGCTTCAAAGCCGTGAATGATACTTTCGGACATAATGTAGGCGATGAGTTGCTTTATTCGCTATTCAACTTCCTCGCTCAAAAGATGCGTAATTCCGATTTCCTTGCCCGCTATGGCGGTGATGAGTTAACACTTGTGATGCGCAACACCGATACAGAAGCCGCACAGGCAGTGACGCAAAAAGTAATTGACTTAATGAAAGAGTATCATTTCCCCTTCCCTAAAGGCAAAGAAATGAATCTGGGCATCACCGCCGGCATTGCCGTGTACCCGGCACATGCCCAAAACCCCAGCGACATGCTCCGCGCAGCTGACTCGGCTTTGTATCACGCCAAAAAATATAACCGCGGGCAGTTCGTGATCGCCAAAGGCGTCACGGGTCATCTACCCGCTATCAAAATAAAAAGCTCATAAGTAAGTAGTTGAAACTTCAGGGGAACAGAACAAACCTGTTGGGGTTATATCCATAGACCCACAAACAGGAGTTCAACCTATGGTTTCACCTCGCAAAGTCAAACTGATCCTCAACCCCATGGCAGACATGGGACGCGCCTGGAAGACCGCCAACGCCTTGCGCCCGATCGCTCAGGAATTTCAAGGCGACCTAAGCTGGAGTGGCACAGTCTACCCTTCGCACGCCATTGAGCTTGCCAAACAAGCCGCCCATGAGGGCTGTGACATGGTCATTGCCATGGGAGGCGATGGCACGGTGCATGAAGTGATGAATGGGCTGATGCAGGTCCCGGCGGAGAAACGACCCGTGATGGGCGTCGTCCCCATTGGTTCGGGCAACGACTTTGCCTATTCCATCGGCATCAACCAAAAACCAGACCACGCCCTCGCGCACGCACTCAAAGCAGAACTAATCAAACCCGTAGACATCGGCTTGATGACCGACGAGCACGGGCGTAAAGAATTTTTTGACAATACCCTTGGCATCGGCTTTGATGCCGTCGTCACTATTCGCTCGCATAAACTGCCCATCGTCAAAGGTTTCCTCATGTATCTGACAGCCGTCATTCAGACCATCATCCTCAACCACGACCCTGCCAATTTGAAAATCGAAACGGATAAAGAAAAATGGGACACCACTGCACTTATGGTGACTCTCTGCAATGGTCCGCGTGAAGGCGGCGGGTTCATGCTCTCGCCCAACTCCAAAAATGATGATGGCACGATGGAATTCGTCATCGTCAATAAGGTCTCACGCACCATGATGTTTCGCCTCGTACCCGAATTCATGAGTGGTACCCACATGCGCTTCAAGCAAATTCATATGGGAGAGTATAAAAAATTCTCCCTCTCTTCAGATCATCCGTTATACATCCACGCCGATGGCGAGATCTTCACCAGCTTTGGCAGTAATTTAAGAAAAGTAGATTTTGAAATCTTGCATCAAGCCTTGAAAGTAGTGCACGGTTAAACAAAAACAGCGGCTGATTTTTCAGCCGCTGTTTTGTACCCGAAGAAAATTATCCGAACAAACGCGCCGACGCCATCAGTACAATAGTAATTAACATAAAGACCGTATTCCATTTACTGGCATTCGCCTGACGCGCCATAAGCGCCTGCAGAGCAGTAAGCTGGTCTGCAGTAGGCTTCCCTTGTATCTGTGCGCCCAACATCCCCAGAGCCTTGTTGATATTACCAAGCATACCTCCAAAGACGAATGCCACTATACCCGTCAACGCTCCTACACCAAAACCAATGCCGGTAGGCGAATGCATCCATGCAGATTGGAACCAGTTCGAATCAATGCCATACAAGATCGAGCCAGCCAATACGGTAATTACTGCGTTAACCATCATGAATGTGGAAAAGCGCGTCTTCGCCATCAAGTAACCAGCAAACTGCTTTCCGGCATCTCCGGTGGCGCCCATGGTGGGTGCCACGAAGAAACTCATCGTCAGCGCCCCCCCTGCCCAAAGAATGCCAGCAATGATATGAAGGAACCGCAAAACCGAAAATAAGATTAACATGTTTCATCTCCTTTATAAAGTTTATATAATTAGAACACCGGTTGTCCAATTTTGTTTCCAACAAGTATCCTTCTAAAGTCCTGCTCCATCATGTAGAATATAAACAATGCCTGATCTATTCACCTCGTTACATAAACAAGACTTAGGACATTTCCGCATCGTCGCCGAATTTTGGGGCTTGGAATTGGAATCGACCGATAGCGTAGCTGCCCTGGAAGAACTCTGCGGCTCATTGCTGGATCTGGAAGCTGTCTCTGAAACCCTGGAAGTTCTCCCCGCCGAAGCCCGCTCCGCGCTCAACGCACTTATTGCCACCGATGGAAAAATCGAATGGTCAGTCTTCGCCCGCAAATATGGCGACCTTCGTGAAATGGGCGCAGGCAAACGTGACCGCGAACGCCCCTATCTCAAACCGGCTTCGACCTCTGAATTTCTCTTTTATCGCGCCCTGATCGGCAAGGCATTCTTTGAATCAGACAAAGGTTCACAGGAATTCGCATACATTCCTGAAGACCTGCTCGAGATCATCAACGAAGTCAATACCGATGATGTCCCCGCCGCCACTTCAGCCGAAGCGCTAGGACGTCCTGCCACACCCGTTGAAAAAGCTTTCGAGATTCCAGCCACCGATTTTATTTTGGATGACGCCACAACCTACCTCGCTGCTTTGCGCATTGGACACGAAAGCAAGTCTCATTTCCAACGCGAGCTGCCCGCACTACTGACAACCGCAGGCATCATCAAAAATGACGGACTGCACCCGGAAGCAGTAAAGAAATTTCTGGAAGCCTCCCGCCCCGAAGCCTTGGATCTGCTTTATAAGACATGGCTGAATTCCACGACCTTTGATGAATTAAGGCTCATTCCCAGCATCGTTTGCGAAGGCGAATGGAAGAATCAACCGCAAGTGACTCGCGAATTTTTGATGAACCTCATCAACGATATTCCGCAGGGAAAATGGTGGAGCCTGCCAGCCTTTGTAAAAGCCATCAAAGAAAAATTTCCGGACTATCAACGTCCCGCCGGTGACTACGACTCATGGTTCATCAAACGCGCATCCGATGGACAGTTCCTGCGCGGCTTTGCGTATTGGGATGTGGTCGATGGCGCACTGATCAAGTACGTGGTCCAAACCCTACATTTATTAGGCAAGCTGCATCTTGCAGCGCCAGAAGAAGGAAAAGAAGTAACAGCCTTCTTTCTTCTTTCATCTTCTCCAGAAAAAAAAGAAGAAAAAGGAAAGATAACAGTATCCTCCAACGGAAAAATATCTGTTCCGCGAAGTTTTTCGCGGACAGTGCGATATCAATTAGCAAGATTTTGTGAATGGGACGAACCCAAAGGCGATGATTATTTCTATCGCGTGACGGCAGAATCCTTGAAGCGCGCCACCGAGCAGGGACTGAAAGCTGAGCAATTGCTAGCGATGCTGGTCAAGTATACGAAAGAGGCGGTTCCACCTGCGCTGGTGAAAGCGCTCAAGCGCTGGGACGCGAACGGCGCAGAAGCTCGAGTGGAGAGTCTGCTTGTGCTAAGAGTCAGCAAGCCCGAGATTATGGAAGAGATGCGAAAATCGAAGGCAGGAAAATATTTCGGCGAAATATTAAGCCCGACGGCAGTCGTCGTCAAAAGCGGAGCCATCCAAAAAGTGTTGGCAGAACTTGCCGAGTTGGGGCTGCTGGCAGAAGTGAAAGAATAAAGTGGATGTCACGCTGAAAAGGTGATGTCCATTTTTTATTAAGTCGCTATAATGCAAACAGGTTTCTAAAAGGAGAAGAAAATGTCGAAGACTGATTGGATCCAGCAAGAGATTGACAATTTAAAATCGCAGGGGCTGTATAACAACATCCGCACCATTGGCTCGCCGCAAGGCGCCTGGCTGGTGGTGGACGGCAAAAAGGTTTTGAACTTCTGCTCGAACAATTATTTGGGCTTGGCGAATCATCCCACATTGGTGGCTGCCGCGAAAAAAGCGACCGATGAAATGGGCGTGGGTCCGGCGGCGGTACGCTCGATTGCTGGGACGATGAGCCTGCATGTGGAATTGGAAAAACGTTTAGCGCAATTCAAAGGCGTGGAAGCGGCGATCACATTCCAAAGCGGCTTTACGGCGAACCTCGCTACGATCCCGGCTTTGGTGAGCAAAGAAGATGTGATCTTCTCTGACAGACTTAACCATGCTTCCATTATTGATGGCTGTCGCCTGTCTGGCGCGAAGATCATTGCTTATGAACATAACGATGTGAAATCACTTGAAGAACAAATTAAAGCGAATCTAAAAGACTATCGCCGCGCGCTCATCATCACGGACGGCGTCTTTAGCATGGACGGTGACATTGCGCCCCTGCCCGATATTTATGAAGTGGCGAAGAAATATGATGTTTTGTTGATGGTGGATGATGCACACGGTGAAGGCGTGCTCGGCAAAGGCGGACGCGGCATCGTGGATCACTTCGGCTTGCATGGCAAAGTAGATGTGGAAGTGGGCACAATGTCGAAGGCGTTCGGCGTGGTGGGCGGAATCGTCGCGGGCAAAGCGGTCATCATCGAATGGCTGCGTCAGCGCGGACGTCCCTTCTTGTTCTCCTCGGCGGTGACTGTGCCTGATGCGGCGGCATGTTTGGCAGCCGTGGATTTGCTCGAAGACTCTACTCAACTCGTGGATAAACTTTGGGACAACGCCAAATACTTTAAAGCCGAAATGAAAACTCTTGGCTTTAACACGGGCGTAAGTGAAACGCCAATCACTCCTGTGATGCTCGGCGAAGCGCCGCTGGCACAACAATTTAGCCGGGAATTATTCGAAGCGGGTGTGTTCGCCATGTCTATCGGATTCCCGACTGTGCCGCAAGGCAAAGCAAGAATCCGCGTGATGATCTCTGCCGCACACGCGAAGGAAGATCTTAATAAAGGCTTGGAGGCGTTTAAGAGTGTGGGGAAAAAGTTGGGTGTGATCTAATCGAATTAGAAAGCAAAGACCGCAACGTACATTGCGGTCTTTTTTGTTTTTGGGGTGATTTGTATAATACTTGTATGGTGTATATAGGGTTTTATACAGCATAATGCTGTATAAAACATAGTTGGCTAGTTCCTGGCAAAATAAACTCATGAAAAAAATGTTCTTACTTTCAGTGGTGGTCAGCATGGTTTTTACAGCTTGTGGCGTGCAAAGAAACGCTCCCACAACACATTCATCTCCTACGCCAGAACCAAGTTCTACTCCAACATCCACCTTTACTTTGACACCAACAAGAATTCAACCAACTAAGTTACCATTTACCCCAACCTTTACTCCTTTTCCAACTTATCAAAACAAAGGGGTTATTTTTGATTATTATGTCATTGGGAACCAAGCGTATTGGGATGAATTCTTTGACCCTCCATCTGGAAACATTCTCACAAAACTTGTATTATACGATGACGGGCAAATGCTCATCGCTGGCACTAGTGAAGCATACAAGCAGAAAGTCTTATCATCTACTGAGATCAAGGGTTTTCTGTCAAAATTAGAATCTTTGGGTTTTTATTCACTCGAATCAACTCAAAAGCATGACCCAACAGATGATTTATATAATTTTGAAGGAAGGTATGAAGAAGTAGGAGTTTTTGGCGGGCTTAGAGATTGCATTTTGGTGAATGCGGAAAAGTCAAGAAACCTTTGTATTCACGATTCTTATTTGCATTTTTTGATACCTGAGATGAAGAAGATACTGCAATACTTGGATACTTATCAACCAGCAGGTATGACATCATACTATCCAGACCGCATTTTACTAACTATCCAATCGGGCTTAGATTCTTCGATTGAATACCCGCCTGCAATCCCCTGGGATGAACGTTTTCCATCACTGGGAAAAAATCCAAAAAAGTATACTTCAGGCACTTCGAACCAAGTCGTTTATATTGACGGAGATATGGCAAAAGAAATCTTTTCGTTTTTTGAAGGCTCAGAGAGCAGTATAGTAGTTTCGCAAAATGGCAATGAATATCTAGTAGACATTCGTGTTTTATTGCCTCATGAAAAGGTGAAGAATCCTTAACCATAAAACCAGCCAACAAAGCGTGCAGCAACTGTCTTGAAAGTCAAGAGCAAAAACCACCTTTAGGAAAATAGCGTATCGCAGACATTTTCTGAATGGACGGCTTTGCCAAGTCCGCGCCACGAGGCAAGTATCCACAGGGCAAGCCGCGAAGTGCTGGCTGGTTCCTTCATAGTAGAAATCATAATGAATAAATCCATAGCAAATGTTCTTTGGTTTTCGATATTTATTATTTTGCTGTTCGGTTGTGGTAATCAAGAATCACAATCGACCTCAACTTCTATACTTTCAACTTCCGCGACGGTTAAACTCACCCAAACCGAACAAAAGCCGACACAAATTCCCACAAAGACTCTAACGCCCATAGCGACCCCATATCCAGCAAAACAAGTTCTTTTTGATTATTATCTGAGTGGAGTTCCGTTGCCTTTCGATGAATTAGTAGGCAAGAATTATTCTATACTTGTTTTATATTCAGATAGACAAATGGTTATCGCAGGAGAAATCTTCCAACAAAAATTTCTTTCAGAAGATGAAATAAATCAGTTTTTTTCGCAACTAGAAAAAATGAACTTCTTCAAGATCGAGAGTAATCAGAAACACGATTCAACGGACCAGTTGTATGATTTTGGCAGCAACTATCGAATTGAAGAAATGGGCTCGTTTTATTGTGTATTGATGATACAAAAGCCGAGAGAATTATGCGCTTATCACCCTTACAAGGATTTTTTAGTTTTGGAAATGAAAAATATCTTGGATTTCTTGGACAACTACGAACCAAATGGAATGACCCCATATAGTCCTGATAGAATTTTAATGGGGGTTAAAGTTGGTAGAAATCCTAATGTTTATAATCTGCCTGAAAATGCACTGCTTTGGTCTGAGAGTTTTCCACCACTAGCATCTGCAATAAATGGCACATTATATGCTGAAGGAAGTGCAGCATCATATATTTTTTCCCTTCTCGGTGGTGAACTTACCCCGAAGGTTGTTGAACAAAAGGGTATAGAATACACCATTGAATATGTTCGACCTGTTTTGCCGCACGAAGTCATTTCCTTTCCGTGAAAACCTGCCAACAAAGCGTCCCAACGACTTTGGGATATCGCATGGAACGTCTAATTGCATTTGAAATTTTTACCCACTAATCTTTGCATATAAAATTTTCTCTAAAAACACGTGATAGAAAGCAAAGACCGCAACTCCATTGCGGTCTTTTTTGTTTTTGAAAAACCATCCTTTATGAGGGTTGCAAAGATGCAGTTTCCCAACGTAGAATAAAAAACTACAAGCAGGTCATACACACCTTTAGTCCGTATCAATATTCAAGGAGTCATTTATGGTATCCACCCAAACAGACATGGAAGCACTACGTGCGCTCAATAAGCGATTCATTCATAACTTTGTCACAAATGATGTTCCATCTCATGATGCCATCCTGCATCCGTTATTTCGGACGATTAACACAACGGGCGGTCACATGGATCGCGCTGCCTATTTAGTGGAATGGGCAACGGGCTTTGATCCTGACGTCATCACCTATTGGGACATGCG
>JAFLCE010000136.1 GCA_017303655.1 Anaerolineae bacterium
AGATCGACGCACCCGCCGCACCGCGAATCGTGTTGTGTGAAAGTACAACAAATTTAAGATCAAGGATGGGATCTCGGCGCACGCGACCAACCACGGTCGTCATGCCTTTGCCTGCCATGCGGTCGAGTCTTGGCTGTGGGCGATCCGCTTCATCTCTGACCTCGATCACTGGTTTGGGCGCCGAGGGCAGATTCCTCGCTGACGGTTTTGCCGCATAATCGCGTAACGCTTGAATTGCAATTTCTGGTTCCACGGGTTTGTCTAATGCCACGCTTGCACACACGGTGTGACCATCGATCACCGCCACACGGTTAGTGTGCGCGCTGAATTGGATATCCGCCATATCAATTTTGCTGTCGTTGAACTTGCCGAGCATCTTGCGCGGCTCCCATTCCACTTTTTCTTCTTCGCCGCCATTGCCCACGTTGGGGATGATGTTGTCCATAATGTCGAGCGATGGCACGCCAGGATAGCCTGCACCCGAAAGCGCCTGCAATGAGACCATGAAAACTTTCTTCACGCCAAAGGACTCATCCAATGCTTTGAGTGCAATCGTCAAACCCGTGCTCGTGCAATTCGGATTCGTGACAATGCATCCGCTCCAACCTTTGTTCTTGCGTTGATGCTTCACCAGTTGAATGTGCTCTGCGTTGATCTCAGGCAAGAGCAGCGGCACGTCTTCGCCTCTGCGATACGAAGACGCATTCGAGCAGACCGCCGCGCCCGCTTTGGCGAAGGCGGGTTCCAGTTCATTGGCGATCTCGGTATGCAATGCTGAGAAAACAATTTTCGCCTGCACCGCATCCGTGTTGGCGGGCATGATGACCATATCACGGGCATATTCAGGCATGGGCGTATCCAATACCCAGTGTGTGGCTTTGGCGTAGGGCTGCCCTGCCGAACGGTCTGATGCGGCAAGTGCCACCACCTTGAACCACGGATGATTATCTAATAACGAAATGAAGCGCTGACCGACCGAACCTGTCGCGCCGAGAATTGCTACGGGGATTTGAGATTGGGACATAATGATTTCTCCTTGAATATTATGTAGGGGTGCAGCATTGCTGCGCCCCTACGGTTTAGTTGATAATTAGTTCATGCAACGCCTTGACCGCGTTTTCTGTATCCGCTGAATCGACAACAAGAGAAATCGATACTTCAGATGAACCCTGCGCAATGGCGAGGACGTTGACGCCGTCATTGCCGAGTTTACTGAACACACGACCTGAAACGCCAGGCGTGTGCCGCATCCCTGCACCTACGACAGTGATAATCGAAATATCTTCCGTTGACCAAACACGGTCAATATCTTCGTCTGCAATTTCTGAGGCGAAAGCTTTTTCAAGAGACGATAAAACGGTGTGGGCGAGTTCCGCAGGGACGGCGAAACAAATGGATTGTTCCGAAGATGCCTGCGTAATGAGGGGTACGCTTGTGCCCGTAGATGCGACGGCTCCGAATGCCCGCGCTGCCACACCGGGGACGCCCAGCATACCGCGCCCTTCAATGGTGATAAGACGTTGCTTGCGGATGGCAGTCACAGCTTTGATGACCTTGCCGTCCACTTTGCCATTGCTCTTCACACTGGGAATTAAGCGTGTGCCAGGGTGACTGGGATTGAATGTGTTGCAAATCCGCAAGCCAATGCCTGCATCCAACACGGGGCGGATGGTCTTGGGGTGTAAAACTTTTGCACCATAATAAGCAAGTTCAGCGATCTCGTTGTAGCTGATCTCAGGCAGAGTTTGTGCTTCTCTCACGATGCGCGGATCGGTGGTCATCACACCATCTACGTCTGTCCAGATCCACACATCATCCGCAGGGAGGACGGCGCCGATGATGGCGGCGGAATAATCCGAGCCACCGCGCCCGAGGGTGGTGATGGCACCTTCGGGAGTTGCACCAATAAAACCAGTTGTAATTGGAATAATGCCTTTATCCATCAGTGGGTTAAGTTTCCCCCGCGTCTTTTCGGTTGTGACTTTGAAATCGGGATGCGCGTTTTGGAAGTGTGCGTTCGTGACGACGAACTCCGTCGATTCGATGGCTTGGGCGGGAATGCCCGCACTATCTACCACAGCAGCGAGCAGACGTACGCTCATGCGTTCACCCAACGAAGCTACCGTATCCATCGCGCGTGGACTGGCTTCACCAAGCACGGCAATGGCTTTGCATAAGTCCACGAGCGAGAAGATGAGGTCGTCAATCTCGGCGATGACCTGGTTGAGTTTTACCGAATTTTGGATGAGTGCCTCAGCAACATTGAAGTGCTTTTCTCTCAGCGTGGCAGCGGCTTGGGGTAACGAATCAACTTTCCCGTGCGAAGCGGAAGCGGCAGAGTCTAATAGCAGGTTCGTCACGCCAGACATGGCAGACGTTACGACGACGACTCGATCCCAATCCTTTTTTGCATCGCGAATGATCTGAATGGCGCTTTTCAATGCATCCACAGACCCGACGGAGGTTCCTCCAAATTTCATGACCAGTGTTTTTGACATAGCATTCTCCTTGGCGCTTCTCTGAAAGAGAAGGGATTTTGATAACAAAAACGCCCCGCGTTTTCCGCGAGGCGTTGTGTGTTCTGAAACCCGTTCTGACGGTTATTTCTGACCAAGCACAAATGCCTCGCGGTGTGTACCGGAGGTAGTGGTCATGGTCATACCCAAGCCGTGCTTGGCGTTCGTCAGAAGGTTGTGCATAATTGGGCGGTATTCTATGTGAGTGTGCAAGATGTGTCAAGGGGAAAATTGATCTTTTGCACTTTTACTCGAATGATAAGTTAGTCTTGCTGGAAAAGTTCTTTTATCAAAGAGCGCTTGGGGTTTTCTCTATCTACAATCACTTTAATTTCCATACCGACCTGATACGAAGTGGTCTTCTTGTTTTTCATCACTCTCATATGGCTGGCATGGTTTTGTCCATTGAATTGGAAGTTGTATTTTATGATGCCTCGATCACGAAAGAAACCGATCTCAGTGATGAGCGCTTTTGCTTCAAGTCCGTTGTTGTAAAGAGAGAGGATAGTGAAGTATCGATAGATCAAAAAGAAAAAAGCGACTATAAATATAGCGGTTGTGATCCATAACATGTTTGAAATAGGTTTGTTGGCGAAGTAGGTATCGTAGATATACAAACCGGGTGCCATAAGGCAAAAGATCGCGGCTAGAAATGCAACATAGTCGTTCCATAAGATCTTGATGGTCGAGGGTTGGTTGTCATTCATTGTATTCCTCCTGGATGTTTTTTTTCATTTTACACTATCAAGGTGGGGAGGTGGTCTGAAAATCCAAGTCTTTTTCATAAGATAACTGATGCCGAATCGGAAAGCTTTGCCCTTGACGGAATTCCGTTTCCGCCTATAATCGGGCGAAATTACGAACATATGAGTCATCTAATCAGTCTCTCCGTTATTGTCGTCCTTACCACCGTCCTTATTATTAAAGGACAATTTTCGGTTAGGATGGCGACGGTGAGAGCAAAATAAATCACTGAGTGAAAACGAGAGCCGCCCTAACCACGGGCGGCTCTTTTTATATCAATTATAGGAAAAGAGTCATGCGATCAGATACTGTTAAAAAAGGTTTTGATAAAGCGCCGCACCGCGCTTTGTTACGCGCCACCGGTTTGCAGGACGAAGATTTCAACAAGCCGTTTGTTGCCATTGTTAATTCTTATGCCGATGTTGTGCCGGGTCACGTGCATTTACAGGAATTCGGCAAACTGGTGAAGGATGCTGTACGTGCCGCAGGTGGTGTGCCATTTGAGTTCAATACCATCGGTGTGGATGACGGCATTGCGATGGGTCACATGGGGATGAAGTACTCGCTTCCTTCTCGCGAATTGATCGCGGACTGCGTCGAGACGATGATCGAAGCTCACAGATTCGACGCCATGGTTTGCATCCCGAACTGCGACAAGATTGTGCCGGGTATGCTGCTGGCTGCCATGCGTGTGAATGTTCCGACCATCTTCGTCTCTGGCGGCGCGATGAAAGCTGGTATGACCCCCGATGGCGAAGTGCTCGACTTGATCTCCGTCTTTGAGGGAGTCGGCGCATTTTCAGCTGGCAAGATCGACGAAAAACGCCTCACTCTGCTGGAGAAGTTTGCTTGCCCTTCCTGCGGCTCTTGCTCCGGGATGTTTACCGCCAACTCAATGAACTGTCTCATGGAAGTGTTGGGATTGGCTCTGCCGTATAACGGTTCTGCATTGGCGAAGACTCCTGAACGCGAATCCCTGGCAAAGCAGGCGGCGGCGCAGGTGATGACCTTGATCGAACGCGACATCAAACCGCGCGACATCGTCACCGCCGACGCCATCGACGATGCCTTTGCATTGGATATGGCAATGGGCGGTTCGTCTAACACTGTGTTGCACACCTTGGCATTAGCGAATGAGGCCGGTGTAGATTATCCGCTGACGCGCATCAATTCCGTGGCTGATAAAGTGCCACATATCTGTAAAGTGAGTCCGGCGGGTAAGTGGCATATGGAAGATGTGCATCGCGCGGGCGGCATCCCTGCGATCTTGAACGAAGTACAGCGGGGAACAGGCATGCTGCATTTAGACCGTATCACGGTCACGGGTAAGACCTTGGGGGAATCGATTCAAGGCAAGGATATTCAAGATGAAGAAGTCATTCGACGGTATGAAAATGCTCATTCCAAACGCGGCGGTTTGTCCATTTTGTTCGGGAATTTGGCTCCGAAAGGTGCAGTGGTAAAGGTCGGTGGCGTGAGTGCGCCGATGATGCAATTTGAAGGACCGACGGTCATTTTCGAGTCGCAGGATGAAGCGATGGCGGGAATCTTGGCAGGAAAAGTTAAAGCAGGAGATTGTGTCGTTGTGCGTTATGAAGGTCCCAAAGGCGGACCGGGCATGCAGGAAATGCTTTCGCCGACATCCGCCATCATGGGGCAGGGACTCGGCGACAAGGTCGCGCTCATCACCGATGGACGTTTCAGTGGTGGCACGCGTGGCGCGTGTATTGGTCACGTCTCACCAGAGGCGGCGGCACGCGGTCCGATCGCGGCGCTTAAGGCTGGGGATATTGTTCAAATTGATTTGGTGGCACGCAGCCTCAACGTTAAGTTGAGCGAGGCGGAGATTCAGAGTCGGCTTAAGGCGTTGCCTCCCTTCCAGTCGAATGTCACATCCAAGTGGTTGAAGCGTTATTCACATTTTGTCACGAGTGCCGATACGGGCGCAGTTTTGAATGCAGATTAATGAGTGCAGAATTTGATTTGAAAGGAATTTTTGAATGAAACTAAAAGGTGCAGAAATTATGTGGGAGTGTCTGGTGCGCGAAGGCGTGGAAGTGGTCTTTGGCTATCCGGGCGGGGCGAATATGCCCATTTACGATGCAATGTTGAATTATCCCGTTCATCATGTGTTGGTTCGGCATGAACAGGGTGGAGCTCACATGGCGGATGGTTATGCCCGCGCTTCGGGCAAAGTGGGCGTGGCGATGGCGACCTCAGGACCCGGTGCGACGAATCTGGTAACGGGGATTGCTACAGCGATGATGGACTCTGTGCCGGTGGTCTTCATTACTGGGCAGGTGGCGGCGCATTTGATCGGTGGGGATGCGTTCCAGGAAACCGATGTAACGGGTATTACATTGCCGATCACCAAACACAATTATTTGGTGACGCGTGCAGAAGATATTGCCGAGACCATCCGCGAAGCATTCTATATTGCCAAGAGCGGCAGACCGGGACCTGTGTTGATCGACATTTGTAAGAATGCACAGGTTGAGTCTTGTGAATTTATATACCCCGATGAAGTGGAGTTGCCCGGTTATAAACCGGTGATGCATTCACCGCGCCCGTTGTTGGATGAGGCGGTCAAGTTGATCGAAAAGTCGAAGCGTCCCATCATTCTATGCGGACATGGCGTCATCATGTCTAAGGCGGAAGAAGAATTGATGCAGTTCGCGGTTCGGACTCAGACGCCAGTTGCGAGCACATTGCTGGGCTTGGGTGCCTTCCCGGCTTCTCATGAATTAAGCCTCGGCATGATGGGTATGCATGGTGAAGTCCATACCAACCTTGCGATTCAGAATTCAGACTTGATTCTTGCCTTTGGGATGCGCTTCGATGACCGCGTCACGGGTACGCTAAAAACCTATGCGCCCAAAGCGAAGAAGATCCATATTGAGATCGACCCTGCGGAAGTGCATAAAAATGTTTTTGCCGACGTGCCATTGGTGGGTGACTTGAAGACCGTTCTGCGTGACATGATCCCATTGTTGGACGAATATGACCACGAAGATTGGAAACAGGAGATCAATGCCTGGAAATCCGAAGCCGATGCGCGCAGCATTATGAACTGGGATGATAACGAGAAGTTGTATGTGGCGCATCTCATTGGCGATATTTGGAAGGCGACCGGTGGCGGTGCCATTGTAACCACCGATGTCGGTCAACATCAAATGTGGTCGGCACAGTACTATCAGCTTGAGAAGCCGAATCGTTGGATCACTTCTGGCGGTGCGGGTACGATGGGCTTTGGTCTGCCCTCTGCCATTGGTGCATGGTTTGCGGCGAAAGATCAGGAAATTTGGGCGGTTGCTGGTGACGGTGGCTTTCAGATGACCGCTGCCGAGTTGACCACGGCTGTTCAAGAAGGCGCGAACGTGAAAGTTGCAATCATGAACAATAGTTTTCTTGGCATGGTGCGTCAGTGGCAGGAATTCTTCTTTGAGAAACGCTATTCCGCGGTGAACATGCTTGCGCCTGATTTTGTAAAACTGGCAGAGGCGCACGGAGTCCCCGCGAAGCGTGTCACCAAGCGCGAGGAAGTGAACGAGGCGATTGAATGGGCTCGCAAGACCAAGGGCCCCGTTGTGTTGGAATTCCGCGTGGAAATGGAAGATGCCGTTTATCCAATGGTACCGACCGGTGCGGCGTTGCATGAAATGATCCAACGCCCGACAAAAGCATAAGGCAAGGAGAAATAATGAACTACACATTTATCGCATTGGTGGAGAACAAACCCGGCGTCTTGAACCGCGTGTCGTCTTTGTTTCGCCGCCGCAATTTCAATATCGAGTCACTCTCGGTGGGGCGGACTGAGAATCCTGAAGTTTCGCGTATGACCATCGTGGTGGATTGCCCGAATGGAGATATGGATGCGCATCGCATTGAAGCGAATCTATATAAGTTGGTGAACGTGATCGACGTGCAGGATGTCACTCATCAACCATCTGTGACGCGTGACCTGGCGCTGATCAAGGTTAAGGTGGGACCTGATCGTCGCGCCGAAGTGAATGGGCTGGCTGAAATTTTCCGCGCTCATATCGTGGACGTGGCGCCTGAGTCTGTGATCGTGGAGATCACCGGCACCGAAGACAAGATCGAGGGCATGATCGAGTTATTGCGCCCGATTGGAATTGTAGAGATGGTGCGCACGGGTCAGGTTTCGATGACGCGCGGTACGAACGACGGTGTGCGCCGCATGCCCGGCACGACCAACAGCCGTTACGATGAGCTGATGGAATTGGCAGAAATGATGCCGTAGTGGAATGAAGAAGTCAGAATGAGGATTGCAGAATATAAAATCTGCGACCTTTAAGTTATAAACTAAAACTTTAAATTAACTCAGGAGAATAAAACATGGCAAAGATCGATTTCGGTGGAACGATTGAAGACGTTGTAACTCGTGATGAATTCCCGCTTGAGAAGGCGCGTGAAGTCTTGAAGAACGAAGTAGTGGCTGTGGTCGGCTACGGCGTGCAGGGACCTGCTCAGGCAATGAACATGCGCGATAATGGTATCAACGTCATTGTGGGTCAGCGCAAGGGCACGTCGAATTGGGATAAAGCCATCGCCGATGGTTGGGTTCCTGGCAAGACGCTGTTTGAAGTGGAAGAAGCCGTTGAAAAAGGCACTGTCATTCAATACCTGCTATCCGATGCCGGTCAGCGTTCGCAGTGGCCCGCGATTGTCGAGCATCTCAACGAGGGTGACATGCTTTACTTCTCTCACGGTTTCTCTGTCACCTTCAAGGATGATACTGGAGTGATCCCGCCTCCACACGTGGACGTGGCTTTGGTTGCCCCCAAGGGGTCTGGTCGCAGTGTGCGAGCGAACTTCCTCGAAGGCTCCGGTATCAATGCCAGCTTCGCGATCCATCAGGATGCGACGGGCAAAGCCAAAGAACGCACCATTGCTTTAGGCATCGCCATCGGTGCAGGCTATCTCTTCCCGACCACCTTTGAAAAGGAAGTGCTTTCTGACCTTACGGGTGAGCGCGGCATTCTCATGGGTGCTCTCGCGGGTGTGATGGAAGCGCAGTACAACGAACTCCGCAAGCACGGACATTCTCCGTCTGAAGCGTTCAAT
>JAFLCE010000137.1 GCA_017303655.1 Anaerolineae bacterium
GGTCGCATCGGACGTGTGAAAGCGATGGCAGGTGCGCTACTGAATCTCAAGCCCATCATCCGCGTGGATACAGATGGCAAGTACAGCACGGTCAAGAATGAACGCACGCTCAACAAGTCCATGGCGGCGATGGCAGATTTTCTGGCAGAGAAATATGGAAGCACTCCTCTGTGGGTCACCGTCCTGCACGGACGTTTTGCCGAAAAAGCCGATCACCTCGCTGAAGAGTTCAAACAAAAATTGAATGTCGCAAAGATGGAAGTACAGCGCATCTCGCCAGTCTTGGGCGTACATACTGGTCCGGGCATTGTTGGTGCAGCAGTCGTCCCCATGGAATTGATGGGTGATTTGGTATAAGAAAAAGAAATAAGAAAGAGAAAAGAAGACGGGCTTGCGGTTTTCGCAAGCCCGTTAGTTTTAAGGAGTAGATTTTCTTGCCTTTGCTATTCTTTCACCCAAAGGTGGATGGGAATAGAACATGAAAACCACCCATTTCTCAGGGTCGATCTCACCGAGGTTCTGATTTGCCAAACGCGTGAAAGCCGAAGCGAAGGCTTCATGCTTACCAGTGGAACTGAGGGCATAATCATCTGCCATGTTTTCGCGCCAGCGTGAGAGGGCATTCTCGAGAGGCTGGGTCAACAAACCGTATGCGCCAAGAATAAGAGATAGGGCGGGGAAGGCAGCCACGTCCGCGACGGAGGTAAAGGAGAAAACAGTCACAGCGTAGTTCAAGGCTTGAGAGGCAACAAACAGCCCAATGGTCGTGAGAAGCGTGCCCGAGATGATC
Source organism: Anaerolineae bacterium (assembly GCA_017303655.1). Classification (GTDB taxonomy): domain Bacteria; phylum Chloroflexota; class Anaerolineae; order Anaerolineales; family Villigracilaceae; genus Villigracilis. The sequence continues at coordinate 791 of JAFLCE010000137.1, forward strand.
AGGAAGGGAATATCCTTGTTGACATGATGTCCCAATTCATGAGCGAGCACTGTCTCGATCTCATCCGGCGTAAATTCGTTGATGAGGGTATCACCAAGAATAATGCGACGCGTGCTGCCGATGCCAGTCAGTGCAGCATTGGCGGCTTTGGTGCGTTTGGACATATCAAATTTGAAGACGCCTTTTACTTTGGTGTTGGCGCGTTTGGCTAAATTAAGCAAACGGTCTTCGAGGTCTTTATGTTCATCGCCGAGCGGAACGTATTTATTGAAGAGTGGCATGATGAACACCGGCGCGAGATTGGAAAGAATGACGTTGAACAACAGCAAACCACCCGCTGCCCAAAGCCACCACAAGTCACCCGTAAGACGCAGTGCAAGATAAAGCAGTTCCAACATGATGAGACCCAACGGCGCGCCGATGGCAAGACCTTTGAGTTGATCCACGAGCCAGTCTTTGAACGACTGAGTGGATTGCCCAAAACGATGCGGCAAGACAAATCCACTGTAATAGCTAAGAGGCAGATTGAGCAGCGAATAGACTCCGCCAAAAATTGCGATGTAGAACGGAATCAATATCCATTCGTTGATTGTGATACTGGCGAGCCATTCGCGAACGGAGACGCTCCAGCCGAGGAAGAGCCAAGCAAGGGCATAGATGGCTCCAAAGGCTGTGTCTACCAACCAAAGACGGCGACGGATACGGGCATATTCCTTGGCTTGTTTTTGTCGTTCGGGGTCAAGAGTGGTTTGCATACATAAATTATAGCATCGTCGAAAGTACTATAATAAGCCTATGACTACATTACCCCCCAACGCATACGAACTCATCCGCCCGCTCTTACTCGGCATGGACTTTCATCTCATCGGACGTTCGATCCTCACAAAGCAAACGCCCGCGCAAGTTTTCGTAGACAATGTCGAACATCCCAAAGCCCTGTTTGCACAAGCAGGTCACCGATATATTCTGGCAGGCGATGCTGAAATAGATACTTTCAATTTCGGCATCCAAAAACTATTTGCAGATGTGATTTATCCGCGGGCGCTGGCAGAAGGCTTGGAAGGATTCGGGCTTTATTACGATGTGCCCGCCTGGGAAAGAAAGGTGGATGCCATTCTTAAGAACAAGGATAAAATTCACGCAAGCCGTGAGTTTTATGCCTGCAAAAAATTGAAGTACAAATGGCAAGACTTTCTACCCGAAGGCTTTCAGCTAAAAATGGTGGATACTGATCTCTTCGCCATGCCAAACCTGAAATATCTTGACACACTAAAAGAGGAGATGACCTCCGAACGTCCTAGCGTAGATGATTTTCTAGCCAAGAGTTTTGGGGTTTGTGCGATCTATGAAAATGAACTGGCGGGGTGGTGTCTCTCTGAGTACAACGCCGACAAACGTTGTGAAATCGGCATTGAGACAACCAGTGAGTACCGTCAACGCGGGATCGGCACTGCACTAACGTTGGCTTTTCTTGAACATGCATTTTCGCATGGCATTAAAGAAGTGGGTTGGCATTGCTTCAAAAGAAACGAGCCATCTGCAAAGACGGCTCTCAAGGCAGGCTTTGAAAAAGTCTGCGATTACAAATCCTTTATTGTTCCGCTCACGAAAGAAGGATAGATCTTTTACTCAGCAGCCTTTGCCTGCTCTGCAGCCAACAAGGCGATCACTTCTTCTGATTTCATGACCTGACCATACCAACTCAACGCGGCTAAAAACGCCTTGTGGACCTGTTCCGCTGGGATGACCGTGCCATTGAAATCAAGGTCGCGGGTGGCACAGGCATCTTCCGCAACGATCACCTTGAAGCCAAAGTCCGCGGCGGCGCGGGCGGTAGCATCCACGCACATGTGGGTCATCATACCGGTGATGACAACGCGCTCCACACCCCACTCTTTGAGCATGTCTAATAAATTCGTTTCGCGGAAAGAGTTGGGGTAATGTTTATAGACAATCGGTTCGCCTTCAAAATGCGCGGTGGCATCGTGAATATCTGAGCCAGCATCGCCGCGGATAAAGAAATCCGCATCAGGTTCACGCGAAATATGCTGAATGTGAATATGATTCCCACCATGCTCACGAAAGCATTGTAGCAAGGTATAGGCGTTCTTGGCAGCCGCCAACGGCTCTACCAGCGGAAACTTGCCGCCGGGGAAATAGTCTTTTTGAATGTCAATTACGAGTAAGGCTGTTTTCATTTTGATTATCCTTTTGGTTGACTGTCGGATGTTGCTAAACTTCTCAATAAACTATCCGCATTCCGCTTTAAGTGTACTATGGCGGTAACAGAAGAAACTTTCATAAGATCGGCTTTGGCTTTTTCAGATTCGTTCAATTCCAAGTGAGTTTTACCACGTCCGAGATATAGGCGTGCCTCGCGCGGGTTGATTGTCAATGCGCGGGTGTAAAGATCAACAGCGTTCGAAAATTCCCGGTTGGCGAAGCAAGCATCGGCGAGTCCATGAAGCGCGAGCGCGTTGCGCGGATTCTTCTCCAAGATGCGGCTATAAAAATCGCGCGCCCAATCCAGATTGCCTTCGTAAAGCAATTGGTTGACTTCCACCATGACGAGTGCATCTTCAGCAGATAAGCCCACGGCTGTATCCTGATCCGTATGGGCGGAGGCGAGGTCGTTCAAACGAAAATGAGCAAGCGAACGGACGAGATGAAACAACGGCATGCGCGGTTGAAGGGCAATGGCTTTGTTGAAACTCATTAGAGCTAGTTCGTATTCACCGCGCTCTAAAAATAATGAGGCACGATCAAAATGTGGGACCGCCCAATAGGGGTTGAGCGCCTGTGCATGGGCAAACATATCGAGCGCGGCCTCATAATTCTTTTCGAGCATATAGAGTTCGCCGCGCATTTCCAACGCCATTAAGTGACTCTGATTAAGTTTAAGCGCGCGCTCCACATCTGCCAGGGTGCGCGCGGTTTGTCCCATTGCCAGGTAAGCCCCTGCCCGTGCCAGATAACTCCCAATGGCATTCGGTTGTTTTTCAATTTCAGCTGTGTAAAGTTGGGCAGCACGTTCGTAATCACCTTTCAGGTAATAATACGCGGCACGTTTAAAAAGATAAGCAAGACCCAGGTTGATGGCTTTCAACAGCGGCTGGCTCAAACTGCTGATTGAGATCGCGATCAAAACACAAAAGAACAACAAGACATAATCGCGCAGATAAATGGCAACGCCCACCAATAAGACCAGGAGCGGAATGCCAACGATCAATGTGATGCGGTCGGCATTCGTTCTGCCGAAGAGCCATTCCATGCCTGCATGCAGAATGGCGCCGCCATCGAGCGGGTAAATGGGAATCAAATTGAAAACGATCAAGATCAAGTTGACGATGGCAAGCGAAAAAAATAAATTCTGAAAAGTCTGAAGCCAGATATACATTTCATGATTACTTGAGAATGGCAGGAATACCATCACCGTCAGCATATAGAGTGCCACACACACAAATGCTAGCAGCATATTCACAAGCGGTCCCGCCGCATAGATGAACAGATTGTGCATGGGCTTCTCAGGTTTATGGGCAAGATTGGTCAGCCCACCCAGCAGCCAAACCACCACACTTTTCACTTGCACACCCACCAACTGCGCCGCAAACGCATGCCCCAACTCATGCAAAAAAATAAACACCGTAAGCCCGGTCACCCACAAGAAGGCTTCCACCACACCACGCACATCCACGGGTTGAAAAAGCAGAAACGCAATCGGAATGCTGAACACCATGGAAAAATGGAAACGGATATTCACACCGCGCCAACGGGCAAAGGACCACGACCCATTAAATAATCTCATGGAATTAGTGCCGCCTCATTGCGGACTTTTGAGTTGAACCTAACCAGTAAAATTTTTTTCAAGCTGTTACTTTCTCCCAAAGTCGGCAGGGTTTTCACCCCACAGCGGGGTATCCCATTTTAAGATTTTATCTTCAGACAGTTCATTCTCTGCCAGCCAATTCTCTGCACTGCGGATGATGGCGAAGATGATAGCATTTTTGGAGGTATGTTTTAGTTTTGTGCGGCACTGACCCGTGTTGACCCAGGCAATGGCATTCTCTGAATCAGAATAAATGGGAATGTGCAGGTTGTGTTTTTCCTGCCATGTCAGCGCATGGACAATGGCTAGGAATTCACCAACGTTATTGGTGCCATCAGCATACGGACCGGCACGAAAGATCTCATCACCCGTCTCTGTGTTGACACCACGATATTCAAGCACGCCGGGCGCACCACTACAAGCAGCATCCACACAAATGGAGGGTAGCAGCGGTTTGATACTGGCTGTTTTCCACATGCCGCTGCTGGAGGCTTTCCCAATGTAATCATCATAGTTGGCAAGGTAGGCAGCTTCGGCATCCACTTCACTCTCGAACGACTTAAACTGCGCACCCACAAAGCCCTTCACCTGCTTTTCACACTCTGCCCAGCTGGTGAAGATGCCTGTTTTGCGTCCCTTCCAAACGACGTAATATTTCTGGCGTGCCATACGTCAATTTTACATCATCACAGGATGAATATTTGCCTTGACAAAGCGCTTCAAATCCGTACAATACTCGCCCATATGAAAAATATGCTTCAATTTTGCTCATGTCTGTGGCGGGGTTCGTAACCACCGCCTGAGATATCCGCCCAAACAAGCAGTCAACCCTCAAGGTAGTGGAACGACTCCCGCGTGAATATGTATCTCGCAGGATGGTTCGCCTTCCTTGTTGTCTGGTTGGCTGCTTTTTATTTTGAAAAGAAAAGGAAACTTTAACATGTCGTACGCACGCCCTGAATTTCTAGTTGAAACCGACTGGGTCGCAGAACACCTGAATGACCCGAACATCCGCATCATTGAATCAGATGAAGACCCCTTGCTCTATGCCATTGGTCACATTCCGAATGCCGCTCAAGTGGACTGGTTCAGTACGCTCCAGCATCCATTGCGCCGCGACTTCCTCACCAAAGAACAGTTCGAACAGGTCGCTTCCAAACTGGGCATCACCAACGACACCACCGTTGTTTTCTACGGTGACAAGTCCAATTGGTTTGCCGCCTACGCACTGTGGCTCTTCCAATACTATGGTCACGAGAAGGTGAAAATCGTGAACGGTGGTCGCATCAAATGGGAGAAGGAAGGTCGTGAGTTTGTAAAGGACGTTCCTACATTCACAACCACTACCTACAAGGCAAAAGAAGCGGATAAATCGATTCGTGCCTTCCGTAATGATGTTTTCAAGTCGCTTGAAACAAAGAAGCCCTTGGTCGATGTGCGTTCCCCCAAGGAATACTCAGGTGAATTGACCCACATGCCAAACTATCCTCAAGAAGGCGCCACACGTGGTGGTCACATCCCGGGCGCGGTCAGCATTCCGTGGGCGCAGGCTGTCAACGAAACCGACTCTACCTTCAAAACTGCCGAAGAACTAAAGGCGCTTTATGAAGGCAAGAACATTAAATCCGATGGCGAGATCATCGCCTACTGCCGCATCGGCGAACGCTCGTCCCTGACCTGGTTCGTATTGAAGTACCTGTTGGGCTATCCCACGGTCAAGAACTACGATGGTTCCTGGACCGAATGGGGTAACCTCGTGGATGCACCCATCGAAAAATAAATAAAATCGTAGGGGCGGGGTCTTCCCGCCCCTACAAAGAGAATTATGACCTTACCTAAAAACCTTCAAGAAATCGTCGATGATATCGCCAGCATGAGCCGCGAAGAAAAGCTGGAGACGCTGATCGCGTATGCCGAATCCATGCCAGATTTACCGGAACGTTTTCGAGACGAACGCTCCAAAATGGAACCGGTGCCTGAGTGCATGACCCCGGTCTTTATCATCGCTGAAAAAGACCCATCCGGCAGCATTACCTTCCATCTCGACATTCCAAAACAATCGCCTACCGTGCGCGGACTGGCATCCATCCTTACCAATGGTTTGAATGGCTGTCCATTGGAAGAGATTATCTCTGTACCCGCGGATTTTTATCTACCTATGAATTTACATGAAGCCGTCTCGCAACAACGCCTAAATGGATTCATTGGAGTGCTGGCGCATATGAAGCAGGCAGCCGTAAAGGTTAGTTAAAGAAAGAAACTTCGATAGACAAAAACAGTCCCTTACGCGGGACTGTTTTTTTATCTCTGGGAGTCCCGAAATTCTACTTCGGGGATTATCCTTCGATCCAACCTTGTTCTTCGACCGCCATGAAAATATCGGTGGCGGAGATCAAGCCGATCAGTGTGCCGTGTTCATCGGCGATGGGCAGATGGCGGATCTTTCGCTCTTGCATCAGGCGGGAGCAGTCTGCCAGCGTCCACTCGGCGCGCCCGGTGACAATGGGACCTGACATGATCTCACCCACGGTCGTTTCGGCAGGGTTGCGCCCCGCCAGCACGATCTTATCGCGGATATCGGTAGTGGTCACAATACCATAGGCGGGATTCTTTTCACTAACATCCACAACCACACTATGAATGTTACGGCGGCGCATGAGAGTCAATGCATGCGAGACACTCGAGTCAGGGTCAACAACGACAACAGGGCTGGACATCCAATCGCGAACCAGGTTATTCATAAGTCTCTCTCCTTTGTGAATATTGTACAGTATTGGCGTAACTGTCGAGTTACGCACAGAGTAACAAGTGGCTTGAGAAGCAGGATCAAGCGTCGGCTTGGAATGATGCGATTTACTGAATCAGCACAGTCCAGGTTACGCCGCCATCCGTCGTCTTATATAAGATCCGTTCGTTGGATGGGCTGGCAGTGAGTACCCAGCCAGTGGTGGCATTGGCAAAGCTCAGATCAATGATGGAGTCGCCGAAAGCGATATCGGGAATGGTTTCGGTGAAGGTCTCACCTGCATCATCGGAGATGTAAAAAGTATTGTTGGTATAAAAAATGATCTCGTTGGCGGAAGGCACATCAAAAAATCCACTGCCATCAAATGTGACTGGCAACTGTTCCCAGGTCTCACCACCATCATTGGTTGCATACAGAATAGTTTCAGGTGTGGCAGAAGAGACGCGCACCCTCAGAACACCCCGCGAAGGAGAAACGAAGAGGATGCCATCGACACCCAATTCACTTTTGCTGGCGCCAGAGGGAAGTTCAAGTTCGACACTGCTCCATGTTTTTCCGCCATCTTCACTGCGGAAGAGATAGATTTCGCCGAGGGCATAAACTACGCCGCCGACCCAGGCAGTTTGACCATCTAATGGAAGCAGCACACCTTTGATGCCGCCCAGTGGCAAGCTATCTCCGGCGCCTTCGAGGTTGGGATCGTTAGTGTAGGTTCGGTTCCAGGTTGCGCCGCCATCGCTGGTCTTAAAAATGGAAACAGCATTCGAGCCTGCACCAACGCCGAGGTCAGCCATCATCCAGCCGTTTTGTTCATCAATGAATTTAAAAGCACCGCCGCTAAATGGAGTATTGAAGGTTTCCCAAGTCAGCCCGCCATCGCTGGTGCGATA
>JAFLCE010000138.1 GCA_017303655.1 Anaerolineae bacterium
ACATCATCACCGCTGGACGCAAATCACCGTTTAGTTTGTATCGCGAAGATTTCGCCACCTTTGGTCAGGAAGATGTCTACGACCAGAGCCATGCCGAAGGGTTCATCCGCTTGTACGGTCTCAGCATGAAAGTTCGCGCGATGAACGGTCTGCCCGTTTCCGGTCTCGATATGCCGAAGCCGGATTATTCGAAGTTCAAACGAGATTAGTGACTTGGGAATCGGTAGATTGGTACATTGGGCAGACCAAGTTACCAATCTACTAATTTACCAAAAAGGAGATCACATGACCCTTTGGGGCGGCAGATTTACTCAGTCTTTAGACTCTCTCGCATGGGCGCTCAACTCATCCCTGCCTGTTGATCAACGCATGGCGATTCAGGATGTGGAAGGAAGCATTGCCTGGGCAGCGGCGATTCATAACGCAGGCATTCTTACGGATGAAGAACACGCCTCGATCTCGCTCGGGCTGGGTACTGTCCGAAAAGAATTCGCTTCGGGTGAGTTTTCCTTCGTCCCCTCTGATGAAGACATTCACACCGCTGTGGAGCGCAGACTTAGCGAACTCATCGGCGCCGCCGCTGGCAAACTCCACACGGGACGTAGCCGCAACGACCAGGTGGCGACTGATTTCAGATTATGGATGTTGCAAGCCATTCCCGAATTGACTTCTGCCTTCAATAATCTGCAATCTGCATTGGTGGAACAGGCTGAACTTGCGGGCGAGACCATCATGCCGGGCTACACTCATTTGCAAAGAGCCCAGCCGATTCTGTTGGGACATTGGTGGCTGAGTCACTATTGGGCGTTGAAACGTGATGTGGAACGCTTGCAAGACTTAACCAAACGTGTTTCGGTTTTACCGCTTGGTTCTGGCGCGTTGGCAGGCGCTCCCTTTGCGCTTGACCGGGATGCACTGGCGAAAAGCCTTGGCTTCGCAGAAGTTTCGCAGAATAGTCTCGATGCCGTTTCAGACCGGGATTTTGCCGCAGAGTATTTGTTCGTCTGTTCAATGGCAGCGATTCATTTGAGCAAACTTGCTGAGCAGGTCGTGTTGTACACCACCGCTGAATTCGGCTTCTTTGAACTCTCCGATGCCTTCTCGACTGGTTCGAGCCTAATGCCGCAGAAGAAGAATCCCGATGTCTTTGAATTGACACGCGGCAAGGCAGGCACGCTGATCGGCTTGTTGACTGGATTGATGTCCACGCTCAAGGGATTGCCTTCGACGTACGATAAAGATTTACAGGAAGACAAAGCGCCTGTCTTCCAGACAACAGACACATTACTTTCGATTCTGCCTGTTATGGCGGAGGCATTGCGGACGATCACGGTCAAGCCGGAACGAATGCGAAGTGCAATTGACTCAACGATGATGGCGACGGACTTGGCGGATTATCTGGTTGAGAAGGGCGTGCCGTTCAGAGAAGCGCACTCGCTGGCAGGGAAAGTTGTCCGTGCGGCGGGGGAGGGCAAGGTTCGGATGGAGGAACTGCCCCTCGAAGCGTATCAGGCGATCAGTCCGGTGTTTGAGGCGGATGTTTATCAAGCCTTCGATCCGCTGGAATCGATCAACAAAAGAAATACGGTTGGCGGCACGAGTCTCCAATCAGTCAAAAATCAAATCAAGAAAATCAAAGGAGAATAAATTATGTCTACAGTTGTATGCCCTGAATGTGAAGCCCAGGTTGAGTTGGCGGCTGGAACCGAAGCCGGTGAGATCATCGTCTGCTCGGATTGCGGCGTGGATCTGGAAGTGACCTCGATTGACCCCGCCGCAGTGCAGCTCGCTCCGATGGAACAGGAAGATTGGGGTGAATAATTATTTGTAGGGGCGGGGTAACCCCGCCCCTACGGAGAAACATATGCAACGACGATTAAAGATTGGCGTTCTGTATTCACGTGTGCGCGTGGAAGAGAAATGGATCTTTGGCGCGATGGAAAAACGCGGCATTGACTATGACCGCCTCGATGACCGCGCGATTAGTTTTGACTTGGAGAAACCTGAGCCGTGGAAGCAGTATGACGCGGTGCTGGAGCGCAGCATCAGTTACAACAGCGGATTGTATGCACTGCGATTGCTGAACTCGTTCGGTGTGCCAACAGTGAACAAGGCTTCGGTTGCGGAAATCTGCGGTGACAAGTTGATGACCAGTGCGGTGCTGGCGCGTGATGGTGTGCCACAGCCACACAACGTCACTGCGTTCACGCCTGAAGCTGCATTGGAAGCTATCGAAGCGTTTGGCTATCCTGTCGTGTTAAAACCTGTAGTCGGTTCGTGGGGACGTTTGCTGGCGAAGATCAATGACCGTGATGCTGCGGAAGCGGTACTGGAACATAAGGCGACGCTTGGCTCGGTGCAGCATTCTGTTTTTTATATTCAAGAGTTCATTGAGAAGCCCGGGCGTGATATCCGCGTCATCATGATCGGTGACCGTGTATTGACGGCGATGTATCGCACCTCAGAGCATTGGATCACGAACACGGCACGCGGCGGCAGTGGCGAGTTGTGTCCAATCACACCGGAGATCGAAGATATTTGTCTGCGCGCTTCAAAGGCGGTAGGCGGCGGCTTACTCGGCGTGGACTTGGTGGAGCATCCGCAAAAGGGGCTTGTGGTCAATGAGATCAATCACACCATGGAGTTCCATACCATGCAGCCTGTGAGCGGTATAGATATTGCCGGTGAGATCGTGGAGTATGTGGTTAAAGTGGCAAAAGAATCTACTGAGGCAACTTGATGCTTGGTATTATGTTCTTTCGTTTTGGTTTGTCAGGGTTTCCCAATTCGCGAGCACAGACTTTTCTTGCAACCCCAACCAATCTATGGCATCACGCTGATTGTGAAAAATACTGAAGTTGCTGACCGAATCGAAAGAAATCTGCCTTACGGCTTCACCAAGGAATTTCATCGCCGCACTGCGTGTATAAACTGCTGTTTGACCGACACCCTTGCCTAGTTGATTTGCTTCGTTATTTTTGAGAATGACGAGGTGAATATCAGATACAGTGGTGTCAAGTTCTGCATTGAAGAAATCCAGAATAACTTTCATGTTTTCTGTTACATGAGGATTCTGAAGCACTTCATCCCCAACCTTGAAAAATTCTGTTGGGGTGATAACACCAGTGCCAACATAAATGATGAGATTTAGTTCTGGAAAAATATTATAGATAACGGGCATTTTCCCTCAAAAAAGTGAAATTTCTCGGCATTATAAAGGAAAAGGAGTTGTATGACAACTGTTTCGATCATTGGTGGTTCGGGGTATGGCGGCGGCGAGTTGATTCGTTTGCTGCTGGGTCATCCAAATGTGGAAATTAAACAGGTGACGTCACGCTCGCGCGTGGGGGAGTATGTGTATCAGACTCATCCTAACCTGCGTAAACGCACGCAGTTGAAATTCAGCGACCCTTCGCAATTGGAACCTGTGGATATTCTCTTCCTCGCCCAGCCGCATGGACAGGCGCAAAAGAATATCGAGGAGTATGCCAAACTCGGAACAAAAATTATCGACCTTGCGGCGGACTTCCGTTTGCGAGATGCGGATTTCTACGAGAAATGGTACGGCGAAAAACATGTTGCGCCTGAGTGGTTGAGTAAGTTCGTTTATGGCTTGCCTGAACTTCACCGTGAAGAGATTTCCAAAGCCATTTACATCAGCGGCGTGGGATGCAATGCTACGGCGAGCAACCTTGCATTGCTGCCGTTGGTCAAAGCAGATTTGATCGATTTGTCTTCTCCAGTCATTATTGAAATTAAAGTTGGTTCATCCGAAGGCGGCGCGGAGGGGAATTCCGGGTCGCTGCATGCGGAACGGGCGAATGTGATTCGGACTTTCTCTGCGTTTGGGCATCGTCACACGGCGGAGGTGATTCAGGAAATGGGAGTGAAAGATATCTCATTGACCATGACCGCAGTGGACATTGTCCGCGGCGTGTTGGCAACGGCTCATGCCAAGGTCAAGCCTAGTGTGGCGACAAAGGATTTGTGGAAAGCTTATAGAGCGGTCGCGAACGAAAACCCATTCGTGCGCGTAGTGCATGAACAGCGCGGGATTTACCGTGTGCCTGAGCCGAAGATCTTGGCTGGCTCAAATTATGCTGACCTCGGATTCGAGTTGGATGAGGGCACTGGTCACATTGTGGCAATGTGTGCGATTGATAATCTGATGAAAGGTGCGTCCGGTACGGCAGTGCAGTGTCTGAATTTGATGATGGGCTGGGATGAGACTCTGGGGTTGGAGTTTATGGGGTTACATCCGATATAGAGATATTCGATATTGGATAATTCGAATTTCGAGTATCGAATATCGTACTGGATAAACAACTATGACAGAACATACCTCAATTGCTGTAGTCAAACTCGGCGGCACCGAAGGCGTGGATTTTTCTGCGATCTGTGCAGATGCCGTGGAATTATTGAAGCAAGGCAAGAAACTGGTCTTTGTGCATGGTGGCTCAGCGGAGGCGAATGCGTTGGGGGAGGGGCTGGGCACGCCTCCGAAGATGATTACGTCGCCTTCGGGATACACGTCACGTTACACTGATAGAAAGACGCTTGAAATCTTTTTGATGGCGGTCAATGGCAAGGTCAATTCGTTGTTGACGGAGCAGTTGCAGATGATGGGAGTCAATGCCTTTGGGCTATGCGGACTCGACGGCAAGCTTCTGCAAGCCGTCCGCAAGGAATCGGTGCAGTCGATTGAAAATGGAAAACGCAAAATTATCCGCGATGATTACACGGGTAAGATTGAAAAAGTGAATAGCGAATTGCTGATGATGTTGCTGGATGCTGGTTATATGCCAGTGATCGCGCCTGTGGCTGTCAGTGAAAAAGGCGAGGCGTTGAATGTGGATGCAGACCGCGCGGCGGCGATGGTGGCGTCCGCGCTGAAGGCTGAGAATCTTTTGTTGCTCACAGCGGTCCCTGGGTTGATGAAGAATTTCCCAGACGAGTCCACACTCATTCGGCAACTGCCGCAGAGTCAACTGGCGGCGGCGAGTGAGGCGGCGCAAGGTCGCATGAAGAAGAAAGTCCTCGGCGCAGAAGAAGCGCTCAAAGGCGGCGTGAGTCGCGTCATCATTGCGGACGGGCGAATCCAGAGCCCGATCTCAAATGCCCTGGCTGGGAACGGAACTATTATCCAATAATTTGTTTATACATATTATAATCGGCGGAATTTGCCGCCTCAAAAATTGCGGCATTGTAGGAGCCGAATATAAATGAAACTAGCAACCCTTGTACTTGAAGATGGAACTGTCATGGAAGGTCTCGCGTTTGGCGCGCAGACCGATGCCGTGTTTGAGCTGGTCTTCAACACCAGCATGACCGGTTATCAAGAAATTCTCACTGACCCTTCGTATCGCGGACAGGGTGTGCTGTTCACAGTGTCGCACATCGGCAATGTGGGCATCAATACAGAAGATGACGAATCGGCGCGACCGCAGGTTTCTGCTGCTGTCATTCGTTCGTTGAGTCCTGTAGTGTCGAACTGGCGTTCGGCACTTTCTTTATCAGACTGGCTCGCTGAGCATGATGTGCCGGGCATCAGTGGAGTTGACACACGCTGGCTGACTCGCAAGCTGCGCGATGGTGGAACACAAAAAGCTGCGCTCTCTACAAAAGGGACAGCTGCTGATGCGCTTCTGAAAATGGTTCACGCCTGGAGCGGACTCGACGGACGCGACATGGTGAAAGAAGTAACGTGTGAGGAGACATATCATTGGGCGGATGATGCGGGCAGTAAGTGGGTCACCGACCATAGACCGCAGACCACGGACGATGGAAAAGCCATGGTCGATCGTCCATGGTCTATCGTCGCTTACGATTTTGGTATCAAAGAAAATATCCTGCGTCATTTATCTTCATACGGCGCAAATGTGACCGTTGTCCCTGCGGATACGTCTGCTGAAGAAGTACTGGCGCTGAAACCGGATGGAATTTTTCTCTCAAATGGTCCCGGTGACCCGGCAGGTTTACCCTATGCAGTTGAAGCTGTAGAAAAGTTGATCGATAGTAACGTGCCAATGTTTGGGATTTGTCTCGGACACCAACTCATCGGTCGCGCACTCGGAGCAGATACGCACCGCCTTAAGTTCGGACATCATGGCGGGAATCATCCCGTTCAGCATTTGCCTAGCGGAGAGGTTCTTATCACCGCGCAAAATCATAACTACTGCGTCACCGCAGGGGATTTGAACAAAGCCGAAGTGGAAATTACATACAAAAGTTTGAACGATGACTCGCTCGAAGGAATCCGCGTAAAGAACAAACCCGTCTTTAGCGTACAGTTTCATCCCGAGTCCGCGCCGGGTCCGCATGATGCGCATGATATTTTTGGCGAGTTTTTTAAAATGATTGGAGAAAAACATAGTGGATAATATAGTTTCTCCAAATGATTATTCGGCTACATGGTTCGAAGTCTTTCTTGAAAGTATTCAACCAATTCAAACCGAATCTGAAATTGAGTTTCTTGTAAGAAATCTTCCAAACCCACCGTACTTAAAAATTTTGGATCTTTGTTGTGGTCTTGGAAGACATTCTCTAGGTCTTGCCAATAAGGGGTATCAGGTCACTGGAATGGATATAAATGAAACTGTACTTGAAAAGGCAAGAAAATATTCAGGCGAATCTGTAGAATATCTAAATCAAGATATGCGCAAGTTAGATCAACTTCAGATTTCATTTGATGTAGTTGTCAATCTTTGGCAAAGTTTTGGCTATTTCGACGACGTTGTAAATGAGAATATTTTCAAACAAATTGGCAGAATATTAAGTCCCAAAGGGCGTTTGATTATGGATATTTATCATCGTAGTTTTTTCGAACTTCATCAAGGCAGCAGGCAATTCGAAAAAGATGGCTTGGTTATTACCGAGTCCAAAGTAATGAATGGAAATCGACTCACTATAGATCTTGAATACGAAAATCAGGGCACAGACCGATTTATCTGGCGTCTATATACCCCGGATGAGATTAATGAAATTGCTGTAAATTCCGGTTTCAGATCTTTAGTAACTTGCACTGGATTTAATGAAAACACCCCTCCTACCCCTAATAATCCTAGAATGCAAATAGTGTTCGAAAAAACAGAAAATAGGACACCACTATAACTTATGAAACGTACTGATATTCATACAATCCTCGTTCCCGGTTCTGGTGCCATCGTCATCGGTCAAGCCGCGGAGTTTGACTACTCTGGCACGCAAGCGGTGAAAGCCCTCAAAGCAGAGGGCTACCGCGTGGTGCTGGTCAACTCCAATCCCGCCACCATCATGACCGACCCCGAAATTGCGGATGCGACCTACATCGAGCCGCTCACGCCCGAAGCGCTCGAAGCCATCATCGCACAAGAGAAGCCCGATGCCATGCTTCCTACTGTCGGTGGGCAGACTGGTCTCAATCTTGCGCTGGCGCTCAGTGAAAATGGCGTGCTTGAAAAATATGGCGTGCAACTGATCGGTGCGAAACTCAGCGCCATCAAAGCCGCGGAAGATCGTTTACTCTTTCGCGAGACCATGCACAAAAATAACATCCCCGTTCCGCGTGGTGGCGCGGCGTATTCGCTTGCTGAAGCCGAAGCATTGGTGAAAGAAACGGGCTATCCTGTACTTGTCCGCGCTTCGTTTGCGATGGGTGGCACGGGTGCGGGTTGGGTCCATGAACCCAGCGAACTACCCGAAGCGATTCGCAAAGCGATTTCTGAATCACCGATTGGGCAAGCGTGGCTCGAAGAGTCGGTCATCGGTTGGAAGGAATACGAACTCGAAGTGATGCGCGACAAAGCGGATAATTTTGTTGTCGTGTGCTCGATCGAAAATCTCGATGCGATGGGTGTTCACACTGGCGACAGTATCACGGTCGCACCAGCGCAAACGCTGACTGACCGCGAGTATCAAATTCTGCGTGACCTTGCACATCGTGTGCTCAGCGCTGTTGGCGTGGAAACGGGCGGCTCGAACGTTCAATTTGGCGTTGACCCGAAAACAGGGCGCGTCGTCGTCATCGAAATGAATCCGCGTGTCAGTCGTTCGTCCGCGCTCGCGTCCAAAGCCACGGGCTTTCCCATCGCCAAACTCGCCGCGCTGGTTGCTGTCGGTTACACCCTCGACGAAATCACCAACAACATCACGGGTCAGACCAAAGCCGCGTTCGAGCCTTCGCTCGATTAT
>JAFLCE010000139.1 GCA_017303655.1 Anaerolineae bacterium
TGACCTGCTGTCGTATTGGTTGCCAAAATCCAAACGGCCCACCGAGATTCCCGCCACGGTTGCCTCCTGGGCGATCTACGGGCTGGCGTCACACTACAGTCACATGAAAAAACGCCCCGCCCTCGAAAAATTCGTAGACGAAGCGTATCCGCTCGTGGCGGTTAATTTAGAACAGTTTGCGTAATTTATTCGTAGGGGCGGGGTCTCCCCGCCCAATGTATACAAACGAACAGGGCGCGGAAACCGCGCCCCTACGTTTTAACCCAAGGACCGTTTGAAATTCAAAAAAGCATCTTCCTCAGAGGGGTCAGCGCCGTATGCCATGGCGAGATAATATGCCATGTAATCACCAAAAATGATCAACGTCCACAAATGTGCAATGACCGAGGCTCCGCGGGCATCGATTACGTCCGTGTTCAAGGCTTCGAGCATGAAGGCTTGACGCATCAAGTCTGAGCGCAGTTTATTGCGCGGATGGTCGCTTGGCGCGCGCATGAAGAGCGTCATGGTATGCGCGTTGAGAGTCGGATTCGGATTGATCGTGGCGATCAGCGTGTTGTGCGTCGCTTCGGGAATGATTTCAAAATTCGCGCCTGCTTTGGCGAGTTGATTGATCTGCGTCTTCCAGCGGTATGCCACGGGAGCAAGATTTTCAGTTGCAACGAAAGTCACCCAACGTCCCACCAATTGACCGGCATAACGTTTGGCTGGATTCTTCGCCGCGATCATCTCGGGGACGATGTGTTGTTGCGAGCGTTTCATCATTGCCACAGCTTCGGCAACATCTGTAGATGGGTCAGGAATGAAGCCGAGTCGGGCGAAGAGGGCGAGCGTGAGAGCATACGGATAAGCAATGGCGGTTGTGTCCATGCCGGAGTAGGTGAAATTCCAAACGGGGATATTTTTTGAATTAGCACGTTTTGTGATTTCGCCGCCGGTGGAGATGACGATGATTTTGCATCCGTTTTTCAACGCGGACTCAAATGCATCCAACACTTCTTCTGAATTGCCAGAATGCGAGAGGCAAACGACCAGAGTCTTATCTGTTGCGGATACGGGCAGTCCATAACCACGGTGAACGCTCACAGGGAGTTTAAGATTTGAGGAAACAGAAGCAACTACCAGTTCGGCAGCCGAGCCGGAGTCTCCCATCGCACTGAGGATGATGTTGTGGATGTCGTCCAGTTTAGGAAGCGGCAACGTCTGTGCCAAATCCCATGCGGTTTGCAGTTGATCAGGCAAGCCGTCAATTTGCGCGCGCATGTTTTGGCGGTCGATTTGTTTGAAGAGTTCGAGGTCGTCTAGGTTCATAGTTCCTTTAAAAGACCTCCGAGGTTTTTAAAACCTTGGAGGTCTGATTGTTTACTAACTCGCATCCTTAATGAACTTCGTCAAATCTTTCTTCATCTGCTTGAGCGAAGGCATGTGGACGTACATCATATGACCGGCTTCGTAATAGCCCATGCGGATATTGCCGCGCAGGGATTCGTCGAGAGCGAGGTGATCGAACGTATATTCGGTGGCGAAGTAAGGCGTGCCGAGGTCGTAGTAGCCGTTGGCGACGAAGACCTTGAGATATTTGTTGAAGGTCATTGCGGCGCGTAACGTTTCAGCAACGTTGACATATTGATTCTCAAAGTAGCCGTACGACCATTGTCGCCAGACCTTATCGCTCAAAATTTCGTAGGTGGTGTCGGTTTCAAATTTGAGTTCGGTGCGGATGTAGTCGTTGAATGCCGCGGTGTAGGGTCCATTGACCTGTGCGAAAAGCGGATCGTATTCGGGGGTTTCGGTCACGCCAAGGCGATCAATGCCGGTGTAGCGGCTGTCGAGCCGACCGACCGTTTTGCCCTGATCGCGCAGAAGTTCCTTGAAGTAGTGGAAGGTGTGAATGCGCAAGTTGCCACGTTCAATAAACTCAACAGAAATGCCTGTGAGATGTGAAAGTTTTTCAGCAACCTTTCTTCTTTCTTCTTTCGTGAGAGCCCCATCCTTCATCAAAGCCGTAGCATATTCACCCAAAGCAAACTCTTCTGATTCTTTGAGCCAGGTCTTGAGCGGTTTCTTTTTATCGAGTTTGCCGTGATACCAGGCTGTGGCGGTATAACCCGGCACGAAAAGAATGTAGGGCAGGTCGTTGTTGAGATTGAAATCAAGCGTGGTGAAGTCGAGCACGGCAGAGATGAGCATCAGTCCGTTTAATAACATGCCGTGACGGTCTGCCAAATAGCCGGAGAGTCCCGCCGCGCGCGTGGTGCCATAAGATTCGCCCGCGAGGAATTTGGGTGAAAGCCAGCGATTGTAGCGCGTGGTGTAGAGTCGAATGAAATCGCCAACTGAGGCAATATCCTTATGGAAGGTGTGAAAATCTTTCGACTTCTCGCCTTCCACCGGGCGGCTGAAGCCGGTGCTCATTGGATCAATGAAAACCAAGTCTGTTTCATCAAGCACGGAGAATTCATTGTCGGTCAGTTTGAAAGGCGGCTTGGGCATTTCGCCTTCGTTGGTCATCACCACACGGCGCGGACCAAGTACACCGAGATGCAACCACACAGATGACGAACCGGGTCCGCCGTTGAAGGAAAAAGTAATCGGACGTTTGGCTTTATCGCGCACACCGTCGAGTGTATATGCGGTGAAGAAGATCTGCGCGCGCGGCTTTTCGACCTCGTTTTCCTTTTCAGTCACCTCTTCTTTCAAAACCATTGTTCCGGTCGTGACGGTGTACTTGAGCGTCTTGCCGCCGATCTTCACAGAATGTTTGGTAGTGACGATATTGTCTTTCGGGGTTGCTTTTTCTTCTTTTTTTTCTTCGTCTTTCTTTTTTTCTTCAGCCATGGGAGTCTCCTTGTTATGAACGATATAGACGCTCAGTCAACGTTTGAATTTCAGGGATGATTGATTTTAGTACAAAGAACGAACCTAATTCTACGGGAATCAATATCAAATACGCAATATCCGCAAGGATTGGATTTTGGATATATGTCGCGAGTCGTTTGCCAAGGACGTCATACAAGCGTCGCATCATTCTATGACTTGGGGCTGATACGCCCACCCAGGCAATTTCCACCACCTTGAGCCTCTGCAACTGACGATTGACTCGCATGGATTTTCCGTTTGCCAATGTCACCTCTTGTGAGCCGACGAAGCTGGGATGTCCATTCGCAGCGGCGGTGGCGATGTAACAATTAGGCGGTTCGGTGGGCAGGGCGGCATAAAGCTCGAACATTTTCAGGATGTTCAAGCGTAGAGCAAAGGCATAGGCAGAAAGCCAGGCGAAGATGCCAAGTCCGCGGTGGAAGGTGAGTTTGGTTTCGTGATGCTTCCAAAGCCAGCGGGTGGCTTGCAAGGCGATGAGGAGAGACCAGAAGGCAGCGGACACCCCAAGGAGCATAGTAATAAAGAAAAGGGGAGCGGTCGGGGTTCTTCCAATAATCATGGATGCTATCGTTGCGACGATAACTAGCCCAATGATCAAGCGATTGATGAGTGCTGTTTCCCATTTGGTGGTTGACCAACGATATGCCTTGTTCAGAATGAGTGGGGAAAGAAATGCCAAAATGACGATAAAAAAAGAACCAGTTTCAAGCGCAATCATGGTCAGAAGGCTGTATTGCAAGGCAAGGAATGTGCCTGTATAAATTCCCAGTCGGATGATGATGGATTTGGCATAACGATCTGTGTCCCAAAGCAGGAGGATGTAACTTAGAACTGCATAGGCAAGGAGGGGGAAGAACCAAAACGAGGCTTCTGGTAGTAAAAACAACTCAATGTAGGATGAGAAATTTCCATCCTGCCATTCAGGTTTCAATAATTCGATAAAACTGAAATTGAAAATAGGGGCAGCGACGACGAAAAACCCAAAGAGAACGCGCTTCCAGGTTTTATCCACCAATGGCGGAACATTACTTTCCCCGCTGGGTGTTTGAACTACTTCTTCCATGCACGGCTCCTGTTATTTGACTTGATTCACCAGCGCGTACACTTCCTTTTTATTCCAGCCGCTTTGCTCGGCGAGTTCTGCAGAAATTTCTTTGGCAGATTTACCGGCTTGTAATTCATGCTTGATTACTTCTATAAGTTGTGCTTCTGCCCACACTGTTCTTTCTTCTTTTTTCTTTCCTTCGATGACGAGCGTGAATTCGCCGCGAGGATCTTTACTCTTGAAATACTCAATTGCCCCATGAATATCTCCGCGCCAGAATTCTTCGTACATTTTTGTCATCTCGCGCGCAACACAGATGCGACGATTGCCGAGCATGGCAAGCAGGTCTTCAAGCGAGTCAATGAGGCGGTGTGGGGTTTCGAGGAAGATGAGTGTGTATTCCAAGCCTGAGACGTCTCCTACAAACCCGCGGCGTTCACTAGTCTTATGAGGAAGATAACCGAGATATAAAAACGAATCCGTGGGTAAGCCGGAAACGGTTAGAGCGGTGATAGGGGCTGAGGGTCCAGGGACAGGTCTAACGTCGAAAGAGGCGGCGAGGGCGGCTTTGACGAGTTCATAGCCAGGGTCGTTAATCGCGGGTGTCCCAGCATCCGAGACCAGAGCCACATCGCCTTGAGTCAGTTTCTCAAGGATGAAATCGAGTTTATTAAGTTTGTTATGTTCGAAGTAACTGGTGAGTTGGGTCTTGATCTCGAAGTGTGCGAGCAGTTTGCCGGTGTGGCGGGTATCTTCGGCGGCGATGAGAATGGATTCCTGCAGAATCCGCAAGGCACGTGCTGAAATATCTTCAAGGTTTCCGATGGGGGTAGCGACCAGATATAAAATGCCCATGCAGAGATTGTATCAAATAAAAAATCGGGCTTGCGCCCGATTTCGTTAGTTACAGCCTTTAAGTTTTATATCCACGACCACACACCCGGCTTCACTGGGTGGAACTGCCACACAACAAGAGTTCTCCGCGTTGAAGGTGGAGTCAGCAGAACACTGCGCCAGATCGGCATTGGTCAACTTGGGCGGCGTGCAGACTTGTATTTGCATCTCAAGGAAGTCTGGTCCTGTACACGAGAGAACTTGCTTCTCGTTATCTTTGCCTGCCACGGTGCATTTTCCTTCAGCCGTTAAAACTTTGAACTCGGCATCTGGCGAAATAGCGACAGAGGTATATGGAAACTTTTGCTGACACTGAGCATTGGTCTCTTTCGCCTCGGGCAACGGGAAAGCAACACTGGCGGAACAAGCCGGAGCAAACGCTGATTCTGTGACTGTGTCGAGCGTGGGAGCTTCGGTGGGAGATGCCGCCACTTCGATGACAGCTGTAGGAGCCACTGTCGGTTCATTCGAGGCGAAGAGTTGATTGCGTAATAATAAGAAGCCAGCGATCGCCAGTAGCAGAACCACGCCCACAACCACCAGCCCGGTGGTTTGTCCGCGCGAGAGTTGGGTGGTTGGTGTCGATTTTAAGCGTGTGGTGATGCCGCTGTTGGTGCTAAAGGTGAGGTCACCTGGGTTCCCAAATGCAACCATGTTCAAGGCTTTTGCCAATTCGATGGTGTTGGGATAGCGTTGGTTTTTATCCTTTGCCATGGCGGTCTTGATGATGGCGTCCACTTCATGCGGTAAGGTAGGCAGGATCTTCAAGATTTCAGGCACAGGTTCGGTGATGTGTTTGACCACCACGCCCATGGGAGTATCGGCGCTATAGGGTTGGTGACCGCTCAACATTTGATAGACGATCACACCCAACCCGTACACGTCACTGCGCAGGTCGATATCGACGCCCTGAGCTTGTTCGGGACTCATGTAGGCAGGTGTGCCGATCACGCCGCTGCCGGTAAGGTTGCTGGTGGATTCGGTGAGCTTGGCTACCCCGAAATCGGAGATGAATGGTTCGCCAGCATCATCGAAGAGAATGTTATCGGGTTTTAGATCGCGGTGAATGACGCCTTTGCGATGGGCATGTGCAAGCCCTTGGGCAATGCGTTCGACTGTGCGAGCCGTATCTTTGATCGGAATGCTGCCCTTTTCGATCACATCGGTCAGTGACCCGCCATTCATGAAGCGCATCACAAAGTAAGGTTGTCCATTATCGTCACCCACGTCGTACACGGGCACGATTGATGGATGCTCCAAGGAGGCGATCATTTTGATCTCGCGTTCGAAACGGGAGCGGAACTGCGGGTCGTGCAGCATTTCTCGCGGCAGGACCTTAATCGCAACTTCTCTGTCGAAACTGGGGTCGAAGGCACGATAGACAGTTGCCATACCGCCGCGTCCCAGTTCTGATTTTATGATGTAGCGTCCGATCTGTTCAGGAATAGCCATTTGCCAAGTATAAACCGCCTAAAACATAGACGCAAGCGATTGCCATGCTTTTAGAATAAGGTTTTGGAATGAGCTCATTCCGCAGTCATTGCCACTTTATCTACAAAAGCAGGGTCGTGAGCTTTTTTCTGAAAGGCGTTCACGTCGATGCGATAGAGCATGATGGCGGCAATGAATAACATCAACGCTTCGATACCGAAGACGACTAGATAGCCGCTCAATGCATTCCCTGTGAACTGAGTGGCAACATCGGCAACGATGCCCGCCATGAGCAAACCCACCAGGCGTGAAAGTCCGTTCGAGAAGCCCCAGGCGCCGATGTATAAGCCAACTTTCTCTGGCACGGTCAGATCGAACATGAGGGAAAGGTTGGCAATGGTGGAGATGCCGGTTCCGAATCCCAATAAAGTGATGCCCACATAGAAGATGCTGGTATTGGCGGTCATTCCGCTGATGACGATGGTGATAAAGCCGAATAATGCTGCAAGGTTTCCAGATTGCGCCACGTATTTCTTTTTGACGCGCCCGTCTAGAAAACCCGCGACAATAAAGGCAATAAGGGTGAAGCTGTTGGTAATAGAAACGATGCGTGACGTTTGTTCGAGTGTCATGCCAAATGCCTGCGCACCGAAGGGTTCAAGTAGTACATCCTGACTGAGAATGGCGGCGAGCAACAAAAACAGATAAACGAAGAAAATTTTCGCAACCGGATTCTCGGTGATAGCAGTGGTCATCTGTTTAACGGTGTAGGTATCGGCTTTTGTTGGTGGAGCGGAATGGTCAAAGCGTGGCTCAAGCTTGAAGAGACCGAGCAAGCCCAACGTTAGGGCTGAAGCGGCGATGATGAGGAAGGCGCGTTCGAGGGCAATCAAGTCAAAGGTAGGGACCATGCGACTCAAGCTGAATCCGGTCGCGATCAACCCGATGACCATAATGGTGAACATGGTGGCAACGGTCTTGCCGCGCCCATTTTCGCCGGAGAGTTCTGAGGCAAGCGATAGGTACGAAACAGCTGAGAGGTTATAGCCCATACCCCACATGCCAAACGCAAGGATGCCGACGATGACGCCGAGGGTGAAATTCTCGCTGATGAGTATGGCGACCTGCGGTGAGACAGCGACGCCCAATACACAGAGGATGAGACCGGCAAGGATGTATGGTGAGCGGCGATAGCCAAAAATGGGGTGACGATCTGAAAAGGACCCGATGGCAACTTGAATGGGTGCAAGCAGGTAGGGGAAAATGGCAAGCAAGGTAAAGAGGGTCTTGGAGATGCCAAGGTCGAAGATCATGACGCGGTTGAGCGTGCTGTTGATGGGCACGAGGGTCATGGCGACGGCGGTGTGAATGAGAGCGAGTTGGAGTCGTTTAATAAGCATGGGTTGGTTGTGTTTTATGTTTGAGATTTTTGGTAGATTGTAATGGAAGTTTATGAGGGTATATGAAGAATCGCTGTTTCTTAAAGAGGATGCGGCTTTCATCAAAACATGAAAGCCGCCTGAGGTTATTTCTTGAATTGTTCGATCAGGGTATTGTAGGTTTTTTCGAGCTCTGGGGTGGGTTCTTTGCCGCCAAAGTTGAGGAAGACCTTGAAGGCGGCGTTTCCGCGGCGGTCGAAGAATTGAAAGGAC
>JAFLCE010000014.1 GCA_017303655.1 Anaerolineae bacterium
ACATCATAGCGGCGCAAGAAGTTCAATGCGATCTGAATTTCAGTGGTGGTATAGAAAGATAGAACCTCATCCACCCGCGTTTGCACCTGCGGAGCAAAGATGCCGCGCTGTTGACGCTGATGCCAGTTCCAACCCACCACACCCGGCAAACCGGTATAAATCGTAAAGCGTGTACACCAGCGATACTCGGTGCAATTCGCTTCCACGATCACAGGCGAGCCTTCAACATTATCCTGCATCCAGCGGATGGCGCGATAGTCTTCGCTTAAGTCCATGACCTGCCCATCCCACAATTCGGAATGTGCCATGAACTCCATGCCATCCAGTGAAAGTGGCGCTTCTGGGTTCATGCGGTCACTGACCTTATCCATAGAACCGGTCATGGTGAACATGAAGGCACATGCCGCCAACACAATCACACCAGTTTGATAGGTGAGGCGCCACTTGGGGAGCCAGGCATTAAAGACCGGCAGTAACCAACCAAAAGCCGCCGCCGCACTGACCGCGAACATCATCCACGCCTGTAGATACAATTTGAAGATTGTATTCATACGTCCGATATCACCGACCAAAGCAATGAATTCAACGGCAATCGTAATGGTCAATGCCGTACCGATCAGGAACAAGATAAAGCGTTTTGAGTCGGGCAAGTCTGCGCGCAGCATAAGAGTCGCTGCCCAGAGAGCAAGCGGCAACGCAATAAAACCAACCCCGGCACCTTCCACCAGGAAGAAGACAAGGAAGGCAATAAATGCCGCGAGAGCGACCTCGAACCAAATTACATAGTTGCGCAAATGACTCAAACGCGAGACCGGCGTTGCCGCCATCCATTCGCGGGTTTCCCAAATCAGCCAGGCGGTGATGATGAAGAGGAACAAGCCCCATTGTGTGAAGTAAGAAGAAAGCGGAGTCCGCGTTGCCTGCCAGAAAGAGACCGAGTTATACGCCTGCCCAAAGGATTGCGAGAAAGGCAGGTAGAACAGCGCGCCTAAAATATAGAGCAACGCCATGGCTCCAACTGCCAAACCGGTCTTCCCCACCCAGGCGGGCAACCCAAAATAATCTTTCCACTCGAAGTAACGGAAGAGAGTGTAGGCTGTTGCAATCGCAGCAAGCAGATAGTAGGTGTATAAGTCCCAAGTGTTGGTCGGCTTTAACGTGCCGATCATCAAACCACCAATAGCAAACGAAGCAATCCATTCACCGAGAGTTAACTTGGCGCGCGCACGCACGAATGCCAACGCCCAGGCAATGATGAACAATGCCAAAGGCATGACCAACATGTGCGCATGCAAGTCGCTATATAAGAATGTGAATAAGGGGAACTCGGTGATCTCATTCCCCGGTCCCGGCGGAATCACACGGCTTGGGAACCAGTACCAATCTCCGCGCCCGAGTGGAAGCGTGACCTGTTGCGAGAACATCATCCACAATCCCTGAAACGCCCACGCCCAATGTTGGAAGAAGCCCGTATCCGCAGGCACCAAACCACCCGGCGCGGCGATGCGTTGTAAGGCATTGAAGATCGCCTGAATGGTTCCCAGATTGCCAAGCAAGATCGCCATGACCGAAGCCGTCAACCCGGAGAGCAATTGCAGGTTGAACGACAGCGGTTGTCCAGCTTCGTTCTTTTGTTTGTACGTATCGACCGCATTAAAGCCAATGGTAAACGCGCCAACTGCCACCAAGGCAAACCAAGTAGGCAAAATAAAGTTATATGCAATCGAA
Source organism: Anaerolineae bacterium (assembly GCA_017303655.1). Lineage (GTDB taxonomy): Bacteria > Chloroflexota > Anaerolineae > Anaerolineales > Villigracilaceae > Villigracilis. Next base: position 1,729 of record JAFLCE010000014.1, read on the forward strand.
GGCACAATGCCCAAAAGTTTCACCGGCGTACCCGCCAGCACAAAACCGTAATAGTAATAATTGATATATCCGCCCGCATACCAGGGATCATAGGGCGGGAAGCTGGTGCTCTTTAAGACCGCATTGAAATACGAAAAATCCATGGGGCGTTCGCCGCCTTTGGCAGGGTGCCACATATCGGCATTGCCAAAACGGATCAACAGATCGATCAGGAAGAATGCTAGGAAGACCAGCTCTGCCATCACGAAGAAGCGACGATGCTCCCAATCGTCCCTAAATTGCTGCTTTCGCCTCAACCACAAGCCGACGCCTGTCACTGCAACCAAAGCGAATGCCACGCCGATACTGACTCGCGTATACGGCACACCGACCGAACCACCCATCCATGAGATCCATGCCAACAGAACCAAGCCGACGATCCTGCCCAAAGGATAGGCGTACTGCTTCAAGCCCGGCAATGCCAGCCGTGCAATCGGGTAAGCAAACAAACCCAGCACAAAGATGAAGGCATACCAAAGCAACCCACCCAAAGCCGGATATTTATTTTGAAGCCAGTCATAATCGAATAAGTCTGACCAGGTGCCACCTGCTCGCTGCGTTGCCAGCGTTTCTTCAGGCAGCATCAAGGTCTTATAGTCGTTGAATTGTGTGGGTGCTAACTGCACGACCTTGCTTAAGTCCACAGTGTTGAGCACCACGCGCAATTTTTCAGCATCAAAATCTGCGGTCTTTTTGAAGATCAACACTTTGGGATGATCGTAGAAGGTGAAAGCTTCTTCTGCTGATTGATCGTTGATAACGATCGGTCCGAGGGTGGGATACGACTCGAAGGTCTGTACCAACTCAAACCCAAGCCTGCCTTCATAACTCCCCAGTTCTGCCAGGCGGTAGCACTGAATGATGTCTTCATTTTCAGGACAGCCGATCAGCTCGCGATAATACAAAGTCGTGAGCGGATAGCGTTCTGGCAGGCGCGTGATCTGTGCATATTGATGATTGGTGGGAACGACGATGTAATCTGCCCGTGAGAGAATATCAATGTAGCGGTTGAGCTTATTGAAGTCTTCCCCCCAATAAACCTGCAAGACAAGGTCATCATTGCTATACAAACCGCTCAAACCGCTGTATGGGTCGTACCCGTCAATGCGGAAGGGCAAGCCCCAGTCGTAGTCCGTTTCGTTGGCAATGGCTGAGCCTTCAATGCTGAGGGCAGCGCTGGTCGTTTCGATGGTCAGTGTATACGACTCCCCTTTTTTAAGAGGGACAAGCGTATCAAGGCTGAAGATCAGCGGCGCGCCGCGCGGATCCGCATTCGGCGAAGCCTCAAGCAAGGTGGAAGCCCGAGCAAGCACGAGGTCTGGTTGAGCCGCAGCGGAGATGGAGATGTTGACAGGTCCCGTGGCTCCAGCCGCGTCACGCGCAAAGCCAAAGGTCACCTCGCTTAACATCCCATCTTGATTGGGAACAAAGCTGGTGATGTAGGGAGCACCGCCGGTGATGAGCAATTCAGACGGAATACCAACCGGTTGCCTGTATGTGCCAGTTTGAGTTTGAATGGAGAGATTGACTCCAGCAGGTGCATTCTCGAACAACCAGCGCGTTGCCGCCATGCGAGTCTCGGGTCGCAGGTAAATGCTTTGAAAGGCGAACGCCCAAACCGTTGTAGCAATAAGAACAGCAATGCCCAACACTCCACCGGCAAGACTGATGAAGTTAAAGCGCGTAATGGGTTGCGGTTTGGAACGTAGTAGTTCAAAAATAAACCAGGCAGCCATCATGCACAAAAGCGGATAGACCGGCAGTTGATAACGCATGGTGGGGTTGAATTGCAAAGACTGCCAGCCGAAGTAAAAAGCTGTCCAGCCCCACAAGAGGAGGTGTTTGTATTCGCCTTTGAGAATACGCCAGCCCATGAGCAGGAAGCCCGCCCAGGCAAGTAAGCCAAGCGGAAGCCCAAGCCCCCACACAGTGAGATTCTCGAAAGAATACAAATGCGTGCGGCGTGCCCACTGCAAATTCCAAGGCAGGTCTGAGAGACCGGTTGCCTGCAAGCGTTGTTCGGCAATGCCTTTGATCCAACCTTCATCTAATAGAAGTCCATTGAAGGCATAGGGTTGAAAGATACGAAAAGAAATCAACGTGGCAAGCCCACCCGCCACAAGAAAAGCCAAGACCTCAAGGAAGTAATTCACATCCAGTTTGCGCGCACGATCATAGACGAGCCAGCGCACGAAAAATGCAAAAGGCAAAACAATCGCCATGGCTGCCGCATTGATCTTGGATGCCATCGCCATGCCCAGCGCCAACCCAAAGGCTATGCTGAAAAAGAAAAGCGGAGATTTAAAGATTTGAGTTATGAGTAATGAGTTGCCAGCAACGAGTTCTTCCTCGTTACTCGGATCTTGTCCCTCGTCACTCTCCTCATCTTCTACTTTAATGATCGCCGCATCAGATTCATCCACGGCTTCTTTTTTCTTTGCCTGCCATTCCAAAATTTCAACGGCAAAGATCAACCCGAGGAACAGGAAGGTATTCACGAACAGATCTGATGTGAAAAAATGCGATTGCTGGATCTGCATCACTGCCAGCGATGAGAACGCTGCGGCAAAAACACCCACCTTACGACCATACAAACGCGAAACAATCAAATACAAAAAGAAGATCGCGAACAAGTCTGCAACAGCAGAGACTTGCCGCGCAAAGTACTTGGAAGCACCGAGGGCACTCTGGTCACTCGCTTCCATCAGCACGCGGGTCAACGTCATTGGCAGGTTGCCGTAGACAAAGAAACCGTATCCGCGCACAGCCGGGTTGAGTGTGGAAGTGGAACTATTGAAGTATTCGCCAATCGTCATCCAACGACGGTTCTCGGGCAAACAGCCATCCACTGGAATTGCCGGGTCTTCACAGGCTTGTGCCCGCAGATTATCCAACACACCGGAGAGGAACAACTCATCGGGATGTTGATGATAGCCTTCGCCCCAGTCGTATCCGCCAATGCGTAAATAGCCCGCCATGAGCAGAATGAAGATGAAAAGAATATCGTAAAGCCAGGCGCGTTTTTCGTTGTTCATATTTTGTTGTTTACTTGGCATGCGCTCAATTTATTGTTCAACCATAAAGATGAAGAAGTCTTTGCCTTCATACACTGAAGTATAGCGGGATACGTTACCGTTCGGGTAGAGTTCCCTAAGAATTTTCTCAGTTTCCGGATCCGTATTCCAATAGATGAACATCTTAGGCGCAGGATAATTCAAGCTATCGGTCAGGTTTTCCTTGAACATGGCAAAGTCGCGGTTTGGAATGCCTGCCCAAACACCCGGCAAGCGTGTGTCCACCCAAAATGGGAAGGGTACGATCCAGACCGTCTCGGTCTGCCCATATTTATCTTCAAAGCTGCTGATCACTTTGCCCATCTCAGAGGAGTTCCAACCCGAAAGCGCAAAGGCATTTGAGAATTTATTAAAGACCAAGTCGTAATTGAAAAAGGCGATGCCCGCAAATAAGACCGCCACCAAACTGTATGCGACGACCTTCCGCCTCAACGTGGACCCGAAGCTGGATACCCAACCATCGAGCGCCAACGCCCCGATCACGAATACTGTGATCGATGCCCCACCGGCACGATTCATGGCTGGGTTCTCGCCCGGGAATGCCAACGACAAAACCGATGGCAGGATCAAAATCGGGATGGAGACTAAAAGCGTTAGGTCACGCCAGTCACGCTGACGGATGTAACGCACGATCAAAAAGACAATGCCCATCAGGAACAACGCCGCGGTGATCAAGTCCAGCGCTGGGCGATGAGTCACCGAGTGCGTGCCGATCTCACCATCATCCCAGTTGAACATCAGCAAGCCCTTATACATGTTCGAGAGGAATATCTGCCAGGCAGGTCCGGGCAATGGCGTTTCGATACTGCTCAAACGGCTAAAAGCGCGATACCCGAACAAGTCAGGGCGTTCAAGCCAGTAGCGCATGAGCGGCGAAAAGACGAAGAGTGAAAAAATAATAACAAGTAAGAGCCAGAAGAATGCCTGCTGACGATTCCCCTTGGAACCGGCATGCAGGAAGTAAATTCCAAAGACTGCCACCACCAGGATGGGCACAATTCGGAAAGGGCTGTACCCATGCAAGCCGAGCCCGAGAAAGATTCCAGCGAGGATGATGTCATTCCGGTTTTGAGTCCGCAAGCCGCGGATGAGGAAAAGAAGCGTGGGCGCAGCAAAGAGTGGATACAGCGGAAAGCGCAATCCAATCCGCGAGATAATGTTGGGCCAGCTTGCCACTCCAAATAGAAAAAGCGCAAACAACGCCACGCGCGCATTGCCATATTCCTTGCCCAACATATACACAAAGGGGATCGTAAGAATACCCAACAAAACCGTGCCGAGTTTCAAACTATAAAAAGAGAAGTCTGTGCCGAAGACATTCAGCACCAGCAAGGTCCAATACATTTGGATGGCTTCACGCCCGGTGTTGCGTTCGAAGAAGATATAGTTGCCGCCCTGTGTGATCTCATAGACATCGAGGATCTTTTCAGCATGGTCGCTGAAAGGTTCCACCGCAACCTGCTCCAATTGATTCAAACGGAAAAATAATGCGATCACGATGAATACAACGAAAAGCCCGCCCCCAAGCCACTTGCGTTGTATCGTGGTGAAATTGCGGATGGTCAGTTCGACACTGCCCCAAACCCATGTCTTTGTTTTAGGCTCAACAACTTCGGTCTGTTCTTCTTCAACCGGCGGCGCTTTCGGTGCAGGCACCCAAAAACTGACGCCAAGCAATATCACTGAAAGAAGCCACAAGCTAACGTTCATGGCAGTGAATTTTCCGCCCGAAAGAGTCCACGGGCCCAGCTCGCCGTTGCCAAAATTAATGAAGGCAATGATCGCCAGGATCACAGAAAATACAAGCGGAATGAGGCGTACAGACAGCGGGTCTGCCCTTTGCCAAAGCGCAGGCATGGGCGGTAAATGCCACTCATCCGAGCGATACGACCAGAATGCCACCCCAAACGCCGCCATATACAAAACGACTGCTAACAAACCATTCCGCAACGGCGGTTCGACCAGAAATTGCGCGACCAATGCCAGGCCAAATGCCGCCACCGCCCGCCACGGAAAAGCGGTTGTACGGTCGGGCACTTCAGACGGCTTCAAAATTACCGGATGAGCCGCTTCGAGCGCAAGCGACTGATTGAACTCTTCACGTTGTCTTGCATCCCATAAAGAGCGCATGAAATTAAAGAAAGAAGCCCGATCCTTCGTGATGGTCTTGTAAAGGTCAAGGACAGTGGGTTCCTGCTCAGGCGGGGTGTTTGTCTCTGGCTGCATGAATCTCTGTAATTCCTTCAAAGTACGAATTACGGATTACGCAACTCTATACACGTAATCCGTAAGGGTGATTCTATACGATTTTTATTATTTTTTCCTTGCAATCACGAGAACACTTTCCCCCCACCGCATGGGTAAAAAGACCAGCCCCGTAATGGCTTGAATCCCGCCCAGCGAGCCAAAAAATAATTTTTGCAGCGCCTTCGGCACCAGTGGAATATAAGGGACATCCCAGAAGCCGTCTGAAAAAACGCGGATGAACTCAAAACCCGCATCTTCGATCAAACGAAGCCATTCCTCCGGCTCTTTCAACGAGATGTGCGTCGGGTCCTGGTAACCGATCCAGCGCTCACCTTTCCACGGCTTAAGCAGCGAACCCAAGTTCGGCGTGGCGAGAATCAAGATGCCGTCTTTTTCAGTCACGCGCCCGATCTCATTGATAGCTTTCGCCGGGTCGGGCAAATGTTCCACAATATGTTTGATGATGACTACATTGAAAGCACCGTCTTGATACGGCAACTCTTGTGCGGATGCAGTTTGCAGGGATGCTTTTTCAGAATACTCTTTGGATTTATTGACCGCCCAATGATTCAAGTCCATGCCATACGCTTCGAACTCCGCTGAGAGTTGCCCCACCAAATGCCCCATGCCGGATCCCACCTCAAGCAGACGCGCTCCGCGCCGCCCGTGGCGTTTTGCCAATGTGGCAAAGAAACGGTTGGACCACCAATACATGCTGTATTTGGCGAAGGTGATATTGGCATACGTGTGCGTGGAGAAGTATTTTTCGTCGAAGGACATGGGGTTTATTTTGTAGGGGCGGGATTCCCCCGCCCAAATATCAGATTATTCAAAATAGGGCGAGGAGACCTCGCCCCTACATTTTGCGCGCAATATAAAACGTGAACGTGCCATCCTCTACCGGTTCAGGGGAGGCATATTTTTTTACATAGGCGGTGGTGGCTGCCAGATTCCATTTTGTAGGAGAAAGGATCCACTTACCCGTCAGCACTTTGGCAACCACAGAGGGCAGACCAAAATAGTGCCCCCATTCTAACACGCGCATAGAAGCAGGCGAAAAATAGTGCCACCATCGTTCAAGCGTAAAACCGGCGTTATTCAAGCGTTTTTCCCATACATCCGGCTCATCGGCATGATGGACACGGGAAATTTTACGAAACCAATTCTCATAGGGTTTGCCAAAGACTTTGGTAAGTGAAAGGGCAGAGAAATAGCGCGTATTCGGCACACAGAAGTAGAAGGGCGCGCCCGGCTTCAACACGCGAGCCGTATCTTTTAAGACTGCGTCAATGTGTGGGATATGTTCGAGTACCGAGTTGCTGAGTCCGCTGGCGAAATAATTGGAAGGGAATGGAGTCTGCGCACCATCTGCCTCAACCAATGATTTGTAGGCATTGTATTTCTTGGCTTCTTTCATCGAAAAGCGCCATGGGTCGAGACCGACATCGAGTTTATGGTCGAAGGTCAACGAAGCGAAGTGACCATCGCCGCAACCGACATCATAGACCGGAGAAGGCATAGGCAGGTCTTGATAGTAGGAAGACTCGATTGCCCGAAGAAATCCGCGAAAATATGGCAGGGAACTCAGCTGAAGAAACAGGAAATCCTTCTTCATTGTTTTGCTCCCAGCTTTGCAAATAATTTTTCATATTCCTGCGCAATCGAGTCGGGGTTGTACGCAGTCTTGATGGCAGGAATATCACCGCGATGTTCTTCTTTATGATCCAACACTTCAAGAATGGCATTTGCCAGGCTTTCAGAATTCCCGATCTCTGAGACGACACCCATATTGTGCATCTTCACTGGCTGGCGCACACCCGGCAACGCAGATGGAACGCTGGGTACGCCATTCAGCATCGCTTCGATCTGAACCAAGCCAAAGGCTTCGGTGGAATTAAGGGATGGCACGGTGATGACATCCAAGTTGGGATAATACGCCGCCATTTGAATCGGATCGAGATTGCCCAGGAATTTCCAGTGCCCATGAATTTCATAATCATGGATGCGCGGCATGAGCCGGTCTGAGTAGGCTTGCTCGCCCATTACGTTTTGATACGTGCCTGCGAACAAGACTTGCGCCTTCGGGTATTTCTTCAAGATGGCAGGCATGGCATCCAGCAAAACTTCCACGCCTTTTTCAGAAGCAAAACGAGCCGCCATGCCAATGACGGGTTTGCGTTCGCGTGTGAGATTCGTTTGCGCAAAGGCAGAGACAGCTTCCGGCGTGGCAACAGGCAACTCCACTGGAGGCAGGATCGGGGTTAGTTTGGAGGCGTAGCGTGAGAGGAAGGGCGAGTGATCCGCGTAATCCTGTGTATACGTCACGATGTGATTCGCGAGGATCCCAGCCATGTTGTTTTGAAAATCCAACACGAAGTTGACGAGGCGGTTGAAAAAGCCCAGTGGCAATTGTACATCGCAATGATAAGTAAGGACGGCGGGTTTGCCAAAGAGACGCGCGCGAAACGCCACACCGGGAGCGTCGAACTGCGGCAAGTGCATCTGCACGACATCATGCTCCCAGGCAAGTTTGGTAGCAACGAAGCCGAACGTGGGTGCCAGCACACCCTTGCTGACCCGTGCCAAGACCGGCACACGAATCACTTTGACACCATCCATCATCTCTTCGCGCGGGAGGGATGGGTCGTACTGTGTGGTCATCACAGTCACTTGATGCCCGCGTTTGACAAAGGCGCGCGCAAGGCGTTCGGCGTAGATGGTGAGTCCGCTCGTGTGCGGACGATAATAGGTAAGGACGGTGAGTATCTTCATTTTGTTTTCTGCTTTGCCGTTTTCCGCGTTTGCGTACGGACGATCTGTACAGGATACGGCACTTCGATGTTTCCATTTGCGAAGGCTTGCTTGATCTTCGTCAACGCCATATCTTTGGCGGCATGTTGGTCGGCAGTGTTGCTGATCCAAAATTGGACGGTGAGGTCCACGGATGAAACGCCAAAGTTATGCGATAGAACCTGCGGCACAGGGGTTTCGACATAGCCCGGCACGGTCTTGACCGCTTCCAGAATGAAACCTCGCACATCTTCCAAGTCTGCGTCGTAGGAAACGCTTACAGGCAATTCTACGCGGAAGTGGCTGGCACGAGTGTAGTTGATGATAGGTTGGGCGAGCACATCGGCATTGGGCAGAAAAGCAATCAACCCATTCCGCAGTTTTATTTCAGTGGTGCGCAAACCAATCTTTTGCACGATGCCTTCAAAGCCGCTCAACTTCGCTTCGTCACCCACCTTGAACGGCTGTTGCACCAACAGGATCACCCCGGAAATAAAATTCTGCATGATGTTCTGCAGTGCAAAGCCAATGGTAAATCCGATGATCCCCAGACCCGTCAGAAATGCCGTAACGTTGAAGAAGCGCTGAAGCGCAGTAATAAAGCCAAGGGAAATGATCGTCCATTTCAGGATTTGCGAAAGCAGGTGTGAGACGCCCGGCTCTGCATTCTGCCGCTGCAACACACGGCTCAAGAGACGGCTCAGCCAGATGCCCGCATAGTAACTAACCGCAAAGAAAAGGACAGCTAAAAGAAAGTTGGGAAGACCGGCAAGGAACCCCTCAGCCAACGATGAAAAATATTCCTGCATGAAATGCTCCAGAGCTCTAGAACAAAGACTTGTTCTTATTCACCCAATCGAAGAGCATGTTCACGCCTTCGTCCACATTGATCTTCGGTTCCCAGCCGAGTTCCTGTTTGGCTTTCGATACATCAGCATAAAAAACACGTTGGTCGCCGGGACGCCAATCGCCGCGAGAAACGTTAAGGGAAGAGCCGATCATCTTCTCAAGTTTTGGTCCAAACTCTGCCCAAATAGACATGACGTTCGAAGGTCCGCCGCCGAGGTTGTAGACCTGACCTTTCGCCACATCGATCTTTTCAACAGCCAGATCGTATGCCTGAATTAAATCATTCACATGCAAAATATCGCGCACTTGTTTACCATCACCGTAGATCGTCATGGGTTTTCCCATCACAGCCGCAATGATGAACCAAGCCACCCAGCCCTGATCTTCAATACCAAATTGACGTGGACCATAAATGCAAGACTGACGGAAGACCACCGTAGGCAGGTCATACATCCGCGCATAATCGCGCACATACTGATCGCCTGTCCCTTTCGAGCAGCCATACGGCGAATGAAAATCAAGCGGTTGTGTTTCAGGGCAGCCACCTACCAAATCCTTGTAACGCCAGCGAGTCGGCTCCTCGAACAACTCCACATCTTCCATGCCGCCGTACACTTTATTAGTCGAAGCATACATCACGATCGGTTTACGTCCCGAAGCGCGCGCAGCTTCTAGCACATTGAAGGTTCCCAATGCATTGGATTCAAAATCATCTCTGGGATTTGTAACCGAAGTAGTCACCGCGACTTGACCCGCCAAATGCACGATCACATCGGACTGTTGAGCGGCTTCGGTTATTCTGACGGCGTCTCTTACATCCCCAACCACCACCTCAAAAGCTTTCTCCCCAAATTCAGCCTTCAACCATTCCAAGTTTCGTGGAGCCCCGCCGCGTGAAAAATTATCGTAAATGGTCACTTTCTCGCCGCGCGCCAACAAACGATGGACATAATTTGAACCAATAAAACCAGCGCCGCCGGTGACAAGATATTGTTTGGACATAACTGAACTACCTCTCTGTGGTTTCTTGCGGGTCTTTATTCCTTAAATTAATCAGTTGCTGATAAATCCCCGAAAGGGTCTGCCCCTCGCGTACTAATCCGATCCCACCAATGACTCCGCTGTTTAGGTAATTATAAATACGCATGACCAACGCCGCCGCCAGAGCAGTCGATTCATCAGCAGTAAAGCGCGTCAACCCAAAGACTACTGCACCTTCAAAAGTACCTACGCCCCCCGGCGCCGATGGAATAGCGCCACCAAAGGCAGCCATGCCAATCCCGAAAACCGCCCAAAGCCATTGTCCATCAGGGAAGAAGGCAAGAATCATTAGGTAATAAGCCAGCAAGGCAATTGCCCAGTTCAAGATCATCCAAAATAAAAAGCGCAGGAAAAGCCAGCCGTCTGTCAGCACGCCCAAACCTTGAAAAAAAGATTCAAGGAAGCTGCCACCCGTTTTTTGCAAAGCAGGGAAGCGCGCGCTGAGTTTATGGAATAAATCCAACGCCCATTGATTGTTATGGGCGAGGATATACATCAGCACCAGCCCAAAGAGCATCACCCCGCCCAAAACATACCCAAGCGTGGGTGAGCTCTCTGCATTGACAACATAAGGCAGCGCAGATAAAAAGATAATTGCAGAAATGATCAGATCCACCGAACGTTCGATGACGATAGTGGGAATGATCTCGGCAAAGGTCAGCCCGCCCGACTTGCGGCTGAGTAAAAACGCCCGACCGATCTCGCCCAGACGAAAGGGCAAAAAGTTATTTAACAAATACCCTTCACCCGTGGTGAAGAGCACATCTTGATAAGTAGGTTTATCGCGCAGCAAAGTGCGCCAAACAACGGCACGGACTGCCATCCAGACAAAGGACAAAATAGCGGCAATGCCGATCAAGCCGTAGTTCGCGGTTTGCAAAGCACTCAATGTGGTTTTGAAATCCACAAACGAGAGAATGACAGCGATCAAGACAATGCTGATGAGCAAACCGGGCAGGATTCGTTTTAAGTTGTTTCGGGATTCAGACATGAGGATTCCTTACGCATTACGGATTACGTAATACGAGACTTCGTAAAACGTAATCCGTAAAAATTATTCGTCGTCCAACTTCAAGACCGCCATAAAGGCTTCCTGCGGAATTTCAACATTTCCCACCATCTTCAAACGCTTCTTACCGCGTTTTTGTTTCTCGAGCAATTTCTTCTTACGTGAGATATCGCCGCCATAACATTTTGCCAACACATCTTTGCGTGTGGCTTTGACCGTGGCGCGGCTGATGATACGTCCGCCTGAAGCGGCTTGAACGGCAACATCATACAACTGGCGTGGAATCAGATCCTTAAGCTTGGTAATGAGACGCTGTCCCTTATGGAAAGCATCCTTCTCATGGACAATGGCTGCAAGTGCATCCAGCGGATCTCCATTGACGAGGATCTCCAACTTCTGAAGTTTATCGGCGCGATATTCAAGGAATTGATAATCGAGCGAAGCATAGCCTTTGGTGCGCGATTTCAAATGATCGAAGAAATCCACAATGAGTTCAGAAAGCGGGATCTCAAAATCCAACTGCACGCGATGTGGAGCAGGATGTCCCTGTTGCTTGAAGATACCACGCCGCTTGGTGACCAAGTCCATGATGGGACCATAATAATCAGTCGGCGTGATGATCTCGATGTTCATCCACGGTTCGCGGACTTCAATGATCTTATTTGGGTCGGGCAGTTCGGCAGGAGAGTCTACTTTGATAACCACATCGCCAATGGTCAATACTTCATATTCCACTGAAGGAGCGGTAAATAGCACATCGAGCAAATATTCGCGTTCGATGCGTTCCTGGATGATCTCCATATGGAACAAGCCCAGGAACCCGGCACGGAAACCAAAACCTAGTGCTTGTGAGGTTTCAGGCTGATAGGTTAATGAAGCATCGTTAAGCTGCAGTTTTTCAAGCGCATCGCGCAGCTCGGTGTAATCATCCGCTTCGACGGGGTAAATGCCTGCGAAAACCATGGGCTTGGGCAGGAAGTATCCGGGGAGGGGTTCTGTTGCGGGAGCAGAGGCAAGCGTCAGCGTGTCACCGACGCGGCACTCGTGGACAGTCTTAAAGCCTGTCGCCACGTATCCCACTTCACCGGAACCGATCGTATCCACGGGTTTCATTCCCGGGGCGAAAATGCCGATCTCCACCGGGCGCAGGTCGTTGCGGGTGGAGAACATGCGCAAGACATCGGTGGATTTGATCTTGCCTTCGAACATGCGGATGTAAGCAACCACGCCTTTGTATGAATCATAATGTGCATCAAAGACAAGCGCTCGCACGGGTTCGTTGTCTGCATCTTTCGGGGCAGGGACGCGCTCGACGATGGCTTCGAGAATGGCTTCAACGTTGATACCTTCTTTGGCAGAGACTCGCAGAACTGAATCCGGGTCAACGCCAAGCAGGGAGCCGACATCTTCAGCCACTTCGTCGGGACGAGCCGAAGGGAGGTCAATTTTATTGATAACGGGAACAAGCGTCAGGTCGGCTTCGAGCGCCTGATAAAGATTGGCAAGGGTCTGGGCTTCGATGCCCTGAGTCGCATCCACAACTAAAATCGCGCCTTCACAGGCTTTCAAGGCGCGGCTGACTTCATAACCGAAGTCCACGTGCCCGGGGGTGTCGATCAGGTTGAGTTCGTATTTCTGCCCATCTTTGGCAGTATAAAACATACGCACGGCAGAGGCTTTGATGGTGACGCCTTTTTCGCGTTCGAGATCCATCGAGTCGAGCGCCTGCTCGGTCATGTCGCGGTCAGAGACCGTGCCTGTTAATTGAAGGAGCCGGTCTGCGAGCGTGGATTTGCCATGGTCAACATGGGCGATGATGCAAAAGTTACGGATATGGTCGGTCATACTGCTTTCAATATTTCTCTTTATAAAATTTCGCACGAGGCGGCAAAGCGAACGTAGTATAACCGATTAACTCCAGAGCAAAACCTGCCCCATCTTGAGGGTGGGGGAAAAACAGTCTTGTCGTATTGGGAAGAAACATCCGCAAGAAGGTACAATCTTCGAATAATCCATCTAAGAGAAGCAGGCATGAATAACAAGAAATTCCCTCAAAATCTACACTTTCTGTTCTATGCGGTTGGCGCCGTCCTTGGGCTGGCAGTCACTTTTTTTGCCACCTGGGCAGACCTCGAAGCATCCTATTACGGGTTCGACCGCACTGGCGGCGCGCGGTTGGGCTCTCTCAGTTGTCCATTTTTTATGACCGAGACCGAAACCACAACCATCTCTGTCCAGCTTAGAAACTCAACTGACAAAAAAGTATCGCCTTCCATCAAAGTTGACCTGAGCAGTCCCATCAGCCAGAACTCAACCATCGAAAAAGCTGAGCTTGCCCCCGGTGAAAGCAAATACCTGGCATGGGAGATCGGTCCTGAAAACATTGACCTCAACCGCTTCGTTTTTGCACGCATTTGGACCTACGCCGCCTACCCCCTCAAGGATCAGGAAGCAACCTGCGGCGTGTTCGTCCTGCCATTGCCGGGCAGTGGAGTCGCCTATACCTGGAGCATGGTCATTTTGAGCCTACTCGGAATGGGCTATGGTCTCTTCATAAGGCGGGATTTAAGAACCCCGGGTCGCAACCCCGACTATGAGCGGTTCTCGTTTCTGGCAATTGTCATTACGCTGGGGCTGGTTGTCAGTTACCTCGGCTTGTGGCTGGCAGGCGTACTTGTGCTCGTTCTGGCGTTTTTGGTCATTGTGATCTCCCTCAGCTACTCCTTCCGCACTCCATGACATTGGTAGGGCTTCCATGAACGAAACCTAGATGTAAAATAAGCGTATATTCTAGGCGAAGGAGAAAAAATGGAAACCTTAATTTTTTTACGTGATTGGTGGTGGCTAATTGCTCTTGCCCTGTTCTTCCTAACAGGGATCCGCTTCATCCCCAACAACCGGGTCGGTGTAGTTGAAAAACGATTCGGGTTTAAAACGTTGAAATCTGGCTTAATCGCATTAAGCGGTGAAACCGGCTTCCAACCACAGGTCTTGCGCGGTGGTCTGCATTACCTGATGCCCATTCAATATGCTGTGCATATGTCACCCCTGGTCACGATCACTCAGGGCAAGGTCGGTTATATATTCGCCCGCGACGGCGCTCCGCTTGAACCGTCTCAAGTGTTGGCATCCAACGTGACTGCGAATGACTTTCAAGATGTGCTTGCATTCATGAAGAATAATGGGCAAAAAGGTCCGCAGCGTTTGATTTTGCGCGAAGGTACCTATGCCTTTAACTTGATGCAGTTCGTGGTCATCACCGAAGAGCGCGTGTACTCTCTGCCGCTCAGCCGTGACGATAGTGCCGTGATCGTGCGCATGGCAGAAGTCATCAAAGAACGTGACGGGTTCCGCCCGGTCATCATAAAGGATAATGATGATGAGATCGGTATCGTCACCGTCCACGATGGTCCTTCTCTGCCGCAAGGCGAGATCATCGCCCCCGTCGTTGGGGATAACCCCGAAACGGCGGATGAATACCATAACAAATTCCAGGATGCCGACCGCTTCTTAAAAGCAGGCGGTATGCGTGGACGTCAACTGCAAGTGTTGGTGGAAGGTACGTATTACGTCAACCGCTTGTTCGCCACGGTGGAGATGATCGAGAAAACCGTCATCGACGTAGGCAATGTAGGCGTGGTCGTTTCATATACTGGCGCGCAAGGTGTTGACCTTTCCGGCGTGGAATACCGTCACGGTGAATTGGTCACCCGTGGGCAACGCGGTGTGTGGAGTGAAGCTCTGCTGCCAGGTAAATATCCATTCAACACCTATGCGGGCAAGGTCATCCCTGTGCCCACAACCAACTTCATTTTGAAGTGGATCAAGAACGAAGTCGGTTCGCATAACTTCGACGAGAATCTGAGCGAAGTGGCACTCATCACTAAAGATGCCTTTGAGCCGACACTTCCACTTTCGGTAGTAGTGCATATCGACTATAAGAAAGCACCGCTCGTTATCCAACGTTTCGGCGACATCAAAAAACTGGTCGAGCAAACCCTCGACCCGATGGTGGCGGCGTACTTCAAGAACGTTGCGCAGACGCGCACCCTCATCCAGTTGTTACAGGAACGCAGTGCCATTCAACAGCAATCCAGCCTGGAGATGAGGACCAAGTTCGAGCACTATAACCTCGAGCTTGAAGAAGTGTTGATCGGTACGCCTTCCTCACCCACAGGCGACTTGCAGATCGAAACCATCCTGACCCAGTTACGTCAGCGTCAGGTGGCAGAGGAACAGGTCGAGACCTATTCTCAGCAAGAGAAAGCTGCCGTCAAGGAACGCGAACTGCGTGAAGCGGAATCTCGCGCTGCGATGCAAGGCAAAATGACCGAAGCCGAGTTGAGCATTACTATTCAGTCGAACCAGGGTAAGGCGGAGTATGAACGCTCCATTCAGCAGGCGCAACAGATCCGCGCACTGGCTGAAGCCGAAGCCGAAAAGGTTGCTCGTGTGGGTATCGCTCAGGCGCTCGCCACCGAAGAACAGGTACGCGCATATGGTGGTCCGCAGTTCCAGGTGACTCAGCAAGTGCTCAACCGTTTTGCCGAAGCCATTCAAGTATCCGGCGTGGACGTCGTTCCGCGTGTGGTAGTGGGCGGCGGCAACGGTGAGAAAGGCGGAGGTCAATCTGCCAACATCATGGAAGCCCTGCTGACCATGTTGCTCTCCGACCGTTTTGGTGGGCTGGCAAAGGAAGGTGATTCGACTCAACGCTCGCCCGATGTAGAGGCGATGCGTGAGAAGATCCTGAAAGACATGCAAAAGAAAGACGATAAAGGCGAAAGTAAGAAAGCTTAATCGTTGAATCAAAAGAGGCTGACGTTTAAAACGTCAGCCTCTTTTTTACTTGACATACTTGTCCATCCACTCGATCAGCGCCTCATTATGGACCCGACGGCTGGCAAATGGACCATAGCTTGAGTCGTCGTGGAAGCTGTTTGGCATGCGGACCATTTCGACTGTGCAGCCATTGGCTTTAAGGGTAGTGTAGAACTGTTCGGCTTGTTCCGCCGGACAGCGTCGGTCTTCTTCACAGACAATCAACAATGTGGGTGTTGTGCTTTGGTGAGCATACGCGATTGGTGAGCAGCGCCGATAGCTCTCGGGCACTTCGTGCGGTTTGCCGCCCATCTCGCGCACCGCAAAAACGGGACCAATATCGCTCGTGCCATAAAAACTGACCCAGTTGGTGAGCGGGTTTTCAGGCGCAGCCGCTTTGAAGCGATTGGTGTTTGCAGCAATCCAACATGAGTGAAAGCCGCCCGCCGAAACGCCGCAGCAACCGAGTCTGTCAGGGTCGGCAATGCCCAAGGCAATGGCATGGTCCACGCCTGCCATCAAGTCTTTATGATCGAGGTTGCCCCAATCCTGATTGATGGCTGTGGCAAAGGTATCACCATAACCGAGTGAGCCGCGATAGTTCACCAGCAAAACCGCATAGCCTGCACTAGTGAGCGCTAGAAAATCGAAGAAGAAGGAATAGCCATAAGCAGCATGCGGTCCGCCGTGGATATGCAACACAGTTGGGAAAGGTGCTTCGCCTTGCGGCAGCATGATCCAACCTTCAACATCGGCGCCATCCATGCTTTTGAAACGGATCTCGCGCATCTCTGGCATGAGGAGTTGGTCGAGCAGGTCTTTGTTAAGCGAAGTAAGTTGATTTTCTTCCAAAGTGGAAAGATTCAACAGCGAGAGTTGCGTTGGGTCGAAAGGCGTAGCAACCCCGAAGAACAAAGCATTGCCCACACGATTGAAAGGATTGCAGAAGCGTTTTCCGCTGGCGATGGTTTGAATAGATTCGGCTCCGTGCAGAGCAACCTGAATCATATTCACTTCGCCGCCATTCAACGTGCAAAGGATGGCTTCGCTGGAATCATCCGCTGGCAAAATGCGGGCGGGACCAAACGCCCACGGGACAGGGAAGTCGTCGTGCAGGCGTCCATCAATGATGTTGGGCAGGGATGCGGTGCGGCATTCAATGTCGCTGCCGTCGGAGTTCATCACGAATAAGTCATTTTTACTGCCATAAATTTTTCCAGCGGGTACACCGGCAAAGGCAATTCTGCCATCTTTGAGCCATGCGGCATTTTGAATGATGCCCCATTCGTTCGAGAGGATCAGGCGTGAGTTGCCGTGTAGATCAACTGCGTGGATGTTGGCAGAGGTGAAGATCGAATCAGGGTCAAAGTTGGCAAGGTAGAGCAACTCGTTTCCAGCGGGTGACCAGGCTAGGGGCGAATGATTCCACTCTCCCTGAGTCAGAGGCGTGGTTTGTCCGCTTTCTACATCCAGGATATGAATCTGCTTAACGAAAGAGTCCACATATCCGATGGCGTCGAAGCGATAGATGGGGCGGGTGATGCGGCGGGGCTGGGAGAGGTCGGGCAAGTTTTCTTTTTTTGCAGAGAAGGCGAGGCGTTTGGCATCAGGCGACCAGACCAACGCGCCAGCGCAGCCTTGCGAAAAGTTCGTGAGTTGGCGGGTTTGATCGTCGGCAAGCGAGAATAAAAAGATCTGCGGCTTTTTCTCGCGGGTGGAGAGGAAAGCGATGCTCGCGCCATCATGCGACCAGACTGGTGAGTTATCCGTCCATTCGCCATTGGTTAGTTGAGTCGTCGTTTTGCTTTGTATATCCATCAGCCACAGATTGGAAAACTCAGAGTCTTTGGCTTCATCGGTGCGCAATAAAACGTAAACGATCTTTGTTCCATCGGGCGAAAGCTGGGCTTCGGGCATGTATTCAAAGCGGAACATGTCGGCAGCTTCAAACAGGCGTTTGGTCATTTTGACTCCCATCATTCAGAAAAGAATTTTTGTAACGCTTGCAGGGTTTGTTCGGGCGCTTCTTCGGGCAGGTAATGTCCGCAAGGCAAGCCATAGCCTTGCACATTCTCTGCGCGTTCTTTCCATACGTTCACAAGATCATACTTTTTACCAACAAACCCTTTTTCACCCCACAGCACCAGCAATGGCGCAGAAACTTTTTTATGCATATCCTGCTCGTCGTGCTGCAGGTCAATGCCTGCCGAGGCGCGATAATCTTCACAACTGGCGTGGATGGCGGCGAAGTCTTTGAAACAGCGCAGATATTCGGCATAGGCTTCCTCGGTGATGGCTTGTTTATCCCGCCCCCATTGACCGAACTTGGAGCGCAGCCAATGCTCCACATCGGCGGCGATCATTTTCTCCGGCAGGTCATAGGGCTGGATGAGAAAGAACCAGTGATAGTAACCGCGCGCGAATTCAAGGTCGGTGGTGGTGTACATCCAATGCGTGGGGGCGATATCGAGCACGGCTATTCTTTGCACTCGCTTAGGATGGTCGAGCGCCATGCGATGCGCCACCCTGCCACCGCGGTCATGCCCTGCTATATAAAAATGCTCAAACCCAAAATGACGCATCACTGTAACTTGATCGTTTGCCATTTCACGCTTGGAATAGGCGATGTGATTCTCGCCGCCATTGGGCTTGCTGCTGTCACCGTATCCGCGCAGGTCTGTGGCGATGACAGTGAATTGCTCCGCCAGTTTCGGCGCGATCTTGTGCCAGATGACATGCGTTTGAGGGTATCCGTGCAGCAATAAGAGCGGCGCGCCGCTGCCTTTCTTCACCCCGTGGATCGTGGCTGCGCCTGTTTGAATATCAAACGGTTCAAAATCTTCGAACATGGCGCGATTGTAACATCGGCTTATGTCTTTACGATCGCATACATTTCCAAGTCGCTGGGCTTACCTTTCCAGACTTGATAACTGCGCAATAAACCTTCAAACTGCATCCCTGCTTTGAGTAGGACTTTTGAAGACGCTTTATTTTCAGGAAGGACAACCGCCTCAATCCGCGCCACGTCCAGTTTCTCGAACCCATACCGAATCAACACCTGAAGCGCTTCGGTAGCGAGTCCCTGTCCCCAATATTTGCGAGCAATGGTGTAACCCACCTCCACCTTGCGGTCGTATCCCGGTTTGTTGATATTGATGATGCCGATCAATTTCTTGTCTGCCCGGTGTTCGATGCCCCATACCCAAAACCCATGTTTTTCATATGCTTCTAGAAAATCATTTAAATTTTCACGAGCTTCTTCAATATTTTTATAATGATCCCATGGAGTGTAACGGTCAATTTCCAGGTCGGAGGCGTACTCGTACAAATCGTCGAGGTCGGTGAGGGCTAGGGCACGCAGAATCAGGCGCGGGGTAGAAAGAAGCGGGAAGGAGTCGAATAAAGGTTTAGAATCCATGTTTCGATTATATAATGCCCACGGTCACAAATTGCGCTTTCCCCTTCTAAAAAAGCGCAATTTGTGACCGCGCTGGGTATAGAATATCCGCAATAAAACTGCCAGAAATTGAACCTTGACTCTCCCGTGACTGGAGAGTGTATAACATACTGGAGGCGCCTACCATGATCCGGATCGGAGACTTTTCCAAACTTAGCCGTGTTTCCATTAAGACCTTGCGGTACTACGACGAGATGGGTTTACTCAAGCCCGTTGAGGTAGACCGTTTCACTGGCTACCGTTTTTATGATTTCAACCAACTGCCGCGTTTGTATCGCATTCTGGCATTGAAAGAGTTGGGATTCACTTTAGAGGAGATCGGTCGCTTTCTCGAAGAGAATCTTTCAACAGAAGAATTACGCGGAATGCTGAAGCTACGTCAAGCCGAGATCCGGCAGCGGGTTGAAGAAGAAACGGTAAGGCTAGAGCAGGTGGAACACTGGCTGAGACAAACCCAACAGGAGAATTTTATGTCTAAGTATGATGTCGTATTAAAGAAAATCGAAGCGATGAAAGCCGCCACAGTAAGAGGCGTGGTCGCCAACCCACCCGCGCAACGCCCGCTTTGGGATGAGCTGCTGAACTTTATTTATCAAAATAATATCCGCATGAACGGCACGCCGATGGCGATCTATCATGATGCGGATGCGCGCGAAGGCGACTGGGATATTGAAGTTGCCATGCCCATCGCCGGTGACCCGACTCCCGTCGGGCAAGTCAAAGTGTATGAACTGCCTGCGGTCGAGACGATGGCGTGTGTGGTCCATGCCGGGTCGTTTGCCACCATCGGTGAAGCCTACGACGCCCTCGCCAAATGGATCGATGTGAATGGGTATCAGATCGTAGGTCCCAGCCGCGAGTTGAACCTCAAGTTGCCGGAAAAACAGGAAGATCAAAACGACTCAAACACTGTCAACGAGATACAGTTCCCCGTTCAAAAGATATAGATATGAAAAGAGACTGGCGTGAGTCAGTCTCTTTTTGTATTCTTATCACAGAACTTATATTTTTTATTTTTTCTCAGGGAACCAGAACATCAGGTCTCGGCGCTTGAACCAAAGATAAACCAGCATCACCAGGCTGCCTGCCATATAGATCACACGCGGATAGTAAGCAGAATAGCCGCGATATTCTACATTCGTATTCAATAAGTCAAAGACCATGTTATCGATCTCTATCTGCCAGAGAATGATTCCGCCCAGTATAAGCATGCCGAGGATCAATCCGAGTAGAGAAGCGAAGAAGCCTTTTCGGTCTACAATGTTTTTCACCATTAGATAAGACAGACCGCCAAACAAGATCAGGCTGGCTGCCAACTGACCGATCACAACCGTAAAGCCCGTATCGTAGATGAACTCATCGGCATATTGAAGAATATAGGGCAGCCAACTGCCAATGCAAACAACTGCTAGGAAAGCAATGAAATACGTCAGGTACATAATTACAGAAGGCAGAACCGTTTGGTTCCCCATCGGGCGGATGCCAACACTGCGTAAGAGCCGTGCGGGTTCTGGCAGCAGCCTAGCGACCACGTTCAGGTTGCGCACGCCAGTCCGCAGGTCCAGCCATTGAACGCGGGATAATGGCTTCGAAATCTTATCGTTGGATTGGATAATAACGGGATAGACCATCTGTTTCTGGCTATCCACAATGCTGTCCCCTTTAAAGCGCGAGACCAACGTAAAGACCGCATCCGCAGAAGCAGGGTCGATCTCCTCAATATGACCGATCTCTTTAAATACCTTTCTCGTATGTTCGGCGATCTTCTGATCTTGCGGGGCATGGTCTATAAAAAAAGATGCAGCCTTAAAATCAGGGTATGCCATCTTTTTATTATTTGCCGATGGCGGCGCAACCGCTTCGGGCTTGCCCCAGCGTTGCATACCTTCTGAGCGCAGGACAAATATCAGTCCGATCACAAAAGGAATGCTTGCGTAGGTCAGAAAGTCGACAATATCGCTCACATCCGGATCGGTGGAAAAACTCACCGTCAGGAAAAGCGCAAAAGGCAGCATGAAAAGAGATGCCTGCACCAACATGTAAGTGAACGTGCGTTTGAGAATACCCAGCGGCAATCGAATCAGGAAGAAGGGAATGAACAACGTCCATACGGCGCCGATGGAAATAATGGAAACGATCAAACTCAAGAAAAAAGCCAGCCACACAATGGAAGGGATCTTGAAGCCCGCCTCAGGCACAGAATGTTTTTCCTGTTCGGGCATCTTAAGTTGACGGTCTAATTCCTTCAATGCATTTTTGTAGTTTCCCCGAAAATCCACCCATTCATATTTTTCCAATTCAGGCGGCAGGTCCACGGCTTCAAAGACAAGCAGAATAATTCGTTTCTTTTCCTCTTTGAGAACCTGCCTCCATTCAAACTCTACATTATCAGAGGCGACGGAAGCCTTTGAAACAACCAGCAGGATGATGTTTGAATTCTTGATGCCGTCATTGATCTGCTCTTCCCAGGGTTTTCCCGGTACAAGACTGCGATAATCTAGCCAGACGTTGAACGTCTCTTCTTCAAGGTGATCAACAAGCTTATCCACAAAACCCACTTCACGGCGCGAGTAACTGATGAAAATATTTTGAGTCATGTCTCTCTCTCCTTGATTGACTTCATTATATTCGCGAAAAACAAAGGTGACCCGTTTTCAGCATGCCACTTTTTACGAATTACGCTTACTTCACTAAATTTCTCAGCACCGTGTGCAGAATGCTGCCTCTGTGGTGGTAGTTCGCTTTCGTCCGCTTCAATAAAGTGATTCTATAAGGGTTTCATCTGGAGTAGTACGATCAATATTAGTAATAGTATGGGAATACTTAAAGCAAGCAATCTGGCTTTATGGATATCTTGTTTATAGGCTTTCATGTAACTAGAAAATTCAAAACCGTCTTCATAGATCCCGAATAAAGTGGGATGACGTTTCGTAAGCCCCAGCCTCGCTGCAAACTCGATCGATGCCACTTCAAAGGATATCTTTTCTTTACTTCTGCGATAGGAGAAGCCTGCATAGAAGCGCAGGTCTTCACCAACCGTGTCATCATATTCTTTTAGAGCAGCATTCAGGTCCAATTGCCGGATGAAGATATCGTAAAACGATCCAACGGAGGCGATGCCAAGATTGATCAAATCGCCAGTACTCTCAAACCCATGCGCCGCATCCCCTAGAAGCAGCACATTGTTTAAATAGAATGTCGGCGCACGAACTTGTTCGAACCTGCCTGCATATCCAGCCTCCCAGGCTGCATCCAGTTGCTGTTTTGATTCCACAAACTGACCGAAATAACTCTCGTTCAAAACCTTCAGGCGCGGCAAATCCACCTCTGCGCTGTGCTTGATAAGGATGCTGATCTCTTCCATGGGTTGACGCATCCCCGTGGTAACAATGCGAAATTTTTCAGATGGGTGATCAGCCAGATTATCGACAAAGACATTCGATGCCCAAAAACGATCACCCCCCGCAAATTTTTCACGCAAGGCGCCCTTGGACGGCAGGCGATAAGCATACCAGTTGTCCAAAAACGTCAGACCAAACTCATTTTCATCAAAATCGGGATGCGCCTTGGACATAAGTCTGCGGGTTTGGCTGTTGATACCATCCGCACCCAGCAGGAGATCGAACGGTACATCTCCCATATCTGACACTTTGCAAACACTATTTTTGAAATCGATATCCTCAACACGGGCATTGAAATAAATAGGAATTCCTTCTTCAATCACCCGCTCATAAAGTTTTGTAATGGCATGGTTTCTCCAGTGAGAATACACACCTTTCTGAGAAGAGGAGAATTCGAATTCTTTCCTAAAGATGCGTTTGTGAACAACCACGCCAAAGAATTCGGACCGCTGTGAACTGATCCCTTCCCATACTCCAATGTTTTTTAGAATTTTGATCGAAGCAGGAGTAAATACGATCGGAAATGTAAAACCGTGGGTCTGGAGGAATCCCTCCTTCGACTGACGTTCGAGCAAGATGATCTTCTCGAAATGTTCCTTGAATATCAACGCTGCAACCATTCCCACCGGACCTGACCCGATAATTACCAGACTAGCTCGCTTTTTTGTTGTCATTTTCTCAACCTCTTCACATACTTTCTGAAAATCCCTTAATAAAGATGCTAAAACCCTATCAACTACTATCACTTTACATTTGGCAACTAGGCAATCGTGATATAAACAGTAAAAATTTATCTGTATTGGAGCGTCTCATGAGTTTCTATCTTGAAATAATAAGCGCCGCTGTCGCATATCTACTTGGCTCTATCTCATTTGCCCGAATCGTTACGTATATTTCAACCTCAGGAAAAGATATCACCAAACACGAGATCCCTGTTGATGGAACAGATGAGAGCTACAAGGTACTATCCATCGGGGCTAATTCTGTCAGTTCCCTGCTTGGGGCAAAATTTGGAATGCTTGTGAGTATCTTCGATATTCTGAAAGTATTCCTTCCAACACTATTCTTCAAACTTTCCTATCCCGAACAACCCGCTTTGTATTTGATCGCTGCCACATTTGGCGTCATCGGTCACATCTGGCCCATTTATTACCGATTTCATGGCGGTTCCGGGTTTACAGCAATTATGGGCGGATTATTCGTCATTGACCCAATCGCAATCTTCATCACATCCATCGTTGGGTTGTTTTTGGGCATGGTCGTATTCCGCAACATGGTCGTTGCCACCCTGTCATGGATCTGGCTGCTCATCCCATGGCTATGGTGGCGCACAAATGGAAGTTGGGAGCATATTCTCTACAGCATTGCTATCAACATTTTGTTTATACTGGCAATGATCCCAGAAATACAAAATGTAATGACATACAAGGAAAAAGGTAAAACCCTCGAATATGCGATGGGTAATTTGAAATCAAACCCGATGGGGCGGGGAATGCTAAAAATGGCAAAGTTCTTTAAAGTAGAGATCAAGTAACAGGAACAAACTCAGATTATGAAATCCGCCTCATCCTACGATCGAGGCGGATTTCTTTTTTTCCCAGAGTTGAAATTTACTCGACGATAAGAACCGCGCCCTGATAGCCGTCCACGATCACTTCGCAGTTTTCGGGCAGGTTGCATGCGCCATTGACCGAAACGACGCAGGGAATGCCATACTCACGCGCCACAATGGAACTGTGCGAAAGGATCCCGCCGGATTCGGCGATCACGGCTCCCGCCTTTGCAAAGAGCGGGGTCCATGCCACGTCAGAAAATGGAATGGCGATAATATCGCCTTTAACCACGCGCCCGAAATCATCCGTCGAGCGAACGACCTTCACCCGTCCTTGATAGTAACCCGACGAAGTAGGAATGCCCATTAATTTTTTTGCATCGCTTTTCATCAAGTCGATGGGGGGAGCGGCGTTTCCGTAAATGATCTCCGGCATGACGATATCGCGGCAGCGTTCGATGCTGTCTTTGTGCGCCTGTATCTTGGCTTTCAACTCGTCCGCCTTGGCAGAGCCTTCCACCAACCCGCGGACTTCTCCCCAAGTCAGATAATAAATATCGTCCCGGGTTCCAAGCGTCCCTTGCTGCACCAGTCGATCTGCCAGCGTATTGAAATACACACGGAACCATCCATAGGAAGAGGTATACATCGAGCTGATCTGCTCACGCATCATGCGGAAGGTACGCGCACGCTGATAAAAAGGCTTCATTCGCATCCGCAGAAAAGGAGATGCCTTCATCGTCGCCCAGGTAGCCTTCTGGCTATTTTTCGAGTTCGAGGCATGATTCAATGCCATGTGAATGATCTTATCCGGGTCTTCGCGCCAGGGTGTTTTCGAGAAGTCGTTTCCGCTTTCGCTGAAATGCCCAAAACGTTTTATGAACTCATCCACCCGTTGCATGAAAGGCGCCGCTTCGGGTACCTGCTTCAATTGCGAATAATCCAGTGTGCGTATGCTTTCCTGCACACTCTGCGGCAGGTCGTTGAACTTCTTATGGATCTCATCCAAATGATGATTCGGATCAAAGTCCTCAACATCCCGCATGCCGTCGGTCAGGTTGAAATCGACAAATTCGATGTTTACCCGCTTGAGCTGCGATCTCAACATTCCGTTATATACGCTCATCAGAATGGGGATGACAATATTCTGATATGCCACCAACGTATTGAACTTGAAATGTTCGTCGATTTTCGCGAGCAATTCCA
This sequence comes from Anaerolineae bacterium, assembly GCA_017303655.1. GTDB lineage: Bacteria > Chloroflexota > Anaerolineae > Anaerolineales > Villigracilaceae > Villigracilis. Next base: position 27,215 of record JAFLCE010000014.1, read on the forward strand.
TTGAACTCAACGATGAGACATCCTCTGTTTGAGCTTTACCGATGTGCAAAGCGAAATCGGCAAGTTCATTCTTCACTCGGCGATCATACGTCCAGGCACGGGTGGCAAACCCAAGGATGCGTGGAATATGCCGAAACGTTTTCAAAGATGGGCTGAATGGCGGGCGCTTGCTCTCGCGCTTGAAGCCGAGCAGCATCTCCAAGCCTTCACGCGGAAAGCCAAGGATCTCAAAGATGGTGCCAATTGAGCCCATATTAAAATAAGCGCGGTAATGAAAAAGCTTGGTCAGGTCTTCGGGTTTGAGGTTGGTCGTGCCCATCAACGAGTCGAACAGACGGATCCAGCCAGTGTTGACCAGCGGAATATTAACCGACGCGATCAGCGGTTTGATAATGCCCGGCAGCACCTCGCGCGAGATGCGGTTCGAGTAGAGCGGTACATTCGTCAGCGCGGTGATGGGGCGAATTTGCAGCCAGTACACTTTCGACCCGTCGTACGCCCATTCCAGGTCGACGGGAGAGCCGTAGATCTTTTGGATGCGGCGAGTCTCATTGGCGATCTCACGGATGACCGATTCAAATTCCGCTTCCGACTCCGGTTTGGCTGTGAACTGACCCCAGCGATAGATCCAACGCTCGGGCGTGACTCCATCCTGCATCAGCGTCTCACCCAACCCATGCACGGCTTCGATCACCACCTCATCCAAACCGGTGGTGGGATTTTTACTGAACGCCACACCTGAGATCACCGGCGTGACCATCTCCTGGATCAAGACCGCCATCTTTAACTGCCTGCCCGCTTCGCCAAGTTTTTTCAAGTACGGCTGGAGCGTTTCAGACCGGCTGGAATTAAGCACCTCGCGCACGGCACTCATTACCTGGTCCAATCCCTGCATGTTCGTGCGGCTCAAAAATTGACCCGCAAACGAAAGTTCCTTGTCATCTTCGAGGTTGGCGGATGAGCGCACAGCGTATAACGTCTCAGCACGGATCTTATCCTTCAACTGATCGCGCAATAGAGCAAACCCTGCCTCCGATTCGCGTTCGATCATTTCGCTCGCGGAATATGTTACGACCAACGTGTGCGGAATTGGAAGGTGATGTTTGGCAAGCCAGTGCAGCCCGCCGCCTTTTTTGCCAAAAATTTCCAGGTGGCGCGGCTCGGTGATATTTGCAAGTGTTGGATGATCCATCAAATCTCCAGCGGTTATGGACTTGGCGTTGGGGCGGATAGATAGCGAATGTTTTCTTCCATCGGAAGGATGCCGTACAACCCGGTATCTTTCAGATCAAGGTGCTCGAACAGGAATATGTTCGGCGGGAAAAAGGTGAAGGTCGAAAAAGCTACGAACATAACCAGAAAAACACCGATGGCATATTGGGTATATTTCTTTTCCAACGGCGCATGGGTCAACAGCTTATAGCTCGCCCATTGCCCAACAAAGACCGCCAGATAAAAGAGGAAAAGGTCAGCCGGGAAATAACTGCGCCCAAGGATCGGAGCGTAGATGTACCAGCCGACTGCGATCACCAAAGGCATGATGACAAGACCTGCAACCTTGGCAAAAACGTAATTATTCACTTCATCCCGCACATAGGTGTACTGGATCAGAGCAAAGACCAACCCGGGGAAGAAGACCATTTTGAGATGCTCCCAGGTACTTTCATTGACCGCTGAAAAATATGCAACCTCCATACTGGAGAAATTACTCATTTCAAAGGTGAAGTGCAACGCCGCACCGATCAAGCCAATAAAAAGGAATCCCCCGATTTCCCAGATCAAAACTTTATTCTTCATGATCAGTTCCCTATAGAACGCCAAAGATAAACAACAGACCGACCAAAGCGATCAAGGCACCACCAACACGCAGAGCAACTTTTCCGCGTTCATAGTGGCGGGAAATATCACCGATCACCACCCCAGCAATATGGATCAAGGCGGTCCCAACCAAAAAGCCCAACGCATATAAGAATGGCTCAGCGGTATCAGGCATTTCCGCCCCATGAGCGTACCCATGGAATATGGCGAAGAACCCCACACCGATCATGACGATCAAAGTGGGAATCTTGCGCTCAGCGGCAATGACCAATCCTAGAATCACGAGCGAAACCGCAATCCCCAACTCGGTGACGTTCAATCCTATGTTGATCAGCCCCAAAACACCTCCGATCGCCATCACAGATACAAAGGTAGCGGGAACTGTCCAAATCGCACGCCCACCGATCTGCGCACTGATAATACCAACACTGAGCATGGCAAGCAGATGGTCATAGCCTAGCACCGGGTGGACCATTCCGCTTAAGAAACCGCCCAAGCCCAAATTTGTACCGTCATGAGCATAGGCAACCCCGGGAATAGCCGCAAACAGGAGCGCCATTAAGAAAGCCTTAAGATATCTATTTTTTAACATATATGTAATCCTTTCACAGGTAATAAAGATTTATCACAAAACCTTCACAATTATAGGCAAGGATTCCCAAATCCCCGCCAAAATTACGACTTGAGTCACTATCAATAGCTATCAACTATTGAGCTTGTGCCGGATGAAATTTGTATGAGAATCTCTGTACAGAAACAAGAGCGGCGCATCGTCGCTATTCTTCACCCTATGGAGATTTTCGAACACAGCATTGGCAAAACAAAAAGCGACTCGCTTTCACGAGTCGCTTTTCTGCATTATGAATTACGGTTTACTTTTACTTCACCAAATTCCGCAGCACCGTGTGCAGGATGCCGCCGTTGCGGTAGTAGTTCACTTCCACATCGGTGTTCAACAGCGCGGTGGCTTTGAACTCGATCACCTTGCCGTCGGCTTTCTTGGCTTTGACGGTGAGTTCAGCTTTGGGTTGGATGTTGTCATCCAAGCCTTCGATGTCAAACACTTCGCTGCCATCGAGCCCGAGCGACTCGGCATTTTGTCCTTCAGCGAATCTCAATGGGAGCACACCCATGCCCACCAAGTTGGAGCGGTGGATGCGTTCGAAGGATTCGGCGATGACGGCTTTCACACCCTGCAGCATGGGACCCTTCGCCGCCCAGTCGCGGCTCGAACCGGTGCCATACTCTTTGCCTGCGAGGACGATGCTTGCCACGCCTTCAGCTTGATACTTCATCGCCGCATCAAAGATGGACATGACTTCACCCGTGGTGTGATGCTTGGTCCAGTTTCCTTCTTTGGGTGCAACCAGTTGATTCTTTAGGCGGATATTGGCGAAGGTACCGCGTGCCATCACCTGGTCATTGCCGCGGCGTGCGCCATAGGAGTTGAAATATGTAGGCGCCACATCTTTTTCCTGAAGGAATTTACCAGCCGGGCTATCAGCAGCAATGTTACCCGCGGGAGAGATGTGATCGGTAGTAATGGAGTCGCCGAACATGCCGAGCACACGTGCGCCATTAATGCCTTTGATGGAATCGACAGCCAATGAAACGGTTTGGAAGTAAGGCGGGTGATGAATGTAGGTGGAATTCGCATCCCATTCATATAGATCACCGCCAGAGACTTTGATATCCTGCCACATATCCGAGCCAGTGAAGACATCGGCATATTTATCTTTGAACATCTCCGCCTTTACACTAGAGGCGATCACATCGCTGACCTCTTTTTGGGTGGGCCAGAGATCCTTGAGATACACGGGTTGACCATTTTGGTCGGTACCGAGCGGTTCATTGTTCAGGTCAATATCCACTGTGCCAGCGAGGGCATACGCCACCACTAACGGAGGTGACGCCAGGAAGTTGGCTTTCACCAACGGATGCACGCGTCCTTCGAAGTTACGGTTGCCAGAGATGACCGCCGCAGCGACCAAGTCACCGCCGGTCACGGCTTTGGCAACTTCACCAGGCAGCGGACCGGAGTTACCGATACAAGTGGTGCAGCCATATGCAATGACGTTGAAACCAAGTTTGGAAAGCGGGTCGATCAGACCAGCCTTGTTGAGATATTCCGTCACTACACGAGAGCCGGGCGCGAGGGAGGTTTTCACATACGGCTTGACGTTCAAGCCTTTCTCCACGGCTTTCTTGGCGACAAGTCCCGCCGCGACGAGCACGGAGGGGTTGCTGGTGTTGGTACAAGACGTAATGGCAGCGATCACCACCGCGCCATGCTTCATCTTCTGTGAACCACCGTTGGTGCCGAAGGTGGCTTCACGGGTCAATGCCTCGCCGGAGAGTTCATAGCCGCGATCCTTTACCGGGGCGGTTAAGGCTTTTTGGAATGTATCCTTCATATCGGTAAGTGCGACGCGGTCTTGCGGTCGCTTGGGTCCAGCCAATGAAGGCACAACCGTTCCAAGATCCAGTTCGAGCGTATCGGTGAATTCCGGTTCAGGGCTGTTCGCATCGCGGAAGAGTCCCTGCGCGCGGGTATAGGCTTCGGTGCGGGCAACGACTTCTTCAGAGCGACCCGTGAGCCGCATATAACGCAGCGTTTCTTCATCCACAGGGAAGTAGCCCATGGTCGCGCCATATTCGGGAGCCATATTGGCAATGGTGGCACGATCAGTCAGTGACATGTTATCGAGCCCGGGACCATAGAACTCGACAAATTTATCCACTACACCTTTTTTACGCAGCATCTGTGTGACGGTGAGGACGAGGTCAGTGGCAGTGACGCCTTCGCTGAGTTTGCCGGTTAATTTGAAACCGATCACATCCGGCAACAACATATCCATTGGTTGACCGAGCATCACGGCTTCGGCTTCGATGCCGCCCACGCCCCAACCCACCACGCCCAAACCATTGATCATAGTGGTGTGCGAGTCGGTACCGACGAGGGTATCGGGGAAGGCAAGGACATCATTGCCATCGACCTTGGTCATAACCACTTCGGCAAGGTTTTCAAGGTTAACCTGATGCACGATGCCAGTCATCGGGGGCACAACGCGGAAGTTGGTGAAGGCTTTTTGTCCCCACTTGAGGAACTCATAGCGTTCCTTGTTGCGGACGAATTCCATTTCGGTGTTGCGATTGAGGGCATCGGCTGTGGCGAAGAAATCGATCTGCACCGAGTGGTCAATGACCAGGTCTACGGGCACGAGCGGATTGATCTTCTTCGGGTCACCGCCCAAACGGGCAACGGCAGCACGCATTGCGGCGAGATCCACTACGGCGGGTACGCCGGTGAAGTCTTGCATCACCACGCGACCCGGCAGAAACGGAATGCCCGGGCGGGCGCCTTTAGGAGTCCACGAGGCGATGTTCTTCACATCTGCCTGGGTGATTTCCTTATCGTTACACTGACGAAGCGCGGCTTCGAGGACGATACGAATGGAGTAGGGAAGTTTGCTGAGTTGGGTCAGCCCGGCTTTTTCAAGCGCATCGAGCCGGAAGTAGACGTATTGTTTCTTGCCCACGGTTAATACGTCACGGGACTTAAATAAATCGTGCATGGTTGTGTCTCCTTTGGAGTGTGATTTTTCCCGATCCTTTGAAAGGGATGGGGCTCACACCACAAAACTACGACACTTGCACCTGTGTGCAAGTGCAGGTGAGAACACAAAGGAGCGCCTTTGATATCCTCTTGCTAATGTGGTGGGGTAAATAAGAGAAATTCAGACCGGATTATACTGATTTAAGGACAGAGATGGAAGAGGTCTGATGACGATGTACCGGAAAGGCATTATCGCAGGTTCATTTGCTTCTTGAGCGACTGTAGCAATTCCGCCTTTTCAGCGTCTGCCAAAAAGGAAGACTCCGCCGCTAGGAGAATGGATTGCTTCAAAGCATCCATTGGAACATTCAATTTTTCATGAGCGATCTGGAATTCATTAGAAAGAGTGATACGCGACACACTGGGGTCATCGGTATTGACAGTAACCTTCAAACCGTGTGCGATCATCTGCGGCAAGGGATGTTCTTCCATCGTCGTCACCACCCCAGACTGGAAGTTACTGGTTGGGCATACTTCAAAGACCACGCCGCGTTCTTTTGCCAGAGCTACCACTGCTTCATCTTCCAAAACACGCACACCGTGACCAATCCGTTCCGCGCCTAAATTCTCGATGGCATCGCGCACATTCTCGGCGGGTCCCCACTCCCCGGCATGGATCGTGAGATGCAAGCCCGATTGCTTGGCTTCTTTGAAAATATCGTGAAACGGATTCGACTTGAACTCGGCTTCATTGCCAGCCAGATCCAGCCCGAACAATCCGCGTTTCTGATGATCCACTGCCAGCCAAGCCACCTGCTCGGCAAGCTCAGGGCTCTCGTGTCGGTTCACCGAAGCGATCAAGCCAACTTTAATGCCAAAGGTCTTGGCGGCATCTTGTGCGCTGGTAATGACCCAATCCATCACATCATGCAAAGGGAAGCCTTCGGCGCGGCTCAAAGCCACCGGAGTAAAACGCAGTTCAAGATAATGAACATTATCCTTCGCAGCATCTTCCACGGCTTCACGCGTCACACGATGGATCACATCCGGCGAACGATAGAAAAGGCGCAGGGTTTTGAACTTATCCAAAAAGTTCGAGAAGGTCATCGGGTCTTTATCTTGCACCTGCACCAACCCGCTCAAATTCAACATCGAAACCGGCACCGTCACTCCATGCTTTCTGGCAATATCCAGCATGGTCGATAGACGCAATGACCCTTCCAAATGGCGGTGAAGTTCCACCTTTGGAAGGGCAAGGTATCGGTTTAAGGGGACGGTTTCGTCTGCCAAACTCTTCCTCTTTTTTGTGAAAGCCAAGAGCGGGCTTTAATTGCGGCGGCGTCTCTTTTTCTTGCTATCAGACGCACCGCCGATCTGTACTGAAGATGCATCGCCCGGCTCAGCGGCTGTCTCCGTAGTCTCGATCGGAGTGATCTCAACCCGGCGTGGACGTGCCGCAAACGCACGACTAATTACAATTCCACGAACTTCTTCAAGCAACTGTTGGAACATTACAGAAGCTTGTCCTTTGTATTGTACCAGCGGGTCACGTTGGGCGTAAGCCTCGAGACCTATCGAAACTCTTAAGGCTTCCACTTTTGTTAAATATTCCACCCACAACTCGCTGAAGGCACTCAACAACAACTGGCGATGGACTTCATTCAAAACATACTTCCCAATTGCAGAGGAAAGCTGCGCCGCCTCATCCGCGCTCATGCTTGAGAAAGCGTCATTGAGTCTCGCCTCACCGAAAGCGATTCGCGCCGCCGGACCAAAATCTGCGAGCTTGTTGGCGTTTTGGCTCAAACGCGTGAACTCGCTTTGTCCCCAAGTTTCACGCAAAGCTTCTTCTGCCGCCTCAAGATGATTCATCACATCATCAGCGATCTCTTCCGCTTCACGCCCATCTAGCAATTGTGCAGCATGGAAGGCATACGCAAAACGCGTAAACAGTTGTTTTACCTGCTTGTGAGTCTTCTGGTCAAAGGCAGTACGCGTTCCTTGAGCAAGCGTAATCAACAAACGCAGCTTGCCAGAGTCGGTTGAAACATCTTCACGCTGCAACAACATATCGAGGTCGCGTGCGATCTGAGCATTCAAGCGTTCGCGCTTTTTATCAAAGGCTTCTCGCGAGGTCTGCACCAAAATATCTGCGAGATCTTCCCAATCAGAAGGCAGCGGACTCTGCCACTGAATCTGTTCACCGAGGCGGTTTTGAATGGCACCGATCACACGGGTCGCGCTGATCACGGTCAACTGTGCGGCGACCAGTTCTTGAATATCATCCTTGGCATCTTCTGGGTCATCGCCGAGTTGCTTCAAAAGATCATTGCTTGGGCGCAGACTGAGGCGCATCAGCCCGTTGATCTCTTCCATTAACTTCTGCGGCTTCGGCGCATCTTCACGGTCACGCAGACCCTGGAAGAAAGCATCCAATGTATCTTCACGATCAGAGATCTGCGTTTCGAGGGTCTCGCCGGTTTTCTCGATCAGTGTCTCGATGGCACGCAAGGCATGAACATATTCGGCTTCGATAGACTTCGAGATAAGATCCAAGGTTGCAGGTCGCAAGTCTTTGTTCTTGATTTCATCAAGAAGTAATTTAAAACCATAAGACGGATACAAGCCATTCTTTGAATCGAAGGCGGGCTGCACTTGGTCTAGCCAAGCCAGCAAACGCCAGGGACCTTCTTCGTCTGCCAGACCGAGCTCCACGCGTTTGGTGACTTCATTATCGAGCATCTCTGCCACGTCAACGCTCAAGTCTTCTTTTAGGAAGATGCGGTCGCGTTGGCTGTAGATCTGCTGACGTTGTGCATTCAAAACATCATCATATTCCAGCAAATGCTTGCGGACGTCGAAGTTGGCGCCTTCAATGCGATGTTGTGACTGTTCGATGACGCTTGCAACCAAGCGCGCTTCCAGCGGTAGGGAGTCGTCCACTTTGAGGCGTTCCATCAAGGCGCTGACTTGCGCCCCACCCTGCACACGCATCAAGTCATCTTCAAGCGAGAGATAAAAGCGGGAAGAGCCAGGGTCACCCTGACGAGCCGCACGACCTCGCAACTGATTGTCGATACGGCGAGCTTCATGGCGCTCTGAGCCGAGCACGTGCAGACCGCCCAATTCTTTCACGCGTTCCATATCTTCAAAATAACCAAGGAAGTTCTTAACCTCGGCTTCATACAAACCAAAATGTGACGAGTCAGTCTGCTTCAAGGCAGCGCGACGTTCTTCGTGAGTCATGTCGAAGGGATCTTTGAACCCTGCTTTGCCTAACACGCGGTTAACCGCTGTGATAACTTCTTCTGCCAACTCGCCGCCGAGTTTAATATCGACACCACGACCTGCCATGTTAGTAGCGATGGTCACCGCGCCAAAAGCACCCGCGCCCGCAATGACTTGCGATTCTTCGGTATGACGACGCGCATTCAAAACCTGATGCACCACGCCGCCCTGAAAGATCTTCTTCAAACGGTCTTTGGTATTTTCTGGCAGGCGTAAAAGTTCAAGCAAGGTATTGAGGTTGGTATCGTCGTCGAGACTAATATTGGTCATACCATGCGGCTTGATGAACGTGCGCAAAGCATCCGGGGTGATGCGGTCGATGGGCTCGTTAAAAGGCAAGAGGTCCGCAATGAGCCGCCCGTCTTCTTCCAATTTATTAGCGCGGATGTAATGATCGCGCACCAGCATGTATTGCATCAAACGGCGCACGGGCTCAGCTTTGAGTCGATTCGAAAGCCGTTCAGACGATTCCACCGACGTGGTACCCACCAACAACGGACGACCCAACGCATTGAAGCGCACGATCTCCTGCACAATGGCGCGCAGTTTGGCTTCGACCGTGCGATAGATGACATCGGGATAATCTTTACGGCGGAAGAACAAGGCTGCCGTATCGCCTGCCTTGGCGAAGTACGAATAGGCGTAGCCATCTTCGTCCTTCGTCTTGATCTCGGTCAGCGGCGCATCTTTGCCGAAGGATTGATATTCCAAATTTGGTGAGATCGGCGCGACTTCGAGCTTGTAAATTTTATTGAACTCTTCGGCTTCGGTCAGCGCGGTACCGGTCATGCCTGCCAGCTTTTGATACATGCGATAGTAGTTCTGCAAGGTGACCGTGGCATAGGTGACCGACTCGGGCTCGACCTTCACGCCTTCTTTGGCTTCCACGGCTTGATGCAGACCATCGCTCCAACGCCGCCCAGGCATGAGCCGCCCCGTCGACTCATCCACGATGACAACTTTGCCTGCCTGCACGAGATAATCTTTGTTGCGATTAAAAAGGAATTGCGCGCGTAGTGACTGCTGTAAATAACCCAACAAACGTGCCTGTTCAGGATTCGGTTCTTCGGGGCGATTGGGGTCGAGCAATTGAATGCCCAGCAAAGACTCAACGCGGCTCAACCCGATCTCGGTCAGGTTGATCGAGCGGGACTTTTCTTCCATCTCGTAATCTTCGGGCTTGAGCTGTTTTACGATCTGCGCCATGCGACCATACCATTCCAAATCCCCAGAGGCGGGACCAGAAATGATGAGCGGCGTACGCGCTTCATCGATCAGCACGTTATCGACTTCATCGACCATGGCGAAGTAATGTCCGCGTTGCACGCGATTCTCAAGACGCATTGCCATGTTGTCACGCAGGTAATCGAAACCAAATTCAGAGTTGGTGCCGAAGGTGACATCCGCACGATAGGCTTCGACGCGGTCCACCATCCTTAAGTGACGTTGATCTTCCTGCGGCGACTCACGCTCGAAATCAACGATGAAGGCTTTCTTGCCATTCTCGGTGACCGCCGCCATTTGCAACACACCCACGCTCAAACCGAGCGCATGGTAAATGGGAGCCATCCAACGCGCATCACGCCGCGCCAAATAATCATTGACTGTAATCAGGTGAACGCCACGCCCGGTCAGCGCATTAAGGTAGATCGGCATGGTCGCTACGAGTGTCTTGCCTTCACCCGTGCGCATCTCAGAAATCGAGCCGCCATGCAACGCCGCCCCGCCAATGATCTGCACATCGTAATGGCGCAGTCCGATCGTGCGTTTTGAGGCTTCGCGCACTGCAGCAAAAGCTTCAGGCATCAGTTCATTTAAAGCATCCTGTTCGGCTTTCTGAAATTCGCCATTGTTCACCCGCCCGCCTTCGGGCAGGGGATCCAAGCCCGCTGTCGCCGCCTTGACGCGCGCCTTGAACTCCTCGGTCTTGGCACGCAGTTCATCGTCGCTCAACGCCGCGAATTGGGCTTCGAGCGCATTCACCTGCTCCACCAGCCCGCGGAATTGTTCAACCGTCTTCTTTGTGGGGTCACCACTGAATAGTTTTACGAAGTTTTTAAGCATGAAATCCCTTTCAACGAGAAGGGATTATAGCATGTGGGATATTGGAGGAATGTTAGAGAAAAAGCTTGGAAAATAAAAAACACACGCCATCCCAAGCGGACGGCGTGTGCCCCATGATTTCGCATCGGGTGTCCCCTCCCCTTGCGCCGATGCGCCGGTGAGTAAAGAAGACGACCCCTTGGCGCGCTCAGCCTCCTCCGCCAGTTCACTGACGTTCGAGCCACCCAGAGGCTGAGCCGCACCCTGTTGCCCCCATGTGCCTTGCGGAATTAGGAGCAATGTCCCATTCCATTTAAGTGTAAAACGATTACGCTGATGATTGTATCTACTCTATTTGCACCGTCAATGAAATCGATACAGGCATTTGTACTGTATGGCTTGAAACTGGCTTATCTTTCTGCTACCCTTTTTATAAGGGAAACTTTCAGACCTTCTGAAACAACTTATTGAAAAAAATAAAGAGGGAGTGTAATGTATGCAACCGAAAATACGCGTGGCAATCCTGGACGATCATCCTATGATGTTGGAAGGTTATCTTTCAAAACTCAGGCATGACCCCCAGATCGAAGTGACCGCCACCATGAGCGTCGCTGACTTATTGGAGCCGGTGCTGCAAACAGCGGAAGTGGATGTTCTGATTCTGGATGTCAGCGTGCCAACCTCGGCGGAGAATCGCAATCCATACCCGATCCTGCATGTCATTCCAAAACTGCTGGAAGAATACCCCAACCTGAACATTCTGGTCATCAGTATGCGCATCGAACGCGGGCTGATTCGTGAAGTGATGGCGGCAGGTGCGAACGGCTACATTCTCAAAGACGATCCGCTCGCCAATGCCAACCTGCTCGCGATCATCAAATCTGTGGCAGAGGGCGGGGTATACCTAAGTGAAGAAGCTGGCGCGTTATATGGCAAACATCTTGCCAACGAAGGCGGCAAGCAGCTCAGTCCACGTCAACTCGAAGCGTTATCGTTGTGCGCTTCACAACCGGGAGCCAAAAGCGTCGTCCTCGCCAAAAAGATGTGCATCACGCATTCAGCCTTCCGTACCTTACTTTCCGGCGCGTATATCAAATTGAAGGCAGCCAACCGAACAGAAGCCATCGCGAAGGCAAGGCAAATGGGGCTGATCACGCCCGATCAAGATTGAGGCGTTACTGCGTCGCATCCGCTTCGTCGAGCAGACGAAGCGCCCGCCGAATCACATCCTCAAAAATAGTTTCGATCATGCCAGCAGTTCCCATACGGTTGAGCTTGGTCAACCGTATGGGAACTGCATCATTTCATCTTCTCCCTCTGATTTGATCGATTTAACAACGTAAATGTACGGGGACAGAAGTACTCGGCTATAATCGAACCACCTCCTTTCAAAACAATAATCAGATCAGTATTCACAGGATAACGAGTATGAAGACAATCTCGAACAATCGTAGTGAGTTCATCGAATCCCTTTTCTCATTAGGGGTACTGTTTGTGCTGCTCATATTCACTTTTGGAATTCTGGTTACCGCCCCTTATTCAGGGTTTTATTTCAACCCCATAAATGGGCAGATCGAAGTTGTATTCGCCGACGATGAATCACTCTTGAAAATGGGAGATAGCATCGAACAGATCGGCGATATTTCGTTTACGCAATTCAAATCCGATAGAAGGTTGGTGTTATTTCAAGAAGCTATCAAGGGGGAAGTCATCCAAATTAAGGTAATAAGGGAGGGAGAACCCATCACCGTTTCATGGGTTTTCCCAGGCTTCACGTTGCAAGAGTTTTCCAATCGGCTGTTCAACGCCTGGATATTGGGCTACGCCTTTTGGCTGGCGGGGTTTACAGCGCAGCTTTCCATCCGCCCACGCGATGTACGCAGAAGATTATTCATTGCCGCCAATTACCTGATCGCCATTTTTTTGGTATCCGGCAGCCTTTCCTCCTTCCATCTTTGGGAAAGCTCCACCTTCCTCCACATCTCCGCATGGCTCGTGATGCCTATCTTCCTGCAACTGCATTGGGAATTTCCGCGCCTGCTGGGGAAAACCTCAAAATTATTTTGGGGCGCTCTTTATACAATCGCTTCTCTGCTTGCTTTAGGAGAGTTAGCCCATGTATTACCAAGAAATCTGTATGCATTCGGTTTCCTTGTGGCAATATTGGGCAGCGTCATTCTCTTACTCGCCCACCTTCTCATTCAAAAAGAAGAACGCCAGACCGTCAGCCTGCTTTTGTTCTCGATCTTCATTGCCTTTTCATTCTTCATTGTTGCAGTCGTGGCAGTGGCATTTGGAAACGTTATTTATGTTGGCTGGTTCTCCATCTTCTCCATGCCATTTATGCCGCTGGCATATTTCTACCTGATCTACCGCCGTCAACTGGGCGGCATGGAAACACGCGTCAATCGCATCATCTCCACATATACCTTCCTCATCATCCTTGGACTGGTACTCTTCGTCATCGTCATCAGCCTATTGCAAACTCAGATCGCTCTTGAATTCTGGTCTTTCATCGCCGTCGGCAGCGCATTCCTCACCAGCCTGAGCACCATCGCATTTCTGCCGCGCTTTCAAGCCTTTGTAGACCAGCGTCTTTTCGGCATCAAACTCCCCTATCAAGGCTTGCCCGAAATCTACTCCAGCCGCATCGCCACCTGCGAGAACCTCCCCAACCTGCTCGCCCTGCTTGAAAACGAAGTTTTCCCCAGCTTACTCGTCCGCCAATATGCCTTCGTGCAATCGAACGATCAACACCTCAAAGCGTTGCTTACTAAAGGCATTCCGAGTGATTTATTCGACACCCAAAACGCCGGACGTACCCTTCCCAGCCAGCCACAAGAGGATTGGATACGCCTCACCCTTCCGCTCAAAGTGGGTGACACCATCCTTGGCTTTTGGTTACTTGGCAAGCGTGACCCGGATGATCTGTATCCACAGGTTGAAATCCCTATCCTGCAATCGCTCGCCAACCAGACCTCCATCGCCTTCAGCAACATCCTTCAAACCGATCAGATCCTCAGCATCTACCAGATCGACCTCGAAAAGATCGAAAATGAACGCAAACGCATCGCACGCGACCTGCATGACCATGTGTTGAACCAAATCGCCGCCATGCGCAACAGCCTTGACCCCAAAACCCTCCCGCCCACATTCCTCGAAACGTACGAAGACATCAAACTCCGTGTGCGCGAGATCATCAACGACCTGCGTCCAACCGTCCTCGATCACGGACTGGCTTTTGCGCTCAGGGAATATATCGAAGACCTCCGGGAAAAGCATCCAAACATCAATATCATCTTCAATATCCAAGCCAGCGAAGAGAGAATTCCCGAAAAGATGGAAGAACATATCTACTATATCGTGCGTGAAGCCTGCGAGAATGCTTTACGGCATGCCAATGCCCGCACCGTAGAGCTTTCTGGCGTCATCACTCCCGGGCAGGTCAGCCTCGCCATACAAGACGATGGTGATGGATTTGCTTCGACGGGCGAGATCAATGATTTGATCGCCAACCGTCACTTTGGGTTAGCCACCATGAAAGAACGCGCTCACCTAGCCGGGGCAACCCTTGAGCTACATTCCCAGCTACAAGCAGGTACCCAAGTCAAAGTCATATGGATTGATAAAGAATAAAAAACACGCCGCTCCCTTTGCGGCGTGCACCCCCATATTCGCATTGACTTTCCCCTCGGAATTTCAACGCGCCAAGTAGAAAAATTATTCCAGCATCAAACGGATAAATTCAGGGGCAATCGCAGGGTCAAAATGCTTCCCGATCTCACTGCGAATGTAGCGTAGCGCATCTGCGCGCGACCATGCTTTTCGATATGGGCGATCAGAAGTCAGGGCATCATAGACATCGGCGAAGGCGAAGATACGTGCCGCGAGCGGAATGTCCTCGCCAGCCAGCCCATCGGGGTAGCCGGAGCCATCCCATTTTTCATGATGCGAACGCGGAATGAACAACGCCGGTGAGATCTGCGGCACCTGTTCCAGCAGGTCTACTGCAATGGTAGGGTGCAGGCGCATCAACTGCCATTCTTGCGGGGTGAGCGAACCCGTCTTCAATAAAATCTCATCAGGGATGGCGATCTTGCCAATATCATGCACTTCCGCGCCGCGTTGAATATGCAACAGCTCTTCTTCTGGAATGCCCAGCCGCCGCGCAAGTTGAACGGTCATTTCTGCCACACGGCGGGTGTGGTCTTCGGTTTCAAAATCACGCAGATACAAGGCATGTGACCAGCCTTCGATCATCTTATTAATGGAGATAGGCAGGTTGGCAATGGTGCGGGAAATAGCCTTGTATCGATTGACATTCCAAATGAACAGCACCCATTGATTCCCAAGAACAGGGATCAAGCGAAACTCATACCAGGAAGCTCTATTTGGCGACGACGCCAACATGCTCTCGAACAGAATAAAACGTCGCGAGTTTCGAATTTGCTCCAGGGCTTGCTCATATTTCTTGAGTGCGAGCGTGGGCAATACGTTTTGAATGAAGAGCTCATTCGGCTCGAAAGAAAATATCGTAGACCGGGAACCCGCCTGCGCCTTGCAGTTAATCACCCTACCACGTTCATCCAACACCAAGAGAATATCGTCCAACTCCTTTAGCATGGCTAACAAGCCTTGCTCAGGACCCGTGGGAGCAAAACAAGCACTCGCCGAAACATGGATGCCCACACTCTTTTGCCTTCCGATGTTTTCGGTTTGCTCCGTATTGGAAGCGATAGAGAAACGAGATACCATTTTTAGTCGGCAGTGCCTAAGGTGTATACCTGCCGCGCCAGATCGGAAAGCGTTTCGGCGTGGATGGAGGCGATCAACTCCCATTCTTCGGAAGTGAGCGTAAAGGTTTCACCGAGGTAGCCATTCTTAAGCGCCTCGCGCGGATTCTTGAGGAGCATGTCACAAAATTGACGGTTGACCACGGCTGCGGCAAAAACTCGATTCAACCCATTGGAGCGAGTGCGCTGAGGCTGGGTCTGAGTCTGAGGTTGTAAAGAACGTTTCGTAATAGAGCGAGGCGAAGCAGCTAGCATGATGAGTCTCCTAAGGTTGAGGTTTGAGTTTGGGCTGCCAGGCTAACAGCCAAAAGGCACCGATAGCGATAAAAACGTCACCCAGGCTAAAAGCCACCTGGTAGAAGAACCAGCTCGGAGTGAGGAAACGATCCGCGAGCCACTCGAAGCGCGTCCCTTCTGGCGGCAGGAGAATGTCTTTTGCGCCGAATAAGGTTCCGGCGGGGTAATCCAAAAGATTTACCTGCGTGAGCCTGCCTGCTGTTTCAAAACTAATGGGCATAAAACCACCGTTGGCAAGCATGACGATAAAATTCAACGCTGCGCCAACCAGCAAGATCTTCATGCCCAGATGAGAACTGTTTAGAAGCACAAACCCGATGAAAAGCAGTTGCGAAGCGAGGATCGGGAGGCGGTTAGCTTGCTCGATATATTGCAGGATGAATGCCACCAAGACCAGCCACAAGGTACGAAGTTTGGGCGCTTCATACGGGACCTGATGCTTGCCAGCCCACCCCAAGCCGACCAGCAGCCCGAGGGCGACTCCTGCCAATAAGATCATGCCTAGCGCGGACCTACCCCACCGCCATTATCCATAGGCGCACCAACGCCAATCACAAGCATGGCGAGGGTCATGAGAACCAGCGCAAGTTGAATGTGCTGGCTACTGATTTTTTGGGTGTACTGGACGAAAAGTGCGAAATTCTTATTCATGGGAACATCCTTTCTCTTACTTTCACGGAAACGATGCGCATAAGATAGTCCGCCCCAGGCTTCAAAACAGGCTTCAAAAATAATAAAAACAGCCGTTGTCGGCTGTTTTTAGGTAGTCAATTTACGGTAGAGCGCCTCCGTTTCTGGAGAAGGTGGCATGTTGAGGTGTTTTCGCAAAGCCGCTTTACACGCCTCGTAGGTCTGTAAGATGGCGGCACGGTTATTCATACGGTGATGGATCTGCATCGTAAGACGGTATGCCGCTTCATAAAAAGGCTGGTATTCCACTGCCCGCTGGCAAATGGATAAGGCTTCATTTAACTTGGCTTGCTTTTGATATAACCCCGCCAAGGCGAGTAATGCTGCCAGATACTGCTGATCCAGCCGTTCACGGTCAGCCAGGACCCCGTCCAGGTAAATATCATTGAGATATGGACCCCGGATCAAGTCTATCGCTTTACGATAAAACTCGATCTGTTCCTCTGCCTGTTGAGACGCTTGCGCGCGTGCCAGGTGTGACTCAAAGGCTTCAATATCGTATTCATAATTGAGACTACGATTGAATGAGTATTTGTTGTTCTCAAAACGGATGGCTTCATTCCCAACCGCACGGCGCAGGCGGTACATTTCGTTCTTAAAACGCAGACGCACCTTGGCGGAGTCATCCAGATCGGGCCAGAATTGTTCTGCCACCTGTTCTTTCGTAAGTGGGTGGGGCTGAGTGAGGAAGAAGAAAAACAATTCACGCACCGATTGGGTTTGCCAATCGGAAAGCACCAGTTCCCTTCCACCAACGGCAACTGTTGAGTTTCCAAAGCCCTTAATAACAAGATGTGCAGTAGGCACTTCCACAACCCGTGCCTGACGGCGGATCTCGCGCCGTACAGCCGGGATATGAGCGGATAGTTTTTCGCCGCGGAGCAAAATGTCGCGCACCCCGCGCCCGACATCCGGGTCTTTTTGCAAACCTTCTAACCACTGCCTGGCTTGATGCGCCGCGAGCCAGGTAATATGCTGGGGCTTATCTAGAACCTCGCCTATCTTTTCAACTGCATTGGCATGGCGCTTGCCCGCCATATATGCAGCAGATAACCATACCCGGGCAGAGATGGTCTCAAGTGTGAGACCATCTTGAATGAATGCGGACTCGGCTTGTTCCAGTAGTTTTATGGATTCAGAAATATTGCCAGTAAGCAGGTGATATTTCCCGTTTAATAGATACAGGAGCCCATTATCATAATGCGATTGGCTAGCACCAGCCATTTGCGTAAGTTCATGAATCAGTTTCTCCGTAGCGGGAAAATCCGCCTGAGCCAATGCCAGATTTGCCTGCCCAACCCGCAGAGAGAAAAGCAAAAAATAATCATGTAATTCTTGCAGCAGTTGTTCGGTACGAGCATAATTCTGTTTGGCGGTTTCCACATCCTGTAATTCTGCGTACAAGTCTCCGATACTAATGGAGAGTAACGTTTGCAGACGAGTATGCTGGCTGCGTTGAGCGCAGAGCAGCCCGCTTTCAAAAGCGAAGGCAGCCTTCTCATACATTCCCCTATGATGATACATATAGCCTATATTGTTTAGCAGACTGGCTTCTTCGATAAGGTTGAATTTCTCTTTATAAATATTCAAGGCTTTATTGAAGTTCTTTTCTGCTTCTTCGTACATTCCGAGATAATAATGCAGCAAACCAATATCAGCGAAAAGCCGGGGAAGTATTTTTTTTTGTTTATCCAAATGAATATAAATATCCAACATTTTTTCAGATACTTTCAAGGCACTGCGAATTTTCCCCAAACTCATCAAGATCGAGACTTTCCCTTGAAGAGCTTCCGCATAGAGAAATTGCAGATCATCTCGGTCTTCGATCAGCCGGATGGCGTCTTCTGTATCCTGCATAGCGGTTTGATGATCACCAAGATATCTATATCCGAAAGAACGCCGTATCAATGAAAGCGCCAGATGTGGAATATCTTCGCTCGCACGGAACAGTTCAATAGCCTTGTTGAGCTCTACCAGCCCACCTTGTGTATCGCCCTTGATAAGTTTCAGAGTCCCTGTAGTGGAAAGGATAAACGGATGGTTCTTTAAAATAGAGGGCGGCAGGTCTTGCAACCAGATTTCAACAAGACGGGTCTTGTCGTACAGGTCGTTAAAACTTGATATGTCGATCAATTCTATCAAGGCATCCACATCGCCCAGTGTATGGATAATGGCAAACGCTCGTTCCCATTCGCTCAGCGCTTCATAGGCGCGGCTCAACCGCTCCAGAATGGGCTTGATCTCTTCTGCCTTTTCCTTTTCCATACGCTGACGGAGATAATCGCGGAATAAATGATGATAGCGTAGAGACCGCCCATCTGCACCGACGGGAATTGCAAACAAATTATTCTTCAAAATGGTCTGAATGAAAGCTTGCCAATCTTGTTTCTCAGCATACAATGGGGCTAACACAGCTTCACACAAGGCGGCATCGAACTCTTCCATCAGCGAGGTCCGCAACAGGAACTCAAGGATGTGCGGTTGTTGTTTATCGACTACTTGTTGCCCCAGATAATCGAATAGCCCCACGCCAGTGTTTAAGATCGGTTTGGTATTATCTTTTCGGGCAATCGAATTCCCCGAGAATTGCAAACCTGTGATCCAGCCTTCGGTTTCATCGATCAGGTGCTGGGCTTCTTCATCAGAAATATGGATGTTGTGGTTTTGCAGGAATAATGCCTGAAGCTCTTCGGTATGAAAGGCAAGGTCAGAGAAGCTCAAGCCCGTGACTTGCTCGCGTGCCACCATCAAAGGCAGGTCAGCCAGGGTGGTGAGGGTGCGCGAAGAAACGATCACATGACAATTTTCATCCACCAGTTGGATGAAGCGGTTTAAAAAGTTGTAGATCGGTTGGGAAGTTTCCAGGATGTGAAAATCGTCGAGGATCAAAACAAAATGTTCGTGGATGGAAGCGAAGGTCTCATTGACCAGAGAGACTGCCAGCCGCTCCATATCCTCTTCAAAGGAGTTGACCGAGTCCATCACCGCCAGGGTTTGATGCCCAACGCCGGGGAAACGCTCTGCAATAGAGGCGACCAGATAGGCAAGGAAGCGCTGTGGGTCGCGGTCTAACTCATCGAGCGAAAGCCAACAGCATTGGTACTCGCTTTGCAAAGCGACATCAATCAATAATGAAGTTTTGCCATACCCCGCTGGGGCAGAGACGAGCACCAGTTTGCTGTCTAGGGCGTCGAACAGAGTATCTAACAGCCGCTTGCGCGCCAAAAGTTCGGTGCGCCTGCGAGGTGGAATGATCTTGGTTTTACTAACAGGGACTGATGCCATATATAAATCTTCTATCTATTATTAATACGCGGAACAGCCGTGATTATTTTATCCTGTATTCATCTGGACAAGCGTTACAGAGCAATATAAAAAGTCTTTGGCTTGTTAATATACTCAGCGGAAACTTTAAGCCGCGCGTAGGGGAATAACCTGAACATGCGTGCTATAATGCCATTTAGTTCGGTAGTTTAATAGTTCTATAGTTACATAGTTCGCTGCCGAACAGCCTACCACCTAACTACCCAACCATCAAACTATCTAACTACTAAACTAATATGTCCTTCGCCCATCTCCACGTCCATACCGAATACTCCCTGCTAGACGGCTTCTCGAATATCAAGAAGCTGGTCAAACGCGTCAAAGAGATGAACATGGACTCAGTCGCCATCACCGACCACGGCACGATGTTCGGCGTGATCGACTTCTACAAAGCCGCTAAAGCGGAAGGCGTCAAACCCATTATCGGACTTGAAGCCTACATGGCGGCACGCGGTATGAAGGACAAGGATTCCAAGCTAGATCGCTCGTCCTTTCATTTATTACTGCTCGCCGAAAATGACACCGGCTACCGCAACCTGCTAAAGATCGCCTCCGCCGCCCAATTAGACGGCTTCTATTACTATCCCCGCATTGACCATGATTTTCTCGCCGCACACTCCGAAGGACTGATCTGCACCTCAGGCTGTATGTCCGCGGAGATTCCGCGCGCGCTGTTGCAAGACAACCCCGAAGAAGCCCTTCGCAAATGGAACTGGTATTACGATGTCTTCGGTCCCGACCGTTTCTTTGTGGAGTTGCAGCAGCACAACATCCCTGAAATTCTCGACCTCAATAAAAAACTACTTGAACTGGGTGCGCGTTATTCCGCGAATTACATCGCGACCAATGACGTGCATTATGTGAATCAAGAAGATGCGAAACT
Organism: Anaerolineae bacterium; assembly: GCA_017303655.1. Classification (GTDB taxonomy): domain Bacteria; phylum Chloroflexota; class Anaerolineae; order Anaerolineales; family Villigracilaceae; genus Villigracilis. The sequence continues at coordinate 47,907 of JAFLCE010000014.1, forward strand.
GCAAGACGTGTTACTCGCAATCCAGACCAACTCGACTCTGGCAGACAAAGACCGCATGCGCATGACCGACGACTCGTACTTCCTGCGCTCGCCAGCGGACATGAGTCGACTCTTTGCAGAAGTCCCTTCGGCGTTGTCGAATACGTTGCTCATTGCTGAGCGTTGTAACGTAGACCTCGGCTTCAAGGGTTATCACCTGCCCGAGTTCCCCGTCCCGGATGGGCACACGGCTGAGACTTACTTACGCGCTTTGTGCGAGGCTGGAGCGAGGAAACGCTATCAGGATGACGCGACCAGTTCCAAAGTCCGCGAGAGACTCGATTATGAATTAAGCGTCGTCAACAGCATGGGGTTCAACGCCTACTTCCTGATCGTGTGGGACTTGTGTCGCTTCGCCCGTGAACATGGCATTTGGTACAACGCGCGCGGTTCAGCGGCGGGATCCATCATTGCTTACACGCTTGAGATCACGATGGTCGACCCGCTCGAACATGCGCTCATCTTTGAACGCTTCTTAAATCCGGGTCGTATCTCGATGCCCGATATCGACTTGGACTTCCGCGATGACCGCCGCCATGAGATGCTTGAATATTGCGCGCGCAAATACGGCGATGACAAGGTCGCACAGATCATCACCTTCGGCACGATGGGCACCAAAGCTGCCATCCGTGACGTGGCGCGTGTGATGGAAATTCCGCTTCCAGAAGTGGATCGAGTCGCCAAGCTGGTTCCTTTTTCTCCAGGCGGCACGACCATGGCAGAAGCGCTCGAGATCAAAGAGTTCAAGCAAATTTACGACACCGACCCCAAGATGCGCGAAGTGATCGACATTGCCGCGCGCATGGAAGGCACGGTTCGCAACGCAGGCACGCATGCCGCGGGTGTGGTCATCTCGGATAAACCCATCCTTGAATATTTACCGCTGCATCGCCCGACATCCAATTCAGAAGATACGCCCATCAAGTCTGTGACCCAGTTCGAAATGGGCATTCTTGATTCGCTGGGCATGTTGAAAGTGGACTTCCTCGGTCTCATCACGTTGACCGTGATGGCGCGTGCTTGTGACCTGATCTTCAAACGCCACGGCATCAAGCTTGACCTGAGCAATATTCCGGTTGATGACCCCAAGTCATTTGAGTTGATGGGTGCCGGTCAGACGGCTGGCGTCTTCCAGGTGGAAGGCGGCGGCATGACGCGCTGGCTCGTGCAGATGAAGCCGAAGAATCTCGATAACATCATCGCGATGGTGGCGTTGTATCGCCCCGGACCGATGGCGTTCATCCCCGATTACATTGCACGCATGCATGGCGAAGCGGAAGTGGAATATCGTCACCCTTCCATGGAGCCAATCTTCAGCGACACCTACGGCATTCCCGTCTATCAAGAACAACTGATGCGCGCCGCTGTGGAACTCGCCGGGTACACTCCCTCCGAGTCGGATGAACTGCGTAAAGCCATCTCGAAAAAGAAAAAAGAAGATATTGAAAAGCACCGCACCAAGTTCGTGAAAGGTGCCGTTGAAAAAGGCATCGAACAATCCACTGCGGATGCGATCTATACCGACTGGGAAGAATTCGCGCGTTACGGCTTCAACAAATCTCACGCGGCAGATTACGGTGTGATTGCCGTTCAGACCGCGTATCTCAAATCACATTACACCGCCGAGTATATGACAGCGCTCATGTCCGCTTCGGCAGGGCAGACCGAGAAGATCGCCTTCTACGTCGCGGATGCGCGTACGATGGGCGTGCCGGTTCTGCAATCGGACATCAACTCCTCGATGTGGGACTTTGACATTGAAGATGTGGATGGCAAACCCCATATCCGCTTTGGCATGGGCGCCATCAAGAACGTCGGTGAGAACTCCGTTCAACCGATTATCGAAGAACGTACCGCCAACGGAAAATTCACAGACCTCAACGACTTCGCCCGCCGCGTGGATTTGCGCGCTGTTGGTAAACGTTCGCTTGAAAGCCTCATCAAAGTGGGTGCGCTCGATTCATTCGGCAACCGCGCATCCTTGCTCGCCTCGCTTGATCGCATCGTCGCCATCTCCAGCAATCACTTCCGCGCCGCCGATGCGGGACAAATGAGTCTCTTCGGCGCGGCAACCGGCATCATTGAAGAGATCACCTTGCCCGAAGTGAAAGACGTGGACAAGCGCGAGATGCTCAACTGGGAGCGCGAGCTGATCGGTCTTTACATCTCCGACCACCCGCTCAACGAATATCAAGCCACACTCGCAAAGATCGTCAGCTACTTCACGGGTCAACTTGGCGAAGCGAATCACGAAGAGAAAGTCCGCATCGCGGGTCTCATCACCGGCGTGCGCCCCTACACCACCAAAACCGGCAAGCCCATGGGTTTCGCCGCGCTCGAAGACATTCAAGGCACCGTCGAACTCGTGCTCTTCCCCAAGACCTGGGAACAATCCAAAGAAAAACTCACCGTCGGTCAGATCGTCATCATCGAAGGCAAAGTAGACCAGGGCAGCACCCCGCCGAAAATTTTGGTCGATACGATCAAGACCGAAATCGCTGTGACAACCGCGGCGGATGATCCCTTCATCAAAGCGGACTCGACTCCCAAGCCGCTCCTCGCCCGAACCGAAGCCCAATCTCCCCGCCGCCCCGATCAGACTCCGCCCGCGCCTGCTTCACAACCCAAACTTAATCCAACGCCGAAAGTGACTCAACCCAGTAACGAGGTGACGAGGCAGCGAGTGGATGAAGTTAAGCCACAGGTTGCAGAAGAATCTCCAGCCTATAACGTAGACGATATGCCCCCGCCGCCCGATAACTTCCCCGACGGCTGGGACAATGAATGGCAGCCCTCTTTCGACGAAGCCGCCATCGCCGCTCAGCCTGCGCCGAAGTTCAAGAAAGATGAACCGATCACACCTCCGCTGGTGACTCGCGCGGTGACAGCGTTGACTCAAGCCAACGTGATTGAACCCGCCGAAGACAGAGATGAAGCGTTCATTCCATCCTTGTATGTCCCGCTTGCCAAAGAAAATAAAGATAAGGATCATCCGCCTAAACAGATCACCATCCTGCTGCGCTCCACCGGTGACAGGGACCGTGACAAGCGCCGCATCAAGACGCTGTATGGCACGCTGATCTCATACCACGGACGCGACAAGTTTAGTTTTCAGATCTTCGAGAGCGGCAAGGGACACCTGATCGACTTCCCCAACGACACCACGCGCATCTGCCCTGAACTGCTCGAGCGCCTGAAGAAGCTGATGGGCGAAGAGAACTGGCGCGTGGAAGAAATTACGTTTCAGTAACCCGTAGGGGTGCAGCAATGCTGCACCCCTACTTTTTATTTCAGGAGGAATATGGATATTTATCAACTCGCCCGCATAAACGGAAACCCCGTCATCGAAGGGAATCGTGTCACCTTCATATGGAAGGGCAAGTCCGCGCCGTATTATATTGACGACATTCATCAGTGGGAGGAATCTCCGCAAAAGATGAAGCGCATCGCTCCAGGCTTGTGGGCATACACACTTGAATTGGATTCCGATGCCTATCTCGAATACGCCTTTCTGGATCCGCGCACAAAGAAACGCCTCAAAGATCCCTTGAACAAAAAGACCGTCTTCAATGGCATCAAACACTACAACCATTACTTCTACATGCCCGCAGCGTCACCCACGCCGTATGCTATTAAACGTAAAGGCATCCCCAGCGGACGAGTCACCCGTCACCTCGTGGATACGTGGATGATCCAGGACGATGGCAAACGTGAATTGCATCTCTACCAGCCGCCAGTCAAAGGACCTGTGCCATTGTTGCTCGTCTACGATGGGACGGATTATCTCAAACGCGCCATGCTCAACGTCATTGTGGATAATCTCATTCATGAGAAGCGCATCCGTCCGCTCGCGATGGCATTTTTACAGAATGGCGACGACCGCCGCGCCGTGGAATACGCCTGCTCCGATGCGACCTTGATGACGATTCAACATTCCGTCCTGCCGTTCGCAACGAAGAAGTTGAACCTAATTGATATCAAAAAGAATCGCGGTGCGTATGGCGTGCTAGGCGCATCCTTCAGCGGATTGATGTCTGTGTACACGGGCTTGCGCATGCCGGAAATCTTTGGCAAGGTCATTGCGCAATCGTCCGTGTTTGAATTAGAGGGAAGAGATTTTGTGGCTGTGGACCTGATCCGCGCAAAGATGTCTCGTGAAATAAAGATATGGATGGACATCGGTCACTTCGACTGGCTGTTGGAAGACAATCGAAGAGTCCAGCCGCTGTTGCAAAACAACGGCTACAATGTCACCTATCACGAAGCGCCAGCCGGTCATAATTACACGTTTTGGCAGAATGAACTTCCGCGGGCGTTGATAAATGTATTTGGTATAAAATAATTACGAGTATTTATGAAAAAAACCATCGATTTAATAAGAAAATTTACAATAGCCAACCAACACGTCCTGCTCATTACAGCTGTTACGATCATTGGTTTTTTCCTGAGGATATACAGAGTAGGAGAAGATAGCTTTTGGTACGATGAAGCAGGGCAGGCTATGGCAGCTATGCAGCCTCGCATCTCTGACATGTTTAAAATCGTTCAGAGTCATGCAGGCGCCATGCCGCTTGATTATTTTGTATCCCGCATCATGGCGTCAATCAGTTTACATGAAAGCATAATGAGGCTTCCATCTGTTATTTGGGGCACACTAACTATACCCATCTGTTATCTATTATTTAATGAAATTGAAATCCCTTACAAGAAAAATGTTTCCCTCTTAACAGCTTTCTTATTGTCTATTTCCCCATTACATATTCAATATTCTCAGGAAATGAGATTTTATGCGGCTCTTATGTTTTTTTACCTGCTTGCAACTTTGTTTTTAATAAGAGCGCTAAAAAATAGTACGGTGCTAAACTGGTCGGTATACTTTATTTCTGCCTGTATCGGAGCCTATTTCCATCCATACGTTTTAATGACAGTGCTGACCGGTTTCATTATTTTGTTCTCAAAACTATTGGAAACTCATAATATTTCGATTTTCTGGAGGGAACACAAGAATAAAATTACGGCTTATATGGCAATTAATATATTACTCGTACTTGTTTTCTTGCCAGGTTATTTTTTCTTTCATTCTCAAGACACCTACTCATACGCCTTAGATTTAAGATCAGACACAATATTATATGGTCTCGGATTAAAAGCTATAGTCACTTCCAAAAATCTTCCTCCTTTTGGAATATGGCACTTATTTCAGATCATTACGTTAGCAGGCGGCATTTTTATCTCATTAATATATCTAAAAAGAACCCCTGTACTTGCTCATCTAACAATATCTATAATGATCCAGATCGTATCGATCATAATCCTAGATATCACCAATAATTACCCCTTCATTCCAAGGCAAATTATTCACCTCGCGCCATTTACGCTGTTTTTATCTTCTATTGCTGTAACAACCCTGTTCTTTTCTTTCAAAAAATCAAAGCTCACGCTTTTAATTGCCATCGTCGGAATCCTGTTTCTAAGCTATTCATCTCTGCTGTATACATATGCAATGTATAATCAATCCAAAGGGAACGCGCGCGAAATTGCCAGTTTGATTGTTGACAATTATCAAGCTGGGCAAAAAGTACTGGTATTATCTGCTCAACATGAAACTATTCTACGGTTTTATCTTACCCGTCTGGTTGGCGAGACAAACAGTACTGAAATGACCACCAGCGTCGAAAATGATGAAGATGTCGTTTCAGAAATAAATACAAATCCTGATATCTATTTTGTGTTTGCTCCAAGAGAGACAAATTCTGAAACTCGAGCAGCAATCGAAGGACTTGGTTTTAAGCAGGTAAAAGCACCAAGAGGAACAGATTTTCTGTTTATACGCCCATGAAACTCGAAATCATCACTCGTGTTCCAAAAACGCAAACGCATAAAACACCGCTGCTTTTCGTCCACGGCATGTGGCATGGCGCCTGGTGTTGGGATGAATTCTTCCTGCCCTTCTTCGCGGATGCTGGCTGGCACGTCACCGCCCTCAGCCTGCGTGGACATGCAAATAGCGAAGGGAAAATTACCGGAAGCAGCATCGCAGATTATGTGCAGGATGTGGAAGAAATTGCAAAGACGCTTCCGACTCCGCCGGTACTGATCGGGCACTCCATGGGCGGATTCATCGTCCAAAAATTTCTCGAACGAAACTCCACCCCGGCAGGAGTCCTGCTTGCCTCTGCGCCGCCCTATGGCGTTTGGAATGGAACCTGGCGGGTCTTCAAACATAGTCCGCTGACGTTGTTGAAGATCATGACCCGTTTTCGTTTACAGCCTGTAGTCGAAACGCCCGAGTCCACCCGTTGGGCATTCTTCTCAGAAGAGTTGCCGCGCGAACAGTTATTGAAGTATCATGCCCAAATGAATGATGAGTCCTTCCGCATGTATCTGGACTTGCTCGGCTTGAATCTAGTCCGCACGAAGAAAGTCAAAACACCCCTGCTAGTACTCGGTGCAAAAAATGACAACGTCATCTCGAATGGCGACGTGGAAAAGACTGCCCGCGCCTACAACAGCACTGCCGAAATCTTCCCGAACATGGCACACGATATGATGTTGGAAAAAGGCTGGCAGGCTGTAGCGGAAAGAATTATGAGTTGGTTGAAAGAAAAGGGGATTGATTGATGAGCACTAAGAAATAAAAAACGAGTAACGAGTTCAAATCCTCGTTACTCGTTTTTCTTTAACTCGTTGCTTCTTAAATCACCCCCACCTCACAGCTTCACAGCGTTCACAGTCAGGGCGACCACATAACAACGTATATGCATCTTCGTGGATTCTATTTACCACGGCGCGCAGCAGGTCTTTGGCAGGGATGGCTTGCAACAAGACCCCGTCCACTTCGGTTTGGCGGGTGATCGGCTTGATGGTGAGTGCAATGGCGTTGAAACCTTCCGAGTCGCCAGGGAAGTACGGACATTCAACCACGCCCTTCTCCGTCAACGCCCAGCGGATGAATTGCATGCGCCCAGCAAGTTTCTCGCCGTAATGAATGCTGAAGTTCACACGCTGGTCCATGCCTGCCAATAAGATGACGCCCTCTTCTTCAGCAAGGGCAGCAATCGGTGCATATGGCTCGGGTAAGGTCTGAGAGTTGATCAACGCATCCGTGCCGATGCCTGCGAACGAAAGCACAGGATGCAGCGAACGTTTCGCCTTTGAATGATTGCGGACACGTTCGGCAAAGTCACCGAAGGCTTCATCCGCCGGTGTGGCTGGAGTGAAGGCTTGCGCCAGAGATGACACCTCCGCTTTGGTGTGGACGGGGTGATAGTCTAATGGCAATAGCGACTTGGGCGTGAAGGTCGGGGTGATGAATCCGCTCGTGGTTGCGAGCAGAGACTCAAGTAGGGCATCCGCATCCAGTACGGGTGAAGCGTGAACCAACACCCGGCGTTTGCTCAGGCTTAGGTCGGAGAGGGCAGATTTGAGGTTAAGAAATGAAGCGGTCATGTTTTCCGTAGGGGCGACCCGTCTGGGTCGTCAAGATAATTGTATGAACTAGTAGGGTCACCCCTACTTCCCTTTCCAATTCGGTTTACGTTTTTCAATGAAGGCTTGCATGCCTTCCTTTTGATCTTCGGTGGCGAACAATGGATAGAAGTTGCGTTTCTCCACGGCAAGACCTTCGGTGAGCGTGGTCTCAAATGCGGCGTTGACGGTGTCCTTCGCCATGCGAACGGCGATGGGCGCGCGCGCAGCGATCTCATCCGCGAAGGCAACGGCGGCATCGAGATACCCTTCAACGGGCACGATACGATTCGCCAGACCAAATTGTTGCGCTTCTTGCGCATTGAGCGTGCGATTGTTGATGACCATTTCCATGGCAAGTTGCTTTCCAACCAGACGAGCCAAACGTTGTGTGCCGCCTGCGCCGGGAATGATGCCAATGGTGATCTCAGGCTGACCAAACTTGGCAGACTCGCTGGCGATGACGAGATCACACGCGAGCACGAATTCACAGCCGCCGCCTAATGCCCAGCCGGAGACTGCCGCAATGACCGGTTTGCGAATGCCGCGAATGCGATCCCACACTTTGACTCGTTCTTCGGTGAGCATTTGCACATACGAAGCGTCTGCCATTTCTTTAATGTCGGCTCCAGCGGCAAAGGCTTTTTCATTGCCGGTCACGATGATCGCGCCGATGGCTTCGTCTTTATCGAAAGATTCCATTGCGTCGAAGACTTCGCCGAGCATGACGAGGTTGAAGGCGTTCATCGCCTGCGGACGGTTGAGTTGCACGATGCCAACTCGTCCACGGATTTCAGTTAAGATGGTGGTGTAGGTCATAATTCCTCCGGGGTGTAGTAGAACAAGTTTATAGGCTTGTTCTACACGGCGATTATAAAGGAAAGAGTTTCTCTATTGTATAATTCGGCGCACTGGAGCAACCTTATATGATCTTTCCCGAATGGACAACCCTTAATACAATACTTTACTCTTTCTTCGCCCTGCTGGCACTGGGCGTGGGTCCCGCCGAATACTTCGGCGCATCCATGATGAACTATAGCAAGTTCCGCAAAGGCACGGGCATTCCCGGGCGGGCAGGCATGGTAATTCTTTACTTTCTGCCTTTTGTTGCCATCACATGGGTGGCATGGTCTTATCTGCCAACTGCAACCCTGATGCAATGGCTGGTCTATATTGCGGTGGCATTCCATTTCATCAAACGTGTGCTCGAGTCGCTTTTCGTGCATAAATACGCAGGCAAGATCGACCTGCCTACTACGCTGATGATCGCTTCCTTTTATTCACTCGCAGCGAGCATGCTCGGCTGGTTAAATCAAAATCCGTTTCCAGCTCCAGATGGTTGGACCTATCTTGGCATCCTGCTCTACATCGTCGGCATCATTGGGAATTTCTACCATCACAAACTTCTCGCTGACCTGCGTAAGAACTCGCTCGATTACTTCATCCCTAAAGGCGGGCTGTTCGAGGTTGTAGTCTGTCCGCATTACTTGTTCGAGATCCTGATCTGGTTGGGCATTGCCCTGCTCTCGCGTCATCTGATGGCGTGGCTGATCTTGCTCTTCATTGTGATGTACCTGACCACCCGCAGTTGGCGCGCGCTCAAGTGGTACCACGAAAAGTTCAAAGACTTCCCCAAAGACCGCAAAGGCATTCTGCCTTTTATTCTGTAAAAATTTTAGGAGATAAAAAATGGAAATCCTTCGTATCATTCACTCGCACACCCGCTGGCTCATTCTGATCGTGGCGCTCATTGCCATCGTCAAGTTCGCCATCGGCTGGCTGCGCGGCGGCTCCTTCAAAGGCATGGACCGTGGTCTCACCGCAGCATTCAGCGGTTTGATGGACTTGCAAGTGACTGTCGGCTTGATCTTCCTGATCTGGACGAGTCTCGTCGGCGTGCCCTTCACGCCTAATCGCATCGAGCATCTCACCACCATGGTCATCGCCGCCGTGGTCGCTCACCTACCCGCCATATGGAAAAAATCTGCCGATAACATTCGCTTCCGCAATACGCTCTTCTGCATCGTAGGCGCATTAGCATTGGTCTTCATGGGCGTCACTCGCTTACGCGGCGGTTGGGTCTGGTAAAAAATAATACAGCCTCGCAGGTGCGAGGCTGTTCTTTTATCGTTATGAAAAAAATAATCCTGATCGGTCCCATACTTTTTGCAGTGGTACTTGCCACGCTTACCATCGTCAAATATGACTTTCTTCTAAGCCTCGGCTGGCATCCTATTAACGATCCTACCTTCGACTGGCCCAGTGGACTCGCCCTTGGTCCATACGGATGGATCATGACCGCGACTTTTATCACCAGCGGACTCATCATGATCCTCTTTGCCTATCGCCTCTTTCTGGACCTCAAGCCTGGTACAGCCTCCAAACTTGGTGCCACCCTGATGGCATTCGCCGGTCTATTTCTCGCCGCCCTAGCCTTCACCACCGACCCAACAAATAGAGATTATCCCGCCACCTGGCATGGACCATTGCACGACCTGTCATTCGTTTTACTTGGTTTGACCCTCTTCCCCGCCATGATCGTACTCGGCTTCGCCTTCCGCGCCGATGAACGTTGGGAGAATCTCGCCGCCTACACCTGGGGTACGCTCGCGTTGGCAGGTCCGGCTTTCTTCATTAAAGGAGCCGCGTTCTATCTCTTTCTGCTCGCCATTTTGGTTTGGAACGAGGTCGCAGCTATCCGACTCAACCAAACCCGTAGGTGAGGCGAAATTATCATCATTTTGCACGGTTCGAGTTCCGCCGGATTCGGGCGAAGGGCGGTAAAATTTTGCAGGGTAGCACACAGTCTGCAAGTAAATAGGAACTCAACATGCGCATCACAAAAAATCTACGACAA
>JAFLCE010000140.1 GCA_017303655.1 Anaerolineae bacterium
GCCTGTGCCTCCATCTTTAGTACTAAAGAAGGGCTCGAAGATATTGGCTTGTTCCTCACCAGAGATGCCCGTACCGCTATCTTGAAAGAGCAATTCCACCCCGTCATCCAGGGCTTGGGCAGAGATGTGCAGGTCGCCGCCTTTGGGTGCCATCGCATCGGCGGCGTTCAAGATCAAATTGATGAAGACCTGCTGGATCTGGCTACCCACTGCTGTAATGAGCGGCAAGTCAGCATGCACATCTTTGATCACATTTACTTTTGCTTCAGATAACTGTTTAGACATCAAACTCAGTACGTACTCCAGCATATCTACTAAATTGACTTGAGTCTGCGTAGATGCGTTCGGGCGGTAGAAGTCTAGCATGCGGCGGGCAGTGATCATCAAGCGTTCGAGTTCAGTACGCGCGAGGTCAAAGTATTCTTTGCGCTTTTCTGCAGGCAAATCTTCACGCCCGGCGAGGTGCAGGCAATTCTGTACGGCTTGCAGTGGATTATTGATCTCATGCGCAATCGATGCACTTAAACGTCCAGCCGCCGCCATTTTCTCTGCTTGAATCAACGCCTTTTGCGAGGCTTCGATCTGACGGACATATTCCAACTGCTCGGCATATAGGCGGGCATTCTCAAGAGCTGTGACTGCCTGCCGTGCCAAAATTTGGAACATCTCAAGGTCTGATTCGCGGAAGGGCTCCCCACTAGCGGTGCGGGCGGCGAAGAACAACATGCGCAGGCTTGGGTGAAGAATCGGTACGAGAATCGCTGTACCAAGCTCGAGGTCAGAAAGATGCGCTTTGAGAGCAGTATCCCCCGGACCCGCAATGTTGACCAACACCGGTGACTCTGCTACTTCCGCTTGAGCGATCAAATTCAAAACTGCGCTTGGATGAGCGAGTCCACTCGAAGCCAGGAGCGACCAGCCGCTTGAGTCATATTGATAACAGGCGGCTTGCATACAGTTGAGATGCGACAAAATAGTTTGAATGATCAGTTCAAGCAAGGGCTCGCGCCGCGTTTCAGAAAGCAAAGATTCAGTAACCGAAAATAATGGACGCAATGCCTGAGTGCGCGCTGCATCGCGTTTCTTTTGGCTGTCTGCAAAAGCAAGCTTTACGGCTTCGACAAGTTCGGAGCCTTGATTGAATGGCTTGAGGATCAATCCATCGACACCCTGACGCAAAGCACGAATAGCAGTGTCTACGGTACCGTGACCGGTCATGATCAGAATGGCGGCGTCGGGCTGCCAACGCTGCACATATTGAATGACTTCAAAGCCATCCACTTCTGGCATACGGATATCCACAAGTAAAAGATCAATGGGATGGTCTTCAAAATAGTCAACGGCTTTGCGCGGGTTGGTTTCGGTGGCAACACGATAGCCCGCGCGTGCAAGCAAGCGCTCGCACAGCATGGCAATGCCCGGTTCATCATCGACGATGTATACAAAAGGTGCTTCCATGTTTCCTGCAATCCAATTCTTTTTTAGCATAGAAAGCCAAGTAAAAAAACCTTAGCGATCCTCACGTACTTAGCAGCTTATTTTTATAAAGGCAACCAGACTTCAAACACCGAACCGCGCCCGGCGTGACTTAACACTTCGATGGTACCGCCATGATCTGCGACGATGCCATATGTGACCGAAAGCCCTAAGCCGGTGCCGCCGCTGTCCCCTTTGGTGGTGAAGAATGGTTCAAATATTTTCGATTGGTCTTTGGCTGAAATCCCCATACCCGTATCTTTGACAGACAGGACGACCCAATCGCGTCCTTCCCGTTTGCCCAGGAAGGTGCGCACATGCATTTCTCCGCCTTTGGGCATGGCTTGCAAGCCGTTATGAATTAGATTCAACAAGACTTGTTTCATTTGATTCGAGTCAATGGATACCCAGGGCAGGGAGGTTTCCGGTTCGAGGATTAACGCAACATTGTTGGTTTGGATCAGATGGCGGGTCAATGCAATCACATCATCAACAACATCGTTCAAGTTAGCACTAGCTCGGATGCGCTCCCCCTGACGGGAGAAGTCCAGCAGGCGACGCACGACGGAACTTGCTCGCCGCGCCTCTTGCAAGACCATGAGTAACTCGGAGCGATGCGCCGAATCTTCGGGCAGACTTTCGAGAACTAATTCCGAAAAACCAGTTACAGTCGTCAACGGATTATTTAGCTCATGCGCCACACCGGCTGCCATTTCGCCCACTGCTGCCAGTTTTGCAGCTTGCAGTAAGCGATTCTCTGCCGCACGTTGCGCTTCGATGCGGGCTTTTAGTTCCGTCTCGGTCAGGCGCAGCTGACGTACCGTCTCTTGCAGACGTTGATACTGGTTGGCACTCGTGATAACGGATGCGAGAATTCCAGCCAATGCTTCCATGGCGATCAAGTCATTGTGCGAAAAGGCATTGAATTCACGGCTTTCCACATCGATCAACCCAAGGATATCGTCACCGTCTTTGACGGCGACACAAATTTCAGAGCGGGCATCCCAGCCACGGGTGGGTTTATACAAAGTGCTTTGAGTCGTATCATTAAGCAAAACACTTTCTCCCCTGCGCGAGACGTGCCCAGTGACACCACCCATGGAAACAAAGTCTTCATCCCCCAGGGACTCTTTAAATGTCTTCGCCTGAGTCCCGCCGATGCCATGAATGGAAAATTCTTTTTTATCGTCCATTAGCAAAACAGCAGCCAGTTCATATTTGAAATACTGAGCTACCAGTTCCGCAGTGATCGAGGCAACTTCCTTTTTATCGTTCAAGCCGATGACTTGCTGTACCACTTCATGGATCAACCCCAGGCTGCGAGCCCTGCCTTCTGCTTCTTCGCGTAGACGGGTATATTCGATCAAGCCTGCCAGGTGGCTGGCGATCACGACCATCAGGTGTTCGTCAACCTGACTAAAGACATCAGCATAGGTATTTTCCACCACCAACACACCGGTTGCCTGACCACGATAGCGAAGCGGGACGATCAGCTCTGAACGTGCGCCTTTGTGAATGCCTAAAAAACCATCCCGGCTTGAGTCTGCCACACGGCGGACGTGACCATCACGCAACAAAGGCTGAATGGGATGATTCTCAACAGAAACGCTCATCACGTTTAGCTTGCCATCCAGCAGGCGGTAATCTCGCAAAATACGTCCATCACTGGAACGCAGGAAGAGCGCGATCAATTCGGTGCTGAAGGCGCGTGAAAGCAAGCCAAACATGCGGCGTGCGATCTGATCTAGGTTTTGGGCAGAAGAGACGGTCAACACAAAATCGTTGAGCAGACCCAATCGGCGCAAATGAGCCGACATTTCGGAAAATGTCACCACGATATCTACCGTCTGATACACACCAGCTGCGAGCTCACGCAATTGACCACGCTCTGCAGTCGTAAATTCTTTTTGCCGCCACATGGCAACGATACCGATCAAACGCTGACCAATCACAAAGGGCAGGCAGATCCATGCGCCGCCATTTGGTTTTAGAGAAGCAAAGGGTAATTGGTCAAAATTGGGCTGCCCGCGCGTTAAGAGGAGATCAGCAAGCGAACGGTTTACACGCCGAAAGATCGGGTTTTCTTCGATCTGTAGTGAAATGCCACGCGCCTTGGGGGCATTCCATTCGGCAAGGATATCGAGTGTATCGCCGCGGCGAATCGCAAGCCATGCGCCCTGACAAGCCACAGCCTGCACGAACATGCCGAGCACTTTTTCGAGCGCTAAAGGCAGATCGAAAGCCAGACCAGATTGCAGGTCAGGCAGAAGCGTTTGTCCTTGTGGCGTGAAACGCCCAGCAAGCAGAGATGACGTCAGACGCCAAATACGCTGCGCCGCCGGAGATTGATCCTCCGCGCCAACTAAAATCAGCTTCGACGTACCGCTGATCGGAAAGGCAAAAAACCTTCCAACGCCTAATAATTTATTTTCAGGAATACCAGCCGAACGTGAATATCCCCCGCTCAATGCGCCGCACAACCAGGCGTCAGTGGATGCGACTGCCATAACCCCGGTCAATTCATTTTGAGCAGACTTGCTCAAATGATATGATGCCCGCGTCAGCCAGGCTCCACCCACACGCTCAGCCAGCACAGCCCAACTCGCGTTGGTGAGCTGCACTGCATCTTTGAGTTGGGTGTCGATGCCGGTCTCGGTTTGCATGATGACTGCTCAAATTATACATTACGAGAGACGCCCAAGAACCATCGAATGGTAAAATTGCGCCCTATGAATAATGAAGTTATCGTAATTGGCGGCGGTCTCGCCGGAAGTGAAGCCGCCTGGCAGCTTGCCCAACAAGGTATAAAAGTTAAGTTATTTGAAATGCGCCCAGCCCAGCCGACCGGCGCACATGTGACTAATGACCTGGCAGAACTTGTCTGTTCGAATTCGCTCGGCTCCAACCAAACCGACCGTGCCTCGGGCGTTCTGAAAAATGAGCTACGCCGATTAAATTCCCTGCTGGTGGAGTGTGCCGAAGAAACTGCCATTCCAGCCGGGGCAGCTCTCGCCGTAGACCGTGAAGCCTTTGCCCGCCGAGTCACCGAAAAGATTGCGAGTCACCCCAATATAGAATTAATTCGCGAAGAAGTAAAAGAAATTCCAAATGCACCAGTCATCATCGCCAGCGGACCTTTAACCTCAGACAGCCTTTCCAAATCTCTTGCAGCCTTGAGCGGGGATGAGCACCTTTTCTTCTTCGACGCTATCTCCCCCATCGTCCGCGCTGAAAGCATTGATATGAATATCGCTTTCCGTGCCTCACGCTATAACAAGAATAGTAATCCTTCTGGTTCTGAGGCGAGTGACCCATCACAAGCGCAAGAGGATGAAGGTGACTACATCAATTGTCCGTTCAACAAAGAACAATACTATGAATTCATAAATGTCTTAAAAACTGCCGAACGCATTGAACTGCGTTCCTTTGAAAATGCCATTCGCACAGGCGTGAAAGCTGGTCATTTCTTCGAGGGCTGTCTGCCCGTTGAGATCATCGCCGAACGCGGCGACGAATCACTGGCATTCGGTCCGATGCGCCCGGTCGGCTTGCGCGACCCGCAAACAGGGAAACGTCCGCATGCGGTGGCGCAATTACGGCAGGATAATCTTGCTGGCAGCTTATATAACATTGTCGGCTTTCAAACCAATCTAAAATTCCCTGAACAACGCCGGGTCTTGCGCATGATCCCCGGCTTGGAACATGCCGAATTCGAACGCTATGGGCAAATGCATCGCAACACCTTCCTCGCTTCGCCCAAACTGTTACGCCCCACCCTGCAACACAAGGAACGCGATGATCTATTCTTTGCCGGGCAGATCACCGGCGTGGAAGGCTACATGGGCAACATCGCTACTGGCTTATTGGCAGGTATCAATTTAGCACGCCTGCTTCACAACAAGTCGCTGTATACACTTCCGCAGGAATCCATGCTCGGGGCATTGTGTCATTACATCACGCATGCCAGCCTCAAAGACTTCCAACCGATGAAAGCTAATTTCGGCATCCTACCCGACCTGCGTCTCGAAAAGAGAATCGGCAAACGCGAAAAAGGTCAGGCATATGCTGATCGCGCTTCACAAACGCTGGATACCTACCTGCAAACAAATTCATGATGAACAAACGCGCCGTCGTTCTTTATCTAACGTTGATCCTTGGCTTGCTCTTAATCGTCATCGGATGGTATGCCGCCTCTTTCCTGACGTTTGAAGCTGACTCTGAATCTGTAAGCACCGCCACGCCCGAGCCTAGACTCTTTGATGGCATGCGTGCCTATGCAGATGTACAAACCCAAGTGGATATGGGGCCGCGTACGCCTGGGTCGGCTGGTCATGCCCAAGTCCGCGCATGGATGCGGGCAGAGTTGGAATCCGCTGGATGGATAGTAGAAGTCCACGAGTCCGAAGCGTTCGGCAATCCCATATACAATCTGATCGCCAAACGCAGCGACGCCCCACCTCAAGTGATCCTCGCCGCGCATTATGACACTCGCTTTTTCGCAGACAATGATCCAGACGAAAGCAACCATAGTAAACCCGTGCCCGGCGCCAATGATGGCGCATCTGGCGTGGCAGTATTGCTCGAGCTTGCAAGGACTCTGCCACAGGATACTGTTCCGGTTTGGCTAGTCTTTTTCGATGCCGAAGATAATGGACGCATTGAAGGCTGGGATTGGATCCTCGGTTCGCGTGCCTTTGTGAATGAAGTTCCGGTTCAGCCGCAAGCTGTTGTGATCCTCGATATGATCGGGGATGCCGACTTGAACATTCACTACGAAATGAATTCGGATAAGACCATCCGCGCCGAGATCTGGGATACTGCTGCCCGCCTGGGTTACGAAGAAGCCTTCATTCAAACTGAAAAATACAGCATGCTCGACGATCACACTCCCTTTCTAGAAAAAGGCATCCCAGCGGTCGACATCATCGACTTTGATTACCCCTACTGGCATACCGTCCAAGACACTCCAGATAAAGTCTCGGCAAAGAGCCTGCAGATCGTGGGCAGAACTATTTGGCAATGGATCAGCGAGTTGGCTCGCCCATAATAGTATGGTCAAAAGCCAAAACTGGGCGTACACTTAAGGCAATGGCAATTCAGGCTTCATTAAAGAAAATACGCACAATCTGGGTGGAACGTATCTCGCGCGAAATGGCGGCGGGAGAAGGTGTGCGCGCGGGTTTTACCGAACAACTCGAACGTTTTTACGACCTTCTGGAACAGACCCTCGTCACCGGCGACTCAGCTTGGCTCGACCCGATCTTGTATGACTGGGGACGCTCGCCCACCCAAACCAATCTGGAACAGGCAGATTATTACGTTTCGTTCGTACTAAACCGCATGATCTCTCTGACGATAGAGATTGCACGTGAACACCTGAAAAGCAAAGAGGCGCTCGAACTTATTGCGGCAGTCACCCCAGTATTGGCACACAGCCTGAGTGTAGTGATTCGCTACGAAATGGAGACGCGCGTTGCGCACATCTCGAACGAACTGCAAAGCGTGCAGGAAAAACTGCAAACCCTTGACCAGAACAAATCAAAATTTATTTCGGTAGCGGCACATGAGTTAAAAACACCACTGACCCTCATTGAAGGCTATACCTCCATGATGGTGGATATGGTGCAAAATTCAGAACAAGCCGCCATGAAAGACTATCTGAGCGGAGTCAATACCGGCATCCTGCGCCTGCGCGACATTATCGACGACATGATCGATGTCTCATTGATCGACAATAATCTGCTGACGCTGAACATCCAGCCCATGTGGGTCATCCATTTGCTGAACCTGCTCGGCAACGAATTCAAAAAGCCCATCGCCGAACGCAATCAGACCTTGGATATCGGGGAATTCGAAGGTAGTGGAATGA
>JAFLCE010000141.1 GCA_017303655.1 Anaerolineae bacterium
GTTTTATAGCAACGAAGAACTTCAGAAATTCAAGATTTACTTTATTCCTCCACAAAGATAAAGAGCTACTGGTTGTATATAAAAAGACCTGACAGAGTTTAAAAACCTGTCAGGTCTTTTCTATTTTAAGGATAAATCCTCTTGATCGTGCGTGGGAAGGGAATCGCCTCTCGGATGTGTTCGATGCCGCACATCCAGGCGGTGACGCGCTCGGTGCCCATGCCAAAGCCTGCGTGGGGCACGGAGCCGTACTTGCGCAACTCCAGATACCACTTGAACGCTTCCTCGGGCAGACCTTCTTTTTGGATGCGTGCCAGAAGTTTATCGGGGTCGCTCATGCGCTCGGAGCCGCCGCAGATTTCGCCATATCCTTCGGGTGCGAGCAAATCCACGCTCTTGCAGACTTCAGGGCGGTTCTCCCACGGTTCCATGTAAAAGGCTTTGACCGCGCTTGGATAGCCATACACAAACACTGGCTTATCGTACAGTTTGGTGATCTCGGTCTCGTGCGGAGCGCCGAAGTCCATGCCCCATTCGAACTTGAGCAGTTCCTTCTTTTCGGGGTCGGTTTCTTTTTCGTAGAGATCGATCAAATATTTCGCCGCATCGTCATAGGACATGCGCGGGAAGGGACCGGTGATACTTTCCAGTTTGCTCAAGTCGCGCCCGAGGAATTTCAATTCGGCGGAGCAATCCTTCAGCACGGATTGGGCGATGTGGGTGATGAGTCCTTCTTCGATGTCCATGAGTTGGTCGAGGTCGCAGAAAGCAATCTCGGGTTCGAGCATCCAGAACTCGGTTAGGTGGCGGCGGGTCTTGGACTTCTCCGCCCGGAAGGTGGGACCGTAGCAGTAGACTTTTCCAAACGCGAAAATATTCGCCTCATTGTAAAGTTGACCGGTTTGCGCGAGGAAAGCGGAGCCTTCGTCGAAGTATTCGGTTTCGAAAAGGGTGGATGTGCCTTCGGCGGCGGCGGGAGTCAGGATGGGGGTGTCGAGGTTGAAGAAGCCCTGACCATCCAAATACTCGCGGACAGCCGACATGACGCGCACACGCACGCGCAAGATCGCCCACTGGCTCTGCATACGGATCCACAGGTGACGGTTGTCGAGCGCGAAGTCCACGCCGTGGTCTTTGAGCGCCATCGGATAATCGAGCCCAGCGGCTTGGACGACCTGCAAGTCCTTGATGCCGACTTCGAACCCGCCGGGGATGCCGGGCGCGCGCTTATCCTCGCGGACCGAGCCGGTGATGATCACCGACGATTCCTGCGGCAGTTTGGAGATGGTCTCGAAGAGTTCGGGCGTCAGGTCACCTTTGAAAGCGACGCACTGAATGAAGCCCGAGCCGTCGCGGATGAGCAAAAAGACCAGCTTGCCCTTATCTGTGCGGTTGTAGACCCAGCCCTTGAGGATGACGTCCTGCCCGACGTAGTTTGAAATTTTTGAAACACTGACATGTTCGGTCATGAAAAATCCTTTGTGTAAAATTTCCCCTATTATATTTGAATCTTCTCAGATTGCGTCACTGGTTTCCTTGATTGCCAATTACAAACCTTCCACAAAAAAGACCTACCTTTAATTCACGAATGGGGACCGTTTTGTGTTTGCGAATTCATGGTCTTATTTGTGTATAGTTCGCTCAATATCAAGCCATTGCCGCGCCGATGATTTTATAGGTCAGGCGTTTCCTGTTGCATCTGTGACAAGGGGACAGATTGACTCTGTTTTGAATTTGGTTTTACACGAAACCATTCATGAATAGCCTAATCAAGGCAAGGCTATGTTAGCGAATGAGCCTCCATCCAAATTTAATATTCGTGACTCCATTTGTGGATGGTTTCTCACGGCACATCGCGAGCGCAACGGAAACCAATGAATTTTTGAGCTTTAGAAGGAGATTCAGAACTGCGAAATGTAGCGCGCGCGCTGTAAACGCCATCATCCCAAGAGCCTCCTCTCAATACACGATCATAACCTGAACCTGGACCTAAAGGATTAATAAGTGGCGCGTTTTGATAATAATTTTCGTCATACCAAT
Organism: Anaerolineae bacterium; assembly: GCA_017303655.1. Lineage (GTDB taxonomy): Bacteria > Chloroflexota > Anaerolineae > Anaerolineales > Villigracilaceae > Villigracilis. Next base: position 2,041 of record JAFLCE010000141.1, read on the forward strand.
CGCCCACCCACTCCCAAACGTTACCAGACATATCATACAGTCCATACGGACTTCTCCCGGCACTATACGTACCAACCGGAGTTGTATTGCCCACACAAGCAGTGTTATTTTTATCTGTTTCAATGTGATTTGCAAAAGAACAATTGACAACATCCCCCCAAGGATAAATGGACTTCATCCCTACTTTATCATCCCAACTCGCAGCTTTTTCCCATTCTGCTTCAGTAGGCAAACGCCCGCCCACCCATTTGCAATAGGCATCAGCTGCGTACCAATTCACATTAATCACAGGATGATTAAGTTTTGCAACAATAATATTACCTGTACACTCTCCCGCTCGGATACACTGATTATATTGTGCGTTGGTCACTTCATATTTTCCAATTTCGTATTCAAGCAGATTGACTCGATGCTGTGGTCGTTCATCGGCAAAATCACAGTCGGGGCATAACCTCTGTGCATTATTGAATTGCATATCCGAACTGCCCATCAAAAACTCCCCTGCAGGAATAGTGACCCAATAATCGTCCATATCCACAGGGCGGTAAATAAAACGATTGAGTTCGCCCGTTACCCCAAGAATAACCAACACCATCAGCGTAATTCCAGCGCATGCCACTCCAAGCCATTGTATCTGCTCCCGCTTCTTAACATTCTGGCTCGCCTTCACAAACTCCTTTTCCAACGGGCTTAATAAGTCTCCATGTTGCATCACCCATGTCTTTAATTGCTTTAGCCGTGTGCCGCGATATAACTCGCCTGCCTCTTTTCCTCTCCGCGCCCACTCTTGTACGCTCTCGGTCAGGTGACGATGTAGGAGCAACTCCTCGCGGTCTTCATCCAGCCATTTGCGCAGGGTCCTCCACTCGCGAATCAAAGCTTCGTGCGCCACTTCGGCGCTGTCTTCTTCGGTAATCACTAAACGCGCATCTGCCAAAGTTTTGAGAACCTTTGTAACAGGATCTTGTTCTTTGTACTGTGCCAATTCGTCCATCTTCACACGGCGGCGAGTGTCTTGCACACCTTCGCCCAACTCGGTTAGGCGAAGGAAAATTCCACGGGCAATGGTCTGCTCGGCGGGAGTCAGGCGGTCATACACACTTTCGGCGGTTTGAGCAATTGCCTTCTTCACCCCGCCCGCGTCGGCATAGCCTTGCAGGGTCAGCGTGCGTCCCTGCCTGCGTTTCCATGTTTCGAGCAGGGCATGCGAGAGCAGGGGCAATGCCCCGGGTTCTGCGCCAATGTCTTGCAGGATCAGATCTACCAGTCCGGGTTGAAAGTCCCAGCCGTTGTTCTTCGCCGGGGTAATAATTGCTTCTCGTAATTCCTCTTGAGTCATTGCGCCAAGGTTGGCTTGATGTTTTTCCAACGTTAAGCGCAAGCCTTCGTATTCAAAGCAGTGATGATAAAAGTCGGCTCGCAGGGTGATGACAACTCGGGCAATCCCATTTTCGTCCGCGAGCGATAATAAGTTTTCGATGAATGCCTTGCGCTCGTCTGTATCTTTGCATAGAGTAAAGGTCTCTTCGAATTGGTCTATCAGCAACAGCACCTTTGTTTCCCCTAATGCCTTTTTCATATATAACCGCAAGCTGCGAACATCCCTGTTCATGTCGTCCATGAGTGTGGACGTCGCTGTGACCGATTCTGAGTCGCGAGTCAAACTTGATGCAAGGCTTTCCAGCGGGTGGGTAGTAGGTGTCAGAATGTGAATAACGCCCCGTTCATTTTCTTTTTGCCACGCAGGGATGAGTCCCGCCCGCGCCACAGATGATTTTCCACTGCCTGAGGCACCAACGATAGCAAGGAAGGATTCATCCTTTACGCGTTTCAGCAGGTCTACGGTCAACACCTCACGCCCATAGAACAAGTCCGCATCGGAGGTGTCAAAGTAACGCAAGCCCATATAGGGAGACTCGCCTGCAACAGGTTCTTCCGTCATGCTTTCTGGTTTAAGTATGCCAAGTGCTTCTGCTGTCAGCTCAACTTTATTTCCGCTCCCAATGATCACAACCGAGCGATTTACATCCCCGCCGATGGAAATTTCCCCATTCACAAGGGCTTGTTTCAATGCTTCTATTTCCTTCTTTGTTGCTGTCCCGTCCAATAGTTTTTGCAGCGCCTTGTTCTTGTCCATGAGCCACCTCTTTGTCGGATTATACCGCTGCTTGTGATTCAAAAAGGTGACAGTCACTTTTAAAGTGAATGTCACCTTTGCTTTACTCTACTTCAAATATTTATCCATCCACCGCAAAATGTGATTGAGCCTTGCAATGCGCCGATCCGTGCGACCGATGCGCGAGAGTCCATGCGGCTCTTCGGGGAAGCGCACGAATTCTGTCTCCACGCCAGCACGTTTGAGCGCCACGAAGGCTTGCTCGCCCTGCTCAATGGGGCAGCGATGGTCATGCTCGTTGTGGATGATGAGTGTGGGCGTCTTGGCTTCGCCCAAATATTTCACAGGCGACATGTTCCATAACTTGTCCATGCTCTCTTGCGGTGAGCCGGACTTTGCCCAGAACTGGAAGATCCAATTGAAATCGCTCGAACCCCACATGCTGACCCAGTTGGTGACACTGCGCTGCGCCACCGCCGATTTGAAGCGATTGGTATGCCCGACGATCCACAGCGTCATGAATCCGCCGTACGAGCCGCCGGTCACGCCCATGCGTTTGCTGTCGATGTACGGCTTCCGTGCTACAAGGTCAGCGAACTTCATCAGGTCTTCGTAGTCGGGTCCGCCGAAATCGCCCCAGATCGCCTTCGAATGTTTTTCGCCGTAGCCCCGTCCGCCGCGCGGATTGGTGAAGTACACCACGTATCCGTTCGAGGCGAAGTAATTGAACTCATGCATGAAGAACTTGCCATACTGCGTCCACGGTCCGCCGTGAATTTCAAAGATCGACGGATAGGTTTTGTTCGGGTCAAAATTAGGCGGGAACATGATCCAGCCTTGCAGGTCGGTGCCGTCCGCGCCTTTGTACCAAACCTCTTCCACCTTGGGCAACTTCACCGCAGCAAAATAATCACGATTGATGTGCGTCAGATATCGCACCGTACTGCCGCCCAACTCGCGCAAGTGAACCTGCGGCGTGTCGTGCATCCCACCGTAAAAATATGCCACCTGCTTTTGGGATTTGTCGAACGAGACGTTTCCCAGCGCCCCACCTTCACCGATGACTTCGGTCATATTCTTGTCAGCGATATCGATCCGCCTCAAAACTGTCGACCCGTGAACTGCCGCCTGGAAATAGATAGCTTTTCCATCGTTTGACCACACCGGCGCAACCGTCTCCGCTGAGCCGAAATCAGTGATGATATCTGCCTGGGTGTGCAGGTCATATTTCTTGGTCAGGTTTCGAGCCGGTTCAGAACCGTCCACAGGCACGAGCCATAAACTCGTATTCTGATAATCCAAGTGTTCTCCTTCGGTACCGAAATACGCCAGCCATTTGCCATCCGGCGAGAATGCGAGCAAAGACTTTGCCCCAAGCGGCGTATTGTTGACCTTGCGAGGCTTCCCGCCTTCTGCAGGCATGATGAATATGTCATCTTGTTCAACATTGGCATCGGGGTCTTCTGTGCGATTCGATATATAAGCAATGGATCTGCCATCGGGCGAATAGACCGGATAAGTCTCATCGTGGACGGCGCTATCCGTCAGTTGCTTGCCTTTGCCTGTGCGCGCATCGACGACCCAAATGTGAGTCCGTTCGTGGGGGAGGTAGCCGTAGCCATCCAGTTTATAGAAGAGCCGGTCATAGTGACGTACCACTACGCCGAGCTTTTTCTTCTGCTCATCTTTTTCGCGTTCCAATTCTTCTGCATCTGTCTTGCGGATGGTACATAGCAGTTTGCGTCCATCAGGCGACCAATCTACGAGGTCGATCTCCCCGTCAATAGAAGTCAACTTGCGTGCCTCGCCGCCATCAAAGGGAATGAGATGAATTTGCGGGTTGTTATTCCCTGCGCGGCTAGAGAGGAAGGCAATCGTATTTCCATCCGGTGACCAGCGCGGCGACGAATCAGATTGATCGCCATAGGTGAATTGGCGCGGCTCTCCGCCTCCAGCCGGGACGACCCACAAGTTACCGTATTTCTTTTCGGTCTTGCGGTCCACGCGTTGTAAGCGGTACGCAACGTGCCCGCTATCGGGTGAAATGCTTACATTCGATAATTGTTGCAGGGAATACAGGTCTTCGGCAGTTACAAACCGTTTCTTTGTAGTTGGCATGAAAGACTCCTTTTCGGATGTTGTTTAAGGGAATGCAGATAGATTGTATATCATCTAATAAAAAAAAGTGACACTCACCTTTGAAAGTGGCTGCCTTCTAAAACTCACCTGTTCCGTACTGATACATTCGGTGATTACATTTCACCAAAGATGAAAAACTGATGCTTCCCGGTATGTTTGGACTTGTAAAGTGCCTGGTCTGCCAGGTCCAGCAAATCATCCAGATTTTTTTGAGTGGACTGAGCTAGCTCTGCAATTCCCATGCTTGTTGTTATGGAAATATTCCCTTTTTTTGTTGTGATCGTTTGGTTTTTTAGCTTTTCGAGCAATCGTTCTGCGATCTGTTTCGCATGTTCACGGGCACTTCCTGGTAGGAGGATCACAAACTCATCGCCTCCATACCTGCCGATTATCTCGTTTTGACGCAGGTTTTCTCGAAGCACTCGAGTGATCTCGATCAAGGCGTGGTCTCCAATCGCATGCCCGTATGTGTCGTTTACGTTTTTGAAGTCATCGCGATCAAGCAAGATGGCAGAAAGTGACTGTACCGTCTGGATTGCCAGGGTAACTTCCTTTTCGCCCAGGTTAAAGAACTCACGCCGGTTTAGCACTCCTGTTAGAGAATCGAGTCCAGCCAGTTTCGCCAGGGTTTCCTGCGCAAATTTCCGTTCTTCGATCTCGCGTTTCAATTCAATGTTCTTCAAGTATTGGATGTTCGCATCTTTTTTTGCCGTCTCAACCTGATGGCTGACCTGAAGCCCTAAGAGACGTTTCGCCATACTTTCATTGAAAACGGATTCTTTCAGAGAGTGAAATTGTTTATGGTGCTTGAGTGCGGTTTCGAAATCTTTTTTCTTCTCGAATATCTCTGTAAGCAATTGATGACATAAATATTCACCACGGCGGTCGTTTGATGTCCGGCTCAAAGAGAGTCCATCTTGAAGATACTGGATCGCTTCATCATCCTTCCCCAGTTGTAAATACGCTC
>JAFLCE010000142.1 GCA_017303655.1 Anaerolineae bacterium
GTGCTGTCCAAAACCAGGTTTCATCCAATAGGTCAGGTTTCTGGCACTTCCACTCTGCTACGGGAATATCAACTCCTAAACCAAACACTGGGTTGAAAGGCTCAAGCGCTGAAAATGAAAAATTTCCCTCTGTGTCCGTCACAGTCGAAGCGTATGGGTCTGCGTTCTCAAGGATAACCAAGTCAATGGGAGCATTCGCAAGCGGCTCTCCCCACGAAAGATTCCCTTCAATATACACTTTTGACGCATCAAGCGAAATGGACGTTTGAGTGGCTTCGGGTAGCGGGGTAGGCGTTGCAGGTTGAAGCCCAAGATTACATCCAAGTATCAAAAGACTCATAACGCCAATAACAGCTACTTTATTTTTTGTGTTCATTTATGACCTGATGTACTGAATTGAGAGATCGTCTCATCACAATGTGATGGCACAACGATCGTATCGGGATGGGTCAAAGTAAATGTTTGCAATTTCCCCAGCGTTTCACGATACGCAACCGGGTCAGGGAAAAGCATATTCGCGATCTTATGCGGTGGACGATTCTCAACGATGGAACGCTTGAGCCAGGCGGCATCTGCCACGAAGAAGAAGACCTTGCCTCCATCATCACGTGCGAAGATACCCATCTGTCCATGTGCATGACCGGGCAACTCCACGCCGATGATGGATCCGTCTCCGAGTAAGTCGTAGCCGGTCTTGAACGGTGCATATTCTTCAGAAAGCAAAATCGATTTACTCATATCTACTTCTTGCGAACGCGAGTCGAAATCCGTGGGGATCTGTCCGCGCAGGAAGGCGTGTTTCATATCCTCTGCGGGCGACTGATTGCGGAGTCCGCTAAAGGCGTGGGGAAGGTACACATAACGAGACCAAGCCAGGTCGCAGAGTGAGCCGATATGATCCGCATGGAAGTGAGAGATAAATACGTGCGTGATATCTTTGGGGCGAAGGTCAAAGTTTGCAAGTTGATTCACGACCAGTTCTTCTTCTTTTAAGTGAACGGGTGTGATCCAACGATAAAAGCGTTTGGGGAATTTCTTCGTCTCGTCGAAGAAGCGATAAGAATAGCCAGTGTCAAAAAGCATTGCGCCGAATTTGGGATGGCGAAACAGCGCGAACATGGCGGGAAAATGAATCGTGCGCCAACCTCCGCCCTGAATGGCGATATGCTCGGGGGAAGTGCAATAGCCTGCGTGAAGAATGTCGATTTTCATAAGAGCTTTTGCCACGGAGAGCACAGAGCACACTGAGAAAAACTCCGTGCTCTTTGTGTTCTCCGTGGTTAATTATTTTCCTTCCACCATTTCAAAAAGCGCTGCACGCCTTCTTCCACAGAGACCTTCGGCTGATAACCCAGTTCATTCTTCGCAGCGGAGATATCAAGCGTTGTGTTATTCGCCATCATACTAACGGACACGCGCGTGAGCGGCGGCTCGGGGCTGAAGGGAATGAGGGAGTACAGAAATTCAAGCTCACTGGCGGCGGCGTTGGCTGTTTTGTAGGATATGTTGCGCGACGGATGTGGGTAGCCCAGCTCATCACAGATACGCTCAATAAGTTTCCAGATCTTAATCGGCTCGCCGTTCGAGATATTATATTTTTTACCGAGCGTATTCGCGGGCGACTCAGCGCACAGCAATAAGGCATCCACAACATTTTGGATGTAGGTCAGGTCAACCACGTTTTCACCGTCACCGAGGATGGGCAGTCTGCCACTCTTCAAACGCGGGATCAATCTGGGGAAGATGACCGTATCGCCTTCGCCGAACAACGCCCGCGGACGAATCGAGATCACGGCGAGTCCTTTCGCAAAGCCTTTGTCAATTTCTTCTTCGGCTAAACGTTTGGTGTGAGCATAATGACTAATGGGTTCGGGCAGCGGGTCATCTTCTTTTACGTTTGTGCGCGAACCATAATCAAAATAAAGGCTGGGGGTAGAAACATACACCAACCTCTTCACCTTGTTTTCCAAACAAGCCTGCACGACATTGCGCGTACCGATCACATTGGCTTGATAGAACTTTTCAAAACTCCCCCACGGTGAGGGCAATGCCGCACAATGAAAGATGATCTCCTGCCCATTGAATGCAGCATTCAATCCATCCTTTTTTGTGATATCCGAATGAAGCGCATGCATCCCTTCATCTTCAAGCTGATTTAATTTGGCTGGGTTGCGTCCAAGCGCAGTGACATCCCAGCCCAGGCTATGCAATCGACGCGCGAGTGCGCCACCCAAAAAACCGGTTGCGCCAGTGATCAATGTTTTCATAGAAGTCTCTTCTTTGCCAAGATCGCCAATTCCTCACGGATGATCTTTGAATTATGGCGCACATCGGTTGGTATTTTTTTTATAAACAAAAACTTTTTTATGGTTGAAGCCTGCGAGTGATGCTTTGCCATATCTATCAATTCGCGCCTGATTTTATCTTCATTTACGCGAACACGCTTTTCCAATTCCATCCATAGCACAGGTTCGCCACTCACACCCACCAGTGCGGTTCTGTAAACCTGTGGATGCGCATTAAAAATATTTTCGATCTGCTCAGTGAATAGCACATCATCTTTTGTTATCACACGGTGCGACTTGCGCCCGCAATACCAAAGCCTGCCTTCTTCATCGAAATAGCCCACGTCACCTATGCGATGGATAATTTCTCCGCGATCTTCGATCTTCGATATTCGATTCGAATCTGGACGATTTAAATACTCACGCGTCGTGGCTGCGCTCTGAACTGTTATTTCCCCAACAATATTCGGCTTCACTGTGAGTGAAGCCTGCCATTCTTTAATCGGCTCGTCGGCGATGGGAATGATGTGTACGGTCACGCTTTCAATGGGTCTCCCGAGGCAAATGCCTGCACCATTTCGAGTCTTCTCTTCTAAATCAAACACGTCGCGGCTTTCGACCTTGGCAATCGGCAGGGACTCTGTCGCGCCGTAGATGCCGAAGAGGGAGGTGTGATTTGCAAGTAGGTGGCGAAAGCGTTTTTGCAGGTCTATCGTCGCGGGTGCGCCTGCGGTGATGATGCGTTTAAGGGAGGAAAGAAGGATTGGGTGAGATGAGGAATGATTGTTTTCTGCGAAAGAAGAAAGCAGGTCCAGCACAACTGGGGAGGCGAACATGTTGGTGACGTTGAATTTTTGGATTGCGTCGATCACTTTTTCCGGATTGGTTTTGCCTGGGACGGGGAAGCTGATGTCTGGAATCACGGAGGTGACGCCGAGCAAGAGGTCGATCAATGCGTAGAGGGGGAAGGCAGGCAGGTCTATTTCGTCTTGCGAAATATTGAACGTGTTTTTTAACAAGTCCAATTGGGCAGCGAGGTTGGCTTGGGTATAGATCGCGCCTTTGGGTAGACCCGTGGAGCCGGAGGTATAGATGATGGCGGCTCGTTCGGACATTGGATGATGGGCGATGGACGATGATTCGTGAAACGTGAAGCGTGAAAATTGATTGATGGTCAGGTTGTGTTTTACAGACTTTCTTCCCCAACCAAAGATTATTCGCAAAGCATGAGTAAGTGGATTACCGACGAAAATATCTGGTTTTGACTCTTCGTACACGTCACGGATCTTTTTGATGCCGAGCGCGGGTTCAACGAGAATGGGGATGATGCCAAGTTTGAGCAGGGCTAATGCGAAGGGGAAGAAGTCTGCACTGGGTGGAGTCATCAAGGCGGCGGTCATGCCTGGGGTGTAGCCACCAGCCTCAAGCCCAGAAATGAAGCGCTGGGTTTGGTCAAAAATATCCCTGTAGGTGAGGGTTATCCAATTTCGTTTATCAAAATATATGAAAGCAGGTTTATTGGGATACGTGTGGACGTTTTGCTCGAATAGATCGAAGAGATTCATGGTCAAAATTGTATCCCTTTGTTGGGATGTTTGTCAGGAATGTACCATTATATTTAGTACTATAGTTTTGTCTGAACAAGTTCAATAATAATAGCGGGGGAATAGTTCATCACTGCGAATGGATGGCTTTGGCTATACTGAGCAGCAACTGGTTGGTTGAGTTGTAGCACGGAGGCATCTATGCCCCAAATGACAGATAAATATGTACAGGCGCGGTTGGCGCGTGAAGAATATCTTTCCCTATTGCATGAAGATGACGGCGAGTCTTATTAAGGATTGGCAATATGACCGAGGGCTTGCTTACATGGTGTAGATCACTGTTCGTCATATGAGTGGGAATCCGGTTGAGGCGTTGAAACAATTTGTTAAGTAGAAACAACCAACCGTTAAGAAAGAAGCGGAGCATTATCATGAAAACGATCATTGTTGGGCTTGGGAATCCGATCTTGGGAGATGATGGGGTAGGGTGGAAGGTAGTTGAAGAGGTCAGTCAGCATTTACCCAAGGATATATCTCTTGGCATCGAATGCCTGTCTGTAGGCGGACTGGCATTGATGGAGCATCTGATTGGGTATGATCGCGCCATCATCATCGATTCATTCATTGCGGATGCGGAGGATATGGGTTCGATTTTGATCCGTACATTGAATGAATTGCCGAATTATTCCGGGTTTCATGTCACAAGTGCTCATGATACTTCGCTGCAAACTGCAATCCAACTTGGTAGGGAGATGGGCGCATATTTGCCGGTTGAAGTGCTCATTCTTGGAGTTGCCATTCAACGTATCAGTGAGTTTAGTGAAACGCTTTCGCCTCCCGTAGCGGAAACCGTGCTGCCTGCCGCGCATATTGCATTAAACTTTTTAAAGGAAACAGGCATTCGTTAAACATAATTAACCCCGAATTTAATTTGAGACGTGGCCGAGCGGATTTACGTGGAAAAGGACTAAAGAATCTGCGTTTATCTGCATCCCGTTTGCTCTTAAAAACAAACTCACCCGCGAAACCTTAATTTCGGGGTGAGTCATGTTTAACGCGGGGTTATTTTGATCTTGTTAATTCAAGGTATTGCTTGTTGCGACGGATATATGCCAGAACATAAGGGCACACCGGAATGACCCGCAACGATTTGGCTTTGGCGTATTCAAGTGCAGCTTTTGTGATCACTCCAGCCAAGCCTTGCCCACGAAATTCATTGGGCACGCCGACGTGGGTCATCATGATAGTGTCATCATCTATGGTGTAATCAAGTTTGGAAAGCTGACCATCGATCCATAGTTCAAAGCGCTTCTCAGCGGGGTTGTTGATCACTTCAAGGGCGTCGAGTTTAATTTCCATTTTAGCCTTTGCTTTGTTTCTTTCTCGCGATTACAGCGATATATTCCATGATGATCTTCAAGCCCGCGAAGACCGTTGATTCAGATGGGTCGAGCGGCGGGGCGATCTCAACCACATCCAAGCCAACCAGCGGCAGATCTTGCGTGGATTTAATTAGAGTCAGCACATCGCGCGAGGTGAGCCCGCCGAATTCAGGGATGCCTGTTCCCGGCGCGACGGATGGGTCGAGGCAGTCGATGTCTAGCGAGATATGCACAGCATCGCAATCATTGAGGATGTTGTAAACGCTGTCGGCGATCTTGCGCATGCCACGCTCGGCAACATCGGCGGCAGTGTAGACGTGAATGCCGCCATTTTCGATCAGATCAATTTCCTGGTCTTCCCATGAACGTAGTCCCACCATGCAAACGTCGTATGGTTCAATGCCAAATTCCAATGCGCGGCGCATGGTATTGGCGTGCGAGATGCGCGAGCCGTCGAAGAAATCACACAGGTCGGGGTGGGCGTCTACCCAGAGAACGCCGAGGCGTTGACCCTTATAGCGCTCACGTTGTGCCTGCAAAATGGGAATGGTCACCGAGTGGTCACCGCCAAGAATGATGGGCATATTGGGCAGAGCCGCAACACGCTGACGCACCGTCACAAAATCGGTTTCGGGGTTTAAGATCGGGATGTCACCTAGATCGCAAACAGTCATATCCTTTAAGCGGGTGCGGTCTTCGCTAAAGGGAGTCAAATGCCTGGACCAATAGCGCAGGCGTTCGGGGGCGAGAGCCGCTCCTTTCCGTGCAGAGGCGAGTCCATCATACGGGATGCCAATTACTGAAAAGTCCGCTTGGTCTGGGGTGAGATCGGGGCGGTGCAGGTCGCCCCAGTAGCCGTGATTGCCTTCCTCAGTCATGGTTGTTCTCCTTGTTTTTCCAATTGTACCGTTTAAAACTAATGACATTGACCCGCATTTCATTTGCCCGTACAATGCCCCCATGCCGAAGATTTCAGGTTTCTACCTTCCTGACCACGACCCTCCAATGTGAGCGGCAGTCTTTTATTGTTGATATCCGAAATATGACAACTAAATGGAGGAACGATGAAAACCGAGTTTGTTTCCAAACGCGCCAAGATTTACGCCGATGTTCCCGACGAAAAGTGGAACGACTGGCGCTGGCAGCTTTCCAACCGCTTGAACTCAGTGGAAGACATTGAAAAAGTCTTACCGCTGACCGATAGCGAACGCAAAGCGCTTCAGACCCAGGGCTTATTCCGTGTGGATGTGACGCCCTACTTTATTTCCCTGATCGACCCCAATGATCCAGATGACCCTACTCGCAAGCAGATCATTCCACGTGCGGAGGAGATGCAAGCTTTCACCGCCATGATGGAGGATTCACTGGCAGAAGACCGCCACTCTCCCGTGCCGGGGCTGGTTCACCGGTATCCTGACAGAGTTCTCATGCTGGTCACGACTCAGTGCGCCTCGTACTGCCGTTACTGCACCCGCTCCCGCATCGTCGGCGACCCCGGGCAGACTTTCAAGCGCGAAGAGTTCGAGATGCAGATCGATTATCTCAAGCGCACGCCGCAAGTCCGTGACGTGCTTCTCTCTGGTGGTGACCCGCTGGTGCTCGCGCCAAAAATTCTTGAGGAATTACTGTCACGCCTGCGCGAAATTCCGCACATTGAGATCATCCGCATTGGGTCGCGTGTGCCGGTTTTCATGCCCATGCGCGTCACACAAGAGCTGGTGGATATGCTCTCTAAGTTCCACCCGCTGTGGCTGAACATCCATGTGAACCACTCGAACGAGATCAGCAAAGAACTTGCTGAAGCCTGTGACCGTCTCAGTCGCGCGGGCATTCCACTCGGTAATCAGTCTGTACTGCTGGCGGGCGTGAATGACAACGTCCACATTCAGCGTCAGTTGGTACAGGACCTCGTCCGCATCCGCGTGCGCCCGTACTATCTCTATCAGTGTGACCGGGTTGAAGGCGC
>JAFLCE010000143.1 GCA_017303655.1 Anaerolineae bacterium
AAAGCAATTGACAGCCGAAGAACGCCGCGCATGGTTGGATGGACTTACCGATGTCACACTCGGCTCCGACGCTTTCTTCCCCTTCCGTGACTCGATTGACCGCGCCGCCAAGAGCGGAGTGAAATACGTCCTGCAACCTGGCGGCTCCAACCGCGACGAAGATGTCATTGCCGCCTGTGATGAATATGGCATGACCATGGTCTTCTCTGGTCTGCGCCTCTTCCATCACTAAACTGGACATTGGTTACTGATGACTTCTCTTCCCCGTCTCGTCGTCCTCATCTCTGGCAACGGCTCCAACCTGCAAGCCATTCTCGATGCTTGCGCATCGGGTGAACTTCCCGCTTCCGTTGTCTGTGTTATCAGCAACAAAGCAGACGCGTACGGACTCATCCGCGCTAATAATGCAGGAGTCGAAGCTGTCCACTTCGCAAAACTTTCAACTGAGACTCGTCAAGAATACGACCAACGACTAGCCGACTATGTGACCACCCAACAACCAAACTACATCATTCTCGCGGGTTGGATGCGCATTCTTTCCTCCGCCTTTCTTTCTTCCTTCCCGAACAAAGTCATCAACCTCCACCCCGCTCTGCCTGATACCTTCCCAGGGACTCACGCCATTGAACGAGCCTACGAAGCCTACCAAAGTGGTGAGATACAACATACAGGCATCATGATTCACCTCGTTCCCGATGAAGGCGTGGACAATGGTCCCGTGCTGGCAACAGAAATTGTCTCAATCAATAAAGAAGACACGCTCGAAATACTGGAAGCACGAGTTCATCAAACAGAACATGTTTTATTAGTCAATACGCTCAAGAAAATTCTTGAAGAAAAAGTAACAAGGAGTTATTAAATGCCTACCGCAATTCTCTCCGTCCACAACAAAACTGGACTCGTCGAATTCGCCCAGGGACTTGCCTCTCTCGGCTGGACTCTGCTCGCCTCTGGCGGGACAGCCAAACTGCTGCGCGACAAGAATATCCCCGTCACCGAAGTCGCGGACTACACCAAGTCGCCCGAAATCCTCGGCGGACGCGTCAAGACGCTCCACCCCGCCATCCACGGCGGATTGCTCGCCCGTCCCACGGAAGAAGATCACCAGCAACTCCTTGACCTCGGCTGGGACTACATTGACCTTGTCGCCGTCAATCTCTATCCCTTTGAAGAGACCATCGCCAAGCCCAACGTCACCTACGCTGACGCCATCGAAAATATCGACATCGGCGGCGTGACCCTCATCCGCGCCGCGGCGAAGAATCACGAACGTGTTACCCTCATCTGTGACCCAGCCGATTACAATTCTGTGCTCACTGAAATCCGCGCTGGTGGCATATCCGCTCAAACCCGCACCAAACTCGCCATCAAAGGCTTTGCTTCCACTGCACATTACGATACCGCCATCCACGCCTACTTGAATAAATAAAGTTGATTTTCAAGCGTAAGGGCGACCCGTCCTGCAAAATCAGAATACTTTGATTAGCAGTGGCGGGTCGCCCCTACATTACAACCAAGGAGATAAATAATGAACGAAGAACTTTTCGACCGCTTTGATTCCCTCACCTTCGACGATGTCCTCATCGTCCCGGGCTACACCGAAGTCTTGCCCAACGAAACGGATGTGCGTGTCCAGCTCACGCCGAACATTCAGCTCAACGTCCCGATCCTCTCTGCTGCCATGGATACTGTCACCGAAGCTCGGCTGGCGATTGCGTTGGCGCGTGAAGGCGGCATGGGCATCATCCATCGCAACATGCCACCCGAAGCCCAAGCCGCCGAAGTGGAAAAGGTCAAGCGTTCGCAGTCAGGCATGATCGTCGAACCTATCAGCCTGCAACCCGACGCGCCGCTCAGCAAAGCCGAAGAGATCATGTCTACCTATCACATCAGCGGTGTGCCAGTCACCGACGACAAAGGCAAACTCGTTGGCATTCTTACCAATCGCGATATCCGTTTTGTCGAGCCGTCCGATTACAACCTGCCCGTCAGCCAATTCATGACCAGCGGAGAAAAACTCGTCACTGCCAAAGTGGGCATCTCTGCCAAAGACGCCCAAGACATCCTGCAAAAGTATCGCATCGAAAAACTTCCGCTCGTGGATGAACACGGCATCCTCAAAGGCTTGCTCACCGTCAAGGACATTCAAAAAGCGCGCGACTATCCCAATGCTTCAACTGATTCCAAAGGACGCCTCATCGTCGGCGCAGCTGTCGGCGTAGGCAAGGATGTCGAGACCCGCGTTGACCTCATGCTCAAAGCAGGCGTGGACGTCGTCACCATCGATACCGCGCACGGACATTCCAAAGGTGTGCTCGAAGCCATCCGCCGCATCAAAGGCGCATGGAAAGACCTGCCCGTTTTCGCGGGCAACGTGGTTACAGCCGAAGGCGTGGATGCACTCGTCGAAGCAGGAGCAGATGCAATTAAAGTCGGAGTCGGTGCGGGTTCCATCTGCACCACCCGCATCGTTTCAGGCGCAGGCATGCCGCAAGTCTCCGCCATCTTCGAGTGTTCACGCGCCGCGCAAAAACATGGCGTCTCCATCATCGCCGATGGCGGCATCAAGTTCAGCGGCGACATCGTCAAAGCCATCGTTGCGGGCGGCAATGCTGTCATGCTTGGAAGTCTGCTCGCGGGGCTGGAAGAAGCGCCAGGCGAAGTGATGATGTATGAGGGCCGCCGTTTCAAAGAGTATCGCGGCATGGGCAGTCTCGGCGCGATGAAAGGCTACGGCGTGGATCGTTATGCCACGGGGCAAAGCGGCAGTGGCAAACTTGTCCCTGAAGGCATCGAAGGTCGCGTGCCGTATAAGGGCGCGCTCGGTGAATATGTCTATCAACTCGTCGGCGGTCTGCGTTCGGGCATGGGCTATGCTGGCGCCGCCTCGCTCGAAGACCTGCGCACCAAGACCCGCCTCACGCGCATCACCAACGCAGGTCTCATCGAAAGCCATCCGCATGATGTTATTATTACCAAGGAAGCACCAAACTATCAGTTGAGCCAGCGATAACAAATGACCCTACATTTACTTTCTCCTTTGGATGGACGCTATGCCGAGACCACTGCACCTCTGCGAGATCACTTCTCCGAGTTTGCTTTTCTACGCGACAGAGTGCGCGTCGAACTTAACTTTTTGCCTGCTCTTTCCAAAACAGGCTTGGTGCGCCCCTTGAGCGACTCTGAGTCCGCGCACCTCAAATCGGTTCTAGAAAATTTCTCAGACGCCGACGCAGAATTGATCCTCGAATACGAACGCAAAACTCGTCACGACGTCAAAGCCATCGAGTATTTCATCCAAAGCAAATTGCAGGGAACCTCTCTCGAAGATCTCATTCCTTGGATTCACTTCGGCTTGACCTCCGAAGACACCAACAGTGTAGGTCAAGCTATTGCATTGAAAGAATCGAGAGACAAGGTCATTCTCCCGAATATCGAATCTCTAATATCGAAACTTTCTGATTTTGCTCTCAAATACAAATCCACCCCCATGCTCGCCCGCACGCATGGACAGTTTGCTGTGCCAACCACACTGGGCAAAGAATTCGCCGTCTACATCGCCCGCCTCAAAAAGACTCGCGACGAAATTGCAGCACACAAATTCGAAGCAAAACTCACAGGTGCGGTCGGTAATTTCAATGCTTTGCAATCGGCAGTCCCCAATGTGGATTGGATTTCATTCAGTAAAGAATTTGTCTCTAGTTTTGGTCTTGAGCCTAACCTGCTCACGACTCAAATTCTCCCTTACGATAATTGGGTGCGTTATTTTGATCTTGTCCGCTTGACCAATTCCATCCTAATCGACTTCGCCCAAGATGTCTGGCGCTACATCAGCGATGGATATCTCAAACAAGCCGTTGTGGCGGGTGAAGTCGGTTCGTCCACCATGCCGCAGAAGGTCAACCCGATTGACTTTGAAAATGCGGAAGGCAATCTCGGTGTGGCCAATTCGCTCTTCGCACACTACGCTCAAAAGTTGACCGTCTCCCGCCTGCAACGCGACCTCTCCGACTCCACTGTCCGCCGCACGTTTGGCACGGCGTTGGGTCACAGCCTGCTGGCATGGACCAACTTCCAGCGCGGTCTGAAGCGCATTGCTCCAGATGAGGAAAAACTCACAGCCGAGTTAAATGCCCATTGGGAAGTCGTCTCCGAAGGCGCACAAACCATCCTGCGTGCTGCCGGAAAATCCGATGCTTATGAATCGCTCAAAGAACAAACCCGCGGACGAGTCCTCACGGAGTCTGATTACAAAGCCTGGTGTGATTCAATTGACGTAGATAATGCTACGCGTGAAAAGTTAAAGTCTCTCTCGCCCGAAACCTACATTGGGCTGGCGATTGAATTAACAAACCTTGTCGTGAAATGAAGTGCAACGAAAGACTCACGAAACTTAACCGGCTGCCGAGGTAGACTCAATTACAGCGTCATTTAAATTTCAAGAAACAGAATCAGCTTCGAGTTAAGTGAGAAGCGGTTTTTCATCCAGAAAGAATGAGCGACATGGCAGTCAAATCTACGAAGCAAAAAACTAGAACCAAGCCAAAACAAGAAGAAGCTAACGAAGAACCTGTATGGACGTACCGTGGGTATAAGCTCAAATCAGGTGAGTTCGTTACGGCAATGGTACATTTTTTTCGCGCTGAAGTTCAACGCGCGAATATATGGCGTCAACGCCTTGATACGACCACAAATTGGGCAGTAGTGGTAACAGGCGCTACTTTATCGATTGCCTTTGGACAAGCAAGCGTGCATCACTCGGTCATTTTGTTGAACACATTATTGGTGGTGTGGTTCTTATTTATAGAAGCAAGGCGCTATCGTTATTATGAGTTATGGAGTTACCGCGTGCGCTTGATGGAAACAGATTTTTACGCAGCAATGCTTGTGCCTCCGTTTCATCCTTCGCCAGAGTGGGCGGAAAATCTGGCTGAGAATCTACTGACCCCCAGTTTCCCCATTTCAATGTGGGAAGCATTTGGCAGAAGGCTGCGCAGAAATTATTACTGGATTCTTTTGATCTTGCTTGCTTCGTGGGTTGCAAAGATATGGCTCTTTCCGGAAGCACCCAAAGACCTGGCAGAATTTCTGAGCCGCTCGGCTGTGGGACCTTTTCCCGGCGAAGTGATGATCGCACTGGGAATCGGCTTTTATCTCTTCCTAGCCATATTTGCGATCGCCACTGTCAATATGACTCGCGCAACCGGAGAGATCCTGCCGCGCTTTGGCGATGAAAGCGCTCCTGCCGCCCCATCCATGGAAGGCAAGCACACCGGCTTACGCGCTTTGCTTGTGTCGCGCAGAAGACGACGGCAATTGCTGGCATTGATCATCACAGATAAATCTGAAACTGTTTCTGCCCGCATTATGACAGACCTCAAACGCGGTGTGACATCCATGCAAGGCAAAGGGATGTACACCGGCGCAGATCGTTCCATTTTATTGTGCGCGCTTACGGTCACTGAGGTACACAATTTGAAAACGGCTGTAGCAAAAGAAGACCCCAAAGCAGTGGTCATCGTCTCTCCGGCTCAAGAAGTTTTCGGTGGTGGGTTTGCTCCTTTAGAAGAAGAATAGATTTATTTCTCTTTCAATATCACCTAAAAAGGACTGGCTTATTATGCAATAAGCCAGTCCTTTTTAAACATATCTGGGTTCAAACTGCCAACTTACTTAACCAAATCTTTCGCTGTTCGCACTATCTCATCTCGCACCATATAGCCATCAAACCCGGCTTGTTCCATGCCCAAGATCACCGCTCCCACCACAGGCGGACCATCGAGCCGAATCAATTTTGCATTTGGACAATACTTCAACACAATTTCCTTCATCGGCTCGGTAATAATTTCACCGGCATCAAAGACGCTGCCCGATTGGATGATATCGAATTCTTCTTGCTCCATTTCGATCTGTCGTGCTGCTGAAACTGCCAGCCAACCCAATTCCTCACCCGCCCAACGAATCACATCTTGTGCAGCCGCATCGCCTGCGCGCGCAGCTTGAATAACCTGAACCGCGATGAATGGGAATAGATGATACTGCTGATTGGAGAGTCCTTCCATCAGGTCTATTTCATTTTTCGCGCCTACCGCATCGAGGTAGATTTTCGTTAACGAGGTCGGTGGGATGCGTTTGATCCAGGCGTGATTAACCTTTTGCAATCCATGTTGAACGATCTCGATCCCACCGCCATTTTCACCGAACGCCGAGCCATTCCCAACAATGCGTCCCTCCTTGCCGTGTTTGTTCCGTCCACGCGCATTATTCGACGACCCTGCCGTAACATTCACGCCTACACCGCGTTGCGCTCCCGCCAACAAACCATTCAACCCATCGTTGACAATCTCGATCGGGCAGTCCAAGCCCAAACTAGCGATGGACATCAAATGCGCTTCACGGTCAGACGGGAAATCGTATCCTGCCACGCCGAAACCTGCTCCTACAATCTGAGCTTTCTCCACGCCAGACATTTTCAACGCGCCGTCAAAAGACTCGTGCAAAACCTTTTCTGTTCCGTCATACCCAACGCCTTGATGGTTGCCTCCACCCGATTTGCCAAAGCCCACGCATTGACCGGTTTCATCCACGATCAAGGCATGGGTCTTTGAGGAGCCAACATCGATTCCAAGAAAATATTTCATACATCTCCCATACGTATCATAAATTATTCTGACTTATATCAAGCGGAGAAAAATTACTTCCTCATCACATCCCGTATCGCGCGATACCCGATCACCTTGATATCTTCCTTTTCAATAAACTTCTTCAATTCGTCGCTCATAAAGGCACTGTAATTCGCAACCCGTGCGCGCCAATCAGGTGCAATCGCCCGCAGTTCAGGCGTATCAATTGATGGGTGCAAAATGAAATGCGTGATCCCAACCGGCAACTCACCCAGCAATTTCTTCGCCACCTCAACATGGTCATCACCATGTTCCAGCGGCATTCCCAGAACGCCGTCCATCATCGGCACGCCGGTGTTCTCCATTGCCTCCATCACTGGCG
>JAFLCE010000144.1 GCA_017303655.1 Anaerolineae bacterium
GAGTAACAGCAAGGCACCAAAAATACCAAGAACGGTAGAGGTTCCGCCTGCGCTGCCATCATCTTCGGTGCCAGGGTCTGCCACCACATCTTGTGATTGAGCGCCAAATGGAACGAAAGCACGATCACCTGCGTTAACTTCCAAGGTATAACTTAATTCGGTCGTGGCATTGTAATTATCGGGGATCGCCACCGTGATGTTATACATACCTTCAGGAATATTCGTAAAACATACACCGGGGTAAACAGTTGTATCCGCCGGAAGGATCGTATCCAACGAAGCAGAATACTTGCCGTTGTTCTCCGTCACACTCACCGCGCCGCCTGCAATGGCTGGCTCTAGTTCTTCCCGCATCGCATTTCCGTTTCCATCTTCGAATAACAATACACAAACTTCAGTCAACCCGGATAAGGGCGTTGGCGTTACCGTGGGAGCCCCCGCAGTAAAAGCCGCCTGCACGGTAGGCGTCGCTACCGACACGATGCCGATCAGCAATTCCTGTCCTTCGAACAAGGTACAGGTTTCATCCAAGTCTGAATTTAACTGAAGCAGTTGATCCACACTAATACCATGCAAGGCAGCAACCCGAAAACAGTTATCGCCAGCTTGAACGATATACAAAATACGTCCATCTGCCCCGGGTGTAGGCGTAACATATTGTTGGGCGCTCGGCGCCGCGCCCGCGGGCAGCCACACTCCAAAAAGGAGCAAACCAACGAGGATAAATAAGACGGAAAAACGCTTTAGATTCATCGCCGAAAATTATATCAGATTCGATTTGGTATAAAATAAAGGCGAAACGAGGCGACATGAAAACCCTGATCAAGAATGGCACGCTCATCACCGCATCTGATACGTTCATCTCCGATCTCTTGATCGAGGATGAGAAAATAACCCGCATCGGACTTAATCTCGAAGCTGACTCTGACCATGAAGTGGATGCCACAGGGAAGCTGATCCTGCCGGGCGGCGTGGACCCGCATGTCCATTTGGATTTGCCTATGTTCGACACCGTCTCTTCAGACGATCATTACACGGGTCACAAAGCGGCAGCCTTCGGCGGAACCACCACCGCTATGGACTTTGTCGTTTTGGAAGATGAAGGTTTCGAACATTCCGTTGACTTGTGGATGAAAAAAGCTGAAAAAGCCGCCATTGATTATTCCTTTCATATGAACCTGACGCGCTTCGACGAGAAGGTCGCGAAAGAAATTCCCAGCCTCATGGAGATGGGCATTCAAACCCTGAAGGTCTTCACCGCCTATAACGGACGCCTACGCCTCGACGACGGCAGTATCTTTAAAGCCTTGCAGATCGCCAGAGATAACGGCATGTTAGTCATGGCGCACTGTGAAAATGGCGATGTCATCGAAACGCTCACAACACAGGCACTGGCAGATGGTCACACTTCGCCAGAATGGCATGCCCATACCCGCCCTGCTTGGGGTGCGGTTGAGTCCTCGCTGCGGATGGCTGCCATGGCAGAACAAGCCAACGCGCCCGTATATATCGTCCACATGAATGCGGGTGGCGAAGTGGATATGCTGCACTATGCCCGCGAACGCGGTGTAAAAGTGATGGGCGAAACCTGCCCACAATATCTTTTCTTTACGGCAGAAAACCTTAGCCTCGACAATGGCGCCAAATGGATCTGTTCCCCACCCCTACGCACCGATCAGGACAACGTCCGCTTATGGCAGGGGCTTTCAAAGAATATTTTGCAAACCATCGGCACGGACCATTGCCCCTTCTTCTTTGACGGTGCCCAGCCTATCGTCTACGAAGGAAGCGAGATCGCCATCCCCGGCAAGGAATTGGGGCAGTACGATTTCACTAAAATTCCAAACGGTTTGCCCGGTATCCAAGACCGCATGCCGATCTTGTGGACATACGGTGTCAACGCAGGCTACATCACGCCTAATCAATTTGTGGCATACACATCCACGAACCCGGCGAAGATATTCGGCTTGTACCCACGCAAGGGTGCGCTCGTCCCCGGCGCGGATGCAGACATTGTGATCTGGGACCCGGAGAAGCAAGTGCGCTATGGGCGCACCCATTCGCATCAACGCACCGATTACAATCTCTATGAAGGCTGGGAGCTATTGGGCTACCCTGAAAAAGTTTTCCTGCGCGGTAAGCTGATCGTGGATGGGGATGAATGGAAAGGCAAACGCGGCGACGGAATGTTCTTGAAAAGAAGCGAAGGCGAAGTTTTATAACCAACAGAGAGACTTAGAGGTATAGTATGCCAACAAAAAAACCGATCATTCATTGCGACGCCCTGGTAGTCCACTGCATGGACTATCGCTTGCAAAAATTCATCCAACCGTGGATCACTGTCCGCTTTGGGTACGACAACTTCGACATTATTTCATTAGCAGGCAGTGTGCATGACTATGAAATGGTGCTGAAATATGTAGCACTCGCTGTGCAGATCCATACGATCGAAACGGTCTGCCTTATCAACCACGAAGATTGCCGCGCCTACGGGCGTGACGGCACTTACAAACGCCATCGGCATGATCTGAAAGATTCCCAGAACAAAATCCATGCCCTCTTTCCACACTTGAATGTGGAAACCTTTTACTTGCACTTAAACGGCACATTCGAACCCATTTCCAATGTTGCCACTATCTCAACGTCGAAGTGAGGAATTGAATATGTCGCATACCTGTGAAGCCATTGTCGTCCATTGCATGGATTATCGTTTGCAATCGTACATCAACCAATGGTTGGAAGGAACGCTTGGCAAAAACAGTTATGACCGCGCCGTCATGGCGGGCGGAGTGTATGACGTGTATGATGTCATCCGTCAGGTGGATATTTCTGCGCGGCTGCACGGCATTTCCAAAGTCATCCTCATCAACCATGAAGACTGCGGCATGTACGGTCCGGGTGGCACAGAAGAACGGCATGAAGATGATCTCGATAAAGCCGAAGACAAGATCCGCCGATTGTTCCCCACCCTTGAAGTAGATACCTATTACTTAAAGTTAGATGGAACCTTCGAGAAAAATTCGTAGCAGGAAGAACCATGTTTTCGTGCCCATTTTTTATGCTCACTTTGATGCAAAACCGCATAAGCTCATCCTCAGCTATAATCCCAGCCTATGCGTAAGGGACTTTTACTCTACAACCCCGCTGCCGGGCGCTTCCCGGTGCGTCGCTTCGTGCGAGGCATCATCAAGCCTTTGGAAGAAGCGGGCTGGACGATTGATATTGCCGAGACGTTAAGCGGTACACACGCCGTCCAAACGGCGCACCAAGCCGCACAGGAAAAATATGACGCCGTCTTCGCCATCGGCGGCGATGGAACGGTCGGGCAAGTCGCCAGCGGATTAGTGCATACCGAGACGGCGCTGGGCGTGCTCCCGGCTGGAACCGTCAACGTGTGGGCAATGGAACAGGGACAAAAGCCGTTCAGTTGGTTTCATCCCGGCAACCTGCGTGAGAACGCCAAATTACTTGCCAACGTGGAACCGCAATATGTGGATGTGGGCGATTGCAACGACAATCCCTTTTTGCTGTGGGCAGGCATTGGCTTGGACGCGCAAACCATCAGCAAGATCGAGCCGCGCGCGCGTATTTTCAAACACATGGCAGTGCCACATTTTTTTGTCACCACGGTGTGGGAAGCTACCTTCTGGAAAGGACTTGACCTGCGTGTTTACGCCGAGGATAAATTAGTGGAAGGACGCATCCTCGTTGCGGTCGCCGCCAATATCCGTCACTACTCAGGCGGCATGTCTGTTATCTCACCCAATGCGCTACTCGATGACGGCGAAATGGAACTGTGGTTGTTAAGCGGCGACAATCTTGCCGACGCCTTCCGCCATTTCTTCGACCTCAATGCGGGACGGCATCTCACCTCCGACCAGGCACGCTGCATTCCATTTCATAATGTGCGGATTGAGTCCGATGCGAATTTTTCCATCCAAGTCGATGGCGACCCCATGCTCGGTGGTCACAAGGCAGAGATCAAAGTAAAGCATCGCGCGCTCAAAGTGCTCATGCCTGAAAATGCTTTCCACTTGCTGAAAAACCCAAAGAGATAACATGGACTTAAGACCCTACCTGAATCGCTTCGTCATCTTTGGCTCACTCATCGTCGCCGGGATTTTGATCCTGATCACGCTCATTCTCATCGGTTGGACGTCTCCCCGCTTCTCTCCTGAAGTTGGGTTTGCTCCTGCCGACCTGACCATGATCCCCGCCCCAACCCACACCCCAGCTGCGACAGCCATTCCCACCATCGACCCACTCTCCACCCCAGTCATTGACCAAACCGTCATCAACATCGACGGGTATGTCCAGATCACCGGCACCGGCTCCGACGGGTTGCGCATCCGCTCGGCGCCTGGGTTAACCTCTGAGACCGTTTTCCGCGGCGAAGAGTCTGAAGTCTTCCTCGTCAAAGACGGACCACAATCTGCCGATGGCTATACATGGTGGTACGTAGTCGCTCCATATGACGATACCCGCGCAGGCTGGGCAGCGGCAGAGTTTTTAGCGGTAGTCCCTGCGCCGTAAACCTCACACACCTCACCCCCAACCTCTCTCCTTTTAGGAGAGGGGAGAAAAGAAAAATGAAATGAACGAAAAACCAACTGGAATTACAGCCAATAAAAGCAAGCGCGAATTCTCTGTACAATGGGATAGCGGACATCTCAGCATTTATCCGTTTGGGTTGCTGCGAGCCGCCTGCCCGTGCGCTTCGTGCCGCGGCGGACATGAGAATATGAAATCAGAACCCGATGCAGAGGTGTTCACGAAAGTGATGGAAGATAATTCATCCACCCGGGTTGCCAATGTTGTCGCCGTCGGCTCATATGCGCTGACCATCGTCTGGGAAGATGGGCATGATTATGGCATCTTCAACTGGCATTATCTGCGTAAATTGTGTCCGTGTGCCGAGTGTCGTAAGTAGTTTAACTTTTACTTTTAAAAGAAAAAGAGGCGAGTTTGGAAAATTCCAAACTCGCCTCTTTTGTTTAATTATGGCGTAGGCGTTACCGTCGGTGTTCGGACGGGGGTTCGTAAAGGTGTCGGCGAGGTGCCCACTTTGGGAGTAGCTGAGGCAGGCTTCGGCGTGGGAGTAGAGGCGCCGCCACGAGGGGTGGCACTAGGCGGCGGTGTATCTGTCGGCGGTGCGAGTACGTTAAGTCGCTCCTCTGCTTCGGCACGCATTTCTTCCGTCATCACATCTTCGTCGAGTTTGAGCAAATCCTGCCAGGACTTAATCGCATCTCGAATGTCATTACGCTGTTCTTGAATTCTTGCGCGCCAGTATAGTTCAAGCGCTTTCTGTTCATCGGTCTCAACCAACGAACGCACCACTTCGATCTGTAAAAATGCGGTGCCAAATTTATTGTCGCCATACAAGGCAATGGCATAGCCCAGCCGAATATCGTAGTCTTCCGGTTCTTCATCTACAGCATCTTCGAGGTCGGCAACCGCTGATTCGATATTGCCCAGCGCCAAATGTGACAAGCCGCGATAGCCAAGATATTTTTTCGTGCCATTACGATTGAGCTTCTCAGCATCGTCAATGGCAAGGACAGCATTTTCATATTCGCCGAGATAATAATAAGACTGACCTAGCTTGCCAAAGCCGGTGGCATCTTCAGTTTGATAGGTGGTATATAAACGCAAAGCCTCGGCGGCATTGACGTAATCTTCCTCTTCAAGATACAAGTCACCCAGCAGTTTATAGGTCGGCAGATTCAACACGTCTGCCGCATAGGCTTTTTGGGCGAACTCAAGCGCTTTTTCTTTATCATCCTGTTCGAGATAAGCCGTGGCATAGGCAAGATACACTTCTGGTGAACCTGGCAGGATCTTTTCTGCGATTTCCAGATCTTCGAAGGCATCTTCATAATCACCGCGTCCGATCAACCAACGGGCACGCTCCAGGTAAACCTCACCAAAATTCGGGTCACGTTCAATGGCTTGCTCGAATAAAGTTTCAGCATTGAAATTCGGGTTGTTCATCAAGCGCACCCGCGCCAGCCCAAGGTAAGGCGGACCAAAATTCGGGTCGATGTCGATGGCGTCGTTATAGGCGCCTGCGGCGCGAGAGGTATCGCCTTTAAAACGATAGGCTTCACCAATATAGTAAAGGATATCTGCCTTGTCTGGCTCTACGCGCTGGATCAACTCCATGTTTTGGATGAAGGCATCCCAATCTTGATCCTCGTACGCTTCTTTCGCAATGCGGAACTGATCCACTGCCCCAGCCGAACGCGGCGTGTTGACGTAGAGCGGTGTGGGCGTGTATGTGGCATCGAGGAATGCTGAGAGCGGAGTGGGGCCGCTAAAGACTTGAGTGGGAATGCCTGTCGCACCAATGAAAGTAGGCGTGGCTGTAAATGTAGGCGATGGACCCGGTGTGACTGTATCAGGCGGGCGGAAGGTCGTGCGGTTTGGAAGGATGACTGTAAAGTACACAACTGCAAGCAAGCCAATGCCGATCACAGCCAACCCACCAAGCCGCAGAATGGGATTACGCAGCACCACACGCAGTCCGCGTTCTTTGGGCTTTTCGTGGGCGAGGAGTAACTTCTCCTCCCATGCACGCGGACGATTCATGGGGAATGGCTGAATGCTGTCATCGGGAGCCAGGGCTCCGAGCAAGATCAAGCCGCGTTTGGCGGTGGTATTTTCCGGGTCGAGTTTAAGAGCCGTTTGCAGGCAATAGATACGTTCTTTGGGTGTATCCATGGCGGCGCTGAGCCAGATCCAATAGGTGGCATTGTTCTGGTTCGTTTTGAGCAACAGGGTCAGCAATTCCTTGGCGCGCGGCTTGTCGCCGTGGCGCAGGGCATCCACTGCGTCTTGAAAAATGGTGTCGTTGTTCTGCTCTT
>JAFLCE010000145.1 GCA_017303655.1 Anaerolineae bacterium
TTATCATCATTTTGCACGGTTCGAGTTCCGCCGGATTCGGGCGAAGGGCGGTAAAATTTTGCAGGGTAGCACACAGTCTGCAAGTAAATAGGAACTCAACATGCGCATCACAAAAAATCTACGACAAGACCAGGAAATTATTCTACGATTTCTGGATGTATTTGGCGGCGGCTCTGCTGCTTTGGGCTCGAGTAACAAACTCGCCCAACCCGGCTTTTTCGTATTCGGCAGTACCTTCATTCAGGAATATATAAACACAGTCTTCTTCCGTAAAGAAGAACTGCTCATGGAAGCGCTCGAAAATTCCGGCTTGCCCACCGACACTGGAGCCATTGGCGGAATGAAGAGCGAGCAAGCTAAATGCCGTGAAGCCGCAGACGTTCTGATAAAAGCCGCCAAAGACTGGCAAGGCGGAGACGCCAGTGCCCGCCTCGAAGTGGGCTGGGCAGCCAGTGAATATACCAGCACCCTGCGCCAACATTTGAACCGCCTCAAAAACCTCGTCTTCCCGCTGCTCGAACAGAACATCTCCTTCGAAGATGAACACAAGATCCTCGAAGGGCTGAACAATATCACCTTCGAGAACAACTTACAGGGACAGGATGATGATAAATTCACCAAACTGATCGCAACCCTCGAAGACGAACTAAGCGAGTGGAAGTAAGTCAACGCTAAAGATAAAAGTGTAGTTACCTGCCCAGAATCTCCATTCTGGGCAGGTTTGTTTTAACTAGCCGAACTGGTAGGTGAATTTCAATTGACTTTGTAGGTAAGGTTTGATAATATTTCGACATCAAACCATCTGACGTCAAAGGAGTTTTGATATGCCCACCCACTTCACTGGAACCCGCACTGAAAAGCGCACACTGGATACCTTCATCAAGCTAACCCGCTGTACCAACTCGGTGCTCGGAGAACTTTCCACCCGCCAAACCACCGGCGACCTGACTCCTTCGCAGTTTGCTGTGCTTGAGACGCTCTATCACATCGGTTCGATGACACAGGGCGAGGTTAGCAGCAAGGTGTTGAAAAGCACGAGCAACCTGACGACTGTCATCGACAATCTCGAACGCGATGGCTACGTCCGCCGTGAGAGAGACGAAAAAGACCGCAGGGTCATCCATGTTCATTTGACGGAAGCAGGCACGAGGAAGATCGAGGCGGTACTTCCCAATCATGTGGCAACACTGGTAGAGATATTCAAGGTGCTAAGTCCCGCAGAGCAAGAAACTCTGGGCGAGTTATGTAAGAAGCTGGGCAAAGGAAAGGAAGCTGCATGAGCGTGAAAGGTGCACAGATACGCATTACACAGGCGGTCACATCGTGGGCAGGTGTGACGGTTCAGCCACATCGCTTCGGCGGCGTGGAGTATGTGATCGGCAAACGCGAAGTCGGTCATATTCACGGCGACCACATGGTGGATATTCCCTTCCCAAAGAAGGTACGTGATGCGCTCGTCACTGCAGGGCGTGCGCAACCACATCATCTTCTGCCGGAGACAGGTTGGATCAGTTTCTACCTGCGGCAGGAAGAGGATGTTGAAAAGGCAATTGCTTTATTTCGTGAAAGTTATGAGATCGCACAAAAACAAAAAACCAAAAAATTAGAGGTACAAAATGACTGAAAAAGTAAATCTCCGCAAGCTGCTCTGGCCCACACCACTGGCAATCTTGGGCGCGGCTGTCGTCAACCTGATCTGGTATTACATCGCTGGCGCGTTGTTCCCTGAAAGCGTTGCCGCGGCAAAAAGCGTGGCAAATGAATTCTCAGCTGTGATCGCTACCATCGTATATTGGATCATTGGATTGATTTTATTCGTAGTCGTGGCACGTTTTTCAAGCAAGCCAATTACTCACTACACCTGGCTCGCCATTGCAGCCTTGATCGTTTCATTCGCATTCCCGTTCATGGCGGCACAAGGCGAACTCCCCGGCGGTGCGATCCTCGACCTGACCATGATCCTCGTGCTCGAAATGATGCACATCATCGCGGCAGCTGTGGCACTTCCCTTCGTATTGAAGGGGGTACGCGCGTAAGCAGCGCGGATTAACCTCCCGCCTCAAACATCGCTTGAGCTAGGCACCTGAGCCCAAAACGGATACCAAATTCAAAGCAACCACCTGGATTAAATCATGTTCACAGAAAAAGAGATTGCTTACATTAATTCACAAAATCTGGCACGGCTGGCAACAGTATCGAAATCTGGTCAAACAGATGTTGCCCCAGTCGGTTTTCGCTTCGACGGAAAAACTTTCTTCATCACCGGCTTCGATATTACGAAGACGTTCAAATATAAGAATGTGAAAGCAGGCAATATGCTAGTTTCACTGGTGATTGACGATCTGGCATCGGTCCAGCCGTGGGTGGCGCGCGGAGTCAAGGTCCATGGAACAGCCGAAATCGTGGAAGGAGGCGGGCGGGCTTCGCTGGTCATCCATCCCAAACGCTTGTGGAGTTGGGGCGTGGATGATGTCGCTTTCAAAGATGGAAAACCGCATAGCCGCAAGGCTAGCATAGAAGAAAACAACTCTCAAAATTAAGCAAAGGAAAAAAAATGAGCACCACCGCTGTCGAAACTTTACCCGTAAACAAAGAATTCTCCCGTCTCGCCACAGACGAGCAGATCGAACGGACTGTGAAGGCGTTGCAAGCCAATAACTTTATTGTCCATGTTGCCCAGAACGGTAAAGACGCAAAAAGAATCTTCTTCGAGACCTTACCTGAAGGTGCTAATGTTCATTCGGGCGTATCCAAAACGCTCGATACCCTTGGCATTACAGAGGTTATTGAACGCTCTGGCAAATACGATGCTATGCGCCCCAAACTCTGGAGCATGGACCGCAAGACCCAGGGCGATGAAATGCGCCGCCTCGGTGTCAGCCCTGATTACATGGTAGGCAGCGTCCACGCGCTGACGGAAGATGGGCATGCCCTGGCGGCTTCTTTCAGCGGCAGCCAACTCGGACCGTACGTTTCGGGCGCAGGTAAATTGATCCTTGTGGTCGGTGCGCAGAAGATCGTGAAAGATGTGAACGAAGGTTTACGGCGCATTCAGGAATACAGCTATCCGCTCGAAGATGCGCGTGCCCAGCAGGCATACAACATTCACAGTGCGATCAACAAAGTAGTTATCCTCAACGCTGAGATGTTCCCCGGGCGGACAACCATTATTCTTGTGAAGGATGAGTTAGGCTTTTAGTTTTAGAAGTAAGCAACAAATAGGTCAGAGTTATTCTGACCTATTTGTATTTTCCAGCATACCTGTTTATAATATCGATTGTAAAATATTTTATAAGGAGGAGAGGTTAATGAACGAAGAAGAACAAAAAGATTTATTCACAAAAAAACATGCAACTTTATGGCGTATTTCCATGTGGGCAAACGGATTGGCATCCATTACTCTCTTTATCTTTTTCATTTTTGCTTGTGCACAAATACTTCAAGCTTTTTTAGCTTCTAGCAATCAAAGCCAAATCACCCCAATCGAATTTTTTTCTAAAGGACCACTATATATTTTGAATATTCTTTTGAATACGACAGCGGTCTTTCTTCAAGGAGCAGTTTATTATGTAACACTCAAGGGGATTGCTCTTGGTCTCGACATGGTTGTTGAAACTGATATTAACTACAGAGACCAAAAAGCTGAAGGAGTTTCTGAATGAGTGAAACACTTCGCGAGCAAATTCGCAACAGCTTAGAATTAAAAGACATATATGAATTACTTGAAATCTGGAAAACCAACAACCGTATTGAATGGTCAGAAACGACATTTGTAGTCCTGCATGAAATACTAAAAGAAAAGCTGAGAGAAATTCCACCACAGGACGCGCCAATTCTTGCTGAAAATGAATTTGAAGAAAACGATGACCAAAACACTGGGCTTGAAGAATGGGAAGAAAAAATAATAGATTCCGAAAATCGGCCTGAATTGTATAATTCATTACAAGTGATTTCGCTACGAAGGACAATTGACAGGTTAGCCATTGTGGTTATCGTAGTTTATATCCTACAGGCTGTCTTGAATTCTCAACTCATACAAATGCTTCTTCAGGGAGTTTCAATATCGATTAATGATATAGAAAATATTATTAGAAACATGCTGATCATTTCATTGAATGCCGCACTCAAGATTATCTTAACTTATTTCCCATTGAAGGCGCTTTCTCATATTCTTAGAATCCTCATGGAAATGGAATTCACCAGCCGCAAACGATAGCTAAGTTTTAGTACATATATGTAAACAGGTCAGAGTAACTCTGACCTGTTTTGTCTTTAATTCAAAAACTCGTGATTGCCACAAGATTATATATAATGTACAATCCGCGCCATCCCAAGGAACCCTCCCCATGCTTCAACTAAAAACCACTCCATTTCACGAAAGAACGTCCGCGTTGTGCCAGCCGCAGAATTGGCGCAAGTGGGCGGGATATTTCGCCGCAGGCTCGTATGATCACACGCTCGACCGCGAGTATTGGGCGATCCGCAATGCGGCAGCGTTGATCGATGTCTCGCCGCTGATCAAGTATGTGATTAAAGGCAAAGACGCGGCGGCTTTGCTTCATCGCGTCACCACCCGCAACATCCACAAGATGAGCGTGGGACAAGTCTTCTACACGGGCTGGTGCGACGAAGAAGGCAAGATGATCGACGATGGCACCGTCACGCGCTTCGACGAAACGACCTTCCGCCTGACCTCTGCGGAACCGAATCTGCGCTGGCTGATGATGAACGCGGTCGGCATGGACGTGGAAATTACCGAAGTCACGGACGATGTGGCAGCACTCAGTTTTCAAGGACCGAACACAAGGAAAGTGCTGAACCAAGTTACAGAGAAACAAGTTGATGAGTTGAAGTACTTTCGCATGATGAAAAATAAGATCAACGGAATCGATGTCACCATTTCACGCACTGGCTACACAGGCGACCTCGGCTACGAAATCTGGATGGACGCGAAAGACGCGCTTCCGATCTGGGATAAGTTAATGGAAGTCGGCGGCGATTACGGCATTGCGCCCGTCGGCATTTTGGCAATGGACATGGCGCGTGTGGAAGCTGGGCTCTTCATGCTCGATGTGGATTACACCTCTGCGTCCCATGCATGGATCGAACCGCAGAAATCCTCTCCCTTTGAGCTGGGACTTGATTGGACCGTCGCACTCGACAAACCTGGCTACTTCGTCGGTCGCCGTGCGTTGGAACGTGAGAAGCGCGAAGGTTCCACATGGAAGATGGTCGGCTTGGAAGTGGATTGGGTGGGCATGGAAAAGTTATTCGCGGGAGCTGGCTTGCCGCCGCAAATCCCTGGCATGGCTGTACGCGGAAGTCTGCCTGTAATGGTGGGCAACGTGCAGGTTGGATACGCATCCACTTCTACATGGTCTCCACTGTTGAAAAAATACATCGCCCTCGCGCATTTGCAGAAACCGTACTTTGAAGTCGGTACCGATGTACGCATGGAAATCACGGTGGAACATCACCGTCAACACGCGCCTGCGAAAGTAGTCAAGCTGCCGTTCTACGAGCCTGAGTGGAAGAAGAAATAGGACGATAGACCACAGACGACGGACGATGGTTTTCCATGGTCAATCGTCTACCGTCCATCGTCATTACAGGAATCATCTATGACATCATCCAATACTTACGACGCAATCATCATCGGCGGCGGTCACAACGGACTTGTGGCTGGTGCATACCTCGCGCGCGCAGGCAAGAAAGTGGTCGTGCTAGAGCGCAGACATATAGCGGGCGGCGCGGCAGTGACCGAGGAGATATTCCCCGGCTACAAGTTCACCGAGTTTTCATACGTGGTGAGTCTCCTGCGCCCCGAGATCATCCGTGACTTGGAATTACCCAAGCACGGACTCAAGATCCTTCCGCTTCCTTCCACCGTCACCCCGATGGAAAACGGAGATTATCTCGGCGCATGGGATGACCACGACCTGACCCGCCGCGAGATCTATCGTCATTCACCCAAAGACGCGGAAGCGTATGACGAATACGCCCGCGTCATGGCGCGCGCGGCGAAAGCCATCAAGCCGATTATCAATTTGATTCCGCCCGACCCATCTTCACTCAGCGTGAAAGACTTAATGGGCTTGCTCAAAGTCGGACAATTCGCTGCAAATCTTTCTGAAAAAGAACTCTACGCAATCGCCAAGCTCGCCACCCAATCTTCAGCGGATTTGCTCGAAGAGTGGTTCGAGTTTGACGCACTCAAAGGCACCAAAGCCGCCAGCGGAATCATCGGCACCTACCTCGGTCCGCGCTCACCTGGCACCGCGTATGTGTTGCTCCATCATTACATGGGCGAAATTGACGGCGCATTCCGCGCGTGGGGTTTTGCCAAGAACGGCTCTGGCGGAGTCAGCGGCTCCATCCTCAGCGCAGCGAAAGCGCTCGGAGTGGAAGTCAGACTCAACGCAAGCGTGAAGCAGGTCATCGTTAAGAATGGACGCGCTGTTGGCGTCGCTCTCGAGAACGGCGATGAACTCACATCCAAAGTTGTCATGTCTGCCGCAGACCCGAAGCGCACCTTCCTGCAATTCGTCGAGCAAAAACATTTCCCCGATGAATTCGTCACCGCGCTGCAAAACTTCCGCACACGCGGCTCGTCGGGCAAGGTCAACATCGCGTTGAGCGAACTGCCCAACTTCACCGCGCTGCCCTTCAAAGGCAAAGGTCACGACTCGGCGCTGCATCGCGGCGCAGTGTCCATCAGCCCGAGCATTGATTACATCGAACGCGCCTACGACGACGCGAAGTACGGGCA
>JAFLCE010000146.1 GCA_017303655.1 Anaerolineae bacterium
GCGCTTCCGCACCCCGCGCGAGCAGACGGAGATTCTGCATCAGCTCTCCATCGGTGAAGTGGATATTATTATCGGAACGCATCGCCTCATCTCGTCTGATGTTGTTTTTAAAGATTTAGGCTTGGTGGTCATTGACGAAGAGCAGCGCTTCGGCGTGACGCACAAGGAGCATCTCAAGAAACTGCGTACTGAGGTGGATGTGCTGACTCTGACGGCTACGCCGATCCCGCGCACGCTTTACATGGCGCTGACCGGCGTCCGTGACATTTCCAACCTCAATACTCCGCCTGAAGAACGCCTGCCCATCATTACCCATGTAGGACCATATTCTCCGCGTTTGGTGCGTCAAGCCATTTTGCGCGAGCTGGAACGTGGCGGGCAGATATTCTTTGTGCATAATCGTGTCCAAACTATTGATGCCATGAAGGCGCATTTGGAAAAACTAGTCCCTGAAGCCCGGGTGGATATTGGTCATGGGCAAATGCACGAGACACAACTTTCGGCGGTCATGCGACGTTTTACCAATGCCGAAATTGACATCTTACTTTCCACCACCATCATTGAATCCGGCTTGGATATTCCTAATGCAAACACGTTGATCGTTGACCGTGCCGACACCTTCGGTTTGGCGCAGCTCTATCAACTGCGCGGACGTGTCGGGCGCGGTGCGATGCGGGCGTATGCGTATTTCTTCCGGCATAACAAAATGTCGCCGACGCAAGAAGGTCAGCAGCGTTTGGAAGTAATTGCAGAGAATACGCAGCTCGGCGCTGGGTATTCGATTGCCATGCGCGACCTTGAGATCCGTGGCGCAGGTGAGTTGCTTGGAACCCGTCAGCATGGCTTTATTCAATCGGTTGGGTTCCATCTTTATACAAGAATGCTTGCCGATGCCGTCCGCCGTTTCCGACGCATTGCTTCTGATTACCTGAAAGTGGACAGTGAAAAATTGGATAACGCCTTCTCCAGCTTTAATTTGCCGCTTTCCATTCCTGTAAATGTGGAATTGCCTCTTGCGGTAGGAATCCCTGTTAACTACATCTCCGATCAAGACCTGCGTTTACGGCTATATCGTCGCATTGCGGACTTGCGCGATGAAACTGAACTGGATGCGCTCGGTTCGGAATTCCGCGACCGCTTTGGTCAATTGCCCGAGATGGTGCAAAACCTCTTCTATCAGATCCGTGTGAAGCTGCGCGCAGAACGAGTTGGGCTCACGTCTGTGGGATGGGAATCGGGGCAGATCCTGCTTCGGTATCCCGCACCCGCTGAAGGCGTAGAGGCGAAGCGTCTGCCTGATTTACCGAACGGTCTCAGGGGAGGTAAAGGTCAATACTGGGTGGCGATCTCGAAGGAAGAAGTCTGGACTTCGAAATTGCTTGATGTATTAGCCCGCTTGGGGGATGTCTCTTGAGTTGCTTGTGTGGGTTAATCAATCAAAATCAATAGGAGCTGTGTGATGCGAAAGAAATCTTTACTGGGTTTATTGATCGTGATGGTTTTTATGTTTGCCTGTGTGCCGGGCTTGGCTGCGCCGACACAGGATGTTGAACTAATTGTGCAAGCGACGCTTCAGGCGTTAACCTTGCAAGCGCTGGAGGGAACACCTGCAGCGCAAACCACGCCGCCCGCGGAAAGCCCTGCGAGTCAAACTGGTTCGATCTCTGGCAAATTATCGTATCCATCTTCAGGCATTCCGCCTTTGTTGGTAGTGGCATTCAATATCAACTCCAGTGACTATTACTGGATTCAAACGGCTCAAGACCAATCCACTTATCAAATGGATGGATTGCCGCCCGGAACCTATCATGTTGTTGCCTATGCTTTGCCCGATGGCAAACTCGCAGGGCGATATGACCAATTTTATGTTTGTGGTTTAGCGCAGGGCTGTAATGATGATAACTGGGTGGATGTACAAGTGCAAGCCGGTGTCGTGACGCCCAATGTGGATCCTGGCAATTGGTATGGCGGACCCGAGTTTTATCCACCCATGCCAAGTTATGAAGCCGGAAAACCCAGCGGCAGCGGCATTTACTCGGCGCCCATGCCTGCCTTGGGCAGCATCTCTGGTTCATTGAGCTATCCCTCAAGTTTTATTCCCGCCTTGGTTGTAGTTGCTTACGAAGCGAAGGGACCCGGGTATTACTATGTTCTTACAAATGAGAATGACTCCACCTACCAGATCGATAACCTTCCACCCGGAGACTACTATGTGGTTGCATACGTCAACGGTGGTGGTTTCCAAGGTGGGTACTCTCAGGCAGTGCCCTGTGGTCTTTCAGTCGAGTGTACCGACAACAGCCTGATTCCTGTTTCTGTAGTGGGTGGGCAGGTCACCACTGGAATTAACCCACAGGATTGGTACGCCCCCGAGGGATCTTTCCCTGCCTATCCGTTACCCTAGCCAGACGACATAATGGCTCAGTCTCAGGGACGGCTGATTCAGTTTCTTTGAAATTGCTTCACTCTGATAGTTAAGAGCAAGTGACGGTTACATCAACAGTGACCGTCACTTTTGTTTCCAGACAATTTTCCCACGCTCTGCCCGTGTTGGTGTAAAATAGAACACACGTTCCCCTAAAAAATGAAAAGATAAAAAATGGATTTCAAACTTACAGCCCCCTTTATCCCCATGGGCGACCAGCCCGAAGCCATCCGCGGACTTGTGGATGGCGTGAACCGTGGTCTGAAACATCAGGTCTTGCTGGGTGCTACCGGCACAGGCAAAACCTTCACGATCGCCTCGGTCATTCAGCAGTTACAAAAACCGGCGTTGATCATGGCGCACAATAAAACGTTGGCGGCGCAGTTGTATGCTGAGTTCAAGGAATTTTTTCCGGAGAACGCCGTCTCTTACTTTGTTTCCTACTATGATTACTATCAACCAGAGGCGTATGTCCCACGCCATGACCTCTTCATTGAAAAGGAGACTCAGATCAACGAAGAGATTGAACGGATGCGCCTCGCAGCGACCACAGCACTGATCTCACGCCGCGACGTTATCATCATCGCTTCGGTTTCTTGCATCTATGGTTTGGGTTCACCAGAAGAATTTGGCAAAGGGACAGTGACCTTTAAGACGGGCGAGATCTATCGCCGCAATGCACTTTTGCGTCAGTTGATCGAAAGCCAATATCAACGGAATGATATGGAGTTGCGCCCCGGAACTTTCCGTGTGCGCGGTGATACATTGGAGATTATCCCAGCTTATGAAGATAAAAAAGGTTACAAGATCACTTTCTTTGGTGATGAAGTTGAACGCATCATGCAGTTCAGCCCGGTCACTGGCGAGATCTTTGATGAGCCGAAAGAAATTTCGATTTTCCCTGCCAAGCAATTCCTCACGGATCAAGAACGTTTGAAGGATTCGATCAAAAATATCGAAACGGAGTTGGAAGA
The DNA here is from genome assembly GCA_017303655.1 of Anaerolineae bacterium. GTDB lineage: Bacteria > Chloroflexota > Anaerolineae > Anaerolineales > Villigracilaceae > Villigracilis. Next base: position 3,400 of record JAFLCE010000146.1, read on the forward strand.
ACGGCTGGCTTTGTATAAGAGTGAAGGCAAGTTCCTTGAAGCCCAGCGTATCGAACAGCGAACCCGTTACGATCTGGAAATGTTAAAAGAAGTGGGCTATTGCTCTGGCATTGAGAATTATTCCCGCCATTTGGATGGACGCCCGCCCGGCTCACACCCCTGGACGATGATCGACTTTTTGCCAAGTGATTATTTGCTCATCATCGACGAGAGTCATATGACTGTGCCGCAGATCCGCGGCATGTATAACGGCGACCGCGCTCGCAAGGAGACGTTGGTCGAGTATGGCTTCCGTTTGCCTTCGGCGATGGATAATCGTCCGCTTAAGTTTGATGAGTTCGAGCAAGTAATGGGTGCGACGATCTATACATCAGCGACCCCATCTACCTATGAAATGGAACATGCTGATCAAGTGGTAGAGCAGATCATCCGCCCGACAGGGTTGATAGATCCTGAGGTCATTGTGCGCCCGGTCAAGGGGCAGGTAGATGATCTGGTCGGAGAAATCAAGCAACGGGTAGAGAGAGGCGAGCGTATCCTTGTCACCACTTTGACCAAGCGTATGTCTGAAGATCTGACTACATATATGAAAGAGTTGGGGATCAAGGTCAACTACTTGCACTCTGAAGTTGAAACGTTGGAGCGTGTAGGTATTTTGCGTGACTTGCGTCTTGGTCACTTCGATGTGTTGGTGGGTATTAACTTATTGCGCGAAGGTTTGGATTTGCCCGAAGTGTCCTTGGTGGCGATCTTGGATGCCGATAAGGAAGGGTTCCTGCGTTCGGATACGGCGCTGATCCAGACCATTGGGCGTGCAGCGCGTAACGTGAACGGGCGCGTCATCATGTATGCGGACCGCATGACCGACTCGATGAAACGAGCCATTGACGAAACCAATCGCCGCCGCGCGAAGCAGGAGAAGTACAACGAAGAGAAGGGGATTGTGCCGTTCAGCATCACCAAGGCGATCCATGACTTGACTGAAGAAATGTCTGCGAAGGCGCTCGGTGAGATGAAGGGGGAGTACAAGGTCAAAGGTAACAAGGGCGATATGCCGCGCAATGAACTGCGGCAGATCGTGCATGAAATGGAAAAGCAAATGAAGGAAGCCGCAAAGAATTTGGAATTCGAGAAGGCGGCTGCCTTGCGTGATGAATTGTATGAATTGAAGAATTTGCTGGCTGAAGATGAAAGCCTCAAGCCGTGGGAGCGCATCAAGCTACTTTCTGGCGAGGAAGAATAGTAGATTATCAGACCCTAACGATTTCGAAAATCTTAGGGTCTTTTAGGAGAAATATTATGCAAACCGACCCTGCTTCTCTTGACCCTGAAGAACGGCTTAATAAATTCTATGCCTTGTTTTCTGCCGGGCTGGGCGTCTTGAGCTTTTGTACTGGTTTGATTCCGGCAATGGGGACAATCTTTGGAATCACTGGGATCATCTTTGGTATTTTAGGTAGGCGTTCTGAAAGCAAACGTCTTGCAACGGTGGGATTGATCTTGTCTATTATCGGCGCGTTGGCGGCGATAATCTTCTCATTTTTGCTATATGCCGATAGATATTAGAATTATGCTTTGAAGGCTGCTTACGGCGGGAAAATTTCTTTGATCGTGAAGTCTACCCAAAAGAGCGAGGCGGTGTTTGGGATGGTTTCAACCAGCCGGGTCCCGATCTCGCCGGGCGGGTCTTGCAGCTCTTGCCACCAGGCTTTGTCTGCTGGGTAACCGTATTGATAGCCGACAGAGGCGGGTGAAAAGTATTCGCCCCAGGCGGTGAAATCTTCCATCAAATGCTCAAATGATTCGAACTGCTGACTGTCGTTGATGAAAACGATTCCATCACGATAGGTAGGCGGCATGAAATCTGTTTCCCAATGTTTGAGGAAGAGACGGTAATTTGGATTGTGCGCACGGATGGCGTTGACCCATGCCTGCGCTTCTTCGTCTGTAATTGGAGTGCCAACGGGTGAACCATCCGATTTGTACCATTCTACATCCACGCCGAAACCGATGATGGATGGGTGATGCTTATATTGATTCAGCACCAGATCAATGAGGGTAAGCATGTCGGCATGGCCCGGCTCCACTTGTAGCCAGACCTTGAATCCGTTTTGATCAAAAAGGTCGAGGGTCTGAGCATTCATGTCCACATAGCCGGAGGTGATGTTAGGGTCGTCAGTCTCAGCGTTGAAGCTAAGATAGGTTTTTCCGTCCCCCATAAAATTGCCGACGATCCAAATCGCTTCAGGATGTGCGCCTGCAAATTTCGCGGACATTTGTTGCCCGACCGAAGCCCAATAGTCTGGACCCGGATTACTGCCAATTCCATACGTTGAAAAGCGGAAGCCTGCTCCCAAGGTCAATGGTTCTGGCGTGTTTGTTGGAGTTGGCTGTGGAGTTGAAGTGGGTGGTATTGGAGTAGCAGTTGCCGTACACCCGTATAGAATGATCGTTATGAGGAATGGAAGATAATTACGATTTCGGTTTGAGCTTCTCATGACAACCATTCTACCAATTTTCGAAATCAAAGAATATTTACACAGGATTGTTTTTCACCAATTTGTGTTCTTTAAGAGAGGCTAGGGTTCCGGCTCCGCAGGTGAACATGGTCACTTCGATCTGGCGTTGAGTTAACTTCATCATCTCTACGGCTTGTTCAGTGGAGATAGCGGCGGCTTTGAGGAATTGTCCCGCCATGCCGCCTAGTGTGGCACCTAATGCGACGCATTTGGCAATGTCGAGTCCATCTTTGAGACCGCCGCTGGCGAAGACTGTCATGTCTGGCACGGCACGTTTGACATTCAAAATGGCGTCTGCAGTGGGAATGCCCCAGCCGACGAATGTTGCCGCGAGGCGGCGGGTAAATTCATCGGGCGCACGGTACATTTCCACTTGGGACCAACTCGTGCCGCCTGCTCCGGCTACGTCAATGGCTTGTACGCCGCAATCGGCGAGGACTTTGGCTGTCCGCTCGGAGATGCCCCAGCCCACTTCTTTGGCAATGACGGGGACTTCCAACTTTTTACAGACTTCTTCGATTTTCTTGGCAATGCCGACCCAGTTCGTGTCACCTGCATCTTGAACGGCTTCTTGCAATGGATTGAGGTGCAGGTAAAGCGCATCGGCTTGGATCATCTCAACGGCTTTGCGGCATTGATCGACGCCGTAGCCGTAATTGAATTGTACGGCTCCGAGGTTGGCGAATAATAAAATGTCGGGCGCCGCACGCCGCACTTGAAAGGTCTTGGCTTGTTCGGGATGTTCAATGGCGG
>JAFLCE010000147.1 GCA_017303655.1 Anaerolineae bacterium
GACTTGAACACCATCTTTGCACGAACCGTAAACCTGATCACAGACCGGTTCGGGTTTTACCATGCCGCGATCTTCATTGTAGAAGAGACTGGCTTCAACGCCGTATTGAAAGAAGCCACAGGCGAAGCGGGCGCGGAAATGAAAAAGCAGGAACATTTCCTGCAACTGAATGACCACTCCATTGTGGGGTCAGTGGCATCCAGCGGAAAAGCGCTGATCGTCAACAATGTTGCGGATAATCTGCTTTACACGGTTAACCCATTGTTGAGCGAGACTCTCGCTGAAGCCGCCATCCCACTTCGCATTGGTTCGCGCGTAATCGGCGTCATCGATATTCAGGCAAGGCTGGTCAATGCCTTTACGGATGATGAAATCTCGGTTCTCCAAACCCTCTCCGACCAGGTGGCGGTAGCGATCGATAACGCCCGCTCCTTCGAACTCTCGCAGCAAGCCGTGATGGAAATGCGCGAGATCGACCGCTTGAAGAGTCAGTTCCTTGCCAATATGAGCCATGAGCTGCGCACGCCGCTTAACTCGATCATCGGGTTTTCACGAGTGATCTTGAAAGGCATCGACGGTCCTGTCACCGAACTGATGCAGCAAGATTTGACAGCCATCTATAATTCTGGTCAACATCTCTTGGGTCTGATCAACGATATTCTCGACCTTGCCAAGATCGAAGCCGGTAAGATGGAATTGGCATTCGACGAAGTCAATATTTCTGACCTGGTTCACAGTGTGCTTTCGACCATGAGCGGTTTGATCAAAGATAAGCCGATCTATATGAAACAGCACATTGAGCCGAATCTGCCATCAGTTAAGGCGGATGCGATCCGCGTTCGGCAAGTGATGATCAATCTGCTTTCCAATGCGGCAAAGTTCACAGATGAAGGCGCCATTACCGTAAACGTCATTCCGTTCAAAATGGAAGGCGGAAAAACACAGATCCGCATCAGCGTTACCGACACGGGTCCGGGCATTTCGGAAAAAGATCAAGAGAAACTGTTCCAAGCCTTCTCGCAAGTGGACGCTTCCCCCACGCGCAAAAGCGGTGGTACCGGTTTGGGACTTTCGATCTGTCAGCAATTGATCAATATGCATGGCGGCAAGATCTGGGTGGAAAGTGAAGAAGGACGAGGCAGTACCTTCCACTTCACGTTGCCGCTCTATCACAATGAAAATGCATTGGCACTGGAAGGCAACCAAACCATCCTAACCATTGATGATGACGCACAGGTGATCGGTTTATATGAACGTTATCTGCATCCGCAGGGTTATCAGGTAGCGCCGCTTACAAACCCAGCTCGCGCCGTAGAGTATGCCAAGAAGGTCAAGCCCTTTGCGATCACATTAGACATCATGATGCCTGGCATGGATGGCTGGACTGTGCTGGATGCCCTAAAAGCCGACCCCGAAACGCGAAACATTCCGGTGATCATATGCAGTATCGTCGAAGATATTGAAAAAGGATTCAGCCTGGGTGCATCTGATTACCTTGTGAAACCAATTTTGGAAGAAGATATTGTCAACTCGCTGGACCGCCTAAACTCAGACGGCTCGATCCGTGAAGTGTTAGTGATCGATGACAGCCGGGATGACCTGCGCCTGGTCGGCAAGATGCTCACGGATGATGGACGCTATAGACCGATCCTGGCAGAAGGCGGACGAAACGGCTGGAACATCATCTCGTCTGGGAATCCGCCGCACGCCATCATCCTCGATCTGTTCATGCCAGACATGGACGGCTTCCAGATCCTTGAGCAAATGCAAGCAGATAAAAAACTGCGTGAAATTCCCACCATCGTCATCAGCGGCATGGATGTAACGCCCGATCAGAAAAAACAACTGAAAGAGTTTGGTCAACGACTGCTGACAAAGGGTTCGTTTAACGAAAAAGAGCTTCTGACTTCCATTCAAAGGTCACTAGAGCGGTTACAATCAAAGAAATAGAACGGACGCTCAGGAGAACTACGTGTCATTTATCATCAAATGCCTCGACTGCGGGCATAACGCGCCATACTTTCCCACCTCCACCACCTGCCCCAAGTGCGGCAGCCAATGGCGTGAAGCGGAATACGATTATGAAATGCTTGGCAAGACCCTGCCAGAAAAGTTTAAGACACGCCAGCAGGATCTTTGGCGGTACCGTGAGCTATTACCTGTACGCAACCCAAACATCAGTCTATCTTTAGGGGAAGGATATACGCCGCTCATCCGTGCCGTCAACCTTGGCATGATGCTGGGTTGCCCAAATATCTTTATCAAAGATGAACGCCAGGGACCAACCTCTTCGTTCAAAGACCGCCAGGCTTCGGTGACGATTGCCGCATTGAAAGAAGCCGGAATCACCGAAATGGTGGCGGCATCTACAGGCAACGTGGCGATCTCTTATTCTGCGTACGCTTCACGAGCGGGAATGAAGCTTTGGGCATTTGTGACCAGCCTCGTTCCGGCGGTTAAGATGCGTGAGATCGCCCTGTATGGCAGCCAAGTGATCAAGATCACCGGCTCATATGATCAATGCAAACAGGTTGCGGCAGAATTTGCCCGTCAACGCAAGTTGTATCTGGATATGGGCGCGCGCACCATCACTTCGATCGAAGCCATGAAGACAATCGCCTTCGAGATCGCTGAGCAGTTGACAGCCGTACTCGGACCGGGAGAAAATACTCCCCTGCGCACCCCGGATTGGTATGTGCAAGCCATTAGCGGCGGGATGGGACCGTTAGGCGTCTACAAGGGCTTTCGTGAAATGCAGCAAATGGGCTGGGTGGAGAAAATCCCTGCGTTTGGTCCGATCCAAGCCGAGGGTTGCGCGCCAATGGTGGAGAGTTGGAAAAAAGGACTCGAAAAAGCTGAGCCGGTTTCTAATCCAAAGACACGCATTGAAACGCTTGCCACGGGTGACCCCGGACGGGCATATGAATTTCTGCGTGCACATGTTAACAACACACACGGAGCCTTTGAAAGCGTTTCGGATGAAGATGCATTCCGCGCCATGCATGTGCTCGCCAAGATGGAAGGCATTTCAGCAGAACCCGCTGCTGGGGCTGCATTTGCAGGTTTGTTCAAATTGATTCGTGCGGGCGTCATCAAGCCGAGTGATACTGTAGTGGTGAATTGTACGGGTCACACCATGCCTGCTGAGCAAGGCATTCTGGGCGAGAACTGGTCTCGTGATGTGAAGTTCCCATCGCTGTCACAAGCGCCACAAGAGGAAGGTCTGCTTTCGGCATTGACTCAGGTAGCGCCGGAACGCTTCCCGAAGATCGCGATTATTGAAGATACGCTCGAAGCTCGCAGACTGATCCGCCGCATTTTACAATCGCAAGGCAACTTCACCATTTTAGAAGCTGCCAACGGGCGCGAAGGACTCGAACTTGTGAAGCGTGAATTACCAGACCTAGTGGTGCTCGATCTGATGATGCCTGAAATGGACGGGTTCTCCGTGATCGAAGCGCTGCGTGCTAACCCCGAAACTGCCACCATTCCCGTCATTGTTGCCACTGCCAAAGAATTGACTTCAGATGAAAAGAACCGCCTGAGCGGGCATATTCAGGCGCTGATGCAAAAAGGCGATTTTCTCAACGACGAGTTTCTCGATGAGGTAAAGTCGCTCTTGAAATAATTCTCCAATCGACTTGAAAAGGCTGGCGCGCTTGGCAAAAAAATATACCGCCGGGATCTATGCGGCCTTTAGCTCCGCATTTTTTCTGGGTCTGGCTCCCGTATTCGGAAAACTTGCCATCACACAGGGATTATCTCCCTTTGCGGTTGTTGCATTGCGCACCGGCTTTGCAGCGGGGATCATGCTGCTAGTTGTTTCGCTGTTCTATCGAAAATATCTTTACATCTTTCCAGTTGGGTTAATCGGCTGTATCTTGGCGGGTACGATCAATGGACTCGGTTCCCTGCTTTACTACCTCGCCCTGCAACGATTGGATGCAAGTGTGGGTCAGTTGCTGTACTCACTCTATCCGTTCTTTGTGGCCTTATGGCTGATTCTTGACCATCAACCTCCCACCCGCCTGACAATTTTCCGCATTACGCTTGCGACCATCGCAGTTCTGCTGCTGACCAATGTCCCCAACCGTCCCATGGATGTTACCGGTGTGGTAATGATGATCGGTGCCGCCGTGTTATACGCCATGCACTTGCCCATCAACCAGCGCGTGTTGTATGAAGTCCCTGCGCCGACGGTTGCGTTATACACGTTGCTCTCCATGAGTGCAGTAGTGATCCCTGCCTATTTACTCTTCGACCGGACCTGGCCTTCGGGTGAAGTTCCGTGGCTGCCGGTAGTTGGGCTGACGTTTGTGACAGTCTTCTCACGGGTGGCGTTATTCCTTGGCGTGAAAAAGATCGGCGGGATGCAAACTGCCTTGCTGGGTCTGGCTGAATTATTGATCGCGATATTTTTCAGTAGCTTATTGCTCGGCGAAAACCTTTCGCTCACGCAATGGCTGGGTGCCATAGGGCTTGGCATCAGTTTGATCCTCGTGATGTATGAAAAACCTGCTCCCTTTACCCCCGCCGCAAAAACCGGCTGGCTCTCGTGGATTCGTCCGCCCGGCTTGCCCAAGGACACCTTTGGTCCGTACGAGTGAGCTCTTCGCCCAAGTGGACACGATTATCTCTTTGCAACAAGGTGATTATGTTTAAGTATGCCCTAATGCAAACAAAAAGTAAGGGGCGATGCTTCATGCAAATATTATTAATTACATTATTTGTTTTGATGTTTGTAAGTTGCAGCAGTGTGCAAACAAACCAAACCTCAACAATTGGGACAAGTCAACCGCCCAATATAATAACTGTAACACAATTGCCAACAAGTACTCTTGTCTCCACCTTGCCGGTTAAAATTCGCCAACAGAATTTGATTGAACTGTTTTCAAATAATGGCGGTTGTGCATTTCCTTGTTGGTGGGGTGTTGGTCTTGGCGATCCAATTCGAGAGATATCTGATCTTGCCTCTCTTATTGGGGAAACACCATTTGTTTCTGGATCTTATTATTCTTTCACTTTTCCTCTTGGTGAATTGAATTCATCTGATTTTGCCATGAGTTTTAATATTGATGAATTCAAAAAGGTTAAAGGAATAGAAATTTTTCTAAATCAACCCTCTCGCTTCAGTGATTATTATGATGTTTTTGAAAAGCAGTTGTCACTCACCGGCATTCTAGCCCATTATGGAATGCCAAGCGAAACATTATTCTTAGTCACTCCCAGATTTGAACCAGGGGGAGGTCTGCGATCTTATACGCTGCTTATGATCTACGACAATCAGGATTTTGGGATCAAATATTCAGGCATAGTTAGCGCTGAAAACCCGTTAAAAATTTGTCCTATCAAAGTGAATGATTACTATCTTCAAAACATTGAGTTGTATCTTGATGACCCAAGATCAAAAGTTAGTGAAATTAACCGATTTAACTCAGCTGAACTGAAACCCATTGATAGTGTCAATCCAATGAAATTGAATGAAATCTACAGAGTATTATCGAGTTCTAATAATAATGAATGTCTACTAATTACTGTTGATCCATGGCAATGATATATCCTCTACGACCACGTCGGCTCGACCAGCATAGTATGTCAAGCAAACAAAAAGGGACAGCCTCTCGACTGTCCCTTTACTATTCACTATTAGTTACTCACCAACTCTACCCACCCTCATACAAATAGCCCGTTCCGCGCACACTGACGACCTTCTCTGAAAGAGAAGGGAAGGCTTCCAGTTTGTGGCGCAGGCGGCTGACGAGCGGGCGCAAAATTTCGGGGGCTTCGCGCGCCGAGGTGTCATAGCCCTGCACGAGCAGCACCAGTTCACGGTGTGAAAAGACCTTGCCCTCATTCTCCATCAGGATGCGTAGCAAGCGTCCCTCCGCGGGCGTGAGGTGTTCGATCTTACTCTTGAACTTAATCTGACGGCGCGAAAGATCCACCATAGTGCCGTCTTTGAGCGTGTAAATTTCTTGAGTGGATTCGGAACCAGTCACCGCCGCCGTGCTGACGCGGGAACGGGTGCGCCGCCCCAAGCCTTTCTTTACGCTGGCAAGGATCTGCGCCGGAGAAGCGGGCTTCAGCAAATAATCATGGATGCGTAATCGCAACGCCTGAACGGCAGTTTCAATGGAACCATGTGCCGTCAACAGAATGATCTCGGTCTCAGGCGAGGTTTGGTTCACCACCTGAATAACCTCAAGACCATCCATGCCGGGCATTTTTAAGTCCACGATCATCAAGTCCACGGCATGGGTACGGATGTGTTCGACCGCAGCTTGTCCGTTCGGGACGGATGATACGATATACCCTTCAAGTTTCAGAATATCGGTGAGGGATTGCCGGGCTACAGGTTCGTCATCAACGACAAGAATGTTCGACTTCATTGTTTTCCTCCGGTGGGCAGTATGATTCTAAAACAAGCGCCAGGGTCGTGGTCTGCGAGCAGTTCCAGCGAACCTCCGTGCGCGGTAATTATATTGTAACTCACAGTTAATCCCAAGCCTGTGCCTCCATCTTTAGTACTAAAGAAGGGCTCGAAGATATTGGCTTGTTCCTCACCAGAGATGCCCGTACCGCTATCTTGAAAGAGCAATTCCACCCCGTCATCCAGGGCTTGGGCAGAGATG
>JAFLCE010000148.1 GCA_017303655.1 Anaerolineae bacterium
CCAAGAGGCAGTGACGTTAAGCTGTAAGCGCAACGCTACCCACCTCGCCCGCGCCTCCATACTGGACCTGCCACTGGCTCCTGCTTCCTTTGACCTTGTCACCAGCTTCGACGTTTTATACGAACGCGGTGTACCCGATGAAGTCCGTGCATTGCGAGAATTTTTTCGTGTCCTTATCCCTGGTGGATATGTTCTAATGCGTTTACCTGCTTATGACTGGTTGCGTGGGAAACACGATGAACGTGTTCACACACGCAGGCGGTATACCAAAGGGCTTTTGGAGTCGCTTCTTGAGCAAAGTGGTTTTCACATTGTGCATCTTTCCTATGCCAATACCTTTTTATTCCCGCTGGCTGTAGCAAAAAGGATCGGCGAACGACTCTCGCCGTTGCGTAGTGAGCGCTCAGACCTAACCTTGGATGGGACAAACGAAATTTTCAGGCGCATTCTTTCATGGGAGGCGCCTTTTGTTTCCAATTTTGGGCTGCCTTATGGGTTAAGCGTGTTTGCAGTTGCGAGAAAAATATCATGAGCGTAATCATGGATTTAGAGCGTAAAAGACTCAAAAGCCTGAGTGTTGTTTTTCCGGCGTATAACGATGGCGGAACCATCGCCAGTATGGTGGCGGCAGCATCCATTGCTTGCCGACAGGTGACAGATGATTTCGAGATCATCGTCGTCAATGATGGCAGTTCAGATTACACCGCCGATATGCTGCAGGAAATGCAAGTCCGTTATCCTGAGCTACGCGTCATAACCCATGAAACGAATCGTGGTTATGGTGGGGCACTGCGCAGTGGTTTTTCGGCAGCGGTGAAAGATTGGGTTTTTTATACGGATGGCGATTCTCAATACAACCCGTTGGAGCTGATCAAATTGGTACAGGCAGTCTATAACGGGGCGGAACTGGTCAACGGTTATAAGCTCAAACGAAACGACTCGTTTGCCCGCATCCTGATCGGGCGGGCATATCATTACTTTGTGAAACTTACATTTGGTATTCGCATCCGCGATGTGGACTGTGATTTTCGCCTGATTCCTAGGCATATCTTGCAAGGTGTTGAGTTGAAGAGCGTGAGCGGAGCCATTTGTTTGGAGTTGGTCAAAAAGATCGAGGATGCCGGGTATGTGTTTGCGGAAGTGCCAGTTAATCATTACTCGCGGAAATATGGTGTTTCGCAATTTTTTGTCCCCTGGCGCATTATTCGTACACTGAAACAATTAGCCAGTTTATATTGGATGCTGGTCGTTAAGAAAGAACACCTTCAGAAAAAATCATAATGGATATTGCACATAGTTATAAAAGTAAACGGGCGTTGATCACAGGCGGACTCGGATTTATTGGAAGCAATCTTGCGCGCAAGCTGCTTGACCTTGGCGTAGAGGTGACCATTCTTGATAACGCCGACCCGGCTACAGGGGCGAATCCATTTAATCTCGAAGGGATCAGGCAACAGGTTAAGGTGATTGAAGCGGATATTCAGGATGAGGGAAAAGTAAAAGAGGCAGTTCGTGGTCAGGATTTTCTGTTCAACCTTGCGGGGGAGATGAGTCATCTCGGCAGTATGCAAGATCCCTTCAAAGATTTAAATGTCAACGCGGTGGGGCAGTTGAAATTGTTGGAAGTATGCCGGATAAACAATCCATCGGTTCGCATTGTTTTTGCTGGGACGCGACAGGTGTATGGACGACCCAGTTATTTGCCTGTGGATGAAAAGCACTTGCTGACCCCGCTTGATAACAATGGCGTGAGTAAGCGTGCCGGTGAGATGTATCACATCGTCCACAATCGCGTGCATGGCATGGCAACCTGCGTGCTGCGAATGACCAATACATATGGTCCGCGGATGCGCATCCGTGATGATCGCCTGACATTTATCGGCTGGTGGTTCCGTCAATTATTGGAAGGAAAGCCGATACAGATATTTGGTGATGGAAGCCAGATCCGCGATTTTAATCATGTCAATGATGTGATGGATGCGCTCTTAAGATGTGCCGCTAACCCGGCTGCCTACGGAAAGATATACAACCTTGGAGGGGAACCGATTACTCTGTTGGAGCTTGCGCGTCTCATGATTGATATACATGGTAGTGGGAATTATGAGCTTGTGCCTTTTCCCGAAGGGCGCAAACGCATCGACATTGGCGATTATTATGGGAATTATGACCTGATAAAAAGTGAAGTAGGCTGGGAGCCGCATGTTCCACTTCGCGATGGGATCAAAGATATGCTTGAATATTATTACCAGCATAAAGGGCATTACCTCTAAGATGGAAATTATCCCTGCTTTTGACATCACCAGGCAATACCAAACACTACGCCATGAATTGGATGAAGTGTTTGCTCGCGTCATGGCGGGTGGTTCTTATATCTTAGACGAAGAAGTTAAAGCCTTTGAAAAAGAATTTGCAGAGTATTGCGGCGCGTCTTATGCCGTTGGTGTTGCTTCTGGTACTGATGCGTTGATATTATCTCTGTTAGCTTGCGGCGTGGGCGCAGGGGATGAGGTCATTGCACCATCGCATACGGCGGTTGCCACCATTGCCGCAATCGAATTGACCGGCGCCCGCCCTGTTCTTGTGGATATTGATCTGACGCGCTACACACTTGATCCTGAGCAAGTATCATATGCGATTACAGAACGTACTCGTGCCATTATCCCGGTTCATTTATATGGCTGCCCTGCTGATATGAATCCTATTTTGGAAATGGCAGCGAAGAAAAAAATAACGGTCATTGAAGATGCATCGCAGGCGCATGGTGCATCCATTAGTGGAAGACGAGTAGGCTCGTTAAGTGAGATCGCGGCGTTTAGTTTTTACCCCACCAAGAATCTGGGTGCCTTTGGTGATGGGGGAGCGGTTGTTACGAATAACCCTGACTTGGCAGAGAAAGTTCAGCTATTGCGGCAATATGGATGGAAGCAACGCTATGTCAGTCAGATAAAAGGAATGAACAGCCGCCTCGATGAATTGCAGGCAGGTTTCTTGCGTGTCAAACTGCAGCATTTGGAGGAATGGAATCAGCGCCGCAGATATCTCGCCAGCTTATACAATGATCTGCTCTCAGGTTCGGATGTAACCCTTCCGCCTCAACCTTCGGACGTTGTGCCTGTTTTTCATCAATTTGTGATTCGCCACCCGCGGCGGGATGCGCTTCGAGAAACCCTTAGGGCGCAAGGAATTCATACATTGATTCATTACCCGCATCCAGTTCACCTACAGCCTGGATATGTAAACTTAGGTTTGGGTCGCGGAAGCCTGCCCAACTCTGAGAAAGCGGCGGACGAAGTCCTATCCCTGCCCATGTACCCTGAGTTGACCGAGGATCAGGTGCGGCGGGTGGCAGATGCCTGCCTGAAGTTTTCCTAATCTGATAGGATTTGCGCGGAACTATTAGGAAACTGGGGGTAAAGAACAGTAGCAGTCGTAGTGATGCCTAAAATCGTGACAAAAGCAACTATGAGTTTTTGACTGGCTGTGGAATAATTTAACATATCAAATTTCCGGAGGCAAAATGGCTAAGTTCACACGTGAAGATGCTCTTGAGTACCATCGTTTGAAAGGCAAGCCCGGTAAAGTGGCGATCATCCCCACCAAGCCCATGGACACCCAACGCGACCTTAGTTTGGCGTATTCGCCCGGCGTAGCAGAACCTGTATTGGAAATTGAAAAAAATCCCAGCGATGCATATGAGTACACATCCAAGGGAAATCTTGTGGCTGTGATCTCGAACGGGACTGCCATCCTTGGTCTGGGTGACCGTGGCGCATTAGCAAGCAAGCCCGTGATGGAAGGCAAAGGCGTTCTCTTTAAGAAGTTTGCCGACATTGACGTGTTCGACATTGAATTGAATTCACACGACCCGGATGAGATCATCAAAGTCGTTGCGGCTATTTCCCCGACCTTTGGCGGGATCAACCTCGAAGATATCAAAGCTCCCGAATGTTTTTATATTGAAGAAGAACTAAAAAAGATGCTGGATATCCCCGTCTTCCACGACGACCAGCATGGCACGGCGATCATTTCCTCTGCTGGGTTGGCGAACGCGTTGGAAATTGTCGGAAAGAAACATGAAGAGATTCGTATCGTGATCTCAGGTGCGGGCGCTTCGGCGATCTCCTGTGCGGAGTTGGCGATCCGTTGGGGTGTGAAGCGTGAAAACATCATGCTGTGTGACAGCAAAGGCGTGGTGTACAAGGGACGCAAGGAAGGCATGAACAAGTACAAGGAACGCTTCCTTGTTGAGACCGATGCGCGGACTCTTTCTGATGCTTTGCGCGGCGCCGACGTTTTCTACGGCTTGTCTGTGGCGAATGTGATGACGCCGGATATGGTCAAGAGCATGGCAGAGGACCCAATCATCTTTGCGATGGCGAATCCCGACCCGGAGATCCGCCCGGAGCTGGCGAAAGCAGCGCGCAAGGATGTCATCATTGCAACTGGTCGCTCGGATTATGCCAACCAGGTCAATAACGTGTTGGGCTTCCCGTTCATCTTCCGCGGTGCGTTGGATGTGCGTGCCAAGCAAATTAACGAAGATATGAAATTCGCGGCATCGAAAGCGCTGTCAGCGTTGGCAAAGGAAGATGTGCCCGATTCAGTTATCCGCGCGTATGGAGGCGAGCCGATCAAGTTCGGTCGCGAGTACATCATCCCAACTCCGCTCGATCCGCGTGTGCTGCTGTGGGAAGCTCCCGCTGTGGCAGAGATGGCAATGAAGACCGGCATGGCGCGCAAAACCATTGACATCGAAGAATACAAGGAACAGTTGGCATTCCGTCAGGGCAAGGGTGAGCGCATCCGTTATTTCTTCCAGAACAAAGCGCGCTCTTCGGGCGGCAAAAAGCGCGTGGCATTTGCGGAAGGCGAAGAGCAGAAGATCATCCGTGCGGCATATCAGATCCAGGAAGAAGGCATTGCTACACCGGTGTTGATCGGGCGCAAGGCTGTGATCGAGAAAGAACTCGAATCGCTGAGTTTCGATTACAAGCCTGAAATTGTCGACCCGGATAATTTTGAAAAACTGGAAGCCTATGCCAAGTCATTCTATGAGTTGCGCCAGCGCAAGGGGCTGACGGTCAGTGATGCGCTCAAGAAGGTACGCGATGTGAACGTGCTCGGCGCAATGATGGTGAAGATGGGCGATGCCGATGCATTTGTCTCTGGCTTGACCTATGATTATCCTGACGTCATCCGTCCGGCGTTGCAGGTGCATCACACCGCGAAGGGTGTGGCACGTGCGGCTGGTGTGTACATCATGATCTTTGATGAGAAGGTTTATCTGTTCACCGATGCGACCGTGAACATCGACCCGACCGCAGACGACCTGGCGGAGATCGCCATCCTCGCGGCGGACTATGCTAAGAAGATCGAGCTTGACCCGCACGTGGCATTCCTCTCATTCTCGAACTTTGGTTCCACTCCGCATCCGCTTTCGGACAAGGTTAGCAAGGCAGTCAGTATCGTCAAGTCCCGCCGCCCCGACCTGTGTGTGGACGGTGAAATGCAGGCAGATACCGCTGTGGTGCCTGAGATCGCTGAAGAACGTTATCCATTCAGTGCGGTGAAGGATGCGAATGTGCTTGTCTTCCCGTCGCTTGAATCGGCGAACATCGCTTATAAACTTTTGGCTCGCCTCGGCAATGCCAAAGCGATTGGTCCCATTTTGCTCGGTGTTGGCGCTCCGGTTCACGTCTTGCAGACTGGTGACGATGTCAATGCCATTGTGCAGATTGCCTCTGTCGCTGTGATGGATGCGATGGGTAGGTAGTTTAGTGGTCGAATAGTCAAGTAGTTGAGTAGTTAGGTAGTTGAGACCCTGAAGGTGAAAACCTTTGGGGTCTTTTTAATGTCCACTTTCCACTGATAACTGATTACTGCTCACTTTTGTTATACTTCTGTTTAATGAACAATACATTCTCAGATCTCGAATCCATTGCTAGAAAAATCACAGCCGTTTTATTCGCTCAACAGTCGCTCGCCTCGGCTGGTTTTATTGCAGCAGCGACACTGAATTCCATTGTAGGGAAAGAACTGAGCCAGAACCCAAGTTGGGCAGGTGTGCCGACGGCTGTTTATCTGTTGGCAGGCGCATTCTCCGCTTTTATGTGGGGATACGTCTACGACGCCATTGGCAGGCGCAACGGATTGACCATCGGGCTTATCTCAGGTGTGTTCGGTTCGAGTGTCACTTTCTATGCGATTGCCATCCATTCCTTTGCTGTCTTTATGGGTGGCATGATCCTGATGGGCATCGCCAACTCAGCCGTGCAACTTGGTCGCTTTGCGGCGGCGGAAGTGAACAAGCCCGAACATCGCGGACGTGCCATCTCCAATGTTGTCATCGGCGGCACAGTCGGCTCAGTCATCGGTCCGTTCGTGGCGGGACCCGCCGGTTCACTCGTCGGTTCGTGGGGTATTGATGCACTTGCAGGTGCATATCTCGGTTCAGCGATTCTCTTTGTGATTGGCGCCATAGTTGTAAACGTCGGTTT
>JAFLCE010000149.1 GCA_017303655.1 Anaerolineae bacterium
TCTTGCCCCTGCGTCACTGAAACCGATTTCACCACTCCATCTTTCAAAGCTTGAATGCGGATTTCCATCTTCATGGCTTCCATCGTGAGCAGGGTTTGACCTTTCTTCACGGCATCGCCCACACTGACAGCGACGCTTCGAATCTGACCCGGCATGGGGGCAATGAGTCCCCCGGCATGTTCGTGGCGGACGCCTTGTTTCGCACCCGATGTTTTCGTGAGCATCATCGTCTGCCCGTTGACGGTGACCCAGCGCTTTGCCATATCAGACGAGACATGCGCTGTCACTCGTTGACCGTCCACGAGCAAGTCCATGCGCCCGTTCGATGCGCGCACAACCTGCACGGTGACGGTCTTGCCGTTTACGGTGGCGATGTACTGATCGCCGGATGGATTGAGTTCAATACTTTGTGTACCGAAGGTTGTTTTCATTTTTATTCACCGTAGGGGCGACCCTTCATTGTTTATGAAGATGCTTTGCTTTCACTGGGCGGGTCGCCCTTACAAATTAATTCCTATAATTCCCCGTCTGCTTCCACGGGTTGAAGGGATCAGTTTCATTCGAAACGGCGGGCTGTGCCTTGCCACCAACAAAGAGGACATCTGCAAGCGCAGCGACGATGAGGGTGTGAAGCTCGGGCTGTGGGACAGTCCACTCGCCGAATTTGGTCTCGACCCAACGAGTAGTAACTTTGCCCGCTTTGAAATCGTCAGTTTCTAAAATGGCACACATGTAATCAATATTCGTCACCACGCCGTGGACAATGAAATCGCGCAGAGCAGTTTGCATGCGTGCAATTGCATCTTCGCGCCTGCCCGCATGGACAATCAACTTTGCCAGTAGGGGATCATAGAAGTGGGTGACATCGTCGCCAGCGGCAAAGCCTGAATCGACGCGGATGCCGGGTCCCTGTGGTTGGATGAATTGCAGTAACTTACCCGTGCTAGGTAAAAATCCGGTGGATGGGTCTTCAGCGTAGACACGGCACTCGATGGCATGACCATGTTGATGCAGGTCGCTTTGGGTGAAGGGGAATTTTTCTCCCGCCGCGATGCGGATCTGCCAGTGGACAAGGTCGAGACCTGTTACTAATTCAGTGACGGGGTGCTCCACTTGCAGGCGGGTGTTCATTTCAAGAAAGAAGAAGGAGGAAAGAATTGGGTCGAAGACGAATTCTACGGTGCCAGCGTTGTAGTAACCAACAGCTTTGGCGGCGTTGATTGCGGCTGCTCCCATTTGTTCTCGGAGTTCGGGGGGTAGCAATGGGGAAGGGGATTCTTCGATGATCTTTTGGTGACGTCTTTGTACGGAGCACTCACGTTCGAAAAGATGCACGAGGTTGCCGTGCTTATCGCCAAAGACTTGAATTTCGATGTGATGCGCATCTGAGAGATATTTTTCGATGAGTAGACGTTCGTCCCCGAAGGCGTTCAAGGCTTCGCGTTTCGCCAGTTCGATGGCTTCGCTCAATTCGCTTTCGGCATTGACCACACGCATGCCTTTGCCGCCTCCACCCGCCGCGGCTTTGACTAGGACGGGATATCCGATATCATTCGCGGCTTTTAGAAATTCTTCGTAGCTTTCCAAGCCTTCGTAGCCGGGGACGGTTGGTACGCCTGCTTTCTTCATCAATATCTTTGATTCGGCTTTGTCGCCCATCGCGCGAATCGAATCGGCTGAGGGACCGATAAAAGTCAGGTCCGCTGATTCAACTGCGGCGGCGAAAGAGGCGTTCTCTGAGAGGAAGCCATAGCCCGGGTGGATGGCGTCAGCTTGGGAGTCGCGCGCGGCTCGGATTAAGACATCCATATTCAAATAGGATTCTTTTGGCGCGGCATTGCCAATGAACACGGCTTCGTCTGCGAATTGGACGTGTTGGGCGTTCTTATCCGCTTCGGAATAGACGGCGACCGTTTTGATGCCAAGCTCGCGACAGGCGCGCATAATGCGAATGGCGATCTCGCCGCGGTTGGCGATGAGAATTTTATTGAACATGGTTGAGTAAAGTTATTAGTTCTTTCTCGCGTTCAGGTTTTAAGCCCGCCTTCCATTCGTGATTCTCGGGGCGCTCGAATTCCCATTTGAGGGTGTCGCGGATGGTTTCGGAAAGGTCGGTAAATTTCAACCCGGCGCTTAAGGCTTTGGAAATATCCACCCGCGAGAAGCCCGCATCTTCGCTGCTATCTGGAACCCAAACGGGCATATCGATCCACGGGGAGACGTTGTGCTTGGCCAGAAAATCAACAGGCGCCCATTTGAAATTGGCATTGCTTTTGCTGACTCGTTTGCAGGTTTCAAACAAAGTATTCAATGTGATCGGGTTACCGGTGGCATTGAACACACCAGAGATATTTTGTTCGATCAACCGAATGGTGAAATCAGCCAGGTCGCGCGCGTCGATGAATTGAGTCAGCACATCGGGGCGTTCGGGCGTGAGAATGTCGCCGCCTTGATTGATGCGCACGGGCCAATAGGTGAAGCGGTCGGTGGAGTCGTGTGGTCCGACAATCAAGCCGGGGCGGACGATGAGCGCGCGAGCACCAAAAACTTCTTGCACGGCTTTTTCACACAAGACCTTGAGCGGTCCGTAGGTTTCGCCAGTGATCTCTTCCACACTTTCGTCGCTCAGCGTGCCGAGGTCACTGCTTTCGTTGATGCCGATCTTGCTGAAATCGGAATAGACCGAAATGCTGGAGATGAAAACATATTGTTGCACTCGTTCTTTGAGCGCCTCAGCGGATAGTTTTACGACGCGCGGCACATAGCCGCAGGTATCAATGACCGCATCCCACTGCCCCGATAACTGGTCTAGGTCTTTTTCCCGATCGCCTCGGATGGTTTTTACTCGTGAAAAAAGATCAGGGTTGGTCTTGCCCCGATTGAAGAGCGTGATCTCATGTCCGCGCGCGCGGGCGGAGGTGACGAGATGTCTTCCAAGAAAGCGGGTTCCACCGATGAGGAGAATTTTCATGCTTTTCCTTTTTTCACTATGATCTCTGTTGCTTTTGACTCGTCACCTTCGGGCATGATGTTGTAGGCTGTGATGATAAGTTCATCTTCACGAAGTTCCACATCAGTGCGCCAGCCCCAGTCCGGTCCACCCATGGGGTCGGGGTAACTGCCGAGGACGGAAAAGCCGTTCTCGATCTCTCTACCGATACAGAACATAATGGAGGTGTTGGTGTGGAACGAGTCCACCCAGGAGGTTTCGTATTGGTTCAATTGCGTGTTGTAGCCAAAGGTGAACATGCCATGCTGCGTTTCGCCTTCAATGGACGATTGATATAAGAATAGCGCATAGCGTCCATCGAGCACGAGTTGGATGGTGCCAACTAGTGGAGTATCACTGGCTAGCTTATCAGGTTCAAACCAGAGTTTGGATGTGCCTTGCCAGTTGCCTGCTAATTGAGCAAGAAAGTGATGGGGTGAGGATTCTTTGTGTGACATGTTTATGCTCCCTGTGGTTTCAACCAAAATGACGGACAATATTTTGCAGCACGTTGCAGGCTTTCGGGTGAGCCGTCCAACTCTTCACCTGCCCAACGCGACCAGACTTTGAGCATATCTGGGCTGATGCGGGCAGTCGCTTCAAGCACCTTGACCACATCTGCTTCGCTGGCAGCTTCGGCACGACAGGCAAATTTACGATTGCCAACTTGCACATGGATGTCGGGATTGGCTTTGACGTTCCGATACCAATCTGTTTTGCCTGCCCAGCCCGATAAGATGAGATAGCGGTCATTGGCTTCATCGTAGCGATGTTCGAGCGGGGTCTGACGGACTTTGCCGGTCTTACGTCCGGTGGTGGTGATGAGCAGGAAGTAGTCTTTCATCAACCCGCCCAAGCCTAATTTGAAGAACAGGATGGTGCTCTTGAATATCCATTTGAAAATGGGACCAGGTTTTTCCACAGGGACAAAGGTTTTCATGATGAAGCCTTCGGTCTTGATAAAGGAACGAAAGGCTGGTGAGGAATATTGTGACGACATGTTTACATCCTAAAGACGCCAAATCCGCCATCTTCTTTTGGCGCATTCAGTACTACAGATAATGCCAAGCCTAACACTTGACGCGTATCAGCCGGGTCGATGACTCCATCATCCCAGATTCTTGCCGAGGAATGATAGGGACTGCCTTCACGTTCGTATTTTTCCAATAATGGACGCTTGAACTCTTCCGCTTCTTCCGCGCTGAGAGTTGGTTTGCCCTCTCTGACGAGTTGATCTTGTTTGATGGTGAGCATGACGTTTGCGGCTTGTTCGCCGCCCATGACACTGATTCTCGCGTTGGGCCACATCCATAGGAAGTTGGAGCCGTAGGCGCGACCTGCCATGGCGTAGTTGCCTGCGCCGAAGGATCCGCCGATGACGAGAGTCAACTTGGGAACACGAGTCGTTGCAACGGCATGGACCATCTTTGCGCCGTCTTTGGCGATGCCGCCGGTTTCGTATTCTTTGCCGACCATGAAGCCGGTGATGTTTTGCAAAAAGATAAGCGGAATGCCGCGTTGGTCGCACAGTTCAATGAAGTGCGTCCCTTTGAGCGCGGACTCGCTGAACAAGACTCCGTTATTAGCGATGATGCCGACCGGGTAGCCGTGGATGCGAGCGAAGCCACAGATGAGAGTCGTGCCGTAACGCGCTTTGAACTCGCGGAACTTAGAACCGTCTACGATGCGGGCGATGATCTCGCGGACGTCGAAGGACTCTTTGAAGGTGCGCGGCAGGACGCCGTACAATTCGTCGGCGTTGTATAAAGGCTCCTCGGGTGGAGCCACATCCAGCGCGGAAAGATGCGAATGCACGTGTCCACGCGGAAGTGTCTCAACGATACTGCGTAAAATTTCGATCGCGTGGTCATCATCCTCTGCGAAATGATCGGCTACGCCCGATTTGCGTGTGTGGACATCCGCCCCGCCCAGTTCTTCGGCAGTGACATCTTCCCCTGTGGCGGCTTTGACGAGTGGAGGTCCGCCCAGGAAAATAGTCCCCGCGCCTTTGACGATGATGGCTTCATCGCTCATGGCAGGGACGTACGCGCCGCCCGCCGTGCAGGAGCCCATCACCGCCGCAATCTGCGGAATGCGCTTGGCAGACATGCGCGCCTGATTGTAAAAGATGCGCCCGAAGTGATTGACATCGGGGAAGACTTCATCTTGAAACGGCAAATTCGCGCCGCCAGAGTCGACGAGGTAGAGGCAGGGCAAATGATTTTCTTCGGCGATCTGTTGCGCGCGGAGATGCTTCTTAACCGTCATCGGGAAGTACGAGCCGCCTTTGACGGTGGCGTCGTTGGCGACGATGAGCACTTCACGATTAGAGATGCGCCCAATGCCAGTGACGATGCCCGCGCTTGGGGCTTCGCCATTGTAGAGGTTGTGTGCTGCCAATGCGGAGAGTTCAAGGAAGGGCGCGCCCGGGTCGAGCAGACGTTCGATGCGTTCGCGCACGAATAACTTGCCCTGCTCTTCGTGGCGTTTGCGATACTTCTCGCCACCGCCTTCGCGGACATCCGCAAGGTGTTTCTTCAGTTCCTGCGCGAGGGCGCGGTTATGTTCTGCATTGGCTTTGAATTCGGAGGATTGCGGGTCGAGGGCGGAAGATAAAGTTTCCATTGCCGTGAGTCTAGCATAAAAAGTGGGGGGATGAGGGGTGAGGAAACAGAAACGAGGAAGATCTCACGATGTTGAGATTTTCCTCGTTTCTCATAGTGCGTTTAAATGCAAACCTACATGACGTTGAATAACATCAGCACAAACCATAGGACTGGCAAAATAGAGACAATGGATGTGATCTGTGCCGCCAAATTCCAGCCTTTTTTGTAGGCGTACCAGGTGAAGATCGCCAGCCCCAGAATAATGAATGGATAGGCGTAAATGGTTGCTCTAAAGAAATAATATTCAAAATCTTTTTCCTTTGGGGGATAAGACATCATCGAACAAAGCACCAAACTTGCCCACGGCACAAGGGACCCAAGCGCAAGGATATTTGTGACGGTAATCCAGGTTCCAAGGACGATACGCGCAGCGGACTTTGGCGCAGGGACGGGCGTTGATTCTTCAGGTGTGGACATAAGTACCTCGTAAATATTTATTTGCATTCATTGTCTTAAGCATAACTAACGCTTCGATTGTTGGCAATGTTACCTTTTTCTTACTTTCTGTTATCCTTTCGTCTATGAACTTCTCTCCCATCACCGCCGACCTTTTCATCGGCACCACCC
>JAFLCE010000015.1 GCA_017303655.1 Anaerolineae bacterium
CGGGTTGGATGCTGGTCCGGTCATTGTGGAGAGTTCGGGTGGGGTGCCGATCATTGCGGCGCTGCGGGATGCCTACTTTGTCAACGGGGTCCTTGAGAGTTTTGCCCAGCTCATGGGGCTCCCGGATACGGCGCTTTCGCCAACTTACTATTTCCCGGCGTACAATAATGTCACGCTCAATGGGCAGCTCCGCTTTGGGGTGCCGTAGGAGTAAGTGGTTGTAATAAAATTATTATTCTAATGAAACGAGCCTTTCCATATTGGAAAGGCTCGTTTCATTAGAATAAAGTAAAAAATAGTATCTGCTCAGATGTAAATTTTCTTCTACACGCAGGTGAAAAGTAATTTTTGCTATTCGTTTTTCCCTTCTTGTATTTTGTGTACTCTTGTTATACAATAATTTTATAATGGCGGCAAGATATACAGTTGCTAAATTTACCAGATTCTTTAAATCAACGGAGGATATCATGTTTGGTAAACGGTTATTAACTATTCTGCTTATAATTCTAATCACAATATCGGCTTTCTCCAACGTAAAAGTTTCAGCCTTGGCCCCTCTTCCTGAAGATATAACAACAGCATATCATCCGTTAACTGGAATGGCCCGTTTTATGGGCGCGCCAGCTACCGGACGGCCCATTCAAGAGGCAACTGCCTCAGATAAAAATTCTACAGATGAAGAAGTTGCCCGCACATTCCTTACTATTGTAGGGAGTAATTTTGGCATTGTAGATGCGCGAAACGATTTGAAGATTTTACGCCAAACTCAAACCGAGCTTGGTACAAGCACAGTACGCTTTCAGCAAACCTATCAAGGCATACCGGTGTTAGCAGGAGAAATAATCGTTCAAATGGACTCCGGCAAAAACATCCTTTCAGCCGGTGGCGAAATTCTCCCTGATATTTCCATTAACACCACCCCTGACATCAACGAAACCACGGCGATTCAAATAGCCCTTACAGCAACAGCCAAAGACAACGGTGTAGGTGTTGAAGACTTGCAAGCCAGTACTCCAGAATTATGGGTATACAATCCGGCTTTGTTGACTCCGTACAAGGGTGAAACAATTCTCGGCTGGCGGATTGAAGTGACCCCAAAAACTGAGTTACTCCCGATTCGCCAATTGGTCTTAGTGGAAGCCCAACGAGGTGTTATCGCATTATCTTTTAATCAGATCAGTCATGGTAAAAATCGATTAACTTATGACGCTGGTGGGGCATACATTCAACCGGGAACCCTTGTTTGTGATGAATCCAACCCGACTTGCTCGGGCGGTTCTGGAGATGCAATTCAGGCGCATGTATTTGCCGGGCAGACTTATGACTTCTTTATGGCTAACCATGCGCGCGACAGTATTAATGGGCAGGGAATGGCAATAATTTCTACTGTCAATTATGGCATAAATTATGAAAATGCTTTTTGGAATGGTATACAAATGACCTATGGTTTAGGTTGGACATCAGATGATATCGTGGCTCATGAGCTGACGCACGGTGTCACTGAATATGAATCCGGCCTATTCTATTATTACCAATCAGGTGCCATTAATGAGTCTTTCTCTGATGTTTGGGGAGAATTTGTTGACCTGGGCAACGGGTTTGGAACTGACACACCAACCGCGCGTTGGCAAATAGGCGAAGATTTGCCTGTTAGCATTGGCATCCTTCGTGACATGAGCGATCCAACTTTATATAGTAATCCCGACAAAATGACCAGTCCCTATTATTATACGGGGACAGGCGATAATGGCGGTGTTCATTATAATAGTGGTATCAACAATAAAGCTGCTTTCTTAATGGTAGATGGCGGAACGTTTAATAGCAAGACCATCAGTCCGCTCGGGATTACTAAAGTCGCCAAAATCTACTACTACGCACAAGCTAATTTACTTGTCTCTGGTTCAGATTATGCAGACTTATATTATGCCTTGCAAGCATCCTGCATGATGCAGATTGGGTCGGCTGGAATTACTGCCGCTGATTGTCAGGAAGTGCTTGACGCCTTAGATGCAGTGGAGATGAATCTTCAGCCTCTGCCCGAATTTAATACAAACGCAAATGCTTGTGACATTGCCGGTGAATA
The DNA here is from genome assembly GCA_017303655.1 of Anaerolineae bacterium. Lineage (GTDB taxonomy): Bacteria > Chloroflexota > Anaerolineae > Anaerolineales > Villigracilaceae > Villigracilis. Next base: position 2,084 of record JAFLCE010000015.1, read on the forward strand.
CCCTTCGAATAGTTTTAGTTTTTTCGATAATATGGATTCAGGCTCTGGTAAATGGATAAGTGGTGCCCTAACAGGCACAAATCGATGGAGCTATGGGTCTCTTTATGGTACCTTTGCGCACTCCGGGCAGGGCTTCTTTTATGCAGATGACTACCCAGCTACTTTTACCGATACCTTTTTACGCATGACCAACAGCGTTACCGTACCGCCAAACGGGAAAATGCTTTTTCATCACGCCTATGATCTCGAACCTTCCTGGGATGGCGGCGTAATAGAATACAGTATCAATGGTGGCTCTTCTTGGATTGACGCGGGTTCTTTGATAGATAGCAATGGCTACGATGCTACACTCTCCGTTTCAGGCAATCCTTTAGCAAACCGGCAAGCCTTTAATGGTGTGAGCCACGGCTATATTTCTACGCGTTTAGATTTGAGCTCCCTTGCGGGACAAAATGTTATGTTTCGTTTTCGGATGGGATTGGACGGATCTGTCGTAAGGTTCGGCTGGTGGGTAGATGATGTGCAGATATATACATGTGTGCCAAAAGAACAAGTGGATGTACGAATTGGGCAAGCGCTAAATGGAAGTTATTTCCTTGCGCCAACTGAGAGTCAGCGGGTGAATTATCTTGGAGTAGATAGTGGTCCCGTGGTGGTGGAAGCCACCGATGGAACCACCGACATCATCGCAGCATTGCGGGATGCCTATTACGTAGGTGGACAAGTGGAAAGCTTCGTGCAGTTGATGGGTCTACCACAAGAAAGCCTGTCCACTACGTATTATTTCCCCGCCTACAACAATGTGACCTTGGATGGGCAATTGCGTTTCGGCAATGTGGGCAATAGCGCCACAACGGTTACTGTCACAATTGCAGGGGTAGTGCGCGGAACGTATCCACTCAACCCTGGGGAAGCCAAGCGTGTCAATTACATTGGCTTGGATAGCGGTCCGGTGGTGGTTTCCAGCTCAGGCGGCATACCGATCATTGCGGCTCTGCGCGATGCCTATTTTGTGGATGGCAGACTGGAAAGTTTTGCACAGTTGATGGGCTTGCCAGCTGAAAATCTATCAACGAAATATTACTTCCCTGCCTACAACAATGTGACTTTGGATGGGCAATTGCGGATTGGCAATGTGGGCAATAGCGCGACTACTGTGACGGTGACGATTGCAGGCGTGGTGCGCGGCACGTATCCATTGAACCCCAGCCAAGCAGTGCGCATCAATTATGCTGGTTTGGATGCGGGTCCGGTGGTGGTGGAGAGTTCAGGCGGGATACCGATCATCGCAGCGCTGCGGGATGCCTATTTTGTGGATGGTAAGCTGGTCAGTTTTGTGCAGTTAATGGGACTGCCGCAGGAGCAGCTTTCAACGAATTACAATTTCCCAGCCTACAACAATGTGACTTTGGATGGGCAGTTGCGCTTTGGCAATGTTGGCAATAGTGCCACGACGGTGACGGTGACGATTGGGGGGATCGTGCGTGGGACCTATCCTTTGAATCCGAGTGAAGCGAAGCGGGTCAATTATGCTGGGTTGGATGCTGGACCCGTGGTGGTTTCCAGTTCAGGTGGTATACCGATCATTGCGGCTTTGCGCGATGCGTACTTTGTAAATGGCAAGATCGAGAGTTTTGCGCAGTTGATGGGCTTACCTTTGGAGCTGCTTTCGAGCGGTTATTATTTCCCGGCTTATAATAACGTCACCCTTAATGGGCAACTCCGATTCGGCATACCTTAAATACTATTTCTTTTAGCTTAAACAGCCCCGTACATCCGTTGCGGGGCTGTCTTTTTATATGATATTTCCCTTTGTTGGCATTGATAATGAAAAAACAGCACTTTCTTGATGATATAATTTGCTTTCAGTGCAAAAATAAGAGGCTGTGTTTCTAATTTGATAAAGCCTTTTTTACACTAGTTCTTATAAAGAAAAAACAGTGAATACCAACCAACCTCATTCAATCATACCGATCGCAATTTTTTCAAGTTTTTGGCGTAATCGCCAACTTATTTTGCAGATGACCCGACGGGAGGTTGCAAGTCGTTATCAAGGCTCATTAATCGGCTTGGCATGGTCATTTATTACTCCGTTGCTTATGCTAGTGGTCTACACGTTTGTATTTTCCGTCGTTTTTAAAGCGCGTTGGAATATAGCTGTGGAGGAGAGTAAAGCTGATTTTGCAATTATTCTTTTTGCAGGCATGATTGTTTTCGGTTTTTTTTCTGAGACTGTTAATCGCGCTCCAGGATTGATCATTTCAAATGTTAATTTTGTCAAGAAGGTCGTCTTTCCGCTGGAAATTCTACCGTGGGTATCTCTGGGTGCGGTTTTATTTCATAGTCTGGTAAGTCTGTTTGTATTGTTGGTTGTGCAAATAATTGCTAATCAGCATTTACCTTGGACGGTTGTTTTTTTTCCACTTGTATTGTTACCTCTTATTTTTGCCTGCCTGGGTGTTTCCTGGTTTTTGGCATCACTGGGGGTTTATGTGCGTGATATTGGACAACTCACAGGGGTATTTACCACTGTGCTCATGTTTATATCGGCTGTGTTTTATCCTGTTTCAGCATTACCACAGGACTATCAGGGGTGGTTGTGGCTAAATCCGCTTGTACTTATTATTACAGAGAGTCGTAAAGTGTTGATTTTTGGTGAATTGCCTGATCTGACCTCATTAGGAGTGGCTTTGATCTTTGGTTTATTAACATGCATGGCTGGTTTTTGGTGGTTTCAGAAGACGAGAAAAGGGTTTGCGGATGTCCTCTAGTAAACCTGTCGTCAGCGTAGTTGATCTTAGCAAGTGCTATCATATTTATGAGAAGCCGGGCGATCGCCTAAAACAATCTATTTATCCGCGCTTGCAGAGGGTATTAGGACGTTCTCCCCGTACTTATTTCCATGAGTTTTGGGCTTTACGAAATATTTCGTTTGAAATTGAAAAAGGTGAGACGATCGGCGTCATTGGGCGGAATGGGTCAGGCAAATCCACACTGTTGCAACTTATTTGCGGCACACTAACTCCGACCAGCGGTACAGTGGAAACAAACGGTCGCCTTGCGGCTCTATTGGAACTTGGTTCTGGTTTCAACCCTGAGTTTTCAGGTGTTGAAAATGTTTATCTTAATGGTGCCCTTTTGGGGCTTTCAAAAGATGAGCTTGATGCTCGTTTTGATGATATTGCCGCTTTTGCAGACATTGGCGAGTTTATCAAGCAGCCAGTCAAAATGTATTCGAGCGGTATGTTTGTTCGACTAGCTTTTGCCATTAATATCATGTCTCAGCCGGATATTATGGTCGTCGATGAAGCGCTGGCAGTGGGGGATATGAACTTTCAGGCGAAATGTATGACCGCATTGAAGCGCAGGCAGGAGAATGGCACGACGGTTCTTTTTGTCAGCCATGATATTGGTTCGATCAAGAACTTGTGCTCCAGAGGTATCTATCTTGAGCATGGAGAACTAAAAAGCATCGGACCTGCCGCAAAGGTTTCTGAACATTATATTCGTGTCATGCGGGAGGAGATGAATAATGAGCAGAAAGCTGTTGTTGATATGCGTGCCCAGGATGATGGAACCAGCTCGGCAAAAAAAAGCATAACAACGGAGCATGGGGTCGAACCGGCTGCTGTAGCACAATTTGCACGCCGTGTCTCCCTGTTCCGGTATGGTTCAGGGGAGGCGCAGATTGTCCTCGTTGAGTTGCTTAACATGGATGATGAGCCGATCTCGCTGGTTGAATTCAATCAAGAGGTCAAGGTCAGAATATATGTTGAGGTATTTCAAAAGAAAACCTTGACGGTTATTTTCAATGTTCGTGACGATAAGAAGAACCAGATTACCGGTTCAAACCTTTTGTTGGCTGGGCATTCTTTATTGACGGCTGAGCCTGGGGACTTTTTTAGGGTTGAATATGCTCTTCGCCTCCCTCTAATGGACGGGTTGCATTCGATCCAAGTGGCGCTGAATGAGCCCATTGTGCTTGATCAGGCGGCGAATTTTCTTGATTTTGTTGATGATGCCGTTGTGTTTACGATGGCAAGGAGGGCGGAGTATCGGGTGTTTTCAAAGGTATATCTTTTCCCGACAGTTGAGGTTAGGGAATTATCTAAGCAAGGCGTTCACTCGTAGGTGTTTTTTTAAAGGGGCTGCCTGTATAATAAATGCAACTCTCTCGAAAAGAAAAATGCCAATGAAACTATATTACGAAAAATTAAGAAACCGCGTATATAAAAAAATTGAAGAACAACGTAACCTGGAGTTGATATCTAAGTCAGGTTTGTTTGACAAAGCTTGGTACCTTGCAAAAAACCCAGATATTTTTGAAGAAATACAAATAGATCCCTTAAAACATTACCTACATATAGGCGGGTTTCAAGGACGTGATCCAGGTCCGCTCTTTTGTAGTCGCTGGTATTTGAATAGCTACGAGGATGTGCGCAAAACTGGTCTTAACCCACTTGTCCATTATTTGACCGAAGGTCGAAAAATGGGTCATCAACCACAGCCTGTAGTGATGGGTTTTATTAATGCTACCTTTTGTGCTACTCATGACGCCTATATCTCTAAATATTATCCCCATTATACAGAAAAGCCTAAGATTTTCTGTATAGGACATAATAAAACAGGGACTACATCATTACAGTCTGCACTAGTAGACGAGTTGGGTTATTCATTTGGCTCTCAATGGGAATCTGAAACTTTGCTAGAGGATTGGAGTATTCGAGATTTTCGTCGTATTATTGAATTTTGTAAAACAGCAGAAGCATTTCAAGATGTTCCATTTAGCCTTGCTTATACGTATCAAATGGTAGATTATGCTTTTCCGGGCTCGAAATTTATTTTGACGATTAGAAGCAGCTCTGAAGAGTGGTATAACTCCACGATTCGATTTTATAAAAAACTTTTTCGAACGAGCGAAAAAATAACACTGGAGCAGATAAAAAATTATTCAGGTGGGAATGATATGGGCTGGCTTTGGCGTTTTCAGCAATATGTTTACGGCGCAACCGAGGATACTCTGTTCGATAAAGAACTATATCTATCTTATTACAAAAAGCATAATGCACAGATTCTTGAGTATTTCAAATACCGCCCAAAAGATCTGCTTGTGCTAAATTTATCTGACCCATCTGCCATGCGGTCGTTGTGTAATTTTCTTGGGGTGAAATATACCGGACAGGTTATGCCGCACCTGAATAGATCACAAGAATAGCTTTTCACATCTATAAACTTTGTAGGATTAACTCGTAATGGTTAAGTCAAAAAATAATGATTTGGTTGAGATATTCGAAGATGTTAAGAAAATTAAAAGCCTTCTGCCAATTCAAGATGTAGGGCTTAGTTTTCCCAAATCTTTTTTGATCGCCTATTTGATTCGACAGTACGATTTGGTGAATTATGTTGAACTTAACGTGGCGGTCGGGCAAGAATTTTTTGCAGCGGCATATTCGTCGGCGAAACAAAAGGGCAGCGTATGTTTTATCAGTTCCAAGCAAGAGACCGAAGCGCATTCAAATAATCGGAAAACCCAGCTTACATCGAGTCATGAAGCGGTTGAGCAAGTTTTATCTGGGCATTCCTTCTTTGAAAATATCAACTTGATATGGGGTGATGTTCAGAGCCAGGCGAATTTTCTTCAAGGTGCACCCAGGTTTGATGTGCTGAATATTGTAGAGAATAAAATCGACATGATCGATGCACATATCGATGATCTCATTTTGGCAGTCAAGGAGACTGGATTTGTTGCTTTCGATACTGCCTGTTCTGAAGAAATACATGCCAGCCTTAAGAGGCTCCGAAAGAATTATGCGACCCTATATTTAAATAAAACATTCAGCGTTGTGCGTTTAGGTTTTGAGCAGAAGGATGTTTCTGCTTTAGAGACTGGCAAGTTGGATATTCTGTATTCGCTAGCTGAAAATATGGAGAATCTAAGCGAGAAACCAACGCCCGCCCCGGAAACACAGTTTCATCTCCCTTTGGTAAGTGTAATCGTCATCTCATATAACCAAGAGAAGTTTATTGCAGACGGTTTGCTGGGTATCTTTGCCCAGAGAGGGGACTTGCGTGTTGAGCTGGTTATTAGTGACGACGCCTCACAGGATTCAACCGGGGAAATTATTCAAAACTATGTCAGGAGTTTTGGTGAACTGGTTACAGTGAAGATCATTTCGTCAGACCATAATGTGGGTATGACGAGAAATTTTCAGCGTAGCCTGGCTGCCTGTACAGGTGATTTTATAGCCGTATGCGAGGGGGACGATTATTGGTTAGATCCTTTGAAACTACAAAAGCAAGTTCGATTTTTGCAAGCTAACCAAGATTACGCGATTTGTTTCAATCGTATATATATGTATTTTCAAAACACTGAGGAATTCTCGGTTTATGAACCCAATACAAAATTTGATGGTAAAGTCCTTAATACCAGAGATTTGGTGAAAGAATATTTCATTGGTAATTTATCCTGCTGTATGTATGCTGCAAGATATAAAGAACAGATAAGCGCTGATCTATTTGATCTTTTTATCGGGGATTGGATGTTTAATATTTATTACTCGCAATTTGGCAGGATTGGCTGTATTGAAGAATTTATGTCTGTATATCGAAAACATGATGATGGTGTTTGGTCTACTGGAGATCCGCACAAGAATGCTAAAAAGCTCTATGGGTATCTTAGCACCTATAATAGATACTTAAATTATGAATTTAATGAAGAGTTTTCTGAAATTCAACACCTTCTTAAGTTGGCGGTTGATACAGATGTAGCGGACTTGGTTGTTCTTGACGATGTTGCGCCCCATCCGCTTTCTGCATTTCGATTGCAGGAATTTTTGAGCTATATGGAGAGGTTTGAAAATTCAATATTATATTGTTCAGGAACTTCTGTGAGATTGCTGGGGAACAAAACATTAGATGAATTGATTTACAACTTTTTAAAAAAATATCCAAAGTATGCCGGGCAGATTAATACTCTTAAGCCTAAAACAGGCATTAATGCTAAATTAGCTTATATGGTTTTTTTAGGAAACGCCTATTTAAATGTTGTTGAAATGGAGCGGACTGGAACTCCATTTGTTTTTTGTCTCTACCCTGGTGGTTCATTTGCGTTGAATAATGCGCGCTCAGACGAGATGTTGAGACGTGTTACATCCTCACCTTGTTTTCGAAGAGTGATCGTAACCCAGAAAATAACATATGATTATTTGATCGAGAAGAAATTTTGCGGTCCAGACCAGATCGAATTTATTTTTGGAGTCGTTACTCCGCTTGAACAGTTTGAGCGGACGTATGTGGGAAAAAGACATTTTGGGATTAATAAGGATATTCTTGATATTTGTTTTGTCGCACATAAATATACAGAGACAGGTGTTGATAAAGGGTATGATGTATTCGTTCAAGTGGCGAATGTGCTCACTGAAAAACACCCTAATATCAGGTTTCATGTGGTGGGCGGTTTTGATGAAAATATACTCGATGTGAGTCAGATCAAAGACAAGATCACATTCTATGGAAGCCACGAGACTAAATGGTTCGATGATTTCTACCTTGATAAGGATCTAATTCTTTCGCCCAATATTCCCTTTAAGATTTTTGAGGGTTCCTTTGACGGTTTCCCGACAGGGAGTTGCACGGATGCGGGTCTGCGGGAGACGGCTATCTTTTGTACGGATGAACTGAAATTAAATCAAGGCTTTTTCGAAGATGAACGTGAGATCGTTGTAATTCCGTATGATGTTATGAAGATCGTTGATAAAATTGAATACTACTATTTAAATCCCGAAAAGTTGTTCGCGATTGGAAAATATGGACGGCAAAAGATAATAGAGCTCTATAGTTATGAAGCTCAGATCGCACCACGTGTCAAATTACTGCAAGATGAGATTGATGCGTTTAAGAAGAATAAACATGAAATAATAAGCAAGAAATTTGAGATGTTTGAAGAAGACATATCCTATCTCGGCTTTTAAGAAATGTTTGGCAAATCAGCTCCAGATTTGACATTGAGAAAAGCAACGAGAAGCGCACGCCAATTGGGTTTGTGCGCTACACAGTATCCCATTCGAGACAGATCTTTTCTTCATGACTTTAAAATAGCCCTGCGTGGCCGCGAGAAGCGAATTGAGGGAATTATCCTAAGATGTTACAATTGTATATAATTACTTCTTGAGTTGGGAAAATTTCACATGAACACAATAGCAAATAAGCCTAAAGTATCTATTGTTTGTATTACTTATAATCATGCTTCTTTTATTTCAAAAACCTTGGATGGTTTTCTTTCTCAGAAAACGGATTTTGCTTTTGAGGCAATTATCGCTGATGATTTTTCTGATGACAATAACCGTTCAATAATTGCTGAATATGCCAAAAAATATCCAACGATTATAAAACCTATTTTTAGAGAAAAAAATATAGGTTCTTTGCCCAATTATGTTGATGCCCTATCCAAGGCAGAGGGGCAATACCTAGCTATTTGTGATGGAGACGACTATTGGACTGATGATCTCAAATTACAAAAGCAGGTTGATTTTTTAGATAACAACCCTGATTATTCAATGTGCTGCCACCCATTCCGTCAGACCTACATTGATGGAACTGTAGAAGATAAGATCATTACACCATGGGACTTTGCTTCTGAAAATGTAAAACAAAGAGGCTATTTGACCATTAAAGATCTTTTCCCTGTGAACCCGATCGGTTCATTAACAGTAATGTACCGTTGGAGTTTAAAGAATAAAACTCCAGACTGGATGAAAGACTATCATATTGGGGATCTGGTTTTGCATCTCTTGCACGCAGACAAGGGCAGGATCGGTGTAATTGACGAAGTCATGGCGGTATATCAGCGGCATGCGAATGGGGTCTGGTTTGGAAACGAAACCAAGGAAAAGCAGCGTAGCTTTGCTGTTGAGTATGCCAATCTATTAACAGACCTGGATCATGAATTGGATTTGAAATACACTGATGTGATCACCCCCTGCAAAGGTCAACCGTTGAAAATTTTATTTATTGCAATGGAAAATAGTATTCATAGTTATCAATGGATACAGGCTGTGTTAAAAGAAAACCATCATATCGTCCAACTTTACTCAAGTTATTGTATCCCCGAAAAACCGAGCCTTTTTAATTCAACGGATAAAATAAAAATTTACTCATCATCAGAATCCATCTTGGGGAATGCCATTAAGGTGTATTTAAAGTTTTTATTCGGGCTTGTGTTTCGCCCTATCCATACCATGCGCATGATGCAAAATGGGACTTTCGGTTACGGCGCATTTATACGAACAACAAAGTTTGAAACCATTTTGATTTATATCAAAATGGTATTGAAAATGTTTTTGCGTCCCGAACAAATGTGGGCGCAGATCAAAAACAATAGTTTTGGTCCTGGACAGACCGTGGATAAGGAAGGATCGCTTGATACCGTTATAAAGAAATTTCAGCCGGACATCATACATACACTTCATACGCAAACCTCAGGTTATATGTTAATGAATGTGAGAAAAAACTGGCAGGGAATTTTCCCGGTTTGGGTACATTCTGTGTGGGGGAGTGATATATATTTATGGGAAAGAATTCCCGGACAAAAAGAGGTCTTGAGAGAACTTGTGTCTTACATAGATTATTTTATTAGTGAAGGAAGAAGGGATCAGGTTCTTGCGACGAATCTGGGGTATAAGGGAAAGTTTATTGAACCCATGCCAGCAACTGGGGGGTTTGATATTGAAAAAATAAAGAGTTTAAAATTATTAAAGCCTTCTTTGCGTAAAGAAATTGCCGTTAAAGGGTATGATCGTGGGGTGGGAAGATTCCGAGATGCACTTAGAGGTATTATTAGGGCAAAAGATGTTTTGCAAGACTATACTATAAATGTGTTTTCTTTAGAGATGAGCACTGAGTTGTTAGATGTATATGCGGCTGATTCGGGTCTGAACATTAATGTTATCCCTTATGGTTCATATGAAGACATTATAAACATGTATTCTCGCTCGAAGATATATATAGGCTGTAGTTTTAGTGATGGTACACCTGCCTCGTTTTTAGAAGCATTGGCGTATGGGGCATTTCCCATTCAAACAAATACAGCAGACACCGATGCATGGGTTGTCGATGGAAGTACAGCGATCCTCGTTCCTCCGGATGATGCTGTAGCTGTGGAACGTGCGATACGCCGCGTAATAGCCAACGATGAATTGGTCGATACGGCAGCGGAGATCAATTTCCAAACTATCAATATGAAGGTCAATAATAAGCAATGGGTCAAGACAATTCAGAAAATATACAATTCAATAGGATATGCCGCGTGATGCCTTGGCGAGGTGCTTATGGAATTCTTGTCTACAACGGAAGATTTTATAATGGCACTTTCCGAAGTGCTACATGCGAATAATAGTTCATAGGCAATATTTGGGTGAAGCTGATTTTAGGCAGTGAGTTTCGTCGATGGTATTTTATCTATCATGAAATAAGCAAGAAATTTGATGTGTCTGGAGCAGACGCATTCTCGAAGGTGCTAAAGAATGAAAAAAATAGCTATATGGGGCGCTTCTGGGCATGCCATGGTGATTGTGGATATCCTTCGCTTGCAAGAGGATTTCGAGGTAGTCGGATACCTAGATGATATTAACTCTAAACGTCACGGAACCATGTTGCAAGGCTTGCCAATCTTCGGCGGGCGGGAGCAGTTGACCCGTCTTCGTGATATGGGGGTAGGTCATTTCATCATTGGGGTAGGTCACTGTGAAGCTCGTCTGGAATTGGCAGACCAGGTTAAGTTGCTTGGCTTTGAGTTGGCTTCTGCTGTTCATCCAAGTGCTGTAATCGCTTCAGATGTTTTGATCAAACCAGGAACGGTGGTGGCTGCCGGAGCTGTAATAAACCCTGGATGTGAAATTGGAGAGAATGTGATCGTCAATACATCATCCAGCATCGATCACGAATGTATTCTTGGAGACGGCTCCCATGTCAGCCCTGGTGCTCACCTTGCTGGCAGAGTGGTGGTAGGGCGGGCAACTTGGGTCGGGCTTGGTGCCAGCATATCAGATCACATAACCATTGGAAATGGCACCATTGTAGGAGCGGGCTCTGTTGTGGTCAGAGATCTGCCTGATAATGTGGTGGCGTATGGGAACCCAGCCAGAGTTAGAAAATCAAGATAAAATTATGTCCTCCGGCTCTTAATCCATATAGTTGTTTTACTCTTAAAATAAAATTGTGTGGAATAAGAAATTTACAATAAGTTTTTAAAGAACAAATTTGAAAAGGCAGAAAAAATGAAACCATTTGAAAAACCGATTTATGTCACTCGCCCATTGCTGGCTGATTTGTCTGAAGTTAATGCAGCGATCCAGGAGATATGGGAATCCCAATGGCTTACAAATGGTGGAGCGAAGCACCAATTGCTCGAAGAGGAATTGAAAAAGACCCTTAAAGTTCCGGGGTTGTCGTTGTTCAATAATGGAACGATCGCCTTGGTCGTTGCCATTCAAAGCATGAGACTTTCCGGGGAGGTTATCACAACCCCCTTTACGTTTCCTGCTACAACTCATGTCCTTCCATGGAATAACATTACGCCTGTCTTTTGTGATGTTGATGAAGATACGTTAACACTTGATCCCAAAAAAATGGAATCGTTGATGACTGCCAAAACCACGGGGATATTGGGTGTTCATGTGTATGGCATGCCGTGTGATGTGTTCAGTATTCAAGAGATCGCAGATCGCTACGGCTTGCGTGTGATCTACGATGCCGCGCATGCCTTTGGCACCGAGATTGACGGCAGGGGCATCGGCACGTTTGGAGACGTCTCCATGTTTAGTTTTCACTCCACGAAGTTGTTCCACACCCTGGAGGGGGGCGCGCTCACATTCAATGATCCCCATTTGAAACCCCGGATTGATCTCCTAAAGAATTTTGGCATTAAGAATGAAGAAGAAGTTGTAATGCCCGGCATCAATGGAAAGCTGAATGAAGTTCAGGCTGCAATTGGGTTGATTAACTTAAGATATTTGGACGAGGAGCGTCGAAAAAGACAATTGATCGTGGAGACCTACCGGCAAAACCTGGCTGGAATTGAGGGCATCAAGGTCATTGAAATCCCGGAAAATGTAAGAAATAGTTATCAATATTTCATGATACGAGTAACCGAGGAGTTTGGTGTAAATCGAGATTATATTCACACTGAACTTAAGAAATACAATGTGATAACTAGAAAATATTTCTATCCTCTATGCAGTGATTACAGTTGTTATAAACAACTTCCTTCTGCAGATCCTGCCAATCTCCCGGTTGCTCATAAAATTGTCAAACAGGTATTGTGTTTGCCGTTGTACGGCAACTTGAAGCTGGATGAAGTCGAGATAATATGCAGTCTTATTAAAAACTTAAAAAAATGACCCCAACTGTTAGCGTTATCATTCCATCCTACAATCATGAAAGATATGTCAGGCAATGCATCCAAAGCGTTCTTGATCAAACCCTTCAGGATTTTGAAATTGTTATTACCGATGACGGTTCCACTGATCGTACTGTTGATATTATAGAGAGTTTTACTGATCCTCGCATTAAGCTTTTCAAGCACAATGTAAATAAAGGGGCGAGTATTGCTGCTAATAATTGCATCCTCAATTCGCATGGCAAATATATTGCTATGCTTAGCTCGGATGATATCTGGTATCCAGAAAAGCTGGCATTACAGGTTAAGTACCTGGACGAACATCCTGGCGTCGCTGCCGTTTTTGGAAGAGTTGATTGGATAAATGAAAATGGCAACTTGATCGCCTATAAAGGATTTCCATATACATCCATGTTCGAAGTGGAAAACAGGTCCCGGCATGAATGGCTTCGTCAATTTTTTTTATACGGTAATTGTCTTTGCCATCCCAGTAGCTTGGTTCGCAGAGAGTGTTATTCAGAAGTTGGTATGTTTAAACCTGCTTATGCAAGTCTGCCGGATCTGGATTTTTGGATAAGAATATGCATTAAGTATGAGATCACGATTTTGGATCAAAAGTTAATACAATTTCGAAAATTTGCCGATGAAAATAATGCCAGTGGAGAAACAACGGAAACCCTTATTAGAAATCGGCTTGAGCACAGACATTCCTTAAATCACTACCTCACGATCAATAATCCAGATGAGCTTTTTTTGATATTCCCCGAAGCGATCAAATACGGTGAAGCTACACCAGAAATCATTCCTTACTTCCTGGGGCGTATCGCCATAAAAACCGATGACGACTATAAAGTGCTCTGGGGATTAGATGTGATCTGCAGGCTCATTCAAGACGATACGAACGCAAAACTCCTTGAAAATAAGTGCAACTTTACTTACCTGGATTTTATCAAGCTTACTGGTGCTTATGATCCATTTAAAATTTCAGCTTTATCGACAATTACATCAACAGAAAAGAGAACTCCCATTAAATTGTTTTTATCCGCCTCTAAAAGATATGTCAAGGAGATATATCTTATCCTTCTGAGATTCATAAAAAAATAATCAGTTTTAAAATCTTAGGCGCTTGAAAATGAATATTAATGTTGCCGGTTTTTAAAACAGGAAAATAATAATTCGATATGGCAAAAGTTTGTATTTGCCTTCCCTCACTTAATATAAAAGAAAAGTCTTAAATGCGTCAGTATTTATTAAAATTTGAAGAGGCCGCGGCTTGACTTCTTAATGACTATAAAATTTGCATAGCAGATTTTTGGTCATTTAAAACATAGCATTGATGCGGGCTTTTCAAACGCCTCGATCGAACCTATCGAAAAGAATCCTAAATTTTTGTAATAGCAAAAGCTAGAAAAATTACTATTACAAAAATTTAACGTCTACCACTAGGAGGAAAATAAGCTTTCCTCCTTACATAATGCAATTGTTTATTAAAAAGAGATATACCAACCTTACCCGTTGATTTTGGATCTGAACGATTATCATGTAATCTTCAGGCTATAACGCAAACGGTCCGGCAAACAGATTAAATAATGGAGTTGAAAGATATGACAAAAGCAAGTATTTCCGATTTGGCAGGTGTGCACTCCAGGGCTTCCTACAGACCAGAGGTAGATGGATTAAGAGCATTGGCTGTAATTGCGGTCATTATCAATCACTTCAACAAAGATATTCTTCCTAGTGGGTATTTGGGGGTTGACATTTTTTTTGTCATTTCTGGCTTTGTCATCACCTCGTCACTGGCGGGCCGTTCCAGCAAGGGCTTTGGAGATTTTCTGGCAGGGTTCTATGTCAGGCGCATCAAACGGTTAGTTCCGGCATTAGTCCTGTTCACTGTCATTATTGGTATTCTGATATGCCTCTACAATCCCACTCCGGATGTTTCACTAAAGACCGGGCTCGCAGCTTTGTTTGGTGCTTCCAATCTCTACTTGCTGAAAGAATCCACTGATTATTTTGCCGCTTCCACTGAGCTAAATGTTTTTACCCATACCTGGTCACTGGGGGTTGAAGAACAATTTTATTTCTTATTTCCACTTGTAGTTTGGTTCACCGGATTCGGACGCTCGACAGCCAATGGATCAAGAAATCTATTCGTGACGATCAGCTTATTAGCTGTTGTTTCCTTCACTTCTTTCGTATATCTCTATCAGACCAATCAACCCGTCGCTTACTTTTTGATGCCTACTCGTCTCTGGGAACTAGGTGCGGGCTGCCTGCTGTTTCTTGGTTTGAAGCACTCTGATAGGTTTCTTCGTACGCTTAAGATTATTCCACCTCTGGCTGTGACGGCTGCTATTGTCATGGTGCTATATACGCCCCTCCGTTTTGCTATCCCAGCAACCATGGTCGTTGTCATACTCACGGTAATCTTGATCGGCTGTCTCCGTTCAGGAACTGCTGCTTATAGTCTATTCACTTACAAACCATTGGTTTATATCGGTCAAATTTCCTATTCGCTCTATTTGTGGCATTGGGGCATCCTCTCCATTAGCCGCTGGACAATCGGTATTTACTGGTGGACGGTACCCTTCCAGGTTGCTTTAATGATGATGTTCTCTATGGCCTCTTATAAGTATGTGGAGGTTCCGCTACGGCAATCCAATTGGTTGTCATCGCGTCCCAGAGCAATTGGTTATGGACTATCTGCTACACTATTAACAGCTCTATTTATTGCTTTGCTGTTTCCAAATGCGAAGGGGATGTCACTGGTGAAGGAAAATAAGGAGATGTTATGGACGCACTGGGATGGTTGGAGTAATTGTGACTACGTGAAATCTTCCGATACTTACAATGGTGCATGTATGTATTTGGCCAATCAGGATTACCCTCTCCGGATCGCTGTTATAGGTGACAGTCATGTTGGTCATTTAGCCAGCGGATTACGAGAGATCCTGCCATCCCTTCCTTCGTCGATGGCTGTGGCCCTTTACGCAGGATGCTATCCTGTTATAAATTCCGAATGTGACCTTACCCAACAAGCATATACGTGGGTCTTGGGCGATCCGGGGATCGATGTTGTGGTGCTCAGTGGGTACCATAATTTGGTTATTAACGAAAATCGATTGTATTTGTCAACTGGAGACCCCAACGTCATTTTAGATGATGCATTCGCCAAACTAGAAGAAGATCTCAAAGCATCTGTTGACGCCCTCACTGCTTCCGGGAAATCGGTCTTGATGATCGTTGATAGTCATGAACTACTGCTTAACCCAGAACTTGAAGTTATTCCAATGAGCGGACTGCTAAGACAGCCAGGTTCGCTGGATATCTCCCGCCAGTCTGTTATTACCAGAAACAAAAGCTACTACAACTTACTTGATAGGATTGCATCTGAAAACCCTCATTTTACGGTGTTCTATAGCGGGAGTGTTTTTTGTGATAATGACGTTTGTAAGTCTGACATAGATGGGAAACCTCTATTTCAATCCTATGACCACCTCACACCATTTGGCGCTAAGGTTTTGGCTTCAAAATATCAGTACATCTTAAAGGCACTTCTATCCAATCAATAGTACTTTCATACTTTTTTGGTGTTTTCTGCCTAATAGAAATGACATGCTTCATATCATAGATCATTCCCTGACTGTTGATCTTTTACTCTCAGCGTATAATACAATCCATGTCCAGATTTCCTCTTGTTTCCGTTATCATCGTCGCCTGGAACAGCAAAAGATATATGTCACGTTGTCTGGATGCTCTTTCAATGCAAACAGATCAGGATTTTGAAATCGTAATAATAGACAATGGTTCAACGGATGAGGGAGTTTTGGAATTGCAGGGAATCTACCCTGATTTAAAGCTGGCCATTAATAAACTTACTGCCAATCTCGGCTTCGCAGTAGCCAACAACATCGGGGCGCAGCTTGCTAGCGGCGAATGGATCGTCCTCCTCAATGCCGATGCCTACCCGGAACCAGATTGGCTCGAAAATTTACTTAAAGCGGCAGAACAGAACCCACAATACAATTTCTTTTCATCCCGGCAGATCCAATATAACGATCCTCATTTATTGGATGGGGCAGGGGATGAATATCATGTCAGTGGACTGGCGTGGAGACGTTTTTATAACCATGTAGAAAAAGAATACGGCTTGGAACAGACTGAAGTTTTTGGTGCCTGTGCTGCTGCCGCCATGTATCGTCGCGAGGATTTTCTGAAGGTTGGCGGTTTTGACGAAGATTATTTTTCCTACTTTGAAGATGTAGACCTAAGCTTTCGCCTTCGTCTAGCGGGCGGACGATGCCTCTATGTACCTAATGCTGTGGTTCATCATGTGGGTTCTGCTAGCACTGGGAAGCTCAGCGATTTTGTCGTGTATTACGGTCATCGCAACTTGGTCTGGACCTTTTTCAAAAATATGCCAGGTAGCTTGTTTTGGGTTTACCTGCCCTTACATCTACTAATGAATCTATTCTTCTTTGTCTCTTTCATACTTAAGGGCAAAGGCTCTGCCATCTTAAGATCAAAATGGGATGCCTTCCGAATGCTCCCGCGTATCTTGAAAAAACGAAAACAGATACAAGCCTCACGCAAGATATCCTATCAAGAGATCCTTGCATTTATGCGCAAAGGGACTCTAGATCCCTACTGGGCATCGCGGCAACGCAAGTTAGAGAGTAATCGCAAAGCATGACAACCCCTCTCATCACCCTCTCCATCGTCAGCCATGGCGATTCACAGAAGATCGCGCATTTGCTTGCCAGCCTGCAAAAACACGAACCTGATACTGCGTCACGCTTTCAATTGATCCTCACGGATAATTTAAAAGACAAGCTGCCCGATGTTAACCCTGCCCCTTGGGCATCTTTGCACATGTTGCGAAACGAGCATCCCATGGGGTTTGCCGAAAATCATAACCGTGCCTTCGAACTAGCACGCGGCACCTACTTCGCCGTCCTCAACCCTGACTTGATTTTCGAACAACCTGTTTTTGATTCATTGATTGTCAGTTTTCAAACGCATAATGCAGACTTAATAGCCCCAAAGATCGTGGATGAAACTGGAGCTCTCCAAGACTCCTTTCGCCCGCTTCCCACTCCCATCGAGCTGATTCAGCGCCGATTGCCTGGGTACAAATTCAAGCCTTATCTGCCAGATGCAGACGGCATAGTCCGCCCGGATTGGATCGCAGGGATGTTCTGGCTGCTGCGCTCTGAAACTTACAGTCAACTGGGCGGCATGGACAAAGCCTATCAGCTCTATTTTGAAGATGTAGATTTTTGCACTCGTGCCAGACTTCAAGGTATGAATCTGTTGGTGGACTCAAAGGTACAGGTTCGTCACGACGCGCAACGCTCAAGCCGTGCAAAACTATATTATTTGGTATTACATACTCGCAGTGCCTTACGCTTTTTCACCTCTCCCGTATATCGTAAGATTCGTAGCAAGTTCTAATTTTTCTTTCCCTATTCCAATGGGCGGCATGACGGGCTATCATCAATCTCTGATAAACTACTGATTGCATATTCCTGTCTTGGAAACGATCCTACATGAGTGATCCACTCTTTTTTGGCATGACCAGTTTAATAATGAGCCTTGCCCTTGGAATTCCGGCTGCGATTCTGGCAAAACACTTCAACCTTATGGATGTGCCTGGCTCTGCACCACATAAACAGCATGCCAGCCCAACCCCATTGGCCGGCGGTATTCTGATACTGCTCGTCCTCAGCTTGACGCTGCTTTTTCAACCCACTTATAGCCGTGAAATTTTATTTGTTTTGCTTGGGGCATTAGTGATCTTCTTCTTCGGGCTTTGGGATGATCTTAAAGGGCTAACCGCATTCCCCAAGTTGATCGGACAGTTGCTTGCCTCTCTTCTCCTCATCAGTGCAGGGGTTCAGGTACGCTTTATTACCATTTTGTTTAGTGAATACAACCTGCCACTTGAGCTTGCCCAGGGATTGAATATCTTCATTACTTTGTTCTGGTTGATCGGTATCACCAACGCCTTCAACATGATCGATAGCATGGATGGCATCGTAGCGGGCATTGGCGTCATTGCTTCGATGTTCTTTTTGGGTGCCGCGGTGCTTTCTAGCCAGGCGATCCTAGCCTTGTGGTCTGCCATTTTTTTTGGGATTTGCATGGGCTTATACATATGGAATGGCTGGGCATCCCGTTTTTTTCTGGGCGACTCTGGCGCACAAGTGACAGGATTTTTGCTCGCCTCCTTTGGCATCTTGTACAATCCCTTGAACCGCGCTCCTGAGTCTTCGTGGATCGTGGCAATTATGTTATTGAGCGTGCCGATCTTTGATACATCACTAGTTGTACTTTCTCGTTTGCGGCGCGGTCAACGCATTGGCAGCGGGCGGCGTGACCATACCTATCATCGTCTAATCGTGATGGGTTTTCGCCCCAAGCTAGCCGTGTTTACGGTTCACCTTACAACCTTTGCGATCGGCTTATTTGCCTTTCTTACTTTATATCTCCCTTCCTGGCTCGCCTTGACCGTTTTTTCCGTCACGATTATCGTTGGGTTGGTTGTTCTCTTCTGGCTCGAACGCCAACCCACACTCGATGAAATCACCCATGTTTCCAATTCCTAGCCCCTCGCGCCGTCTACCTACTTTTACAAGCTTCCTCGTTTTGGGGACGTTGGTGGTTCTATTCGTAAACCTAAGCTCGCCATCAGATCCTGAAAATTCGATCTTGTTTGGATTCTCCCTCGAGCGGATTCTTCTTAGCAGTGGATTACTGGTCTTAACCCTTGCACTTCTTTTCTTAACCTGGAAACTGGTTCGCACACCCAAAACTTCTACTCAGCTGTGGGCGAGATTCACACAACGCGGCTGGGTGGGTGACTTAACCTTCTTGCTTTTTATTTTCCTTTTTAGTGGGGCTAGTATCACACTAACCATGCCGCCCTACCGCCTTGGCGGACTGGGAGCATACATTGACAGGTTATCTTCGCTCATTGGCTGGCTGGCAATTATCGGCGTGGTCGGATGCGTAGTCATCCTGCTAGAACGGCGCACTTCGTTGAAACCATCTTTGCGTATGAGTCGAACGACCGTGGGTTTAAGTGCTACGGTATTTGGCGGCTTACTTCTGTTTGGTTTGATCGTGCGTGCAACCGGCATTGGTTATCAATACCCGGGGGAGTATTGGTATGGCGCAGGCGTGCCGATGACGGGATTGCAACTCTTGTTTGCATGTGCGGCTGGCGCGCTTTTTCTTTTGTATGAGCGTAAGGTCGCAGATAAAGCCCGGCTGGATGTTTTTATTTTTATCGCATTGTGGCTCGCCGCTGGTTGGTTGTGGATGCAGCAGCCAGCTAGCCCGAATTATTTTTTACCCGATACAGCGGATAATGTCCTTTATCCCTACTCTGATGGCGCAACCTTTGATGTGGGCGGACAATTTGCATTAATCGGGCAGGGGTTCTTCAATGGCATCTTTTTTGACCGTGTGCTTTATAGTTCTTTTCTAGCATATTTACATTTATTTTTCGGGCAAGATTACGTGCTTCTGCTTGCAGCCCAAGCGGCAGTGTATGCGGTCTTTCCGGCGGTGGTGTATTTGTTAGGGAAAGAATTACACAGCCGGGCATTGGGTGTTTCGGCGGGTGTGTTGATCGCCGCACGTGGGCTGAGTGCCATTACAGCCTCAAAGTGGATCGATGTTGCCAGCCCGAAAATGATGTTGACAGATTTTCCAACTGCGATTGGTATTGCTATATTTCTTCTCGTCGTTGTGAAGTGGTGGCAACAGCCTGCCAAAACAAAATTGTTAATTTGGGCAGGTGCTGTTTTTGGTTTGACGGTCATGATTCGCACACATGTCATTACCCTGTTGCCGATTGTTCTGATTTTTGTTTTACTGCGTTTAGGTTGGAATTGGAGGAGACTTGTGCTGGCAGGTTTATTGATTCTGCTAGGATTGGTTAGTGTAACCCTACCTTGGGAGATTCGAAATCAATCACGCGGCATCCCCATGTTCTATATGTACTATTCCCGCATCGAATTATTACTACGCTATCGGTATGGGATTGGTAGCGATGCCTACACTCCTTCAACCAACGAAGCCGTTGCTGGGCTATCACCGCGTTATCGAGTGGTTCATCGCCAGCAAGAGAACGTCGGATGTGAGTCATTGCCCTGTTCGATCACCAATCACTTTGCTCATAACATCATTACCTCCTTTGTGTCACTCCCTGCTTCGTTGACTTTTGAAGATACATTCAACATTGTGAAATCGGACCTGCCTTATTGGAACAAGGGTTGGCGCGAGGGGAAGATCGATGCTGGCGGATGGGTGGCGATCATCTTTACATTAATGCTGATCGCGTTGGGCGCCGCCTCTATTTGGAAGCAGAGTCGTGCCGGGGTCTGGCTGCCGGTTCTTTTCTTCCTCGCTTATCTTTTGACAAATTCCATTGGGCTTACATCGGGTGGGCGGTATGTCACGCCGGTGGATTGGATCCTATATTTTTATTTTGCGGCAGGTGCTGTGCAATTGCTTTACTGGCTTCTGGCGCTGACGGGGTATATTGCGGAAGCAGAACCTGCACAAGTGCCGCATGGCATTGTTCCGCTTGTATCTGGCATTAATGTTCGCTCGCTTGCTCCGATAATTGCGGTGATTTTGGGAATGGGTATGTTGATCCCCTTGCCAGAATTCTTGTTTAAACCACGCTATCAGGTACAAACTCCTTCTGAGACTCTATCTGTCTTACGTGAAATGGGGCTTATCGAACGCTCCAATTTTTCACAGGAAGAACTGACCGCCTTTCTTGACGAGCCAGGTGCTCTGATCATGACTGGGCGGGCTTTATATCCGCGTTATTATCCGGCAGGTGAAGGCGAATCAGACTTGAACACCCACTACCAAAATTTTGATTTTCAACGATTGGCATTTACCCAGATCGGACCAGACTCGCCTGTTGCGATTGGCGTAGTGATTCCAGGTGACCCGCTCCCAGAGGGTCTTTCTTTACAAGCTGCGGATATAGTGGTGCTGGGATGTTGGACACCGGATCAATACGCCCCACTCCTCGATGCAGTTGTAGTTTTTGTCACCTCTGGGGAGGGATACGTGTACAACCGGTCGCCTGGTTCTCCTCTGCAATGTCCATTGGAAACACCTTGATGAAAACAGGTCACGTTTTGAAGCGTGACCTGTTTTGATAATGGGATAGCTATGTTATTGTTTATTCAGATGCAACTGTTTGTGAAACTTCTATACGGCAGGTAGAATAACTTGTTTTAAATTTCATAAAGGAAATGATAATGAAACTGAATAAGGATTTTCTTGCCGGAGTACACGGTTCACTACCGATTCTTATTGGCGTGATTCCCTTTGCAATGATCACCGGTGTGGGGGCGGTCAGTGTCGGGTTGACGTTTTGGGAGACGATGGGCATGTCAGTGCTGGTCTTTGCGGGGGCTTCACAGTTGGTAGTCTTTCAGTTGATGGGTGCAGGCACGCCGTGGATCATTATGGTGTTGACGGCATGGGTGGTGAATGTACGCTTTACGATGTATAGTGCCACGCTTGCGCCGTATCTGCAAAAACTTTCCACTGGCAGAAAAGCATTGCTGGCATACATGCTTTCTGACCAGGCATTTGGGGTGAGCATGAGTCGATTTGTTTCTTCACAAGGAGAAATAGATCACCACTGGTATTTCTTTGGTTCGGCATTGACGGTTTGGACGACATGGCAGATCAGTGCCGTTGCTGGGACATTGTTGGGTTCACTCGTCCCTGCCAGTTGGGGCTTCGACTTTGCCTTTCCACTCAGTTTCACTGCGTTGATGTTTGGGGCGCTGCGAGACCGTCCGACCGTGGTAGCAGCTGTGGTAGGTGGCATGGTTGCTGTGATGGCAAAGGGACTTCCGTATAACACCGGTTTGGTGTTGGCAACCATGCTCGGCATCGCGGCGGGATATTTTGCTGAAAGCCTAAAGATAAAAGCAGAGGCAGCGGTATGAGCGCGTTATCTATCTGGCTGCTTTTTATTGCAATTGGTTTAGGTACATTCACACTGCGCTTCCTTTTCATTTATCTTTTCGGGAAGATCGAAATGCCAAAGTGGCTCAGCCGCGCGTTGCGTTTCGTCCCTGCGGCGGCGCTGGCGGCATTGATTCTCCCGGCGTTGACTCATCCAGCCGGGCAACTCGATATCTCGTTGAATAATTTTCGTCTACTTGCAGGGCTGGGCGGTGCAGTGGTGGCGTGGAGGACTCGTAATGTCTTTCTAACTATTTTGGTTGGCATGGCGATTTTGTGGACATTGGAAACGATGTTTGGAATATAAAGCAGACATCAATGCTAAAATCTCAAAGGTTTTTCTGCTGTATTCAACAATTTGAAATTTTTATTTTACAGGTTCTATAAGTGCTCTTGAAATGAACTTACGAGATTTCTCGCGGAATGGCTTCTCAATAAAGGTATAAATTAACTGGCTAACCAGAAGCACCAAAATTGTAAAGAGAGAACTGGAAATTATAGTTTCGAGAACCGAAAGAGATACTGCTCCAGGCCCATTCGCCTCATACCGCCCTAAAATTCTCGTGAATATTTGAGATACAAACCAGATAATAAAAACATGAGACATATATAACGAGTATGAAATTTCTCCTAACCAAAGCAAAATCCTGTTCTTTAAGAGCTTATTTAGTATCCCCTGTGGGTTTAGTAAAGAAATAATCAACGCTCCGGTTAGAAAGAAAACAAAGAAGTCAAACTCACCTGGATTTTTTGTGAGTAAAAACAATATAAGTAATAAAAAGATTGCTAAGGAAATATATTTAGGGAGAATGATTTTTGTGTGATTTGCATAGTTTGCGATTAGGCAACCAAGAAAAAAGCCTGCAAAGCATCTGAGTAAATTTTCCATTCCAAATGTCGATTTAAAAATTAGTAGTGATATCGAAATACAAGCTAAAGCGAACATTGCTTTTATTTTATTGTGCTTGCTCAACAATAAGATTAATGCAAAAATTAAGTATGTATAAAACTCAACACTGAGTGACCAGGCAGGAGCGTTGTAAGTGGTGGCATTCCCATTTGGCAATACAGACTGTAATAAAAATGCTTGCTCTATAAATGCCTGAATACTATTTGTGCTAAAAGGGGCTACTTTTAATATTTGAGCCCCATAGTGGATTGTAGTTATATATCTCAATATTTCAATGGATAAGAAAAGTAATAAAAAAATCAAATGAACTGGATATAGCCGCGCGAAACGGAGAAATTGAAATTTAATCAAATCGTTCCGTGAATTAATTCTATTTGAATAGGCATTAAATATCACAAAGCCAGATATGACAAAAAACAATTCCACCATTAGATACCCGTTGTTTATTATTTTTATATCGAGAATGGGATTCCATTTTGGTAGATGATAAAAAACGACCAGCAAAGCTGCCAGCCCGCGTATACTTTCTAGTTCGTAGATTTTTCTAGAGTCATTAGACATTTTATATCCGGCCATCAGTATGTTGTCATTTACTTAGGTAAATTCAAGAATGAACGTTATTTGACGTGATTGTCCGATGGAGTTCATTATACCTATTAGAAATTTGTGTAATTATACAGGACAGATATGCTTTCATTGCCAATAAAAGACCTCTGAGGTTTTAGCTCGGAGTCCTTTTCTAATTGCTCAGCTACTTACATTCGTACAATTTCATTTGTTGTGAACCGCCCTGACCTTGAGGTCCATTTTGGTTGAGTGTGAAACCGTCGACCACGGTACAGGATGAATTTAGCCAGGTGACGATATCTTCTTTATCACCGCCGTAAAGGATGTAACGCAATTCACCATTTGCTACCATCTCCGCAAGATCATCGGCGCCCACGACTTGATCCTGTCCACTGAAGCCGCCCATATACAGCACGGAGCGTCCTGTTTCTATCACATAACTTGCGCCTTGCTGCGAGGATGGAACCGCAAATAGATAGGTTACATCTTGTGTGTTGGCTTGCAGAAAGTCCAACAACTCGCTGTTGACACCGTTACGGCTACGCCCGTCCGCTGCCGGGCTTGCAAGGAAGCCATCCTGTCCATTTTGGTTTTGTCCCTCATAAGCGGTGGGTAGGCTATTGTTCGAACCGGATGCAACGGTCATAATGCTCCAATATGTGGGGATGAACATGAGCGAGCTCAAGATGATGGCGTACGCCGCCCGCCTCGAAACGGACATGAGCATGATCCCCAACCCAAGCAGAATGCCAGTCCCAAACAGCCGCCAAGAGAATTCGTTGTATTGTGTAATGGCAAAGAATTGGAAACCGAGTGTTACCAACACAGCGAGGATCAAGCCGACCACGACCCAACTGGTTTTTTTGCCCCAGTGATAAAGTTGAGCGAAACCAATGCCGACCATTGCCCCCAATGCCGGGGCAAGCATGATGGCATAGTAGGCATGGAAGATACCCGAGACCATGCTAAAGAAGACTACGCAGGTTAGTAGCCATCCGCCCCAAAGGATAAGCCCTTTGTGAACGCCGGACTCAATCGGCAATTGGAGTTTGGAGCCGAACAGTGCCAGAATCACACTGATAAGCGCGAACGGAAGTAGCCACGACATTTGTTTGGAAAGTGGCGATGTGAAGAAGCGTAGAACTCCAGGGGAACCTGTTTCCTGGCTAAAAGGTGTGCCGCCAGTTTGACCATTTGAACGCCCCGCAGGTTGTTGTCCATTTTGAGGGGCGGCATTGGTTGGGGCACAGACAAGCTCGGTTTGGTTAGGCGGGGTGATGCACGACCCATTGATGGTATTTCCATTCGGAGCAGTGAACGCGCAGGTTGTGCCTTGGGTTTGTCCCTGGCAGGTGAGAAATGCGATCTCAGGTGGACCTTGGAATTGTCCTTGACCAGGATTCCCTTGCGGCGGAGTCCCGGCATTGGCGGGCTGACCATTTTGAATACCAGAAGGAGGCGTTCCTCCTCCGCCATTATTTTCCAAACGTGAGACTCCGTTGTGCCCGAAGATCAATCCCATGACTGTGTTATCGTCGCTCGAGCCAATGTAGGGGCGGTTCTCAGCGGGAACCAGATCCACGACGATTGCCCATGATAGTGAAACAGCGATTAGTAGAATTGTGGCGATGCCGAGATTGAGAATCTTTTTGAGCCAGCCTTCTTTGGAGCCAAAGAAATACAAAGCATAGAATGCAGGCAATGGCAGAAATGCTTGCAGCATTTTGATGTTGAAGCCCAAGCCGACGATGAACGCACCAAGCAGAAGCCAGCGTAGTTTGCCGGTTTCGGTAGCGTGGATGAATGCCCAGGCTGCCAGCAAAAGTGTGAAGACTAACATGCCATCCATGGTGTTGTTACGGTTGGTGGCAATGAAGACCGGTGTAATCGCCATGACGGAGGCAGCAACAATGCCCGCCAACTCGCCCATGTATTTTTTAACCATGCTGTATAACAGAGCAATGCCGAACACACCTGCAAGGATATTGGGCAGCGAGACGCTGAATCCGCTTACGCCGAGGAAGTAAGCGAAGATGGCTTCGATCCATAGACCCAGCGGGGGTTTATCCACTGTGACCGAACCACCCGGCTCTGCCGCAACGAAGAAGAAATTGCTCCACGATTTGAGCATGGCTTCCACGGCGGCGGTGTAATACTGATTAGCGTTTTCGATGGCTTCGATGTTGTACATATGCAGTACGAAGGAAAAGACCATGATAGCTGCCACGATTAGCATGCCGATAGTCACGCCGGGCAAAATCTTTTTGCCAAGCGTGGAAGGTTGTACTTGCGAGGGAAGAGTTGCTGTTGTCATTTGTTAATCCTTATCTTACCGCGAAGAACGCCCCAAAAAATTATCTTAGTGCCTTTCGCGGTTAATGTTTCTTGAACGTCCATATACGATTTGAAAAATAATTCCAAAACACCACCTTGAGCTACGAACCTGCTTCATTGTTCATAAGTGTACGGGTTCCGCTTGAAACTGCAGAGTGCCCGCAATCATTATTTTCCAGAATCGCCCATGACAGCTGTCATGGGCGATTCTGATAGGGCATGACCACTGTCATGCCCGCAAAAATTCCCTTCGTGATAAGATGCAAGCATGCGCACAACGGATGACTCCACTCGTATTCTCCGCACCGCCGCCTGGATCTGGCTCGGATTCCTGCTTGCCATGGCGCTGATGGACTTTGCGCTTTACACGCCGCAAGTTCAACAATTGCTTGGCGATGGTGTCCGTGTTCAACAATTGCCAAACCAACCCTTGCCGCAAACTCCAGGCGCTCGCGTAAACCTTCTGCCGGTCTATCTTTTTTATTCGGCAAATGGCTTAACCGCTTTGTTCTTTTTGCTGCTCAGCTATTGGGAAGAATTTCAAACCTTTGTAGGCAAGGCGTTTTATCCCTTCATGTTGGTCGTTATCTCTACGGCGCCCATTCTTATCAGCGCCCTGATCGTGCCGCGTTTTCCACAAGGTCCACTTTCGAATGCCGAAGGGATGGCATTACGTCAACTGCCTGTAATGTTCGTTGCGCTCGCATTGGTCGCATGGAAATATCGCTTTGGGTATGTCGTCTTTTTCAGTCTTTTGGCAACTGTCTTTGAGTTGGGGGTGATCGCCATCAACCCCTTCGAGAATCGCAATATAACTGTTTATGTATTCATCGCCATTATCCGCACTATCAGTTTCGTGGCAGTTGGTTTTTTCATCAGCACGCTTGTTTCACGCCTGCGCGAACAACGCGAGTCTTTACGTGAAGCGAATGCCAATCTCACGCATTATGCGTCAACGCTGGAACAGCTCACAGTGAGTCGCGAGCGCAATCGTCTCGCCCGCGAACTGCATGATACGCTCGCACATTCGCTTACCGCGATCTCCGTCTCACTTGAAACTGCCAAGGCGTATTTTGATATCGAACTCGAACAGGCGCGCGAGATGATCGATGTATCTCTTGAAGCGACTCGCAAAGGGGTGGACGAAACTCGCCGCGCGTTGAAAGCCTTGCGCTCATCAGATTTAGTGGACATGGGCTTGCGCCTCGCCATCAAGAAAGCTGCCGAATCTGCCGCCTCACGCTTCGCACTGGACCTCGAACTGGATCTGCAAGACCCTATGCCTTCTCTCAGCCCAGACGTAGAGCAAGCCATCCTGCGCATTACGCAGGAAGCGATCGAGAATCTCACAAAACATTCACGTGCGAAGAAATTCAGCATTCATCTTTCCAGCCAGGGACAGACTACGTTGATCATTGAAGATGATGGCGTAGGGTTTGATATGCGCTCGCGCGAAGCCTCCGGTCACTTTGGTTTGGTTGGCATGCGCGAACGTGCAGAACTCTCTGGCGGGAAGTTGAAGATCGAAAGTGATCAAGGTAAAGGCACCCGCGTGGTGCTGACAATATAATCCTAGACAATGGTCAATCAATTATGAAAATTTTGCTTTGTGACGATCAGGCGGTTATCCGCGATGGTTTGGAAATGCTTCTCACCCTTGAAAAAGATTTTCAGGTGGTCGGTTCAGCACAGGATGGTTTTGAGGCGCTTGAACTCGTCGCGAAAAAGCAACCTGACTTGGTATTAATGGACTTAAAAATGCCGGGGATGAACGGTATCGAAGCCACGCGCGAGATCCGCAAGAAATATCCGACAATTAAAATTTTGGTTCTCACAACGTATGACGATGATGAATGGGTTTTTGATGCCATCCGTGCGGGGGCATCGGGCTATTTGCTCAAAGATACATCGCGCCAGAAGATCATCGAAGCCATTCGCGGTACGGTGGATGGGAAATCTTTTGTGGACCCAGCTGTGGCAGGGAAATTGCTCAATCAGGTGTCCAATAATCAAACTCAACCCGCCTCCATTTTGACGGATAAACTCACCGACCGCGAACTGGACGTACTGCGTCTGCTTGCCAAAGGTTTAACTAATGCCGATATGGCTACCCAGTTGCATCTCTCTGAAGGCACGGTGCGGAACCACGTCAGTGCTATTTTGGAAAAACTTGGGGTATCCGATAGAACACAAGCGGCGGTGATCGCGATACAACACGGGCTATAAAAGAGTAGGGCGAGATATTTTCTCGCCCTACTCTTATTTACATTCTTTTTGCAGCAAACTTTCTGCTTGAGAAATATCTGCTTCTTCCGAGACTCTGTCCCATAACGTGTTCAATGCTGGGCACAGCGTGGGTTGCCCTTTGATCGTCCGCTCGGTTAGCTTGGTTGCGGTATCTACATCACCAGTCCGTGCAAAGGCTTCGATGAAGGGGAGATATTCCACAGGCAGGGCGGGGGATAATTCTGATCCTTGTGCTTCCTTGTAAAGTTTCACAATCTTTTCCCAATCGCCAGCTTGTCGTAAGATTTCTGTCTGGGCATAGATATAACACCAGCTCTGAGTGGGTTCATTTCCAAACA
This sequence comes from Anaerolineae bacterium, assembly GCA_017303655.1. GTDB lineage: Bacteria > Chloroflexota > Anaerolineae > Anaerolineales > Villigracilaceae > Villigracilis. The sequence continues at coordinate 30,885 of JAFLCE010000015.1, forward strand.
AAGTTTTATCCATGGATGGCGGTTCTGCATCCGTAAGGATCAATGTCGGGTTGGAGAGTGGAATAGCATCAATCAAATAGAAACTCGCACCGGGAACAGTTTCTGCATTGTTATATATGGGGTCAAGCACGCGCAGACAACCGTCTGCTTCTTTGTAGATGACCACACTGTTTGAAGTATTTCCGCTAAACGTCGTTGTACGATAGGTGATCTCAATGGGAGCATTTGCTTTGATCTCTGCAGCGGTGAACCTTGTTTTGAGGTATTGCAAAGCGTAAGGCAATTCCCGACCCGTAAAATCTGGTGCGTACATCCAATTTAGAGCGGACATCAACTGATAGTCTGAAAGATAACTCAGCGGCAGTTCATAGGTCAGTATGGTTGTGCCTTCTTTTAGTGCAGGCATGCGCCAAGCCATTTGCCAGAATAGGTCTTGCGTATTTGCCCAATCACGACGATAGGTATTTGCCACCGTAAATTGATACGCTGCCGACATGCCGATGACTAGACTTAGTAATACAATTTTTGTACGGCTTTCTTTCAACAACCAATCTGCCAGACCGATGATGAAGAGACTCGCTCCCAGCATGATGGAGATGAAGAAACGGTCATAGTCGAATTCGATCTTGAGGGGTAGTCCCGCCGCCCAAGAGGGGAGTCGCCCGGCAAAGATGGTGGCGATGCCTATTAGTAAGAACCAGTGATGAGTTGCGAAAGATGAGTAACGAGTGATGAGTGAAGAGTGATGAGTGTGTCCTGCCTCGTTACTTGTTACTTGTTTCTCATCACTCATTTCTTGTTTCTTGTTACTCGTTACTCCAAACGCTAGCACACCCGCAATCAGCAAAATAACAAAAGCAATTGCCTGTGTAGCGGAGCCGTCAATGGCGGAGAAGATATTGAAGGTGCCGAGCCAGGAAACGAATCCTGATAGCGACAGCGTGGTAATGAATTCGTTGACGAGTGCCAGCGGGGAGAGCAGGCTCGCAATGCCGATCTGATAGGAGTTGTACGCATCGGACTGGTGATAGGAATAAGTCCATGCTGCGTTGACGATCCAGATAATAAGATAAGGTAGCCATTGGATAAGCGTCTTTTTGAATAAGTCTTTTTTATCTGCAATCGTTTCAGCGAAGATAGCGAGGATGAAGAAGAAGCGCAGGACTTCCAGCCCGAAGAAATATTCAGTGGAGAACAGACCGAGAATTTGTAAGAAGATGGCTAGGGCAAGTTGCGGTTTGGAATTGCTGTTGTTTCGTAAAAGATTTACAGTGACGATGAAAGAGGAAAGAAGAAAGATGAGTGGGATGAGTTCTTGGTTGATGTGGGTCAGGGCGACCCATTGCTGTCCATAGGCGGGGTAGAGGGTGAAGAGTAGCACGACCCACAGAACCGAACGCTCACGGGTTGGGAAAACCTTCCGAAGCAGCGACCAGAGTTGAAGTCCAAGAATGAGGCGGATGACCAAGCCAAGCAATTGCCATGTGAGGGGATGTCCGCCAAAGATGGCAGTCGTTACGGCAAAGACATATCCCAACAACGGGCGGAAGGGTTTGAAGGCGGCGATGAATTCGGCGGGACCGAAGAAGCGCAGGAACCAGGCAAATGGTAGGTCATCCCAATAAAAGCCCATCCACGGGGTGAGGAGTCCGTATGCCAAAATGATAAGCGTTAGGAGTGTGAGGGGAATTGCGGCTGGTTTTTGGAGGAAATGCGAGAGTTTTTCTTTCACACAAGTGATTTTACCATTCTGACCCCGGCGGGTATAATCCGATTCATGAGTCGAAACAAATTTATTGACATTGCTATTTATGTTGGTTTGATCGTGGTCTTTCTCGCGCCGCGTTTGGCAGGGATTGGGTCGTTCGTGACGCTGGATGAACCTTCGTGGCTGAGCCAGGGTGCGAATTTTTATTACGCATTGGGGCAAAGAGAGTTCGAGAACACGGTCTACGAATACCAACCCGCCGTGACGACCATGTGGATCATTTCTTTCGCGATGATGGCGTACTTCCCTGAATATCGTGGGTTTGGTCAGGGTTATCTTGATTATGAAAAAGGACGGCTTGACCCGTTCATGATAGAAAAGGGCTATGACCCGCTGGTGTTGTTGACGTATTCACGCATCATTCAGGTCTTTGTGTTGTTGGTCTTGTTTCTGGTGCTTTATTTTCTGCTGCAAAAATTCCTACCGAAACCGGTGGCTATCTTTGCCTTGCTATTTGCCATGTTTGATCCGTTCTATCTTAGTCAGCATCGTTTGATGGATCATGAAGGCATGGTTTCTCTTTTTGTGTTGATCTCGCTCGTATCGCTTGCGTATTATCTTTTCAAAGGTGGTTCCTTTCCATTTTTGATCCTTGCTGGGGTGGCGGCGGGTTTTGCTCAATTGTCCAAATCTTCTTCGATCGCGATGCTCGCCGCACTGGGCGTGATGCTGTTATGGAAAATGATCCAAGATCGCGGGCTGGGGTGGGGGCGGGCTTTCGTGGGTGTGTTGAAAACTTTCGGTCTTTGGTTCCTGTTTTTGGCGATCACCTATTTTGTCTTTTGGCCAGGCATGTGGGTTGCGCCCGGAAAAATGTTGTATGAAGTTTTTGGCAATGCTTTCAGTTACGCGTTTCAAGGCGCACGCCTCAAGATTACCGAGGAATTAGACGTTGCGCAGTTTACTCTCAATACGCGTTTTGCCGATATTTGGGATGTGTTCAAGATCTTGTTATATCGAACGACTCCTGTGACTTGGTTGGGCGTTCTTTTAGGATTTGCCCTTCCGTTCACGCGGGACCCGGAGCTGGCTCCTCGTAATAGACTTTTCTTTACGCTGTTACTGGTTAACGGAATCGCATTCGTGGTTCTGATTGGCATTGCACAGGGACGTAACTCTCCGCATTACATCCTTTCAAGTTACCTCTCCTTCAATTTGCTGGCTGGGTTGGGTTGGGTACATTTCGCGCAATGGCTTTCGGAGCGGGTTCCTGCACTTCGAGCAACTGGACAGTCTATTTTTTTGTCCATCGTTATGTTGGTTCAAGTAGGCAGCACATTGATGAATTACCCTTATTACTTTACTTATCGAAACCCCATCCTAGCTGCGGCGGGTTGGTATGCAGAATTCCCGCACTTCCCATACTGTGAAGGGTTGGAGACCGCTGCGCATTATCTTGCCGCATTACCGGATGCGGAAACTGCAACTGTCTTTTCGTATTATGGGCGTGGATGTGTATCTTATTATTATCCCGGTCCTTGGATCAGTTATCGTCCCTATTATTCAGATGGCGAGCACACAGAAGATCTGTTGAATAACCTGCGTGCTTCTGAATATCTGATTGTGTATTATGCGAATCAGGGTCAACTGGCGCATCATCAGAACTTTGTCAATGCCATGTCGAAGGCAGAACCTTTCCACGTTGTTTGGCTAAATGGGTATGAGTACGTCCGCATTTATAAGGTGGATGATCTTAGTCCTGAAATCTATGAAGCCTTGTCGAATCTCAAATGAAGAATTTTCTCAGTTTGCATCGCATGAAGATTTTACTGGCTCTGTTGTTATTGGCTTTGACCCTGCCTTCGCGCCTGATCAACATCGACCGCGCCGTCAATATTGATGAGCCGTGGTGGGTGATTTCCAGTTCTAATTTTTATTACGCCGTTACTCACCGGGATTTTCAAGATACCTATTTCGAATATCATCCCGGCGTTACCAATATGTGGGTAATCTCCACTGCCATGCACCTGTACTTCCCTGAATATCGCGGGTTGGGTCAGGGATATTTCGATCAGCGTAAACCGTTCTTTGAAGAATTCTTGCGCGAGAATGGCAAGGAAACCATCGACCTCGTCCGCCTGAGCCGATACATTCAAACGGGTGTACTGGCTTTGTTTGCATTGACAGCTTTCTTTTTGCTAAGCTCGTTAGTGGGTCAGAACATTGCTTTCTTTTCGATTGCCTTGGCAACCATTTCACCATTCTTTCTCGGTCACTCCCGTTTGCTTAATATGGAAAGCATGGGGGCGATGTTCGTATTGGTCTCCCTACTGGGAATGCATATCTATTTGACGCATGATCGCAAGCTTTACTATCTGTTGTTATCTGGTGCGACGTTTGGGTTGGCGCAATTGAACAAATCCACTTCGATCGCACTCTTGGGCGTGGTTGGGGTGATGCTTTTGGTGGAGCTTTTCAAACAGACTGACTCCTCTTTAGGTATAAGATTCGGCAAGTCAGTGCGGGTTTTCTCCATTTGGTTTGGGGCGGCAGCTTTGGTTTATTTCATTCTTTGGCCCGGTATGTGGGTGGACCCGGCACGGATGCTTCGCGAAGTCTATGGGAACGCTTTTAGCTATGCCTTTCAAGGTGCCCGCCTCGATGTGACCGAGGAGTTGAATCCTGCTGAATTCAGCGTGGTGACACGCTTTGACGGAATCCTGCTTTACCTTCGGTATTGGCTTTCTGGCACAACCTTCATTACCTGGCTTGGTCTTATTTTTTCGATAGCCTTCCTGTTTTCCAAGGGAGAACAAGGACTGACTACGAACGTCCGTGCATTGCTTGGTTATTTGGGTTTGTTGGGTATTCTGTTCATCTTGATGTTTGGGATTGCGCAAGGGCGGAATCATGCTCACTATATTATGAATACCTTCGTCGCTTTCGATGTGATGGCTGGTATTGGTTGGGGCGTTGCTTTGCAGTGGGCGGGGTCACGTTGGAAGGGGAGTACCTATACAACAGTAACGGCATTGGTGGTTTTAGTTTTATTGCAGATAGGGTTTGGGCTGTCATATGCGCCTTACTATTTCACGTTCAAAAATCCACTCATGGCTGAGGCGGCGACTTTGGGGTATGGTGAAGGCTTATCCGAAGCAGCAGATTATTTGGCTGAGAAGCCCAATGGTAGCCAACTGACGGCTTACGTTTATAACGGGATGGGGACGTTCTCCTATTATTTCCCTGGCAAGACGGTGATTTTGAAGCGGGCAAATGTTTATTATGGTGATTTCGCCACGATAACAGATGAATTGCGTACTTCAAATTATCTGGTTCTGTATCCGATTACGCGTAAAATACATCCGGAGACGGAAAAGGTACTAGGGGTTTTAGAGGGCGTAGTGGAGCCGGAGAAGACGATCTTTATTAATGGGCTGGAATACATCCAGATCTATCGCGTGGCGGATATCCCTGAATTGGTATATGAAGCGCTGATGGAGCAATAAATAAGGTTTCAGCGGGGGAAACTCTGTCAGAATAACCGAAACAGGCGCTAGGACAGCGGAGGCGGGGCGCTGTTCCTTGCGCCTTTGTTATGAAAACACCATATACGGCTGGCTGGATTGTGGAGTAAAATTTCAGGAATTATCTGCCATGAAATTCAACTTAATGAACGGTCGTTATAACGAAAAAAGGCTAACTCAGGCATTGACCGGGATCGTCTTCCTATATCAAGCGCTGGCGGTGTTGGCGGTTGTTTGGGCGTTGGTCCTTGCCAGTAGCTGGTTGCGAGAGCCGTTCCTGGGTTCTTTTTATGAACATACGCTGGTATTTACGGACACTGGCAGTTTGACGGGGGCATGGGAATTTAATTCGCAAGTTTCAAGTGGAGACCAACTTAAAGCGGTGAATGGGGTGGAAGTTAATAACAGCCGTGATGTGCGCGACGTGATCGTGGGGAACTTTGTGCCTGGGGAAAGCGTGACCCTGACGATTGATTTTGCAGACGGAACGACTCGTGATCAGGTCATTACGCTGCAACAATTCCCGGATGATGGCGTTAGCGTGTATGTCATTTTGCCAACACTGATCAGTTTTATTTTTCTGGCGCTCAGCATTTGGACCTTTGGGTTACGTCGCAACGAACCAGCGGGCCGTGCTTTTACAATGTTCGCGTCTTCGTTTTCGATCGTGACCGGTACGATCTTTAACTTGTGGACCAGCCATGAATTGTCTTTAATTTGGACTTTTGCCTGTGCCATGGCGGGCGGTTCGACGATTGCGTTAGCTGTGTCTTTCCCATCGGCTCCACGGATATTGGTCGAACGTCCCTACTTGCGTTGGATTGGGTTTCTTGTCAGTTTTGTGTTGACGGGACTTGCCGCTCCTTATATTTTCAACATGGAAGCGCCGACTGAGTATATTGGGTTGTGGCGCAATATTTATTATTTCGATGCCCTTGCGATTCTCTTCCTGCTGGCAACGAACTTTTATTATGCGGTTTATTCGCCTTCGCCGGTATCAAAATCGCAGGCACGCAGCACGTTGTTTGGTGCTCTAGTTGCATTTGTGCCGCTCACGATATTCCTTTCGCTTGGGCAGGTGTTGAATATTAATTTTTCACCGCTGATGTTCCTGCCGGTAGTGATCTTCCCGGCTGTGATGGGCTACAACATTATGCGCTTCCGCTTTTTGCGCACTGATGACCTTGCCCGTCGCGGCGTGATGTATACGATTCTTACTTTCATCGTCTCCGGCGGGTATGCACTTGTGGCGGCGGGGGCTGGTCTTTTGTTCGGCAATTCATTGCCGGATAACTATCTGGCAGGGTTTTTTATTTTTGTGCTAGCTCTTGTCCTTGAGCCGTTGCGAACCCGCCTGCAGAACCTAACCGATTCGATGTTCTTCCGCGGTTCACGCGTGGCAGCCGAACAATTGGAAGATTTCTCGCGGCGCTTGACCACAGCGTTGGATCTGAACACCATTGGTATGCTCTTGCGCGAGCAGATCGTTTCCACGCTAACCCCCAGCCAGATCCACATCTTTACCTACGACACCCTCAATGATTTTTTTGCGGCGTCTCCCGGCGATGATCGCCGACCGACGACGGATATCCGTTTTACCTCGACCAGTCCGTTGGTTTCTTATTTCAAAAAAGAGCGCTTGCCGCTTTACCTAGATAATGATGCCGACCTGCCCGAGCAGTTGAGATCGGAACAGTCCCGGCTGACTTTGTTGGGCTCGCGTTTGTTCATTGTGTTTCCGGGCAAAGACCGCCCCAATGGCTGGCTGGCATTGGGCGCTCGTATGACGGGACAGGCATATTCTCCCAGTGATTTGCGCTTTCTTGAAAATATTTGTGATCAAGCCTCAGTTGCCATTGAACGCGTGCAAACGGTGGCTCACCTCGAACGGCGCATCCAGGAAATGAATGCGCTGACGCGCGTTTCGCAGGGTGTAAACGTGACCCTGACCTTCGATGATGTGCTTGAATTGATCTTTGCTCAAACCGCCTTGGTCGTGCCGACCTCGCACTTTCATATCACTCTCTATAACAGAGACAGCGATTATTACTATTATGGTTTTTGTCTTGAGAATGGGGAGCGCATTCATGCGCATGAGAACCAACCTTTTTCTGCAAACACAGGTCTCTCACCCGATGTGATTCGCAAGAGCCGCCCGATCATTACGCAAGATTACATCCGCGAATGTCAGGCGCGCAACCATGCACCGACGATTGATAATGTGTTCGCATGGATGGGTGTCCCCTTGAATGCAGGCGCAGAGTCGATTGGTGCGCTCAGTGTTGGCAGCCGGGATGGTTCCACGATTTATACCCGAGCACAACTGGAACTTGTTCAAGCTATTGCCGATCAAACGGCAGGTGCCATCGTCAAAGCCCGTTTGCTACAGGAAACTCAGGAACGTGCCCGCCAACTGACGACCTTGAATGACATCACCCGTCAGTTAACATCCACCCTCGAATTGAATCCCCTGCTGCAAAACATCCTTGAAAATGCGGTAGGCATTTTGAACTGCGAAGCGGGGAGTTTGTTCCTCGTTGATGATCAGACCGATGAATTGGTCTTTCGCGTGACAGTCGGACCGGTGGCTTCAAACTTGATCGGGAAACGTCTGCCCGCTGGAACCGGCATTGTGGGGCGTGCCGTGGATTCTCGCAAGCCTGTGATCGAAAACGAAGAACAGAGTTCTGCCAATCGCTTTAAAGGGGTGGATCAGCAGACCGGCTTTGTCAGTCGTTCCCTGCTTGCAGTGCCACTACAAGCCAAAGACCGTGTGATCGGTGTGGTGGAAGTGATCAACCGGCGCGATGGTCTGCCATTTGTCCAAAATGATGAAACTCTGCTGACGGCTTTTGCTGGGCAGGCGGCGGTTGCTATTGAAAATGCGCGCCTCTATACTTTGACCGATCAGGAACTTGCCAGTCGCGTAGAAGAACTTTCGGTCATGCAGCGCATTGACCGTGAATTGAATGCCAGCCTTGAGATGGATCGCGCTATGCGTATCACACTCGAATGGGCGTTGCGTCAGTCACGTGCGGAAGCTGGGCTGATCGGTATTCTTGAAGAGACTAAATTGCGCGTGATGGCACATCAAGGTTTGGATGCGCAAATGGATTCTCTGCCCGAGCAGTTGATGAAGGTTGAGCTGCCTTCTATGATACAAGCCGTTGAAACAGGCTTGCCTCAAAATATCGAAGTGGCAGCCGACTCTTCCAAAAATAAATTATTGCTGGCTTCACAAAGCCAGATGGTGATCCCTATTCGGCGTGAAACCACTGTGATCGGTTTGTTGTATTTGGAAAGCACTGGCAGCACGGATTCCGATATTGACTTCCTGACCCGTCTTACCGACCATGCAGCCATTGCAATCTCGAACGCCCAATTGTATGGGGAGGTACAGCGTGCCAACCTTGCCAAGAGTGACTTCGTCTCCTTCGTAGCACATGAGCTCAAAAACCCAATGACCTCCATCAAAGGCTATACCGAATTGCTGGCAAGTGGCGCTGTCGGTCAGATCACCGAGATGCAGACAAATTTCTTGACAACGATCAAATCCAATGTGGAGCGTATGTCCACGCTGGTATCTGACCTTAACGATAATTCCAAGATCGAAGCGGGTCGTTTGCGGCTGGAATACAAAGCTACCAGCCCTGCTGATCTAGTAGATGAAGTCATCCGTACCTTCAAGCGTCAGCTTGAAGACAAGAAACAAACTCTCGATCTGGCGATCCCTGAAAAGTTACCGCCCATGTGGGCAGACCGCATCCGCGTGGGGCAGGTGTTGACCAACCTCGTCAGCAATGCCTTTAAGTACACGCCCGAAAGCGGCTTGATCCAAGTAGGTGTGGAAGAAAGCCAGAATCAATGGGACCAAGATGGGGCTCCACGTGTCATTCATTTGTGGGTCAAAGATAGCGGCATTGGTATGACCGCCGAAGACCAACAAAAGATATTCCAGAAATTCTTCCGTTCTGATGACCCCAAGGCGCGTGAATCGCCAGGGACGGGGTTGGGCTTGAACATCACCAAGAGTCTTGTCGAAATGCAAGGCGGTCAGATCTGGTTCGAAAGCGAATATCGGAAGGGCACAACCTTCCATTTCACCGTTCCAGTGGCAGAGGAGTAAGGAAACGGAATGTCGATTATTGGATCTGTGGGAACTGCCCAGGCACTGGATGGCCGCGAAGCCGGTTTACAAGCGACGCACCAGGCGTTGAACCGTATTGGTGCTGCGGCGCCCGGTTTGGCAATTGTGATCGCGTCACATCAATATCAACCGCGCGAAGTGCTAAATGGTGTCTCCAGCTTGTTGGGAGATACACCCATGTTGGGGTTGAGCTCTCCTGCCGGGCTTTCTCGTGAAGGGCTTCATCCGCATTCCGTGGTGGTGGCTTTACTCGCTGGTGATTTTCAAGTCGAGACTCTCTGGTTCCCTGGGTATGCACAGTCTGGGCGTGAAACAGCTTTGAAGATCGAGCAACATGCCTCGGCGCGGGTCGAACGGCAATCCATCCTTTTCTTTGCCGATGGGTTTAATGGCGATGCCGAACAGTTTTGCAACGCCTTACCGGCTGCGCTAAATGTTTTCGGTGGACTCTCCAGTGGTGACCTGCACACCGGCGCGAATTATCAACTCATAAACAATCAAAGCGGCACCGGCGCAATGGCAGCTGCATTTTTACGCGGCGAATTGACAGTCGGCGTTGGGTCGGCTCATGGTTGGGACCCGGTCGGAAACCAATTCCGTGTGACTCGTTCGCGTGGCTTTTGGTTGCGAACCTTGGATGGACGTCCTGCCTCAGAAGCGTATGCAGCTTTGTTTGGGTACCCCGCCCGTGATTGGGCTTTCCCGCCACTGAGTTATCTGGCGCGGCTGTATCCACTCGGTATAGAACAAAACGAAGAGATGGTGATCCGTTCGCCCATTCGTGTGGAAGCCGATGGAAGTTTCCGCATGAATGCAGTCATACGCGATGGTATTGATGCCTTCTTATTGGTGGGGAGCCGCGCAGCTTGCGAACGCGCCGCGAAGACAGCCGCCCAGCAAGCATTGCTTCAGTTGGGGGATGCAAAACCCCGCCTCGCACTTGTGCTTGTGGATGTTGCCTGGCAAATGCTGCTCAAAGCACACCCCGGGCTCGAGGTAGCCGCCGTTCAGGAAATCCTGGGCGATGAGATCCCCGTGGCGGGTTGTTATACCCTCGGGCAGGTGGTCTCGCCAGATGGCGCCGCCAAGCCCAAATTTCTCAACCAGCATATTGTCGTTATCATTTTTGGAGAGCCCAAAGAATAACGAACCCAATAAAAATGTAAGTGAACCGCCTGAAAAATGGCGGCTTTTTTCGTATAGACAGAGGTGCCTTTCAGATTGGTAAGTCCTTCCAATCTTGAACTCATGTATACTGAATTTACATTGAGGCCGCACATGACAGGGAAAAATACACCTACAAAGAAATCGACCAAACAACAGCATGCGGAGCAGGAAATTCAGGCGGGAGACGGAAGCGTCGCCATCGGCGGCTCCATTACAGACAGCGCCATCATCCATGGACAGACTATCGTATTAGCAGACCGCTTCTGGCGGGACCTGCAGCATGCCCTACCTCCCGAACAGATAAAAGAAGCTACCGCCGCATACCTTGCCTATCTGACAGACCGGCACTACTACCTCAGCCTGAAAGGCATGGGCGTTTCAGACCGGGTTCCATTGAAGCTGAAACTGCTTGAGCTGTATGTGCCTCTCAAAGCACGCATGGAACTGCCCGAAGGGGAAACCTGGAAGCGAGACTTAAGCCTCGCTGGGCGGGATATTGCAGAGTATGAAGACGCCCCGCATTTTGGCGAGCCCATTCCGCTCTTGAACGTACTTAGAAATCATTCCGGTGTGATCGTGCTGGGAGATCCCGGCGCAGGCAAGACCACCTTTGTCAAATACCTAGCGTTGAAACTGGCACGCGGAGAAGGCAAACAGATCGGGCTGGACGATTATCTGCCCATTCTTTTGCCGCTGGCGGCATTTGCTAATGCTTTGCAAGCTAAAGATATTCGCCTCGACGATTTCATTGCCGAATATTTTTCTGGGATTGGCGCAAGCCTTCCGGTTGGACCGATGCTCGCCGAAGCACTGAAAGCGGGTAAGGCGCTCATCCTATTGGATGGGCTGGATGAAGTTCGTGATCTCAACATGCGCAATACCGTTGTGGAACGCGTGGTTGATTTTTACGCCTTCCATCGGCATCAAGGTAACAAATTTGTACTGAGCAGCCGGGTGGTTGGGTATCGTGCAGTTCGTCCTTTTGCTGAGGGATTGGCAGAATGCACCATCGTGGATTTTGAAGAAGACGAGATCGAAGAGTTCGTCACACGTTGGACCTCTGCCTTAGAGAAACAAGCCCAAGGGCACACTCAGGTTGCTCAGGCTGATGCCGACGCAGATCGTCGTGAACTGCTAGATGCGATCAACCATAACTCTGGTGTGCGTCAGCTGGCGTCTACGCCTTTATTGTTGACTATCCTTGCCTTAATGAAGCGTCAGGGTGTCACCTTGCCCGAGCGGCGCGTTCAACTTTATGATCAATATGTTTCCACATTACTTTCTACCTGGAACCGCGCCCGTAGTTTAAGCGGACGTGCCCCAGGACGCGACATTGACGAAATTCAAACAGTTCGCATTCTTGCGCCACTGGCATTGTGGATGCACGAGGTTAGCCCAGGAGTTGGGCTGGTGGGGCGTGAAGATATGCGCCGCAAGCTGGAAGAGTTATTCAACGATCGTGGTGATGTCTCTCCACATCAGGCGGCACGTCAATTTATGTTGGATGTGCGTGAACATGCTGCTTTGCTTTTAGAGCGTGGTCCGGCTGAGTTTGGGTTTATCCATCTGACCTTTGAAGAATATCTTGCTGCGGTCGCATTGGCGTTGATCGGGCAGGGCAACTCACAGCCGATCATTGAAACTTTATCTCGCCATGTGGGCGAGCAAGCCTGGCGTGAAGTGACCTTGCTTACAATTGGGTATCTGGGGATTCGCCAGCAATTGCCGAAGATCGCCGGTGAAGTTGTAGATGCCCTCGTGGCAGAGCAGCCGGGTCCTGCCGGAGAAGCTGTGGTGCTGGCTGGGGATGCTGTCTTGGATACATGGCCCAGTGGAGTGCCACCTCAGACCAAAGACCGGGTGATTGCAGCATTGGTCGTCACTATGCAAGATAGCACCTTGCGCCCAGAACTGCGTCGGCATGCTGGGTTGCTGTTGGGTCGGCTTGGATGGCGCCCTGGTGACCTGGATCGGTTTGTGGAACTGCCTGCTGGTGAGTATCAAGCCGGAGTGCGGAAAGAAGCGAAAGAGATTCCGTATCCATTTTTTGTGGCGCGTTATCCTGTTACGAATATTCAGTTTGCACGTTTCGTCAAAGAAGATGGCTACCAAAAACGGGAGTATTGGAGCGATATCGGCTGGGAGTGGCGCACAGGCAAATACGATCAGCGTACGATGGAAGCCGTGGAACGAGACTGGCTTGAGCATCGTCCGTTGGCGAAACGCGGCGCACCGTATTATTGGCATAATATCGAATTGAGCAATCCGATCGTACCGGTGGTGGGCATCTGTTGGTTTGAAGCCGAAGCCTATTGCAATTGGCTTTCGAAAAAGATCGTAGCTGTGCCAGAAGGCTATGTTGTGCGTCTTTTGAATAGCGAAGAATGGGAACGCACCTCTCGCGGCTCTGATGGACGTGAATACCCATGGGGTGATGAGTTTCATAAGTTTGCCGCCAATACTTGGGATAGTGACGCCACCGGCTCAGGCTTGGGCGGAACAACTGCGGTTTCCACATTCCCGAAAGGCGTTTCTCCAAGTGATACTTGGGATATGAGTGGTAACGTTTGGGAATGGACCGGCACATGGTATGATGACGATTGTAAATATCGAATCGTACGTGGTGGCTCATGGATCGGCTATCAGTGGTTCGCACGCTCTTCATTTTGTAACTGGTCGATCCCCCTGATGTTCAATGATGACCTGGGCTTTCGCGTGGCGATCGCACCCAAGCATCCATAGGAGGTAGAACATGGCAGGTAAAGAAAAGAAAACAGGTGTGAGTGCTGGCGATAACAGTATTGTGGTCGGCGGCAATGTGACTGGTAGCAATATTGTGATGGGCAATAACAATAAAGTTTCCAACTCTACAACGACCGTGAGTATTTCGGTGATGTTCGATGAGATCCACCAAAAGCTTTCAGCGAATCAGACGATTCAACCGGAAGATAAAAAAGAAGTAGAAGCCGACTTGAAAGAAATGAAGGCAGAACTTGCAAAAGAAGAGCCGGACGAATCCTTTCTCGCGCGGCGTTATCGTAATATAAAAAAGATGGCACCCGATATTGCCGCCGTTGCGCTGGAAACCCTAAAAAATCCTCTGGGTGGTGTGGCAGAGTTGATTACAAGAGTTGCGAAAAAAGTTTCTGAAGAAGTAGGCGCAAAATAGTACAATGAACTGGCGGATTTTCCGCCAGTTTTATTTTTGGAGAAATGCCCCATGAACCGATTGATCTTTTCTTTTTTGATCTTGACTTTGATTGCTTGTTCTGTCCCAGTGGATCAACCCCCGCCTCCCACCGCCGTAGTGGTTGATACGCCCCAACCTGCCTTATCCACCCCGGCAACGACGATACCCACGGTTGCTGTTCTAAACGAGATCCCGGCTTATCTCACCGCGGTTCCAGAAAATTTCAACCCGGTTTTTTGTCAGGATACCCGCGCCTTGCAATTGCTTATTGACGTGCAAACCGCCATTCAAACCCGTAATGGTGAGCTACTCGCTTCTCTGGTGGATCCAGCCTCTGGGGTGGGCGTGAGATATCTCCGTAACGGGAATGTGATCACGTATTTCGATAACATCAAGTTCATCTTTGAAACCACCTATCAAGCAGACTGGGGCTTGGGCGCCGGAAGTGGGGAAGCCGTGAAAGGTCCATTTCAAGAGATCGTCTTGCCTTCGCTGGAGCAGGTGTTTGCATCGAACCCGGTGATTGCCTGCAACGAGCTAAAAGTCGGCGGTACAACGTATATTGCTGAATGGCCTTATTCAGGCATGGACTATTACTCAGTCTACTTCCCGGGTACCGACGAATTCGGCGGATTGAATTGGGAGACTTGGGCAGTCGGCATGGCGCGGCAAGCTGGGAAACCAGTTTTGACCGCACTCGTGCATTTTATGTGGGAACCATAGACCCAAGCGTAGATTTTTCCTCTTGAATCCTCTTTCTTTGTTAATAACAACTGAAAGAGGATTTTTTGATTGTAAGAAACCAACGCCTGTGATACTCTATATCTATATTATTGCAAAAAGTTGCAATAAGGAGATCTATGTCTTGTGCCAATGATTATTCCCCCCAACTTCGCGCGCGCGGCTACCGAATGACCCCTCAACGAATGGCGATCTTGCATGTCCTTCATCACACAGGCAGGCATCTCTCTCCAGTGGAAGTCTACGAGCAAGCCCGCCATGAATTACCCAGCCTGACGGAAACCACCGTCTACCGAACGCTGGAATTTCTCGCGGAGAATGGTTTAGCACGCCAGGCGCTGACGGGCAGCGGGCACCTGCGCTACGAAATTGCCCGACACGAGCATCATCATCTTATCTGTCGCGGTTGTGGAAACGAAATGGAGGTGGAACACGAACTCATTAAGTCCATGTACCAAACCATTGAAACCGAAAGCGGCTATAAGTTAACTGATAGCCATCTTACATTTTTTGGTCTTTGTCCGAACTGTCAGTAATAAAAAGGAGAGAATTTCCATGTTCTATTCACCTGCACCACTGCATATTCCCGACGGCTTTCTTAGCCTGGTTGTTTCGATCATCTGCTGGGTCATCACTGCCCTTGTGATCGGTGCGGCGATCTCACGCACGAATAAATCTCTGGGCGAGAAGCAGATCCCCCTCATGGGTGTCATGGCTGCCTTCATTTTTGCCGCACAAATGATCAATTTCCCTGTCGCAGGCGGCACATCTGGTCACTTGCTGGGCGGCGCATTGGCAGCGATCATCCTTGGTCCCTGGGCGGGCATGTTGGTGATGACGGCTGTTATTGCTGTGCAAGCGCTGCTCTTTCAAGATGGCGGTTTGCTCGTGATGGGCGCCAACATCATGAATATGGGTCTGATCACTGCCGCCATTGGGTACGGACTGTATCGCTCGGTCTCTGGGCAATCACGGACTGTCAAACTTGGTGTGGCAGGTGTGGCTGCCTGGCTTTCCGTAATGGCAGGTGCACTGTTGACGGCTTTACAGCTCTGGTTGAGCGGCACTTCAGAATTGGGCATTGTGATCCCCGCCATGTTGGGCGTCCATGCATTGATCGGGCTTGGTGAAGCTTTTATTACCGTTTCTGCTTTGGCATTCATCTTGCAAACCCGCCCTGACCTCTTGGGTGAAGGTTCTGAATCGGCGAAAGCCAGCCGCAATTGGATTTATGCAGGTGGGATTATTACTCTGTTGGTGGTTCTGCTCTCGCCGTTCGCTTCCGCTGACCCCGATGGCTTGGAGCGTGTTGCTGAAAACTTGGGCTTCATTGGAGCCGGTCAATCTGCCCCGTATGAGATCATCCCAGATTACACCTTGCCTTTCCTTGGTGAGACCGCGATCTCAACCATCCTTGCGGGTGTGGTCGGGGTTGTAGTTGTTGGTGCTATCATCATGCTCATTGGGCGTGGAATGAAGGCGAAGGCTTAATTTTGTAAGTGATGCGGCGTCAGTTGAGTTCTCAACTGACGCCGCATGAAATGGGTTCTCATGCATTTTGATGCTTTTGATCGATATCACGAAAAGGAAAGTTTTCTCCACCGCCTCGACCCGCGGGTGAAGACGCTTGTGACGGTAATTTTCATCGTCTCGAACGCTTTGCTGCCAGATGGTGCCTGGCTGGCATTTATTTGTGCTTGGCTCTCTTTACTGGCGTGTAATCTGATTTCAAAACTTGGTCTTGGATATACCCTCAAACGCTCGATTGTCGCTTTGCCTTTTGCCTTCATCGCAGTCACGGTTTTGTTTTCGATTCCGGGCGAACCGTTTTTCTCATTTCGGTTTTTGATGTGGGACCTTATCATCACAGACGCTGGCTTTCTACGATTTGTGAGTATTCTCATTCGTTCCTGGCTTTCGGTGCAGATGGCAATTCTGCTGGTGGCAACGACGCGCTTCCCTGACCTGATCCATGCTTTGGAACATTTGCGTGTCCCGGCAATTCTCACCACGATCATTGCTTTTCTCTATCGTTATTTATTTGTATTGACGGATGAAGTCTTCCGTCTGCTGCGGGCAAGAGAAGCTCGTTCGGCGGCAGCAACAGGTTCGAGGTCGGGTGGAGGCGTGTTGTGGCGTGCGAAGATAGCGGGCAATATGGCAGGTCAGTTATTCCTGCGAAGTTACGAACGCAGTGACCGTATCTATAACGCGATGGTGGCACGTGGATATTCTGGTCATCTTTATACGTTGAATGCACATGAGATGAAGTCTAAAGATTATTATGCAACAGCCTTTGCAGTTGCCATTATTTTTATCATGCAAATCATTGGAAGGTTCTAAATGCCCGTTACTCATATAAAAAATCAATTTACCCAGCCAGATAGCGGCGGAAATGTACTCATGGTTCGTGATCTACATTTTTCCTATCCCGATGGTCATACCGCATTAAACGGTGTTTCACTCAATTTAAGCGAAGGTGACAAGGTTGCGTTGGTCGGTCCGAATGGTGCGGGCAAGTCTACCTTGATGCTGCACTTGAATGGGATATTGATGGGGAAGGGCGAAGTGGAAGTTTCGGGCAAACGCCTCACCCGTGAAAATTTGCCTGCCATTCGCTCCATGGTGGGGCTTGTCTTCCAAAACCCAGACGACCAACTTTTTTCACCGACAGTTTTTGAAGACGTGGCGTTTGGTCCGCTGCATATGGGCTTGCCTGAAGATGAAGTCCGCGCGCGGGTGGATGCTGCGCTTGAAGCCGTGCGCATGTCTTCGTATCGCGACCGTCTTTCCCATCACTTGAGTGTGGGGGAGAAGAAACGCATTGCCATTGCGACCGTGCTTTCAATGAACCCCAGCCTGTTGGTGTTGGATGAACCCTCAGCTGGGCTCGACCCGCGCGCGCGTAGAACGCTGATCAACTTGCTGCGTGACCTGCCCATTACCATGCTTGTTTCCACGCATGATATGAAGCTGGTACAGGAGCTTTTTCCGCGTACAGTTGTGGTGGATGAAGGGCGTGTGGTGGCAGATGGTTCAACAAAAGATATTTTGGAAGATGAAGCGTTGTTGACCGCGCACGGGTTGGAAAAGCCGTAAAATGAAACGTGAAGAGTGAATCAAAAAGCGCCTCTGAGAAATCAGAGGCGCTTTTACTTACCATTTACTAATTACTACAATCCCGCAGCCTTCTTCAAAGCAGAAGCTTTGTCAGTGCGTTCCCAAGGGAGTTCGATGTCATCGCGGCCGAAGTGACCGTATGCAGCGGTGTTGCGGTAGATGGGTCTGCGCAGGTCGAGGTCGCGCAGGATCGCGCCGGGGCGCAGGTCAAAGTGTTCGTTGATGAGTGCGGCGATCTTCTCGTCTGCGATCTTGGCGGTACCGAAGGTTTCCACGTTCACAGAAAGCGGGTGCGCCACACCAATGGCATAGGAGACCTGCACTTCCACGCGGTCTGCCAGACCAGCAGCGACAATGTTCTTGGCTACATAACGAGCCGCATATGCAGCGGAGCGATCCACCTTTGTGGGGTCTTTCCCGGAGAAAGCACCGCCGCCATGACGACCCATGCCGCCATAGGTATCGACGATGATCTTGCGTCCAGTTAGACCGGCATCACCCATCGGACCACCGACTACGAAACGTCCGGTCGGGTTGACGTAGATCTTCATATCAGCATCCACCAATTCCTTGGGCAGAACGGGGTTAATGATGTGCTCGATCACACCCTTGCGAATCTCTTCCTGTGAAACTTCAGGAGCATGCTGGGTGGAGATGAGGACGGTGTCAATGCGCTTGGGCTTGCCGAATGCATATTCAACCGTTACCTGACTCTTCGCATCCGGACGCAGCCATGCGAGAGTTCCGGTCTTGCGGACTTCACTCTGACGAAGGGTGAGTTTGTGTGCGAGGTAGATCGGCAATGGCATCAGGGTTTCGGTTTCGTTACAGGCGAAACCGAACATCATGCCTTGGTCACCCGCACCGATGGCTTCCACTTCGGCTTCGGTCATGGTGCCGTCTTTGGCTTCGAGAGCCTTATCCACGCCCATGGCAATGTCGCCGGATTGCTTTGCAATGGCAACCAACACACCGCAAGAGTTTCCGTCGAAACCTTTGGCGCTGTCATCGTAGCCGATCTCATTAATAACCTTACGGACGAGTTCATCATAGTTGAACACGGCGTTGGTGGTGATCTCACCGAGCAGCATCACATAACCGGTCTTGACGGCGGTTTCGCATGCGACACGTGAGCGGGGGTCCTGTGCAAGACATGCATCCAGAACAGCATCCGAGACCTGATCGCAGATCTTATCGGGGTGTCCTTCCGATACCGACTCTGATGTGAACATCAGGCTGGGGGAAGACATAAAGGTATTGGACATTGTTTTTATTTCTCCTTGTTTAACAAAAATTGCCCTTTCAGACATGCAGAAAGGGCAATTCAAGCTATGCTTATTTACCCTCTCATCTCCCAGAACATCCGTCTGTCGGAATTGGCACCTGGTCGAGTAGTGTATTAAACTATTCCACTGGTTGTCGAGGCATCAACGGGCCGTTCCCTCCGCCTCTCTGGATAAGAGTGTCTTGTAGGACTATTCAATTGCGCGTCAGATAATACCATAGCAAAAATTGAGCGTCAATAAAAAAAAACAAGCCGCCGGGTACCTCCCGACGGCTTGTTGTAGAAACAACTTACGGTTTAGTCTGAACTGCAGCGGAAGCCGATCTTGGGAGAGAACGTGCCCAAGTAATCTTCCGAGTAAACATCATCTGCTTGTGGGTTCGAGCCGCGCACAGAAGCACGGTTGGCAATGCGGACATCTTTGAAAGCATCTTGGAAGGTACCGCCGCGAACAACACGGTTGAAGTACTCACTGCGTGCACCAGGCCCGGTCGGGTTGACATTCGCGCTTTGCGAGTAGTAATCTAAATCATAGAAGTCAGCGACCCATTCAGTGACATTACCAGCCATATCCAAAATTCCAAAGGGACTGGCACCAGCGGGGTAGTTACCTACGCGGGTGGTATCGCCTACGAAGTAATTGAAGTTACCGCGGGAAGAATCCGGGCGATCTTCACCCCAGGGATAGGTGCGATAATCGGTACCACGTGCAGCGTATTCCCATTCTGCCTCAGTGGGCAAACGGCGGCCAGCCCATTTGCAGTAGGTATCGGCTTGCAGCCAGGTCACATACACGACAGGGAAGTCATTGAACTCAGGGTTATTGAAATATGACTCACGAGTTTCAGATTTGAAGGTTTGGGGCGGCTCACAAGCACCTGCTTGTACACACAGCGTATACATGGCATTGGTCACTTCGAGCTTATCCATCCAAAAGCCCTTCATGGTTACATTGTGAGGCGGTTCTTCATCGCGGTCCACATCTGGGTCCATACCGCCCATGCGGAAGGTGCCATCGGGAATATAAACAGCGGGCATACCATCTACACCGGAAGCACGTTCCTCGCCGGAAGCGGCATTCGCTTCAACGTCGGCAGGTGCATTGATCGACGGAGGGGTATTGGTCGGGAAGGCGGTGGGCAGGGGAATAGCAGTTGGCTCAGCGTTCCCGGCTCCACACGCAGAGGCAAGGATCGCAATAACAGCTAAAATCGGAATTAGTTTTTTCATAGAATCTCCTTTGTTTGATATGACTTGAGTATAAAAGGAGCGAAAAACTGACTCATCCCCCAAAGGTAACAGTCCTCACATGAATTGCAGGATTTTCACCAATTTTCACTTACAGGATTGTTAGTATATACAAGTCTGTTTTTGAGATGCCCAATTTGCTCAGATTCGACCTGTTTTCGCTTCAAACTCAGCCGACGCCTGTTTGCCCCATTTGCATTTGCCTACTCTGCAGCTTGTGCGCACCGAAACCCGATCACAAAGGAACTCTTTCCATAATAGGCTTCTTCATCGGATTGAGCTTTGAGGTTGGGACCATCCAAAAAGCTGCGGTTTGCCAGCCGTAAAAAGAGACCATCCTCTTGAAAGGAACCGCCGCGAATTACTCGGAAAGTATTGAAGACTTCATCTTCCGTAGGACCTTGCGGATTCTCTGCTGTTGATTTGCTGTAATAATCCGGGCGGTAGCGATCTGCCACCCATTCCCAAACGTTGCCTGAAAGATCTAACACCCCAAACGGACTCGCCCCTTCGGCATACGAACCGACACGGGTTGTATCCCCAACCAGGTTCATAAAGTTGGCGGTGTATTCGTTTGGCAACTCATCGCCCCAGGGATAGTTGCGCTTGTCATTTCCGCGCGCGGCATATTCCCATTCCGCTTCGGTTGGCAGGCGGCGACCAGACCATGTGCAATACACATCCGCATCATACCAGGTGACGAATACAACTGGATAATCATTGAACTCCGGGTTGCCAAAATATTCCTCACGGTTATCCGAGCGGACTTCTACTGGCGGGCGGCAGATGCCTGCCTGCACACACAAGCCATACATGCCGTTGGTGACTTCTACTTGATCCATCCAAAAGGCATTGAGTGTGACTTCATGTGCGGGTTGTTCGTCGTTCTCTCGGTATACATCCATGCCGCCCATCGTGAAGGTTCCGGCGGGGATGTAAAGCTGGGTCATGCCGTCTTTGGCGGAGATGCGAATATTTGTTGGTGCCGCGGTTGGGGTAGCTGTGCTACTTATTTCAACTGTCGCTGTTGCGGTTTGAGTTGCTGGTGCTGAAGTAGAAGAAGGAATTGCCGTCGCTTCAGGAAGAGTAGTAGGCGCTGGCTGACATGCAGCAAGGAATAGAAAGAAGAGAGGGAATATTTTTTTCATCATGGTCTGAAAGAATTTTATTGCACCAAGGCAATGGCTTTGCGTGCTTGATCTTCAAAAAAGTTTGGGTTGATCGAATCGGCTTTTTGCCAGGCTTTGAGAGCGCCGGAGTAATCGCCCTTACGATATAAGCCAAAGCCATACCATAACCAATTTTCTTCAGACATTTCCGTTACATCGAGAGCATAGTCTGCGAGTGAGATCAGGTCATCGTTCCTGCCAGAGTGGAAGTATGCCAGGAAGGGACCGAATTGATAGCGGAACATGCGCAGTGGCAAACCGAGTTCGCGGGCTTTGTCGTAGGCGCGGGCGGCTTCTTCGTAGCGTTCAAAATAAGTGAGGTTGCTGCCGTAGTTGAACCAGTCGAATCCGTTGGCGGTGGGGGCTGTGGTGGCGGCTTCAGTGGCGCTAAGGATTCGTTGCCGATTCAGGTTCGGGTCCCAGTCTGAGCCGAGCAGGGTCTTTACTTCCTCTTCGAATTGCGGGAAGTAGGTCAACAGATAAACGTTATTGAAGGGACGCCAATCCTCTTCAAGTTGAGTGTAAGAGATTTTTAGATCAGGTCCATGATAAGAATCTTGAATGGTAAATTCTTGTGTGGCATCATCGTAGCCGGTGACGAGCAGATAATGAGCCGCCCAAAGATCGTCGGTGGGACCCAGCGCATCGGCGGGGTTAAGCGAGGTAACCGTTTCTACAATGACGGGATAATTTGCAGCGATCAGACGTTTGAGCAATTCAATACTGCCGCCCACGCGATATTCCAAATTGAGCCAGCCCGCCTGCGTACGAACAAAATAGCGCAGTTCTTCGGGGTTGACATTACGATCACCAGTGACAGGTTTGACGAGATTCGAGATGTCGGTTTGATCGCCTTCCCATCCATAAAGATGGAGTGCCATCGAAAGGGTGGCGGGTCCGCAGTTGTTGGGTGTTTGTTTTTCGAAGGGCGGGGATACGATGGAGGCTTGTGCGGGCAATGGTGCGAAGGTGGCTGTGGGCGTGATCGTTGGCAACGCCTGTGCGACGAGTGTCGGTGTGGTTTGAAGCGTGGCTGTTGCGATTTGTGGTGTGACGGGTAAGGCGGTTGGTACAGGACCGACAGGGTCGACGAGATTCTTTACATAAATTTGAAAGACTTCCACACGCCAGTCGAGTCGTGATTTAACCGCTGGGATTTGAGAGACCAAACCAGCCAACAATACAAAGCCAGCCAGCCCAATGAGAATGTTTCTGGTTTTTAAAGACATGTGGGGAGTTTACCACGCAAGGATAAAAGCCTATTAAGGTAAGGAATTGTTATGCGATTGAATCAATGCTGTGCATATTTTAGGCTTGACGCACCTGCACGCGGCAATTATGATGAACTTGAAAACCCGGAGACTCTCTAATTTATGACCCTTGACTCTGACGCCTTAAGAGCCGCCATGCGTGCATGGTCGGCGGGGGTGACCGTTGTAACTGCCAGACATGAAGATGAACAACATGGCATGACCGTCAACTCGTTCACATCCATTTCATTGAACCCTGCATTGATCACGATCTCTTTGCAGCAAAACACGCGTACACATGAATTGGTCATGAAGTCGCGCGCTTTCGGGCTGACGATCCTTGCAGCGGATCAAACCGCGGTCTCAGACCTGTTTGCTGGGCGCATGCCCGAAGTGCAGGATCGCTTCGCCACCCTGAAAACCGAAACTCTGGTCACCGGTTCACCCTTGATCGTGGGCGGACTCTCCTGGCTGGATTGTCGGGTTGTCCACCCGTATGATGCGGGTATGAACACGCTTTTCATTTCTGAGGTGGTGGCGGCGAGTGGAACCGGCAGCGGGGAACCGTTAATCTATCACAACCGTGAGTATTGGAAGTTGTCTACATTGAAATAGGTTTTTGTGAGACTCGTTCTATTTGGAGGGTGCCATGTCAACGCCATTGACTAATGGGGAGAAACAGACTCTTTTGCTTATCGCCCGCGAAGCGATTGAAAATGCCGTAATGGGAAAGGCTGCCTCTCCCATTAACCAAACTTCGCTGACACAAGCCCTGCGTGAGCAAGGCTCTTCTTTTGTTACATTGACTATTCATGGTGAATTGCGCGGATGCATCGGCGCGCTGGAAGCTTATCAGCCACTGGCAGAGGATGTCCGCGAGCACGCCATTGCCGCGGCGCTGAATGACCCGCGCTTTCCGCCTCTTACGCAAAAGGAATTGAGCCGCATTCAGATAGAGGTCTCATGCCTGACATTGCCACAAGAGCTGGAATATGCCGATGTTGATGACCTACTGAATAAACTGCGCCCACACGTGGATGGCGTTATTCTCAAACACGGTTTTCGCAGGGCGACCTTCTTGCCGCAAGTCTGGGAGAAGATTCCTAACCCGGTCGAATTCCTTGAGCAGTTATGTTACAAGATGGGCGAGCGGGGGAATCTCTGGCAGGAGGCAAAATTGCAAGTTCTTACATATCAGGTCGAAGAATTCCACGAATTGAATTAAAATCAAACCCATGACCGGCGAACTCAAAGAGCAAAACAACGACACCATTTTTCAAGACGCAGTGGATGCCCTGCGCCACGGCGACAAACCGCGCGCCAAGGAATTGCTGACTCTGCTGCTCAAAACGAACCAGAACAATGCCACTTATTGGATCTGGCTCAGCGCCGCCATGGATACGCCCAAAGAGCGCATCTACTGCCTGCAAACGGCTCTAAAACTCGACCCGGAAAATACTACCGCCAAACGCGGATTGATCTTGCTCGGAGCCCTGGCTCCCGATGACAGCATTCAGCCTTTCCCAATGAACCGTCCACGTGCATGGGAGGAG